>JAZTWC010000041.1:0-55729 GCA_045635665.1 Acutalibacteraceae bacterium
GTATGGATCTTTGGTGGTGACGGTTGGGCATACGATATCGGTTACGGCGGTCTTGACCACGTACTCGCATCAGGCCAGGATGTAAACGTAATGGTATTCGATACCGAAGTTTACTCAAACACAGGCGGTCAAGCTTCAAAGGCTTCAAACATCGGTCAGGTTGCACAGTTTGCAGCTGCAGGTAAGGAAATCAACAAGAAGAGTCTTGCTGAAATCGCTATGAGCTACGGCTATGTATACGTTGCACAGATCGCTATGGGTGCTAACATGGCTCAGACTCTTAAGGCTATCCAGGAAGCTGAAGCATATCCCGGTCCCTCACTCATCATCGGCTACTCACCCTGTGAAATGCACTCAATCAAGGGCGGTATGATCAACTGTCAGGCTGAAATGAAGAAGGCTGTTGAATGCGGTTACTGGAACATCTTCCGTTACAACCCCGCTCTCAAGGCAGAAGGCAAGAACCCCTTCACACTTGACTGCAAGGAACCCAACGCTGAGTATCAGGCATTCATCAAGAATGAAGCTCGTTACACAAGACTTATGCGTGAGTTCCCCGACAGAGCTGAAGCACTCTTCACAAAGAGTGAGCAGGTTGCTAAGGACAGATACGCACACCTTCTCAAGCTCAAGGATCTCTATGCTCCCGACGCTGAGTAATAAAGCATCCGCGCATTTTGGTTACTTTTGTGCGCTAGCAAAAGTAACTCCTCCGCGGCGAGCGGAATATAAATAAAGATAAGCCGAGTTGATTAATTTCAGCTCGGCTTTTTTGTACGCGGGAAATCTCAGTGTATTTTCGAGTCTACCTAATTTTTTCTTGTGGCAGGGCTCCGCCCCGCACCTCGCAAACTTTTGAAAAAGTTTGACAAAACTTTACTCGTTTTTCTAATTTTCACCCCCTGCAACCTGAAGTTGCCAAATTTTAAACCAACATTGATAGACATTTTTACCCCATTATGCTAAACTTTAAACAGAAAGGAGCTGATATTATGACAAGCATCGGCGAAAGAATTTACGATCTGCGAAACAGAAACAATATGTCCCAAGGTAACCTGGCAGATAAACTTGACGTATCGAGACAGACTATATCCAAATGGGAGAACAATATGTGCCTGCCCGAAGCTGAAAAGCTTCTGCAACTGAGCGAAATCTTCGGAGTGTCAACTGATTATATATTGAAAGGCAGAACTATAACAGAACCCGAACCTGTTTATATTTGTGTCAAAGACCCTGATAGTGAAAACAGCTCAAAGTATAACGAAAGAATCATCAGGAAGTATGTGGGTATAACATTGGCAGCATTGGGTGGATTCTTAACCCTTGTTTGTGCTGTTGCTGAATCAGTTTTCGTTTTTTGTGCAGCTCCGCTGACCATTTCAGGTATATTGTTGGCATGCAATATAAAGCATCCTTGGCTTTCGCTTTCGTGGATAATATATATAGTTGTTATGGTTGCCTCTCCTTTTTTCACAGCAATAACTCCTCTTTTGATTTTTAACCCTATTATTTATACAAAAAGTCATTTTGAACTTTTTCCATTAGCTTGGAGCATATGGATAGCTCTTGCCGTACTCATTCTCTGCACAATCAAAGCTAAACGAGGATATGTTTTAAAAAAGACACCGTAAAGTTCTTTGGTTACTTTCTTTCAAGAAAGTAACGCCTAAGTAGCGAGCGGTACCAAACAAAAAAGGAGACTCACACCGAGTCTCCTTTATCTTTTCGTCTTTTTTCCTCGCTCGCCGCGGGGCATTCTTTTTGCTAGCGCGCAAAAAGAATCAAAAACGCGCTGATTATTTCTGCTTTGAATACTTGAGTCTATAAACTACATTCATAATCACGCTGTCAATAGCACCAATATTCTTTGACCCGCCAAATACTTCTCCTGCAAGCATTGTCTTACAGTTCTTTACCATAATCATTTCAGTTGCCTGAGCTTCCTCTGTGTTAGGACCGCAGCAAACTGCGCCGTTGTCTCTCAGGAACATAGCATTTCTGAACTTGCTTGACATTTTCTTTGCAGCCTTCTTTGATGACTTCATTGTGTCATTAGGATCAAAGTCTGCACACTTAACAGTAATACCGACAATCTGCGCAAAGTCATCAAGGAAAGGCTTAACTGTCTTGCCGATCTTTGATGTAGCCATAATTGCAGGCTCCTGTGAGTGAATGATTGAACCGATGTCTTCGCGTTTATTATAGATAGCCTTGTGAAGATCAGCCTCCGAGGGGTACTTGTCGCCCTTGATGAGCTCGTCACAGCAGGGGCAAAGGCCAACTGTTGCAACATCGTTACCCTCTTTATCCTTAAGGATGATAGCGTCATCGATACGGATACTGTCGTATGCTGTAAGCTTTGCAGCAGGCATCATATCTGCTCTCTTCTTAAGGTCAGCAACATAGTTGAATACATCTGTAAATGACTGAGCAATCTTGCCTGTTGTTTCGTTGTACTTATCAAAAACGTACTTAGCACAAACTGCTTCAACTTCGTTTGCTACTTTAAAAGCATCATCATAGTCAGTACCCATGCAAACTGCACCGTGTGACTTGAGGAAAAGAGCCTTTGAGTCTGAGCGCTCAAGTGTATCGATTACGCCCTGACGAAGCTTACCTGTGCCGGGGAGACCGTATGCGCTGACAGCGATGTGGTCACCGATGATGTCCTTGCTGTAGCCTTCGATGCCATTGAGGTCACAACCAAGAGTTGATACAACACTTGCATTAGCCTGATGTGTATGGATAACAAAACCGATTTCGGGTCTGTGAAGATAGCACTGTGCGTGGATACCCTTTTCGCTTGAGGGCTTGATATCACCTTCGTATGAAAGATCGTCCATATTAACAAGTACGATGTCATCGGGAGTAAGACCTTCATAAGCCTTACCACTGGGAGTGATAACAAACTGCTTGTCGTCGATACGGCAGCTTACGTTACCCCATGTACGTGCAATAAGACCTGTTGAAACAAGCTGTTTACCTGCTTCGACAACTATTTTTTTAGCTTCTAAGATGTCCATTTATTACACCTCTTTTTCTTATAGTATAAGTTGGTACAAGGCAGGCGGGTCTGCCTGCCTTGTGAATATGTATCAGAGATTATTCTACAACTGAGATGTTTGAGAATACTTTGTCGAAACGAGCGATAGCATCGTCGATCATTTCTTCTGTGTAAGCTGCTGATGTGTAGAGACGTGAACCTGCAAGAGTTACAAGACCTTCAGCCATGTAAGCTGCACCCATGTGAGTCATTTCAGCCTTACGCTTGCTTGTTTCCTTGATTACGCCGGGAATTGTCCAGGGCTTGCTCCAGTCAATTGAGAATCCGAGTGTAGCAACAGTTTCCATGTGGCAAACTGAACCTTGGTTGAATGCTACGAAGGGGAGGTTGTACTTATCGATGATCTTGTTAAGACCTGCTGTAAGTCTGTCACCCATAAGGCCAGCCTTCTGGCAAGCGTTCTGCTTGTCGATTTCTTCAAGAGTATAGTAACCAGCTACGCATGAAAGAGGTGTAGCAGCCATTGTACCACCGCAGAATGCCTTCTTGATCTTCATGCCGCTTGCATCAAGACCTGCGCCCATGTACTGCATGTATTCTTTCTTACCGCCGATACCGCCTGCACCGGGATAACCACCAGCGATAACCTTACCGAAGATTGTAAGGTCGGGTTCAACACCGAAGTAACCCTGAGCACCTGCCATACCCATACGCGAGCCTGTAACAACTTCGTCGAAGATGAAGAGTGCGCCATACTTACGGCAAAGTCTTTCAACGCCCTTGTTGAATTCGAAATCAAGAGGACGAGTACCGCTTTCGGGACCGATAGGCTCGATAAATACAGCAGCTGTACCGCCGTTGAGCTGATTTCTTCTGAGCTTTCTCTCAAGATCGTCAAGATCGTTGGGATAGAATTCCTGTGTATCTCTCATAAGACGCATGGGAACACCGCTAGCCTGTGTGAACTTTGAGCCGGGAACACGGATACCGTAACCGAGCTGATCTGACCAACCATGGTAAGCGCCGCCCATCTTGATGATGTGCTTTTTCTTTGTAGCAAGTCTTGCAACACGGCAAGCTACCATACAAGCCTCAGTACCTGAACCAAGCATACGGAACATATCTACTGTGGGAACTGAGTCTGCAATCTTCTTAGCAAGCTTATATTCAAACTCGTGGAAAAGACCTGTTGAAGGACCGCAAGTATTAAGAAGGTCGATAACCTGATCACGAACAATCTGGGGGTTTGAGCCGAGTACTGTGGGACCGCCTGCCTGAAGGAAGTCATAGTATTCGTTGCCGTCGATATCGTAAAGCTTAGCGCCTTCAGCCTTTGTGAAAACAAGGGGGAACGGATAGTTGAATGCAAGGTTGTGCTGTACACCGCCGGGGATGATCTGCTTTGCTTCAGCGATCATAGCCTTTGACTTCTGGCACTTTGCTTCAAAATATTCCTCTTCATACTTCTTGAGTACATCGGGATTAATTGAATGCATGGGGAGGGTAATCAGATGGTCAAGCTGTTTGTTAATAGCTTTGGCATCGGGATAATTGGAAATAGCGAATCTTGTGTCCATGTTAACATCTCCTGATCTGTATTTTCTGTTTAGTGAGCAGTTGCTCACCTATTCCCATTTATTATACAATAATAAGAGCTCTATGTCAATTGTTATAATTGGAGAATTTTATTAAGTTTTTTTGTGTATTCATACTATTATCATGCCTCAGAGCCAACCCTACACCGGGTAATGACAAATCTGTAACCGATTTTATGTACATTTTAACAAGTATTTCACAATTTATATTTAATTGCGTATCAAAGTAATGATATAAATATCTGGCATGCTCCCATAGAGCAAAATATTATTATTCAGGAGGACATCCAAAATGAAAAAAATTCTCGCAATCGTACTCGCACTCGTAGTAGTTGTTGCAGCTTTCGCAGCTTGCGGCGGCGAAAAAGCTCCCGAAGCTGGTAACGCTCCCGCTTACGCAGATGCTACTGAAGTACTCACAACAATCTTCGCTGCATATGCTGAAGACAACAAGTTCCCCGTTGCAGGTGGCGACGAAGCTAACATGTCATTCGAAGGTCCCGCTAAGTATGACTACACTCTTGCTGATGAACTCACAGCAGTTGCTAAGCTCCCCGCTTCACAGGCTGCTAACATCGAAGATGCTGCTACAGCTCTCCACGCTATGAACGCTAACAGCTTCACAGGCGCTGCTTACAAGCTCGTTGCAGGTGCTGACGCTGCTGCTTTTGCTGCAGATTTCCAGACAGAACTCAACAACACACATTGGATGTGCGGTTTCCCCGAGAAGTTCCTTGTTATCAAGACAGGCGACTTCCTTGTAACTGCTTACGGTGTAGCTGATATCATGGACTACTACAAGTCAATCGTTACAGCTATGGAAGGCGTAGAAGTTGTTCTTGAAGGTAACGTAGAAGCATAAAAGATTATGGTTTTTTCATCAATTCCGTTTTTATATGTGTTTTTGCCGGCTGTGCTGGCACTGTATCTGGTTGCACCAAGGAAGTTAAAAAATCCGGTATTGTTAGTCTTCTCCCTTGCCTTTTATTGGTGGGGCGAACCCAAATACACAATACTGATGCTTGTGACCATCACATTCTGTTATATCGCGGGATTGCTGACTGAAAAACTACGGGATACCCGATATGCAAAACCGCTGCTGTATGTATCAGTAGCGGTTCCGCTTTTATTTCTCGGAATTTTCAAGTACGCAGATTTCTTTATCGGTACTGTCAGCTCTCTCACAGGCGCGGATATTCCTCTTTTAAAATTAGCTCTTCCTATAGGTATCAGCTTTTACACCTTCCAGGCACTGAGCTATGTTGTTGACGTTTACAGAGGCGACACCCCCGCACAGAAAAACTGGATAAATCTCGCAACTTATGTAGTGCTTTTCCCACAGCTTATTGCGGGCCCTATTGTCAGATATACAACCGTAGCAGAGGACCTCGGTACCCGCAAGCACTCTCTCGAAAATGTGGCCCTTGGCATCAGACGATTTGTCATCGGTCTTGGCAAAAAAGTCCTCATCGCTAACCTTTTAGGTTCACTTTGCACTGCTTACCGTGAAAGCGGTGACCCCTCGGTACTTTTCAGTTGGATGTACGCTATATCATTCTCACTTCAGATTTACTTCGACTTCTCAGCTTACAGTGATATGGCTATAGGTATAGGTAAGATTTTAGGCTTCAGATTCCTTGAAAACTTCAACTATCCTTTCATTTCAAAGAGCATCACCGAGTTCTGGAGAAGATGGCATATCTCTCTCGGATCATGGTTCAGAGATTATGTTTACATCCCTCTTGGCGGTAACAGAGTAAAGCCTTTACGTCAGATATTCAACATTATGGTTGTCTGGTGTCTCACAGGTTTCTGGCACGGTGCCGGATGGACATTTATGAGCTGGGGTCTTTATTTCGGTGTGCTTCTCATCATTGAGAAGCTCTTCCTCAAGAAGTATCTGGACAAGTCTCCCTCATTCATACAGCATATATATGTTATTATTATCGTGCTCATATCCTTTGTGCTTTTCAACGCAGAAACATTCACAATGGCGTTCTCAGATTTAAAGATTATGTTCGGTGCTGCAGGTCTCCCCTTGTACTCTGCCGAAACTCTTTACGCTCTGCGTTCATATGCAGTTCTGCTGATAATCGCACTTATCGGTGCAACACCTCTTGTAAGAAATCTTGCAAGAAAAATCGAAAACACAAAGATAAGCACTGACCTCGAGCCCGTTATCACAGCAGTTATCCTCATAGTGTCAACTGCATATCTTGTTGACGGCTCATTCAACCCGTTCCTTTATTTCAGATTCTAAGGAGGTGCCAAAGTGAAAAAAGCAAAATTTATTTCAATTATACTTGTCTTTTGCATTATCATAGGCGGCGCATCCATCTGGCTTTTTGCCAAGAATGATAATGAAATCTCCGAATGGGAAAGACGTAAGCTTCAGCAGTTCCCCGAAATATCATATCAGGCTCTTATGAACGGCACCTTTATGTCAGAGTTTGAGAGTTATGTCAACGATCAGTTTCCCCTCAGAGACAGCTTCAGACGTCTCAAGGCTATGGTGCTCTCAGATATATATCTGCAGAAAGACAACAACGGCATCTATATCGTTGACGGCTATGCAAGTGAATATGTTGCTTCCATCAGCGACGAAAAGATTGATCTTTTCACTGACAAGGTCAACTCTCTTTATGAGACCTATATAAAAGGCTCAGACTGTAACGTAAAATATGCTATCGTGCCTGATAAAAACTACTTTATTGCCGCTGACAACGGGTACCCCGCATATGATTATGATTATGTCTTTGGTAAGGTAAATGATCAGCTGAATGATGACATCAAGGAAATCGTCATCAAGGATAAGCTCTCCATCGAGGACTACTACACCACCGACACTCACTGGAAGCAGGAAAGCATTGTAGATATTGCAAACTATATCCGTCAGCAGTACGGTATGGATGCAGTCAACAATTACACCACTGAGAGCGCAGGCGATTTTTACGGCGTGTACTACGGTCAGTCAGCTCTTGATTTACCACCCGATGAGATAATCTACCTGGAAAATGACGAGATAACTTCAGCTGAGGCTTACCTGTACGAAAACGATAAGACAGTGCCCATATATAATATGGAAAAACTCGAAGCCATCGACCACTACGATATCTTCCTTTCAGGCGCGGTTTCACTTATAAAGATAAGTAACCCCATGGGCGACAAAGATAAAAAGCTTGTGGTTTTCCGCGACTCTTTCGGCAGCAGCCTTACACCGCTTCTTATGAGCGGTTACAGTGAGATTATGGTCATCGACACAAGATACATCAACCCCATTATGATGTCACGATATGTTGACTTTGACAATCAGGATGTGCTTTTCTTATACAGCGCTATTATGGTCAACTCAAGTAATCTTTTCAGATAAAAATCAAGGAACACGATTTGTAGTCGTGTTCCTTTTAATTTATGTCCAATACTTTTCTAAAGTCGGTATATATTCTTCGGGGATGTAGTAGCAATTGATTTTATCTTTCTGATAGTTGCCAACTGTGATGCACCATCTGCCGTCTATTGTGCCCATATATCCGAGATTATTTGTCGGCACAGGACAACCCTCATAGGCTACTACAAGCTCTCGCATAACATCGTCGCCTTTATACTGATAGATGTCACCCTTGCTGTTGTCATAGACAAAATCAGCTTCCCTCTTGTCGAGTAACTCTGCAACCGCAGAGAAAAACTCTTCATCCTCGATAAATTTCAGATTCCAATAGGCTCTTGTGATTTCACCGTCTATGGGAATCACATAGTCCTCTCTGACTAAAAGCCAATTATCAAGGAAGCTTCTCAGAGCCATAAAGGTGCGGCTGTCATCTCCCTCAACCTCACATATATTGAAGCCGTCTTCTGTTTTTGCGATAGGCTTGCCCTCGCTGTATTTGCCAAATACAGCATAATAGTTTACACCTTTCCAGGTTATGTCGTTTTCTCCAATGCGCTGAGCACTGTGGTCAAAAACTATGATACCATTCGCCACCATAAGAGCAAACAATGCGATAACAACTACCCCTATACTGCCGAGGACTATCTTTGACTTTTTGCCTTTCATAACAACACTTCCTTTTCAACATCTTATTATATTTATGTGAGAAAATCAATCAGATATTGGGAAAGCATATATCTCTCTATCATCTATATTAACACTGTGCATATCAACCTGCGTAATATTCATATTACCGTAGGTGGTGTAGTAGTAAATTCCCTTATCTGCATTACAGCAAGAGCTATAGCGGGTATACTCGCACTGACCGTCCCGAGTCAGCACACAGCCTTTAGGCATAGCCACGGAATAAAGTATATGGAAAAAGTGGCTGACACTATCCTTTTCACCCTCAAAGCAGGGTGATTTTTCTTTTACAAAGACAGCTCTTATAAATCTCGATGCTGAAGAGTAGTCCCCGGGCAGACCAAGTGCGCCCATACCGAGACTGTATGCATCGAAGCTGTGCTTATCCGAGAGCTTGTTGTCGGGATATGCTTCACTAAGGCTCATATAGTTGTTTACATTCATCATATGCCACGGAAATGGAGGATTATTAGTCAGCACACCGTAGAGGTTATCATACACCATCAGACCGTCTTCGACACTTTCCACAGTCACACTGCCGTATCTGTCGCTGATTATCCAGTGAAGCGGTGACAAAGGCAAGTCCTCGCTGAAATTTATATTAACAAGGTTGACATTTTTAAGGCACTCCCTGACTTCAGATATGTCTTTACATTTGCCGAGGATATATGGAATAAACTCAAAGGGTGAGACATTATCTTTGCCCTCTTGGTACGCGCTGTAGTGAGCATTAGACGGGAAGTTGAGTCCCGCCATACTAAGGCCCGTTTCGTTGGTCGCCTCGTAGTATAAAGGCAGATTATTTATAACAGTCGCCATACCTATCATTGCGTAGTGACTCTCAAGTGTCGGCAGGGTACGCATAGGAAACGGAAAGTGTCTCGGTGTGATGACAACACTCTCACCGTATGAGCGCTCAAGGTCTAAGTTTCTGCCAAAATAGTTATCATTTGATGTGAAATTAACAGCTGTGCACATAAGAAGTCTCCTTTTGCTTTGGTGAGTATATTATGGGACAATAACCTTAAATTAACACAAAAGTGCATTTTTAAACGTCACAGAGCATAAGCATTAAAGAAGTAATATAACAGGAGAAATCATATGGATAAAGATATCGATAAGCTCATAAGCAAATATACTGACGATCTGATGAAGCTCAAAGAAAAATGGACCCAGATGGGCATTGCTACTCAGGATGATACCGAAAAGCCATCCGAAGCCGAAGCGCCCGAAGAAAATATTGAGCCCGACCCTCCCGAAGCAGACAAGGAAAGCTATGTAGAAGACTACCCCGATACTGCCGTAAAGCCTGACGAAGAACAAGAAAACATCTCACCCATAAGGGAGCTCCCAATAGCTGACCCCGAAAACTTCTCACTCTTTACTGCAAGAGTTTACTCAGGAAATCAGGCTTATGCCGTGCCAAATGCTAAAATTTCAATATATCTCGACGGCAAGCTTCACGCCTTTCTCATCACCGACGAAAACGGTGCAACCAAGCAGATAAAGCTGGAGTCCTACCCTGCTGTCAACAACTTTATCCCCGATAATACTCAGCAGACCCTCGACTACTCGGCTGATATTTTTGCCGAGGGCTTCGCTGAGAAAAAAGGTCTTCTTGTCAGTGCTGTCGGTGGCTCAGAGATACTTCTTAGCACTGAGCTTACTCCCCTTTCAGAAAGGATTGATTAAATGGCTGTCATTCCACAGATACCCACAAACATAAGAGTCCACTTAGGCTCCCCCGACAGTGATGCGCCTACTGTGACTATACCCTTTGCAGATTACATCAAAAACGTCGCCTCAAGTGAGATATACTCCACCTGGGACACTGCCGCCCTCAGAGCCAATATATTATCTCAGGTCTCGTTTGCCCTCAACAGAGTTTACACCGAGTGGTACCCCTCACGCTCCTATGCCTTTGATATCACAAGCGACACCTACTACGATCAGAAATTCATAAACGGCAGAAACATCTATAAAAATATCAGCGAAATCGTCGATGAGCTTTTCAATGACTATCTTCGCAAAGAGGGCAACATCAACCCATTTTTCGCCCAGTATTGCAACGGCACCACTGTCACCTGCGACGGATTGTCACAATGGGGGTCGCAAACTCTCGCCAATCAGGGCTACAGCGATGTGGATATCCTTGAATACTACTACGGTGACGATATCGAGATTGTTGTCAATGCCCCTATAGCCGAAAACATCCCATCTTATCCCGATACACCTCTGAAAAAAGGCGACCTTAACGAGAGTGTAAGACGCATGCAGATTTATCTCAGCCGTATCTCAGGCAACTATCCTGCAATACCCAAGATACCCGTAATTAACGGAGCCTTTGACGAAAACACCGAAAACGCAGTCAAGACCTTTCAGCGCATATTCTCGCTTACCCCCGACGGCATCATAGGCAAAGCCACCTGGTACAAGATAGTCTATATCTATGACTCGGTCACAAGACTCGCCGAGCTCGACTCCGAGGGTATCGGCTATGAAAATATACCCAAGCAATTTAAGGGTGCTCTCAAACAAGGTGATACAGGCGGACCCGTTGTGACGGTGCAGTACTTTTTAACACTTCTCTCACGTTTTGTGGATTTTCTCCCGAGCATTGCAATAGACGGAATTTACGGCAGCGGTACTGCCAATGCCATATCAGCCTTTCAGCGGTACAAAGGCCTGCCCGTTACGGGTGAAACAGACGAGAGGACCTGGGAAAGCCTTTACAGTGCCTATAAAGGTGTAGTTGACTACCTCGACGAAGAAAACAAGCTTCTCGACGTACCCACTCAGCCTTATCCGGGAGTAGTACTCAAGCGCGGAGATGTGGGCCCGAGCGTACGCATATTAAAAGAGTATCTCGCCTATATCGGCAGAGTATTTTTTGAGGCACAGCCACTCCCCGTCAACAATATATTTGATCTTCGCACTCAGAATGCCGTCAAGGAGTTTCAGCGCATATTTGAGCTGCCGCAGACAGGTCAGGTCGACGAGACCACCTGGAACACCATCGCTGATGTTTACCGCACCCTCAGACTCGGTCAGCAGAGATTACCCGGTCAGTACCCCGGCAGAGAATTAAAGGAGGCTTAACCGATGGATGATGCAGTTTTTGAAGCACAGAGTTTTCTTCGTAACATCGCAAGGCTCGACCGTGATATCAGCCCCGTAGTACCCGACGGCATATTTGCCACAGAGACCACCGATGCCGTGAAGAGCTTTCAGAAAAAATACGGACTCGAAGAGACAGGAATAATAAATTTTGAAACCTGGGAGCTGATAAAAAGCAAAAACTCCGAAGCGATTTTCACCGCCTCGGAGCCTATACAGATTGTGCGTATTACAAATGATGACCTGCCACTGACTATGGGTATGGACAACACCCTGGTGCACACTTTGCACCTGATGCTCAACAACGTCGCCCGCAAGTACGATAACTTCACACCCCTACCCTTGCAATCGCTTTTTGACGAGAACACCGAGCGAGAGGTCAAACGTTGGCAAAGAGTCATCTCCCACCCTGAGAGCGGTCAGGTTGATAAGGTGACCTGGAATAATCTTGCGGAGTTTTATTTGTTACCACTGACCGTAACATAAGGTTCTCTCCACGACAGCCACCAACACAGTTGTGACCACATTAGCCGCAACTATACAAACAGCGAGTTTCTTCTTGTCCTCGGCATCTTTTTTCAATAAAAAATACACTATAGGAAGTTCAACCATCAGCGTCAGCAAAAGAAAAGCCGTACCCACAGTATAATACGGGCCTCGATCGATTATCTGAGATAATGTATATCCCGCTTCAGCATAAATTGTGTTTGAGTATCCTATATAAGGCACCGCAAAAGAGATTATGTTGCCTATAAAAATCGCAAAAAACGTCTTGTACCAATTGCCGATTTTGCTCACAAGATTAACAGACACAGTTTCAATAAGCAAGGTGCCTACTACCACAAAAGGCAGTATATCATAGGGTCTTGTTTGGGAAATCCACACCCAGGAAGAGTTGGCACTCGCAACCACAGGAAAGATCAAAGCACCAAGGCCGGAAATAACAAACATCGAGAACAGTTTATATTTTTTCATATAATCATCTCCTTTGCCTTAATTTTAACATTTTTTATCAAGTCAGGTCAACAATTCAAACCTTAAGATTTCCTTACAAATCTTAAGGTTTTTCTTAATCTGCATTTGTAAAGGCTCCCCTCAAGCCAAAAATACACCAAAAGCCTTGACAATTATAAGCTTTACGTGTATAATAGCAAAGCAATTCGAGGCGTAGCTCAGTTTGGTAGAGTGCCTGCTTTGGGAGCAGGATGCCGCAGGTTCAAGTCCTGTCGCCTCGACCATAGAAAAGCAGTAACCTTTCGGTTACTGCTTTATCTTTTTTATTATGTATCTCACAAATTCAATAATACCCATAACACCTGCACAAGCAACACCAAACACAGGAGCCAGTCCTACAGAAGCATGGTCACCTGTAACGACACCTGACAACAGACACACTACCGTGAAAAGTGGCACAATCCATTTGGTTTTATCTTTAATAAGCCCCGCAAACACAAAATTCACAAGAGAAGCATATATCACAAAAACTATAGGCTCAGCATAAGGGTTAATTCCCATTATAATGTGTTGTGGTATTACAAAGAAAATCAAAACCTGAATACAACAAGATACTATAACCATTACGGCTGATCGGATTGTCCTACCAATGTTTTCTTCCTTATCCTTTAAAATATCCACTATAGTCTCATCTACATTTGAAATAATCTCTTCAATTATAGGAGCATTTTCCGCCATGTCAGGGTACTCATTGTCGGAACAAGACAAATTATATCTTTCCCCCAAGAGTATCTCATTTATCGACACACTGAATACATCCGATAATGCGAGAAGTGTATCCGCATCAGGCAACCCCTTGCCTGTCTCCCATCTTGAAACAGCCTTGTCTGTGCAGTTAAGTTTCTTTGCCAACTCAAGCTGAGTCATATTGTTTTCCTTTCTCAGATTCTTAATAAATTCGCCTGTCTTCTGAGTGTTCATAAAATCACCTCTTTGCTTTGTTTTCCTTTTTTCTACCTCAATTGTATCATGCCGCCTCTTAAAAGTCACCCTATGATTCATAGAACAACTCTTTTCAAGGTGGTATTTTAATAAAAAACATCGTAAAAAGACAAAATCCCCCACAAAAACATCCGGATACCTACCTCTTCGGCAGGGTACCCGGATAAATTTATTTTTATGTAAGATTATGGCTTGCGGATGCTCAGATTAAGACCGAGCGCGAGCACTGAAAGCCCAAGGAGAAGCACAAATGGTGCTGTGTACGAGCCAGTGGATAAGAGCAGATTACTGCTTGCAGTTGCGATGAATGACGCCGCAATAAGGTTGAAGTTGATAACACTGAAGTTTGAGGGGAAGTTTTTCGGGCCGTAGAATGCCGCAACAAATGCTGAGCACACTGTGGGACATGAGCCGTAGGAAATACCTGTAAGGCAAAGGCCCACTATACATAAGGGAAGAGAACTCATAAATACGGCTACAAGAGTTACACCCGCTGCGAAAATCGTGATAAGGTTAGATGCCAGCATTGTGATACGACGACCCGCCGCATCAAAAAGTGCACCGGTCAAAATTCTGCCGAGACCGTTACATACAGACAGCACACCTACAAGAGTAGTTGCAAGTGAAACTTCAGCACCAACTGAGAGCACAAGGTCACGAGCAAAGCTGATAACCGAGTTGCCGACGGCTGTCAGACACACAAGGCAGATGAATGCTCTCCAGAATGTGAAGCGCTTTATCATCTGTGATGTGGTATAGTCTTTAGCCTCAAAGTTTTCCTTTACAGCCTTTTTGCTTATTTTAATCTCAGGGAATTTAACCTCAGGTGAGGGTCTTTTTAAAATAAAGCCCGTCAAAATAAGCACAAGAGAAGTTACTGAACCAAAAATAATAAATGTTTTCTGCCAGCCGAAGCTTTCCATATTGAAGAGAGCTTCTATAACTTTGCCGAGTATAAGGGTACTTGCACCGAAAGCCATCATAAGCGCGCCTGAACAAAGACCTTTTTTATCGGGAAACCAAGCATTTACGGTTGATATTACCACATTGTATGCGATACCGATACCAAGGCCCGCAAAAACTGCGTAAAAGATGTAAAGATATACGATACTACCCGTTATAAGTCCGGTACAAATGAAGCCGATACCAACGAGAAAACCTGACAAAATAATTGTCAGTCTAGTACCTATACGTTTGAAAAGCTGACTGCCGAAAAATGCACCTATGCAGAAAGAGCACATAGTGAGAGTAAAACTAAAAGCAAGTGATGAATCACTAAAACCAAACTCAGTCTTGAAAGGCACCTTTAAAATTGACCATGCATAGAGGATACCTGAAAAAAGCATAGCAAAAACACCGACTGCAAGAAAGGCGTTTCTGCTCGAAAGTTTTTTATCTGAAAACATAAATTATCTCCTTTATCGTTCGTTGCATATCATTATAGCAAAGGATTTTGGTAAAATCAATAGAAAACTTTAAAAATTTAAAACTTTAAAGCGGTTTAATATATTTTTTTTGCTCCTCACTTGTTTTTTCGACGACTTATACATTTTTACTATATTTATCTCTCTGAAGCCCCTAGATTTTTCTCTTTGAAATCAACAAATTTTGCCAAAAACACTTGCTTTTCTCTTTAAATAGGAGTAGTATACTGAGTTGGTAAAAAGTAAAATAACATAAACTCAATCAAAGAAAGGATCTTTATTATGACTAACACACAGACTAAAGGTGGTTGGCGTACTAATAAATGGATACGCGCAGCTGTCCCCGCACTCCTTCTTCATTGCAGTATCGGTACAGTTTACTGCTGGTCAACATTCAGTGAAAAAATCGGCGACTACATAGGCTTCGGCAAGAGCAGTGTTGAATGGGCTTTCAGCTTTGCAATCTTCTTCCTTGGTATGTCAGCTGCATTCCTCGGTAACATTGTAGAAAAAGATATCCACAAGTCATCACTTCTTGCTTCCATCTGCTTCGCAGGCGGTATGGCAGGCTCAGGCTTTTTTATCTGGTACGGTGGTAATCACCAGGGCTCAATGTTATCACTTCTCGGCATCTACCTTTGCTACGGTCTTATTATGGGTGTCGGCCTCGGTACAGGTTACCTCTCACCCGTAAAGACACTTATGCTCTGGTTTAAAGATAACAAAGGTCTCGCAACAGGTCTTGCAGTTGCAGGCTTCGGTGCCGCTAAAGCTATCGCTACTCCCATTATGGAGTGGATGCTCGAAAACCTCGGTGACGGCGCTATCTACAAGATGTTCTTCATCCTCGCAGGCGTATACTTCGCAATGATGTTCATCGGTCACCTTCTTCTCAAAAAGCCCGACGACTGGCACGAGCCCACAAATGCAGCGGAAAAGAAGAGCATTATGTCAGTTATCAAGACAAGACCTATCCTCAACTATGTTGGTATCTGGATGATGTTCTATCTCAACATCACCTGCGGTCTTATGCTCATCTCTCAGGAAAAATACATACTTAAGTGTCTCGGTCTTTCAGTTGTTGTTTTCCCTGTTATCTCAGCTGTATTCAATGCAGGCGGTCGTCTTGGCTTCTCAGCGGCAGGTGACAAGTGCAAAGACAGAAACACAATCTACAAGGTTATCTTCATTCTTTCAATTGTTTGCACAGCTCTCGTTATCGCAACAAAGGGCATCGTAAACGGCAGTGGCAATATGCTTCTTACAGCACTTGTAGTTGTACTTATTATGATAGTAAACGCAGGTTACGGCGGCGGTTTCTCAAACGTACCCACCCTGCTTTCAGACCACTACGGTATGTCAAACATCTCAGCTATCCACGGCATCACCCTTTCAGCCTGGGGCTTTGCAGGTCTTACAGGTAACAACCTTGCAAGCCTTATCGTTGGCAAGTTCGGCGCAACAAACGTTGCAGAGGGCTATCAGGCAGTTCTTTATGTAACTATCGCACTTTATATCGTATCACTTATTTTCTCATTCGTCTTTGTAAGACCTATGAAGAAAGATAAATAATTCAAAGCAAAATCCCTCGGCTACGGCTGAGGGATTAGTTCTTTTACTCACGAAAAATTCAACTGTCAGTTGAAACTTTTTCAATAAAGACGTTATTGTTTTTCCTCTGAATATGAGCTATTATATAAGCAAGCTGATCAGTTAATTTAACAAGAGGTGATATACTATGACAATTTACCTTGGCGAAAACATTAAGAGACTCCGCCGCGAAAAAGACATAACCCAGGAAACCCTCGCTGAATTTTTAGGTGTTACCTTTCAGAGCATAAGCAAATGGGAGCGCGGGGAAAGCTACCCTGACATAACACTTCTTCCCGCCATTTCGGATTTCTTCAAAGTGTCAATTGATGAGCTTATGGGTGTTAATAAGGCTCAGGATGAAGAGGAAATAAAAAGACTTCTCAAAGAACACGATAATTTTACTGATACAAAGCTAATACTGAAATCCATAAAGAATCTCAAGGATAAATATCCTACAGATTTCAGGGTGCAGCTCAGATGGATGGGTTATCTTATATTTTATGATGATTGGGATAAACTCGAAGAAAACACCCATGAGATTATGTCCATATACAACAACATACAGAATAACTGTACAAAGGATTCTCTGCGAATCTGCGCCAAGAGATATTATATCTGGTTTATGTCTAACCTTGCCTGCAAAGAAAATCCCAAGATTACCTTCGAGGATTATGAGCCAATTATAAGAGAAATGCCTCTTATGAGAGACGGCAGAGAAAACTATTGTTACTGTTACAGACTTCACAATCATCCCGACGCCGACAAAATAATTATGGAAGCTATCGAAGAACAACTGTTTCTGTTTTACAGCACTATTTCAGATTATTATTTTACAAGCAAATTTAATCGCAAATATCAGATTGACATATTAGAAAAAACAAAAGATTTCTTCAACTACATTTACGATGACGGGAACTACAGCAGAATGTGGAGAAGTGTCATAAGCTGTTGTTACGGTATGCTCGGTTGGTTTTATTTCGAGCAAGGTGACGAAGAAAAAGCTCTGCACAACCTGAGGAGGAGCGCAGAACTTGCAGTTAAATTTGATAATCTAGACAGAATTACCAATCTTCATTCAACTCTCTTTGAGGGCAAAACTTTTGATAAACAAGAACTTGGAACAACCTTTATCGCTAAGAGCTGGATGAAAGAAACCATTAAGAACTACCCTCTTTCCGACGAATTCCGTAATACGTCAGAGTTCAAAGAAATCATCACAATGCTCTCATAAAAAGCAGGTACCCTGCCTCTTCGGCAGGGTACTTTTAATGTCACATTATAACAGCAACAGGAAAATCTTCTTCACTGAAGCCTAAGGTGTATGCTATTCTCATGGGAATTTCATAGTTGTTGATTTTATCACCGGAAGCGATAATTTTGTCTGAACCGTATACCAGCAAGGGTACATCAGCATTTGTGTGACCGTCACTTGTGAACTTATAGTTACCGTCTTTCATAGTGATACCGCCTGTCTCGTGGTCAGCGGTTACGACAACGAGAGTCTCGCCGTCTTCCTCTGCCCATTCCAGTACAGCTTCGATTGTGTTGTCAAATGACTCAAGTGCCTCAGTCATTTCAGCTGAGAGGTTGCTGTGTGAGTGCTTGTCAATATGAGCACCCTCAATCATAAGGAAGAAGCCTTCATCTGTGTCATCAAGAAGGTCAATTGCCTTCATTGCCATCTGCTCGAGTGTAGGTGTCTGGGGTGCCGACTGCTCGAGAGTCCACAACTGACTTGTAAACTGTGCATAACTGCGACTACCTTCCTCAAGAGCCATCATCTCGTCAATTGTTTCGATATATTCATATCCGTTAGCTTCTGCAGCACTCTTGGTTGCACAACCGTTTGAGTGACCCCAGATAAGCTCAGCTGATGATGTAAGCTGGTCGTTGGTTATATCCTCTTCGTTGTATCTGTCTGATGAGTGTGCTGAAAAACCGGAGGGTGTTGCACCTGTTGTCTCGTCAGTAGTAACAACACCTGTGAGCATACCTCTTTCATCACAAAGCTCACGGATATTTTTCGGGTATGAATATTTTGGTGTTCTGTCAAAAAGATAAACACCGATAGCCTTGTTATATGTTCTTGAGCCTGTTGCAAGAGCCGTTGCTGATGCGGCACTGTCTGTAACCCTACTCGTAAGTGAGCGTGTCATCGCACTACCGTTAATAGCGAAAGTATCCATTACAAGGTCAATATTTCTTTCTGCCTTTGTCTTTTCAAGGTGCTTGAAGCCCATACCGTCACCGATGAGATAGATAACATTTTTGATGTTGCCGTCATAATACTTGTCTGCCGACTCTGTCGTGGGTCGCTTATACACACCGAAAAGTGTGCCGACTGACAGCACTAAGCTAAGAAGTGTAGCTGTGATTTTTACTATAAATGAAGAAAACATATTTATTCCCCTTTCAGATTTATTTAATGTTATTATACCACTTTTTATGACAAAATCAATATACTTATATCACAAAAAGACTGCCGGAATTCCAGCAGTCTTTACTATATTATCAGTCTTTTTTGATTGTGTTAAGCTGAGCGTTGATACCTAAGAGCTGTTCCTTGGTGAATTTGATATCCATCATACCACCCATAAGAGTAAGGAGTCGAAGCACCGTAAAGCCGCCCATCATAGCCATCATTTCACCTGTGAGCTCAAAGCCCATAGCTTCAATCTTGCCATCACTGCCCTGCATCTGAGACATCATACCCATAAAGAGAGCCTGACCCGCAGGAGTCTTCATCACGTCGCTCATTTTATCGTTAAGTGAGAGATATCCCTCAGGTGAGTCAATATCAAACCAGTTGAGTACTGCGCCTTTTTCCTTGAGTCTGTATTTTTCGTTGAATACGTCAACCTTGTTGATAATGCTCTCGTCAGTGCAGTCCCCTGCCACAGCCTTAAGTGTTGTTGTACCCACATTCTCTACCTCAAAGCGGAAGAAGTGGTCATCAGCTGTCTTTTTGCCAAGAGATTTTCCATTTGCGAAAAGCTCAACCTCAGGAAGATTTGAGTAAACTGTCACCTTAGCAACGTCTTCAACTCTGTCAACATAACGTTTAGAGCAGATGTGTACAAAGGGTTCATCGCTGAGCCAAGCCTTATATGCATAGAATGAGTCTTTCTTGTATTTGCGGTCCATTGTTACAAGACCCTTATGATTCTGGCCGTTTTCGCCGCCCTCATTTCTTGCATCAGCGCCGAAGTCAAACATATTCCACACGTGAGTTGCCCAGAGATATTTTCTTGAGAAGAACTGTTTAATAAGCTCTTCGTGATAGTATGCCTGATATTCTTCTGTATAGTCGCCCTGCATAGGTGTTGATGTGTGCCAGTCGAGAGCTTCACAGCCGTATTCACTGCAGCCGATAGGAATACTTGGATGCATAGCGTGGAATTGATCGAACCATGGGCCATTCATATAAGTCTCGCCGCCGTACCAACCAAAGTAGTGATTATATGATACCACATCGGGGATAAGCAGATACGGGTCATCCATTTTGCACATAGCCACAGCCGCCAATGTTGTCAGTCTTGTCTTGTCCATTTCATGGCACATATCGTTGAGGATGCGGTGGTTTTCAAGTAAGTCTTCGTCACTGCCACCGATACCGATTTCATTTGAGAGACCCCATACTACAATTGAGGGATGGTTGTAATTCTGAGTAACAAGTTCTTTCATCTGAGAGATTGTGTTTTCTCTGCCACCGGGCATATGCTTTGAGATATAGGGAATCTCCGCCCAGATAACCATACCATATTCATCGCAAAGGTCATAGAAATACTGATCGTGCTGATAATGTGCAAGACGGATAGTTGTAGCACCCATCTCGTAAATAAGCTTCATATCTTCCTCGTGGTCTTCTTTTGAAAGAGCATTACCCTTGCCCCATCTGTCCTGATGGCGTGATACACCGCGTAAGGGGTACTCTTCACCGTTGAGGATGAAACCTCTTTCGGGGTCGATTTCAAATGTTCTGCAACCAAATCTTGCTGACACATTATCAAGTACACTGCAGTCTTCTATCAGCTCTGCAATAGCGGTATAGAGATAGGGGTTCTTTCTGCCGTGCCAGAGATTTACATTTTCTATTGTGAGGTTAACTTTAGTTTCAGCTGAGGTGGTCTCAGCTACAATATTACCCTCTCTATCTTTGATGACATAGTGAAGCGTCTGATTTTCTTTAAGGTTTGTAACAAAACACTCAATTTCAGTTTCGGCAGCGGTACCAACGATATTGGGTGTAACCATAAGGCCCGGGCCACCGTAATAGTCAAGATCAAAGTGACTCTCGCTTACACATATGATATTCACATTGCGGTAAAGTCCGCCATAGAATGTGAAGTCTGCCATTTGCGGATAAACTCTGTCATTAGCCGTATTATCAACCGCAACAACAAGCAGACTTTTTGCCTTGAGACTGTCTGTCAGGTCTACTCTCCAGGTTGAGTAACCGCCGTCGTGATGAGCGAGGTTTTCACCGTCGAGATAAACGTCAGCCGATGAGTTGGCACCTTTGATTTCAAGATAGTATCTGTCAGCCTCAGGAAGCTCTGACTTATCAATATACTTAGCATAATAGCCTGTGCCTCTGTAGTAATCATTGTCACCGTCCTGACCGTCAATTGCATTCCACGAGTGAGGCACATTAACAAAATCCCACTTATTTGAGATTTCTGCAGGTACACCATCTGCCATTTTTGTGAAAGCCCATTTTCTGTTGAAATCCAGAATTTTTCTCATAATATCCTCCAATAAATTTCGATTTACAAAGCTCAACTATCAGTTTAGTGAAGCCTTACTGACTTATTATATATTATTAGTTTAAATTTTATTTAAAGCATTTATTAATTTTAAATCTAACAGCCCATATAAATTTCACAACAACTCTTATACCCCTTGAAAAATCCTAGATAAAATTATATAATCAAGAAAATACCACTTACAGGAGAAAAACTATGCATTTATTAAAAGTTGATCCCTCAAATTATCAGGGTCAGGCAGACCCCTATATCTTAGAAAGCGGTGGCAGATATTATATCTATGTCACAGGTCACGACGGAGTTTATGCTTATCACTCAGACAATCTCTTCGAGGGTTGGGAGTACCACGGCATTGTTATGACAGTACCCGGCAAAGACTCATTCTGGGCACCCAGTGTCATTGAACTTGATGGCAAATTCTATATGTATAACTCAATCGAAATCTATGACGATACACCCGACAAGGGCGGTCACAGAGGTGCTATGCACGTCAGCATTGCAGACAACCCTCTCGGCCCCTTCACCTGTATCAAGAGAATTCTTCATCCTTTCTCAATCGACTCACATATCGTCAAAAACGAAGCAGGTCTCTTCCTTTTTTATTCAGCCAACAGATTTGAGGGCGAGCGAATCGGCACCTGCATTTATGTTGACAAGATGATTGACCCTCTCACACCTGCAGAGAACCCTGTACTTGTGGTTGAGCCCACTCTTGACGAGGACATCTATTGCCGTAACAGATACAAAAAAGGCCAGCATTGGCACACTATCGAGGGCGCATTCTATTTCAAAGAGGGCGACTGGCAATATCTTATGTATTCGGGCAACTGCTTTGAACAGCCTACATACTACATCGGTTACGCACGAGCAAAGACCGATGAAACCGACCTTACAAAGATCAAGTTTGAGAAGTACCCCGACGATAACACCTACCACCCTGTACTCAAGGCAAACGAATTTGAGGAAGGCACAGGCCACCACTCAATGATCAAGCATGAGGGTCAGTGGTACGCAATCTATCACGCCCGTGATTATGATAATGCCACAGGTGCAAGCGCTTTTGACGCACGTAACGCCCGCATCTGCAAGCTCCACGTTAAAGACGGCATCATCACAGCCGAGAGATATAAGGATCATATCTGATTATATGCAAACAAAAAACAGCTCTGATTTACTCGGAGCTGTTATATTTTTTCGCTCGCCGCGAGGCGTTACTTTTTTGCTACCGCACAAAAAGTAACCAAAAATGCGGACTTATTCATTTTCCTTGATGATTTCCGCTAAGATTTCAGCGGCATCGCCTACCAGCTCCACACAAGGTCTTTTTTTATAGTATTCAGCCGTGCGAGAGTCAGGCTTAGCTATGTTTTCCATTTTTTCCTCAAGACCAAGAAGTTCACGGCAGATAACTGTGCCATTTCTTTTTATAAATCTGTCGGCAAACTCCTGGACAAGCTCATAGTTTTTCTGTTTGCCGTCACTGTCTTTGCCATCTGTGGCCGACACCACACTGCCTATAACCATAGCCGCACCACTGACAGCACCGCAGACTTCTCTCATTCTGCCAACACCGCCACCGAGACCTGCTGATATTTTTTTAGCTGTCTCCTGATCTATACCAAAGCGATGTGCAAATGTCATAAACACCGACTGTGAGCAGTTATATCCCTCACAAAAAAGCTCTATGGCTCTTTCTTTTTCATTCATTATTTATGTCGTCCTTTCAGATAATCAATCAGAGCCTCTGCACTGTTTTCAGGCAGGTCTATCATAAACTCAGGCTCGCGCATATTCTCGAGATAGTGAGCATCTGAGCTTTTGATTATAAGTCTTCCATTTGTTGCAGGGTACTTCTCAAGATACTCCTCTGCTTTGGCATTCGGTGTCAGCTCAAAGCATCTCGACTCCACCTCAGGTGGGAAGTCGCCCAATGCAGAGATAATACTGTAAGAGCTTCTGTCGATATGCGCAGGATAGCAGACCCCGTCAAATTTATCCACAAGCTCATTAAGCTCGCTGACACTGATACTGCTTGCCGTTGTCAGCAATATCTCCTCTTTGCCGAGTACTCCGTCTGCGTCATCCATTATAAGCTGTTCACCAAAGATTTTTTCTTTGTTTGGTATCGGCGGCAGGGTGCCATATATATAGTTTGAAAAAGCCACCGCACTCTCTAAATTCGGAAAGAGACATACATTATGTATTTCTTCACTTGTGCAAAGCTCCATACCGGGCACCACAGTGATGCCGATTTTCTCACCTATCTTCATTGCACTTTCGCAGTTTTTGCAGGAGTTGTGGTCTGTCAGTGCGATTATATCATAGCCGAAAATTTTGGCAAGGTTAACGAGATTATAGGGAGTCATATCATTGTCACCACAAGGGGACAGACAGGAATGAAGATGAAAATCATAATACAGCTTCATATTATCTTTGATATTTCCACTGAGAGCTCATAGGCATTTTTGTCGCTTTGCAAGAAGCAAACTCCCTGCATCTCGGCTTTGATTTTTGCCTGCTCGTCAAGTGATGCGTTTTCTGTCAGGACTATGCAGGCGCACTCTGTCAGCACAGCCACAGCCACAGCATTGACATTGCCCATAACTGTCAGCCATGCGTCACCCTCTTTGGCTTTTGACATAACCCATGACAGCAAATCGCCACTATAACAGCCTGTAACCTCTTTCTCGCCGTCATAAGCTGTCAGCACTCTGAGATTGAGTTTTTCTGCAAATTCTTTAATCTTCATTCTTTTCACCTGTATCCTCACTCTGCACTTTTATTCTGAAAGGTGCAGGAAGCCAATCATCTTTACCCCCAACACGGATATTATGTAAAACGCAGTCCGCCTCCTGAGCGTAGCCTCTTACGATATCGTCAGCCAGAGCTCTGCAACTTGGTGCACCGCATATACCGCAGTCAAGACCGGGCAGAGAGTCTTCGATTTTCTTGAGCTGTGACATCATTTTCATAGCTGTGATTACATTGTCAGCAAGCTTCATAGCAGGTGACGGAGTCAGCTCTTTGGTCCAGCCAAGGTCATCGAGATTGAAATAATCCTCAAGTGTGTTGCAGGATATAGGCATAAACTTGCGAAGTCGCTGTATTCTCGCCTTGGCAACATAGGGGTTTTCCACAGTGTGTACACCGCCTACACAGCCACCCGTACAACAGTTAAGCTCGATAAAGTCAAGGTCGTTGAGCTTTTCATCTTCAAGCTCTTCGAGTACATTTATGACATTTTCTATACCGTCGGCAGCGAGATATCTCTCTTTGAGTAAGCCTGCTGCTTCACCGCCACTGCTGCACCAACCGACACCGATAATGCCCGAGTCATTAATTATTTCCACTTCCTCAGGGCAGAGTCTGTCCATAGTCTGCACAAGTACGGGGTAGATATCTTTTATGGCAATAGCACCGTTGATGCCGTAGTTTTCGTGGCAGAGAGGACTCTTTATAGCTGTTCTTTTTGCAGGACAGGGTGTAATAAAAAATACGCCTATTTCCTCGTCGGTATAGTTTGTGTTTTTCTTGGCGTCTTCTCTTGCGATTTTAGCCGCAATATCTATAGGCGCACAAGTGGGCAGAAGATTCCCAAGGAGATTTGGAAATCTTGTTCTTATGAGTCTGACAACAGCGGGACAAGCCGAAGATATAACAGGCTTTTTAAGCTCGCCGTTTTCAAACATCTCTCTTGTGGCAGAGCTTAAAATCTCCGCACCCTTAGACACTTCCACCACATGGTCAAATCCCATTTTTTTAAGACCTGTCAGCACATAGTCAACATTTTCGAGATTGTTGAACTGTCCGTAAAGAGCAGGTGCAGGAAGCGCAATTCTGTATTTATATTTTATAAGCTCGTTGAAGCTTTCACTGACTGCATATTTTGCGTGGTGAGGGCAGACTCTGATACACTCACCGCAATCGATACATCTGTCTGAAATTATGTATGCTTTCTTGTTTCTCACTCTTATTGCCTCTGTGGGGCAACGCTTTATACAGTTGGTACAACCCTGACATTTATCAGCATCAAGACGCACCGAATGAAAAATCACAGACATATCACCACCTCTTTCTTAAAGGCGAACTGTCACCTTATATATTAACCTTAAGTGTCAACTTGGTACCCACACCGACCTTGGTGTCAATCTGAAAATCATCGGTATACTTTTTGATGTTGGGCAGACCCATACCTGCGCCAAAACCGAGAGACCTGATATTGTCAGGCGCTGTCGAGTACCCTTCCTTCATTGCAAGTTCGATATTTTCTATACCCGGGCCATGGTCCTCCAGTATAACGTTTATGTCAGTTTCGGTGATTTCCACGTCGATTTCTCCGCCACCTGCGTGGATAACCATATTGATTTCGCCCTCGTACATGGCAATTGCCACATTTCTTATGGCATTGGGCGATACGCCAAGCTGTTTAAGGGTACGCTTGACATCACTTGAAGCTGCGCCTGCCCTTGTGAAATCCGTCCCCGAAACATCATAATGAAGTCTGATGCTCTCTGACATTATTTTCCGCTGCCTCCCCTCAGACCTGCCGAGTAAAGCTTACCGCAGGAGGTGAACATTTCAAGGTCAGTGCAAAGCATAACCATATCTCTGTCCTCAGCCATTTCTATCATATCAAGGTGAGGTCTCTTGCCTCTGACAAAAACTATGCAGTGCATATCCATCATTTCTGCGGTGCGTACCACCTGAGGGTTGACAAGACCCGTGAGAAGCACTGCCTGCTCTTTGACAAAAGCAAGCACGTCGCTCATCATATCACTGCCGCAAGCAGCATTTACGTGGGTATCAAGGAGATCGGCTCTGCAGATAACCTCTGCACCGAGTATTTCTTTAATGTCTTTAACTTTCATATTGTCCTCCAAAGATTGAATTTTCTTATCGTTGTATACAGAAAAGCGGACATAGTAATGCCCGCTCAATTTACAATTTATTTTTCCTGAGCCGATTCCTGAATGTCGGCTTTTTCGATTTCTTTTTCGATAATGTCAACAGCTATATTCCACACTGTCTTGCCCGCAAGCACAAAGCTGTCTTTGTTTTTCACCGAGCAAAGCATAGCAAATGCCTCACCGATGTTTTCTGAGATGTCTCCGCCTTTTTGCACAGCAAGGTAATAGAATGTGAATGCCGCACCGTTTGAGATATTGCTATAAAAGCCGGGGGTACCCTCTTCTATTGCGTGATACATTGATGAAATTGCTGTGGTTGATAAAAGCTCCGAGGGAAGCTCTATCTGTAAAATAGTCTCACAAGCGAAAACAAGAAGAACTCTTATCTGATAAAGAATGTCCTGCACAAAAAACTTAGGTGAAAGATGGTCCTTGAGATTTACAAAGATACCGTCACCGTCGCTTGTGGGCGCAATTGTGGCAAGAGCAGCACCAAGTCGTCTGGCTTTATCAATGTTACCGTTGGCTCTATGGTGCATTACGGCATCAAAGTTGCCTGAAAACTCAGAAGCGCTTCTGTTCATTTCCTTTTTGCTCACATAAATCTTTACATCGTTTTCGCTCATTGTATAACTCCGTTGTTAAATAAATTATTTTGCCTCAGCTGCAGCAGCCTGCTTCTTGAGCTTTCTGCGCTTTTTTGCCTTGTATGAAAGCAGCTTTGCAACATTATCTTCATCGGGGCCGTACTCACCGAGTTTAATCGGGTACGCGTTATATGCACCGTGGAAGTCGCTGCCGCCGGTCATAAGAAGATCATGCTTCTTGGCAATGCTTATAAGAAGCTCCTGCTGTTCAGGTGTATTTTCGGGATGCCATACTTCGACACCGTCAAGACCCTGAGGGATAAGCTCTTCTAAAAGCTCGAAGTTGTCATAGAAGCCGGGATGTGCCAATACAGCGATACCGCCTGCCTCGTGTATAGCTTCAATAATCTCCGCAGGCTCAGGATAAGTCGCTTCCATAAGCACGTTTATTCTTGACTCTTTTTTGAAAAGCATATTGAAAAGGTCGCCGAATATAGTTGTAGTATATCCACACTCCATAAGTGCGTGCATAATATGCTGTTTATATATATTGGTTGAACCGGTTGCACACTTCATAATAAGTTCGGGAGTCACGGGGAATTTGTTCGCAACCTTTGCCACCATTATTCTTGCGGCTCTTTTTCTCTTTTCGGAGTTGCTTTTGCACAGACCCTCCAATCTTTCGGGTGTATCGGGAAGATAGCAAAGAATATGAGCCTTTGCCTTTCTCTTTGAGTCTGTTGCAGAAAATTCAACTGCGGGTATTACAGTTACACCATGTCGTTCACCGATGATGGTGGCTCTCACTGTGCCTGCAAGAGAATCGTGATCTGTCACTGCAAGAGTGGTAACACCGCTGTTTTTAGCCAGAATAATGATATCATCGATACCTAAAGTACCGTCTGAAAGTTTAGTGTGACAATGTAAATCTGCTTTCAAAATTACTCCCCGTCCTTTATCTTTTCATGACCTTTTTTATGCATAAATATTAACCGACTTTCGTTCTGTATGCAAAAAAAGGTTAAAATACCGCTATATTAAACATCATATAACATTATACTCTGCTTTTTCAATATTTTCAAGGGAATTTAACGCAAAAATCTGAACTTTTTAAATTTTTTTAATATTATTACCCTTACCACTGACTGTTATCAGCAAGTATTCTGCCGAAAATATTCACAAGAAGTTCTGTCAGACAAGCTTCCTGGCGATTGTTCATTTCTGTATAATCCTGTACCGAAGCATCATCTGCATCGTCGCTGATTTTTCTCAGCGACAGCATAGGTACACCGCACTTATCACAAACTCCTGCGATAGCCGCAGTTTCCATATCAAATGACTCGATACCGAAGGTATCTCTGTAAAGCTCCTTCTTAGCCTTATCTGTGAGGAAGATGTCACCCGTACCTGCCTTAGCTTTTATGATTCCCTCACTCTCGAGAGCATAGCTCATCAATTTTTCATCAGCAGTATAAATGTACTTCTGACCGTCAGCCTTTACACCGAGAGGTTTACCGATAGCTGTCAGATCATAGTCGCACTCAACATAGCTCTCAACTGCAATCATATCCTCGCGTCTGAGCTTCTGCACAGCACCTGAGAGACCTGCATTGAGTATCATATCAGCCTTATCATCTGAAATAAGGAAAGATGTAGCTGAAGCGGCGTTGACCTTACCGATACCGCATCTGACACCGATTATGTCAAGTACCCTGCCGTTTTCTTCGAGTCTGAGGACACAGGAATCGTTTCCTCTTCTTGTTTCCTCTTTGCAATCCTTGGTCTTAGCCCAATCTAAATATGGACCATACTCCATAGTATCAGCGAAAAGTATACCAATAGTTTTATTCATAATAAAAATTCCTTTCTGTATTCAGGTTAAATTATAGGCTTTTTTGTGATTTTTATTATCAAAAAGCTTATTTTTAATTATAGCTCATTTTCTCACCTAATGTCAATGATTGACGTGCTGCATAAGATAAAAACAGGAAGTGTTTTATCGCTTCCCTGCGAGGAGCATACGGTGAAAAGTCACTTACGACCTTTTCCACGAAAAGCCGTAGGCCACACTTCGCAGTTGATATATCTCAGCTGTGGTGATTTCTGCAGCTGAGAAGAGCACTTGTGTGTAAAGTTTGTGTAAGACAAGATAATAAATTGAGAATATTGTGTAATTCCGTTTAAATATTTGAAAAAACTGTTGCATATTTTTCAAATATTTGCTATAATCCCATTATCAAATAATAAAGGAGTAATAGCAATGAAAAAAATCTTAAGCGTAGTTCTTGTTCTTATGCTCATTATGTCAGTTGCTCTCTCAGCTTCAGCTGCTGATATGACTTCAGGTGTCACAGTTCCTGCAGCAGAAGGCGGCTTTACATTACCCGATATCGGTGGAGCCTTCGATGCTTTTTCAGACTTCCTCAAGCTTGAACCCATCATGGTTTTCGTTAACGGCTTCCACGAAGCAATGGGCGGCTTCTATGTGCAGCTCGACACATGGCTCAGAGCACTCCGCGTTGTAGTAAACGGCTTCTTATCAGGCCTCTTCGCTACCGCATAATCAAGAGAAAATTTAAATCGCTAATGCTCTTGGTATTAGCGATTTTTTTCTGAGCAAAAATATCGGAGATGTATTATTATGAAAATTAAAGATACAATCAGGGAATCGACACCTTATTTCAAACGTATGGTGATCATTGCTATACCCATTATGATACAAAACGGCATCACCAACTTTGTCAGTATGCTCGACAACATTATGGTGGGCAGAGTAGGCACACTGCAGATGACAGCCGTTTCTATAGTCAATCAGCTTATATTTATATTCGGTCTGTGCATATTCGGTGCTATGTCGGGTGCAGGCATCTTCACAGCACAGTTTTACGGCAAAAAAGACAAAGATGGGGTACGCTCAACCTTGCAGTATAAGATAGTCACCGCCCTCATTCTCGCTGTACTCGGCGCCATTGTCTTCTCTCTTTCAGGTGAAGCTCTCATTTCCGCCTATCTTCAGGGCGAGGGTACCCCCGAAGACATTGCCGCAGTTATGGCTTACGCCAAAGGGTACCTCAGAATTACCATTGTCGGCACATTGCCTTTTGCTTTAGCCCAGGCTTACGCCAGCACAATGAGAGAGACAAGCGACAGACTCATACCTATGATTTCGACTGTTTCAGCGGTATTTGTCAATCTCATCTTTAACTATCTGCTGATTTTTGGCAAATTCGGCTTCCCTGAGCTAGGTGTAAACGGTGCCGCAATTGCCACCACCATATCGAGATTTGTGGAGCTGGCTATCCTTCTCATCTGGGCACATACCCACAAAAGCAAATACGAATTCATCCCGGGACTTTTCACAAGGTTCACTATCACAAAGTCTCAGGTCTGGAAAATCACCAAGGTCACCATTCCCCTGCTGCTCAACGAGACCCTATGGGCTGCCGGCATTGCTATACTCAATCAGTGTTACTCTGTCAGAGGCCTTAACGTTGTGGCGGCTATCAATATCGTATCCACCCTGACCAACGTCTTTAACGTGGCATTTATAGCTTTCGGTCATGCTACGGGTATAATTTTAAGTCAGATGCTCGGTGCAGGCGAAAAGAAAAAGGCAAAATTTGCCGCCCCAAGACTTTACATCTTTTCTGTGGTGGTCGTTGTATTCATCGCTGTTTTTATGGCTATGTGTGCACCGCTTTTCCCGAAAATCTACAACACAGAAGAGACTGTCCGCACACTCGCGACTTACCTGATACTCACAGCGGCTCTGTTTATGCCCTTTCAGGCGGGTACGAATGCAGGTTATTTCACTCTTCGCTCAGGTGGCAAGACTTTACTGACATTTATTTTTGACTGTGGCTTTGTGTGGATTATAAATATCCCTCTCGCTTTTATTCTCAGCAGATTCACTGACCTTTATATCGTGTACCTTTACGCCTGCGTGCTGTCAACAGATGTAGTCAAATGTATCCTCAGCTACATTCTCGTCAAAAAAGGCATATGGCTCAACAGTGTCGTCGACTGATACCCTTGAAATATCTTTGAAGCTGTGATATAATGGCAGTCACAGGATATGAGGAGAAAATGAAATGAAAATACAACAGTCAGCAGAAAACTACCTTGAAACAATATATATGCTCACTCAAAAAAACGGCAGTGTACGCTCTATCGACATTGCAACAGAGCTAGGCTTTTCCAAACCCAGTGTCAGTGTCGCTATGAAAAATCTCAGAGAAAACGGCTTCATTGATGTTATGGGTGACGGCAGCATCGTTCTTCTCGACCCGGGCAAAGAGATTGCAGAAAACCTCTACAAGCGTCACACGATTCTCACTGAGATTCTTATGTCCCTGGGTGTATCAAAGCAGACCGCTACAGAAGATGCCTGCAAAATCGAACATATACTTTCCGAAGAGAGCTTCAGCGCTATAAAAAGGCATCTCGACAAACACAACAGATAAACTTAAAGGGTGTACCGTTTGGTACACCCTCATTTTTTTATTAAGCTGTTATTATTCACCCTTGAGCTTTTTAGCAAGATTTTTGCCGTGTTCTCTCATCTCAAGCACAAAGTCGCCCTTAGGCTCGAAGAAGAGCCCTCTCTTTGACATAAAGCGGTATTCACCGTCTTTGAGAAGCATCATCACAAAGCCACCGACAATTGCGCAGCCTAAAATGATAGCCGCAAGAGGAAGTCTGCAAGTGAGCCAGTCACCTGAGCGAAGAGGAAGAGTGAAGCTCATATAGATTTCGCCCATCTCAAACAGCTCAGCAAATGTGTACTCGACACCGCCATATGTGTAGTTACCTGTTGCGTATACGGGAAGTGAGCCGTCTGTGTAAGCTGTGTTCACAATACCGAAAGCTGCTGTCAGCACACCACCGAGAGCCGAGCCCGCCATAAGTGCAGGGATAACTGTAAAGGGACTTCTGCAAGCAAGTGGCATTGAGAACGCAGTTGTAAGCTTGATGTTTTCAAATATAGCATTGATGGGACCTGATGTAGCAAAGTTCATATCGTCGGTATCGGTCTTGCCTTTCTTGAAAATCTTGCAAAGAAGAATACCGAAGAATGATGTCCAGCCTGTAGCGATGAAGCAGACACTGTAGATAGTGATAAGCTGAGCGTTACCTGTGGCAAGATATGCACCTGTAGCAACGGAGAAAGCCGCAAGGGATACGGGGCCTATAAGGTCGAAGCCCACCATAAGACCCATTACAAGAGCCGCAAGGATAATGTTGCTTTCAGCCAGAGCATTAAGTGTATTGCCAAGAGTCTCTGCAATTGCTGCAAAGGGCACCTGGATGCCGTATTTGACAATCATAAATACAGTTGCGGCTGAAGCTACGGGGAGAATGAGTATCATTACGATAAGGTCAACACCCTCGATGATTTCGATGCCTTTGAGAGTATCGGGGATAGCTTTGATCTTTGAGAAAAGCTTATCGAGCTTATTTCCGATGATAACCTTGAGATTTGTCCAGCCGGCATAGAGAAGCTTTATGAGAAGACCGAGCATTACAGCCATAATCAGATAACCCATATAGCCTATTGATGTTGCTTTTTCGTAGTTCGCAGGAGTTGCAAAGAAGCAGGCATATGTACCGATAGCATCAGCAGGAGCCGATGTGAAGTGAGCAAAATATACCGACAGAGCCATTGCAGGAGCCACGGCAGGCAGTCCCGCTATGAGATAAGCAACTATGACAGCAAGTGCCACAAAGAAGAAGTCCGTTGCCCAAAAAAGTATAAACCATAATGTAGGCTCATTTTCTGCACCTGTCCAACCTAAAATGTGGTAAGTCTGAAAGATGTTCTGCAGGAAGAAAAAGAATCCTGCGCCGAGTGCCCCGAAAAGCTGTACGATAAAAATTATCGATGTGGCACGGTAGATTTTTTCTTTTGTGTCCAAGTAAAGTTTTTTCATGTTTTCTCTCCTTTTGTTGACAATTTTTGTTTTTTTGTCATTTTTATTATAATACCAACACGTCATATAAGTCAATATAAAAAGAAGCAGGTTTTACCTGCTTCTTTGTCTTATTTCATTTTGTACCCTGCCGAAGAGACAGCTTTCTTTATTTTCTTAAGGTCGGCTTCACCTTTGAGTCTGAGTTTAACTGTTCCCGATATGTGGTCTGCCACTACCGACTCTATTTCATCAAAGGCTTCAAGTGTGTCTCTTACTCTTTTTTCGCAGTGCTGACACATCATACCCTCAACCTTTATAGTGATTTCATTTTCGCTATCACTGTCACTCGCGGATATCTCTGCAAGGGTGTTCTTTATCTTTCTGTCGTGTTTTCCCGAGCGTATATCTGCCAGGTTGAGTCTTAGCGCATTACTCACCACACAAAAGCTTGACAGACTCATTGCTGCCGCACCAAACATAGGATTAAGTGTCCAGCCGAATATCGGTATCCACAGACCTGCCGCAAGAGGGATACCAATAACATTATAGATAAACGCCCAGAAGAGATTCTGATATATAGTCTTAAGAGTATGTCTGCCAAGTCTCAATAGTGCAGGTACATCACTGAGTCGACTTTTCATCAGTACTATATCAGCCGAGTCTATAGCCACATCTGTACCCGCACCAATGGCGATGCCTATATCAGCACTTGTCAAAGCAACAGCATCGTTTATTCCGTCGCCCACCATAGCAACTCTGCCTTTTTTCTGCAGTGCACTTATTACCTTGCTTTTTCCTTCAGGAAGCACCCCTGCTATAACCTCATCTACACCTGCAATATCACCGATGACTCTTGCCGTGTTTTCGTTGTCGCCTGTGAGCATCACAACGTGAAGACCCATATTCTTAAGCTCGGCAATTGCCTTGGCACTGTCATCCTTGATTACGTCAGCAACAAATATTGCGCCGAGAAGTCTGCTCTCTTTCACAAAGAGAAGAGGTGTCTTACCCATCTTTGAAAGCTCTTCTGTTTTATTTCTGATGCTCTCATCTACAGCGGAGATTTCTTCGATATATCTGAGATTTCCACCGTAAAGTTTTTCACCGTCAACTATAGCTTCAACGCCCTTTCCCGGCACTGCATAAAACTCTTTTGCCGATAGACTATCGATATTTTCCCTCTCAGCATACCTTACAACAGCCTTTGCCATAGGATGTTCGCTTGTTTTTTCGAGAGTATATGCCAGTTTTAAAAGCTCATCTTCACCTACGCCCTCAGCACATACTATATCTGTAACCTCGGGCTCGCCTTTAGTCACTGTACCTGTCTTATCAAGGGCAACTATCTGTATCTTGCCTGATTTTTCTATAGCTTCAGCTGTCTTGAAGAGTATGCCGTTTTTAGCTCCCATACCACTTGAAACCATAATTGCAGTCGGTGTCGCAAGTCCAAGAGCACAAGGACAGCTGATAACCAACACCGATATTGCTCTTGCGAGAATGAAGCCTGTCGTCTCACCTGCTATAGCCCAGACTATTGCAGTGATGATAGCGATTATAATTACCGTCGGCACAAATATGCCCGACACCTTGTCGGCAATCTTTGATATAGGTGCCTTTGTTGCCGCCGCATCGCTGACCATTTTTATTATCTGAGATATTGTTGTATCCTCACCTACAGCAACTGCCTGACATCTGAGCACACCAGACTGATTGATAGTCGAAGCTGACACTCTATCCCCAGCATGTTTTTCTACAGGTATACTCTCACCTGTCAGCGCTGACTCGTCAACAGCACTTTGACCCTCGGTTACAACAGCATCAACGGGTATATTTTCACCGGGATAGACAGCAAAAACGTCACCCTTTATCACCTGATCTGCAGGAATAGTCACAAACTCACCGTCACGCAGTACCCGCGCGGTTTTAGGCTTCATATCCATCAGTGACTTCAGTGCATCGGTGGTACGGCCCTTGCTTTTTGCCTCAAGAGTTTTTCCGACGGTTATAAGTGTGAGTATCATCGCCGCTGACTCAAAATACAGCTCGTGCAGCAGATGGTCAGCATCGCCCTTTGTCATAACAAACACAACAGCAACACTCCATATAAATGACGCTCCGCTGCCCATAGCCACCAGAGTATCCATATTAGGTGCTTTGTTTAAAACTCCCCTGATACCGCTGATGAAAAACTTCTTGTTGATTATCATTACCACTATACAAAGAAGCATCTGCACGAGAGCTACAGCCAGAGCATTACTCTCAAAAAACGACGGCAAAGGCAAGGACATCATATGCCCCATTGAGAAATACATCAGCACACCAAGAAATACAACTGAAAAAATCAGCCTTTTAATCAGTGCAGGAGTTTCTGTATCTTTAAGGCTGTCGTTAGCTTTTTTGTCGGTTTCACCTTTGACAGATGCCCCGTAACCTGCCTTCACAACAGCATCTATGATATTTTTATCTTCAGCACTGCCCTGCACTGTCATAGAGTTTGTCAGCAGATTCACACTGCAACTCTCAACGCCACCGACTTCTTTTACAGCCTTTTCTACTCTGGCACTACAAGCAGCACAAGACATTCCTGTAACATCGAATTGTTTCACTGACTCACCTCTTTATCTATATCTTATTACGAAAACAATCATATACTCACAAAAACTTTTTGTCAAGAAACAAACTAAAAAAACACCGCATACTGACGATTAAATCAGTATGCGGAATAATCTGCTATTACATAAGTGCACCAAGGAAGCTGAGGTTAAGATAACCGTAACCCTTGGGAATCTCGAAATATGAGTCGGGTACATCTGTAGTAAGCACAGCAAAGAATGTTGAATCAACCTGACCGTTTGAGTAAACGTTATCTCTTCTCACAAGCACGTCATCCTGGAAATAGTAGTTGACAGTTGAACCGTCCAATGTGCTGGTATAGCTTTCAAGAATGAGCTTTTCTCCACCGATTTCAACTTCTGAAACAGTGATTTCACCGATATCGCTGACAGCCATATCATCCATCATTGCACCGATATCCATATCTTCGCCCATCATATCTTCAGGCATCTTGCAGTACTTCTTGAAATCATTGAAGATAAGGTACATTGTATCCTTACCCTTGAGATAGAGCATACCGCAATCCATTGCGTTACCGCTGTCGATTTCAACAGCCATATCAACATACATATTGCCGTTTTTGATAGCCATAGTAACAGGAGCATCACCGAGACTTGCATCATTTGTTGTGATTTTCATAAGATATGTTCCACTTTCAAAAATCTTCTGATACTTCTCGATTCTGTAAGCTTCTAACTTCCCGTTGCTTTGGCTGGGCTTTGAGGGAGTGCCCTCAATAGAACTTGAAGGCTTTTTGGTTGTGGTCGTAGCATCCTCATCCTTTTGGGGAGCCTTCTGAGGTTTTGATGTAGTTGTTGGGTCTTCGCTTTCAACACCGGCAGGCATTGTTGTTGAAATCTCACCCTGAAATTTGTTTATGTCATTGCTTACGTCAAGGTGAGGGCCGTCATAGTTTGTCGGCACATCGTCCAGAGCAACCTCATCGTTGATTTTACCAACAGTACTGCCCACTGTTACGCCGTCATATTCCACTGCATAACGGTCACCTGCTTCGTCTGTTACAACAACATACTTCTCGCCGTTCTGACCGGCAACCATTGTATATGTCATGCCCTGAGAGTCTGTAACGTAACCGTTAGCCTCGTCATTTGACATAGTCGGGTCATATGTAAAGTAGCGCACAACAGAAGCTATACCTACTACTAACAGTACAACGACACAAAACGCAATTCTTTGCAGTATTTTTTTCATTTGCAAATACTCCTTATATATACAATATTCCTATAGTTAAAAGATTACAGATTTAACTTGTAAAAATCAAGTACTTCCCTGTAAAACTTGTGTTAATGAAGTAATGCAGGGATATATTTCCTTTGTAAACTAATTATTACGAAAGCAACTTATCGATTACACTTTGTACGGGATCGGTATCTGCAAGCTCAATTGCACCCTTATCTGCAAGAGCGGGAGTTCTTGTATCAATAGGAAGCTTAGCCAATACGGGTACACCGAACTTAGCTGCAACCTCTTCAGTTTTGCTTTCACCGAAGATATTGTGCTTTTCGTTACAGTTGGGACACATAAAGTAGCTCATATTCTCTACAAGGCCTACAACAGGAACATTCATCATTTCAGCCATATTGAGTGCCTTGCTTACAATAAGACCAACAAGATCCTGAGGAGTAGTGACTACGATGATACCGTCAACCTTAAGACTCTGGAAAACTGTAAGAGGTACGTCACCTGTGCCAGGAGGCATATCTACAAACATATAGTCAACATCGCCCCAGGCTACGTCTGTGAAGAACTGCTGGATTACACCGCTGATAACAGGGCCTCTCCATACTACAGGAGCATCCTGAGAGGGAAGAAGAAGATTGACAGACATAACTCTTGTGCCACCTCTTGACTCTCTGGGGAACATAACGATGTTATTTGTTTCTACCTGACCTTCAATACCGAACATCTTGGGTATTGAGGGACCTGTTACGTCGGCATCGAGAACAGCTGTCTGTTTGCCACGAAGCTGCATAGCAGTTGCGAGAAGTGAAGTAACTGAAGATTTACCGACACCGCCCTTACCGCTGACAACAGCATAGATTTTTTTGATATTGCTGTATTCATTCTGCTTAAGGTGCATATCCTTTTCTTTATCTTTGCAACCTGAAGCTGATGAACATGATGAACAGTTACCTGAGCATCCACTCATATATAACACTACCTTTCGAGTAATTATTTTTTATGAATTGTAAAACATAAAGTTAAAAGATAAATTAAAAATTCCACATTCATTATATAATAATACAAATTTATCCGATTGTCAAACATTTATCCCAATTATTTTGGTACCCTGCCGTGAAATATTGACTTTGAGCCTTAAGAGTGGTAAAATATATACCTATTAACTATTCCCTCTTACTTATTACCTAAAAAATATGCCTCCTTAGTTCAATGGATAGAATAAATCCCTCCTAAGGATTAGATGTGGGTTCGATTCCCGCAGGGGGTGCCACGAAAGATTAAGACTTGTTTTATGACAAGTCTTTTTTGTTTATCAGCGAATGCGGGAATCGAAGTAGGAGCGGTAGTGAATGACAGTCCGGTGGACTGTCAGAGCCGCGAATGACCGAGGCCCGCAGGCCGAGAGTCGATTCCCGCAGGGGGTGCCACGAAAGATTAAGACTTGTTTTCGGATAGGTCTCATTTTTTGTATATAAAACAAACAGCACCCTAATCAGAATGCTGTTATTTTTTAGTATTCACATAGCCTCAATAAATATACCGAGCTCTATAAGCTTAGCTTTTATCCTCAGGAAGCTTTCCTCACTTTCCACAGCCACAGTGTGTATATGTATGCCATGGGTCAGCAATGAAAGCGGATTGACACCTGCCATATTAATTTTTTCCACAAACTTATCTGCATCATAACGCGACGCCACGTTGATATCAGCTGAAATCGTATTGTATACGGAGTGCTCCACTATTACATCAAGCACCTTACCACCGTTGTCAACTATGGCATAAAACTCATCAGTTACTCTGTCTTTGCCGTGGTTAACAGCTACTTTTTTAATAATAGCAGATGTATCTTTTTTTTCAAGAACATAACCCTTATGCTCAGCGCGTATAGCGTAACCCGACGCACGAAGCAACGCAATATCCGCAACGATAATCTGTCTTGTTACACCAAAATCACTTGCAAGACTTGTAGCACACACAGGTACCGCCAGCTTTTCTAGTTTATCTATAATAGAGTTCCTTCTCTGCTCAGCATTCATTTTTTCACCTCTCCAAATATAATCTTTTTTTATTATATCACTCATACTTTATAAAAACAAGAAAAAACTTATTGACAAATGAAAATTTATCACTATAATGTGTATATACATATAACTATACACAAGGAGTTTTGACAAATGGAAAGAAAATACGCAGTTTTGGTTGTTGATATGCTCAACGATTTTGTTACAGGTGCTCTCAAGTGCGACCGCGGACTCGCCATTGTACCAAAAACAAAAGAGCTTCTGGCAGGTTGCCGTGAAAAAGGCGTACCCGTCATCTTCTGCAACGACGCACATCTCAAAGACATCGACCACGAGCTTAAATTCTGGGGCGACCACGCAATTGCTGGCACAAAGGGTGCTGAAGTTATCCCCGAGCTTGATCTTTGCGACAAAGACTATGTTGTACCCAAGCGCCGTTACAGCGGTTTCTTTATGACAGACCTTCATCTGCTTTTACAGGAGCTCGGTGTCAATACCGTAATTATGACAGGTCTTCACGCTCATATGTGCGTACGTCACACCTCAGCTGATGCTTATCAGTACGGCTACGATATTATAGTTGCAAAAGATGCAACTGATTCTTTCACCGAAGAGGATTACAACTATGGTATCAAGTATCTTAAAGAGACATACGGTGCCGAGATTTCAGATGTAGACACAATTCTTGCAACAATATAACAACACCGACCACACAGCACTTCATAAAGGAGTGCTGTTTTATTTTATCAACTCATTGAACTAACCTTAACATTATGTTATAATTTCAAAAGAATCTACCAACAATCACAACCACCGAAAGAGGTAATATTATGATAATTGACAAACTTGAAAACGCACATAAATACACCAATGTACACAAAGGCTTCGCTGAAAGCTTTGCTTTTCTACAAAAGGCATTAACTGAAAATTTACCCGTAGGCAGATACGAAATCGACGCAGACAACGTCTTTGCCTTTATCCAGGAATACACTAGCAAAACCGAGTCATCTTTTGAGACTCACAAAAACTATATCGACATCCAATTTGTTTATTCAGGTGTCGAGGTTATAGAGGTTGCCGACATCGCAAATATGAAAGAAGCTATCCCCTATAGTGAAGAAAAAGATGTGACCTTCTACGAGGATTACGATAAAGCTACAGTCGCCATTTTAGAAGCCGGCGCATACGGCATATTTTTTCCATGGGATGCACACAAACCCGGTCTTGCCTTAAACGGCAACCCCGACCAGGTGAAAAAGATCGTAGTGAAAATCAGATACTAAAATATATTTGCATATAAAAACAGCACCCTACATTGTAGAGTGCTGTTAATTTTTTTATTGTGAAACAACAAGGTTCCGGGGTACCCGACCGCAATCTATGATTGCTCGACGGGTCGGGTTCTTATTACATAGCTTTACCGCCGAGAGCTCTGAGCTTTTCATTGACAGCACGCTGGTCAACCCATACAACAACTTCCATAATAGCAAGAGCTGTGAGTATGTGCCAGATTGAATGGCCGTGAATGTTACCGAGAATAAATGTGTTAATCTCGTTATCGCCCCAGAGTGATGTGATAATAAAGGCAACAAGGAATGTGAGAATGATAACAATGAAGAGAGATTTCTCTGTTGTGGTCATCTTCTTGAAGTTGGATACCAACAGATAGATTACAGGCAACGCTGTAAGGAAGCATCCGAATTCTGCAAGGGAAAGGCCGCCGGTCTTACCGTCCATGGGAGCTCCACCGCCACCGATGTAGAGTGGTCTGTCATGAAGAACGAATACTTCGTATGTAAGAACACCTAAAACAACAAGCATTACTGCTGTAACACCAATAAGGAAAATGTTGCGTTTCTTTCTTTCGCTTGCATTCTGATAGAACTCGATAGCGAAGCAACAAACACCTGACCAGGCAACGAGCTCTGTGAATGACATATCAATGTAACTTGCAAGAAGCTTTGTTGTCAATACACCGGGCTGGAATTCGCCGTAGTTAGCTGTGTGCATACCAACAGATGTAACAGACATGATCATGTATAAGATGATGAAACCGTACCAGTACCACTTCTTATTCTTTTTGATAAGAAGAATAGCAATGGCGATGAATGCAGCCAGAGTATAAACCCAGTTAGTCTGAACAGCAGCATACTGAGCGCAATACTCGGCGAGAGTTGTACCACCTTCAAGAACGATATCTTTAAAGGATGGCCAGTCAATAAAATTGAGTTGCATAATTATTCCTCCTTTTTTTGGTTTTTTAATTGTATCACATTTCTTTTTATTCTGCAATAATTTCGCATAAATTTTTTGACGATTTAAAGTGTTTTTTCGTTAAATCGCTGTTTGTCTGACTTTGTTTGCAGTTGTCCTTTTCATATGTTTCTTAAGTTTCAAAAATATCAACAACTTATTTGAAAAACTTTTCCACCAAAGCATCTGTGTCTCTCAGGTTTATTCTTTTGGAGCAGATTGTTGTTCTGAGGGTACTTCCGTCACCTGTTTTTTCCGCGGGTCTGTATTTACCGTAACTGCTTGTTACGATGGTGTCGTCAGATAAAACCACGTTACCGCAGTAACCTGTGTCAGCCTCAGCATAATACTCAGGCTTTTTCTGAGAGTCATTGTATATGTGTGCAAGCTTGATTCTGTAATCGCCCTCAGTACCGTTTTTAATGTCGTCGTATGTACCGACCCAGGCAATAAGACCTTCGCTTATCCAACCGCGCTTTTTGTCTGTGGCGTTTTTAGCATTTGCTTTTGCCTTAGGACCTCTCTCTATTGAGCGGAAAGTGATAAACAGTCTGCCATCTGAAGTGTATTCAGCCTTGTGTCTCTCTCCGTTAAGAGCCGAAGGAGCTTCTTTTGGCTCAGTCCAGGTTTTACCCTCATCATACGAGAAAGCAATCATTGAGTTGATTTTCTTTGACTGACTTCTGGATATAAGGCAAAGCTCATCGCCCTGTCCCTTGTCTGAGCGGATAATCTCTATCTCGCACATCTGAGCACTTTTTTCGATATCTCTGTGGTCTGCAAGGAACTTCTCGGGAGCACTCCAGTGCATATTACCCTCTTCGTCGAAAGTGAGTATAGTCTTGTAATTGTAAAAATCTGCATCGTGGAAGACACCCATCCACTCGTCGACAAACTTGCCGTTTTCCTTGAGCCTTGTAAGGCTTGCCATAGCCACGATGGGCACTACGGGTGTACTGCTGTCATTGCCGTAAAATCTCTGAAACTCGCTCCAGGTCTGACCCTCATCAGATGAGATCGAACATTCAAAACCACCGGGCGTATCCATATTGGGCCACTTGGGGTTTGCTGAAACAAGTATCAGCTTGTCAGGGGTACCGTCAGTGAACTCAAGACGGTAAATTGTAGGAGTCTCAAGTGAGTCTTCCCAGCTTTCGGGTGTGTTTTCTACAGTTTCACTCCAACTTAAGCCACCGTCAGTGCTGACCTTATTGAGTACAGCACCTTTACCGTGACCGGCAGGGTACACAGTAAGAATGTTGCCGTTTTTGAGAAGCACACTGTCAGGGTGAGCCATATAATCCCTGGAGTTGTCTACGGTTGTCAGGTCATAGAGGTACTCGTACTTTGTGCCTTTGATTTCCTCAGGCATAGTGCTGAGATCAAGGGTGGGTATGGTATAGTCACTGCCCGTAAAATTACTCTTTACAAAGAGCATACCTATTTTTTGAAAGAAGGCTTTGATTTTTGCAAAGACATCCTGAAAGAAAGTTTTCACCTTGGAAAAAGCACTTTCCCCGCTAGCGATATCATCAGAGTCCTTCACCGCAAAAGATAGGCTGCAGCAAGACCCGAGAAGCATCGCACACAAAATCAGAGCAATAACTTTTCTGAGAGTTTTCATAACATTCTCCTTTTTATTTTATTTGCCTTAATTTTAACATTCTTTCTTTTTGGTGTCAACAATACACAAAAAAAACAGAGCACCAAAATGGTACTCTGTCTGATTTTTTAGTGAATGAAAAGTGAAAGCACTACAAGTATTACTGAGCCGAATGCGGGAATAGCAATTGAACCGATTGACCAGGTCTTGAGGCTTGTCTTGATATCCATACCTGAGAAGTTTGTAACAACGTGGAAGTATGAGTCATTGAGGTAGCTGGGGCACATTGTTGTAAGGCAAAGTGCAAGAGCGCAAAGATAGGGGTTAACACCGAGAGTAGCAAGCATAGGTCCGATGATAGCTGAGCCTGTGATCATAGCTGTGGTACCTGAGCCCTGAGGGAATCTCATAACAACACCGATGATAATGGGAATGAGAATTGCGGGTACGCCTGCTTCAACAATCCAGTTAGCCATAATACCTGCTGCGCCTGTTGCGTTGATAACTGCACCGAGCGCACCGCCTGCTGCTGTGATGAATACGATAGGACCTGCATCGCGACAAGCTTCCTGCATCATATCAACACAGGTCTTTTTATCATATGTACGGCAAAGAAGGAATGCGCCCATGCAAAGTGAAACAAAGAGAGCGATTACAGGCTGACCGAGGAATGTGAAGATGCTTGCAACTGTTGTGCCTGCAAGTGAATCGATCTGACCAACAAGTGTATTAGCAAAGATAAGCGCGATGGGTACAAGGAGAGTTGCGAATGAAAGGAAAGCACCGGGAAGCTTCTCTGAAGCGAGAAGATCAGCAAAATCGCTTGTTACAAGCTGTTCATTGTTGTCGTGCTTTTCGTGTATTCTGTCGAGAACCTTAAGCTGAGCCTCAGTATATTTACTTCTATCGATTTCGTAAGGTACGATAAGATTGGGGTACTTCTTGCCGAAGTATCTGAAAAGGAAAACCGAGAAAATAAACAGAGGTACTGAGAAAGCAACACCTGCAAGGATATATAAACCGAGGTCGATTGCTGCACCGTGTTCATTGAAAGTTGAAACAACTGCAAGAGGGCCGGGTGTGGGGGGTACGATGAAGTGAGTGATATAAAGACCCATACCAAGGATACCGCCAAGACCAACCATTGATCTCTTTGTCAGACGTGAAAACTCTTTTGCAAGTGATGAAAGAATAACGAAACCTGAATCGCAGAATACGGGAATTGAAACAACAAAACCTGTAAGACCGAGAACAACGTCGCAGTTCTTAACACCGACGAGCTTGAGAATTGTCAGAGCCATACGCTTGGCTGCGCCACTCTTTTCAAGGAAAATACCCATTATACAGCCGAAGCCGATAACGACACCGATTGATGCCATAGTGTTACCGAAGCCTTTTGTTACGGTGCTTACGCAACCTGTGAGTGTGTCAACCACTGAGCCTTCGGGACCGAAGGGCATAGCCAGCACAGCGATAACAATAGCTGAAATAATAAGCGACGGGAAAGCGTGCATTTTTGTGAAGATGATAAGCAGCATCATAATAACGATACCGATTGCCATCGCCAATACGGGATGAAGCATAATTAATTTCCTCCTGATTTATTGCGCTGTTATCTTAATCCGATTTATTGCGCATATTTTTAATCGCTTTTAATATAACCTATCAAGGCTACATTTGTCAACAAAATAAGGGAACATTGTTACAATAACGCAAAATATTAATATTATTGTATCATATCTATTAAAATTAATCGCCGAAAAGGGTATCGAAAATAGCCGAGAAGGTTTCGATTATAGACTCGAGAATACCTTTAAGAATATCCCAAAGTGTTTTCTTTTCTTCTTCGAAGTTATTTTCTTTGCTTTGCTGTGACAGCCAGGTGATAACGCCTGCAGGATAGCTGAGCTTTATTATTGCACCCTCACCATCAGTAGTAGTCACATTTTTCTGAGGCTGATTGTCATTCATAAACATATCGTGACAGACAGCATCCCAGGTGTTATGTATATCGTTTTCACCGTCCGCCGTTTTAACCGAGTAGTCCGCATTATAAATCACATCAAAGGTTGAAATACGGCATCTCGACTTGCAGTTTGATATATTCATAAGATATTGCCAGTTACCTCTCACAGTCACCTGATTAAGGCTGGCATAGTCGTCATTTTTACACCAGAAAAACCAAATAGGCATATCAATCAGGTCGTTGAGTTCTCTGTTAGAGGGCGCATACACCGGAGACAGAGGAAAGGCAGCCGCAAAATACTCGGGATATGTCGAAGCCATCCGCAAGGTCATTTTACCACCCATAGAGTAACCGCCGATATAGATTTTGTTAGTATCTACAGTATCTATGTGAGCTTTAATAAAAGCATCAATGGTCTTTTTCAAAGGTGTGGTACTGCCCTCCCAGGCAATTGCCAACAGACTTGATGTAGGATATCTTGGCATAAGCAGGTACGCACCTTCGGTGCCCTCAAAACGGCTCTGATATTCTTCGCTTGACCAGAGTGCAATATTGCAGTTATCTATCTGATGGCCTTCATAATCACCCGATGAGTTACCATGGAGCCACACTACTACAGGATATTTGGTTTTATCGTTTTCATCTTTTACGGGAGAATAATAGACATAGTCGTAACCTCCCTCAACTTTATCTACTTTTATAAACTGATCTTTTAGCTTGTCCATACCATCTTTCTCACTGACAGCCATAGCTGGCACAGCCAGTGACAACATCACAAGCACACAAAGCATCAGTGACAACATCTTTTTCAAAGATGACACCTCTTTTCTCTGATGTGTGTTATTTTATTATTTTTTAGTCCAGGTTGACGGCGAGAACGTCAGCACCAAGGGAATAATTTCAAGTCTGCCGAGAAGCATCGTTGCTGAGAGCAACATCTTCGAAAACGCGGAGAATTCGGCATAACTTGCAGCAGGACCTGCTGCACCGAGACCGGGACCGATATTGTTTACGCAGGAAGCAGCAACTGATATATTAGTCTCCAGGTCAAAGGCGTCAAAACCAAGCAGAAATACTACCACACAGAAAAACAATACGTAGATAGCCAGATATGAGCCAAGTGAGCTGATTGTCTTTTCATCGACACGTTTGCCGTCGAGACGTATTGTAGCAACCGCTCTCGGGTGAAGCAGTCTCTGAAGTTCACGCTTGATAGTCTTAAAGAGCATAACAACTCGCGAAATCTTGAAACCGCCTGCAGTTGAGCCTGCACAGCCACCTATAAACATAAGAAGCAACAGTATAGTCTTTGACATACCAGGCCACTGATTGAAGTCGGTTGTCGCAAAACCTGTGGTGGATATAATAGCACCAACCTGGAAAGCCGCGTGTCTGAGACTCTCGGACAGTCCCTCATATAAGGGTCTGATGTTAATTGTGATAGCGAAAATACTCATAAACACAATAGCAAGATAAGCTATGAGTTCTTCGTTTTTGATTGCTGACTTAAATTTTCTTATCAGCGCGAAATAGTAAAGGTTAAAGTTTACACCGAAAATAAACATAAAGGCTGTGACAACCCATTGAATGTAAGGTGAATATGAACCGAGGCTATCACCTTTAATACCAAAGCCGCCTGTACCTGCAGTGCCCACCGCATGCACAATGCTATCATATAAAGGCATACCGCCTGCAAGAAGCATTATCATCTCGATGAAAGTCAGCACAATATATATGATGTATAATATTCTTGCGGTTTGCTTCATTTTAGGCACAATCTTACCCACTACGGGACCGGGAGCCTCCGCTCTGAGAATATGGATACTTCTGTCGGAAACCTTGGGAACAACTGCCATAACAAATACCAGTACACCCATACCACCGACCCAGTGAGTGAAGCTTCGCCAGAATAGCATACCCTTGCTCATAGCCTCAACATCTGTAAGAATTGAAGCACCTGTGGTTGTAAAACCGCTGACAGTTTCAAAAAAAGCGTCAATATATGATGGAATCTCTTTGCTGATGTAAAAAGGCAGAGCACCTATTGCCGACAAGGCTATCCAAGCCAGCGAAACTATTACAAAACCTTCTTTTGCATAGATGACCTTGTTGCCGGGTCTTGAAATCAGCGTCAGAGCAAAGCCTGCCACAAGAGCTATGACTATAGATATAACAAAATCCCTGCTACAGGCCTCGTTATATATCAGCGAAACTATCAAGGGCAAAACAAGCAGTGCCGCTTCAATTTTCACAACGGTGCCGACCATATATAAAATCATTCTTCTGTTCATAGCCGTCACCTTAAAATATCTGAAAGGCGTGAGATTTTATTTTCATATGAGAGAACGATTACTCTGTCGCCTTTCATTATCACATCATCACCTGAGGGAATAACCGCTTTCTTTCCCGGACGGATAATGCCCACAATGAGTATGCCACGTTTGATTTCAAGATCTTTGATAGGTGTATTGAGTATACTCGAGTCCTCTTTGATCTTAAACTCAAGAGCTTCAACCTTGCCGTCCATTATTCTGTAAAGGGTCTCGATACTGCTACCGATAGTGTTTTCGAGAGCTCTCGTGTATCTGAGAATTATATCGGACGTGATTGACTTGGTAGATACCACACAGTCAACACCTAATTTTTCAGCCATCTTTGTCATTTCATCACGATTAACCTTAGAGATGACGGTGGGCACATTTTCATTTGAAGCAAATATGGAGATAAGTATATTTTCCTCATCCATGCCTGTAAGAGCAACAAAAGCATCAAGTGAGCGAAGTCCCTCTTCAAGCAACAGTTCCTGCTGTGAACCATCACCGTTTATAAGCACAGCCTTCGGCACTTTTTCTGAAAGCTCTTCACAGCGGGCCGGGTCTTTTTCTATAATCTTTACCACGTTACCTGAGGATAAAAGCATCTTTGAAAGATAGTAGGCAGTCTTGCTGCCACCGAGAATCATTATGTTTCTCGCCTGCTTTGTAATTACCCCAAGGCCCTTGAGAAGCTTCTGCATATCACCGGGAGCAGCAGCAATTGATACGATGTCGCCTGCTGCAAGCTCAAAGCTACCGTCGGGCACGATAACTCTGCCCTCTCTAAGTACTGCCGCAATAAGAAACTCCACTGTCTGCTTTTCACGCAATTTGCTGAGCTTTTCGCCACATATGGGCGAGTCAGCTCTTATCTTCATCTCGATAATTTCAAGGCTTCGTCTTGCGAAATAGTCAACCTTGAAAGCTGAGGGAATTTTAAGTATATTGTAAAGCTCCTGAGCCACGAGAAGCTCGGGATTTACGGACATAGAAAGATCAAGCTGCTGACGCATAAAGCCCAGAGATCTGTCATTGTACTCTGGGTTTCTTATTCTCGCCACAGTGTGCTTTGCGCCCATCTTTTTAGCAAGAAAACAAGAGAGCATATTCATTTCATCAGAGCCGGTAAAAGCTATGAAAAGCTCAGCCTTGTCAACTCCCGCCTCTTCGAGAGTCTCACAGTCGGCGCAGTTACCGCAAACACCAATAACATCAAATATATTGGTAACCTCGGTTATAATATCAGTCTTTTTATCAATAACCGTTACGTCATGGCCCTCATTCACCAGTGTAGAAATAACTTTATATCCTATTTTGCCTACACCTGCTACTATAATATCCATAATATTTCTCCTGAAATTATAATATATTATAACTTTATTGTATCACAAAACCTTGCAACTATCAAGGGATTTTATAATACAGGCATATATATAAAAAACAGAGCCCTTTTCCCGGACTCTGTTTCTATTAATTCAATTATGCTTCTTCCTTAGCGGGCATAATGCTCTTGATGAATTCAAGAACGATATTGAAGATAGCTTCGATTTTTGCAAAGATATCGGTTACGATGTCCATTGTGGCACCTCCTTTGACTTATCTGTAAACACATAATAACAAAACCATTAACAAAAGTCAATACTGCCCGGTATTATTTGGTTTTTTACACAAATTTCAGGCATTAATTTTGTATGAGTCGCTGTAAGCTTCATAGAGCTTGTTGTACTCGCTGTCGGGAGCTTTTTTAATCTGCTTGAGATATTTATGAAGATCCATTTCGCTGTGAGCCATTTCAATAACAAGACCTGCAATATTTGAGCAGTGGTCAGATACTCGCTCAAGGTCAGTGAGAAGGTCGTTAAGCACAAAGCCTAACTCGATGGTACAACTGCCTTCCTGAAGTCTGCGGATATGCTTGAGCTTGATTGCGTCTCTGAGGTCATCGACTACCTGCTCAAGAGGCTCAACTCTGAAAGCTGATTCGAGATCGTTTTCTGCAAAGCTCTTGTATGCGAGGTTTACAATCTCGCTTATAGCACTGCAAATCATATCAATTTCAACCTGAGCTTTTTCTGAGAAAGCAAGTTTCTTGTCTGCGATTTCTTCAGCCGACTTGAGGACATTGACAGCATGGTCAGAGATTCTTTCAAAGTCACTGATAAGGTGCAGAAGTTTAGTTGTCTCTGTGCTGTCTTCGTCTGAAAGCTCAAGAGCTGATACCTTGACAAGATATGAACCCAGCTTGTCTTCGTATTTGTCGGCCTTCTTTTCGGCTTTTACGATTTCCTCACCAAGTTCTGAGCTATACTCTCTGAGAGTAACCAATGATTTTTCGATAGCCTGAACGGAAATCTCAGCCATTGTCTTTGTAACCTCTCTGCAACGCTCAACTGCAACTGCAGGTGTTGCAAAAAGTCTTTCGTCGAGCACTTCGTACTCCTCTTTCTCTTCTGTATCTTTCACTGAAATTGTCGCAAGCTTTTCCAGTACCTTTATAAGCGGGAACCAGAATACTGTGCAGAAGAGTTTGAACACGGTATTGATAATAGCGATTTCAACTTCACCCACGGCATTATCAAAGAAACCAAACTGGAATATAGCATTAGCACCGTAGAAGAGTGCAAGAGCCACAGGTGTACCGATAACGTTGAAGTATAAGTGTACCAGAGTTGCGCGCTTTGCGTTTTTGTTGGCACCGATTGACGCAAGCACAGCTGTGATGCAAGTACCGATACCCATACCCATAATGATAGGCACTGCCGAACTGAAAGCAACCGCACCAGTTGATGATATAGCCTGCAAAATACCGACAGAAGCCGATGAAGACTGAATGATAGCCGTCATAGCCGCACCGGCAAGAACACCGAGAATGGGGTTTGAGAACAGTGTGAGAATATTTGTAAATTCAGGCACATTCTTAAGACCTTCAACAGCATCAGACATAGCCGCCATACCGGTCATAAGAGTAGCAAAACCGAGAAGAATTGCTGCTGTGTCCTTGTTCTTTTGTTTTTTGTTGAACATCAGAAGTATAATACCGATAAGAGCAAGTACAGGCACGAATGATGAAGGCTTGAAGAAAGCCATAATGCCGCCACCGTCAACAGCCATAAGTGAAAGAATCCACGCTGTGATAGTTGTACCTACGTTTGCACCCATAATGATACCGATTGACTGATGTAAAGTCATAATACCCGAGTTAACAAAACCAACAACCATAACTGTTGTAGCTGATGAAGACTGGATAATTGATGTTACAATTAAACCAAGCAAGAAACCTTTGGCAGGGTTGTCTGTCATTTTTGTCAGCACGGATTTGAGCTGTCCGCCAGCTTTCTTTTCAAGAGATGCACCCATACTGTTCATTCCGTAAAGAAACAGCGCAAGACCGCCTATAAGCGATAAAACGTCAAAAATATCCATAGTTTACCTCACTGAGATATATTGATACTAACCGTATCAATACCATAATAACAATTTTTCCTTGCAAAAACAAGTAGTTTTTGCAAATTTATACAATTTAACGCAATAATATTCAAATGCTACATTCTGTCTGTTATTTTATGCATAAACATATATTTTATAAACAAAAAACTGCACACCCAGAAAGGTATGCAGTAGTATTTTTTCTTAGATGCTTGCCAGCAGATAATCTTCGATATCCTGCTGTAAAAGTGATACTTTATTGGTACCCACCTTGATTTCGCCATTGAGAAATTCGACGTTATTCTCAACACTGTATCTGACAGCTTCGAAAAGGATATTTTCAAGAGCTGCTCTTACTTCGCTGTTTACGGGATAAGCCTCATCCTTGAATGTGCCTGCAGCAGTCTTTCTGCTGGGCATACCCATATAATAATCGCCGTCTTCTTTCAGAAGCACTTTAATGTCACTTACTGCAAACATTCCGTCAAAGGTAATGGTACATTTTGCAACAAGTCTGTTTGTAGGTGCTTCAATTTTTCTCACTCTGAATGATGTCAAAAGCATTTCTTTTTCCTCCGTTTTGATACACATCAACTTAATACGAATTGATTATAGCACTTAATCACTAGGCTTTCAAGCCTTTTTATTAAAATCTATTAAAATTATTTACAAAATCTTTTTCACAAATTAAATGCTTAGTCAATTGACATTATTTATCCGTTGTTATAAAATTAAGTCATTAAATCAATATTGCGAGGTGGCTGAATTGAGCGAAAAAAACAAATGGGTAGGCACCTGGAGTTCAAGCGCTGCAGCAGCAGGCATCCACATTCCTCCCCTCATACATCTCAACAACGGACTTCTTTATTCTACAGCCCGCTGTGTTATACGTCCGACACTTGACGGCGACAGTATCCGCCTGAAAATCTCTAACCGTTACAACAAAAAATCTCTTTGCATCAGCGAAACTACTGTTGCAAACTATGTGGGTGGCAAAGCTGATACTGACTGCCCTGTTAATGTGACTTTCGGTGGCAAAAAAGAGCTCACACTTGCCCCGGGTGAAGAAATCCTTTCGGATACTCTGAGTTTCAGCGTCAAAACTCTCAATCCTATAGCTGTCAGCTTTTATGTCAAGCACGCAGTTATGCGCACCAAGAGTCTTTATGGCGGTCATACATATCTCAGTCCCGGCAACTGCACCCACAATACAAAGTACACTCCCTGGTGGCATCTGATACTCAAAACTGATTTTGCCACATTGCAGACCATACCATTCCTTACCCGTGTCGATGTACTCGCTGACGATGACTGTTATGCTATAGTCGTGGCAGGAGACTCAACCATTACCAACGAAAAACCCTATTATCTCGTTGAAAGACTCAGACGTATAGGCATAAACAACGTTGCAGTTTTACAGCAGGCACTCAACGGCAACCGCATACTTGAAAACGGGCACGGTCTGCTTGCCAATATTTATGGTGAGAGTATGCTCGGCAGATTTGAAAAAGATATACTCGACTGCCCTGGGGTTAAGAAGATTATCTTCAAAGAAGGCATCAACGATATGCTCCACCCCCGCTCACTGACAGTCGGTGCAAAAAAGATGACCAATGCTCAGGACATCATCGAGGGTCTCGGTAAGGTTATCGAAAAAGCTCACAACAACGCCCTTAAGATATACGTCTCAAAGCTTACACCATTCAAAGGCTTCGGCAAGCTTCTGCCCGGCATCGACGACTTCAAGTGGTCTCAGGAGGCTCAGGACATTGTCGACGGAGTAAACGAGTGGATCGATACTTGCCCTGCTGACGGTGTTATCAGACCCGACTTCATTATTGACGAAAATGATCCACAAAAAATGAAAGCCGAATATGCCATCGACTTCCTGCACTACAATCCGGAGGCTCAGAAACTTTTCGTCGAGTGCATTGACGAAGACTTCCTTAAATAACAAGCTACAAACAAGAAAGCTACTGCATCAAGCAGTAGCTTTCTTTATGTGATTTATCAGTTATTAATAGTGAGCTTTACCGCATTCACACATTTCATTACGACCTGTGAGTTTCCAGAACCACTTGAGGATCCAGATTACGAAGTACATGATACCGCCGTTGTCGCCCATATGGCACATACAACCGCAAAGGTCTTCAGCTTCAAGAAGAGCATCACACTTTTCACAAATCATATCACCATCGCTGTCAAGGTGACCTGTTGCCATCATATTCTGAGTAAGAAGGTTAGCTGTTTCGCCGTTAGCATCGAGGAATACGATTGTACCGCAACCGTCACACTTCTTCTGGCCATACTGACCGTTTATCTTACAAGTGGGAGCTCTGAATTCCTGAGTTACTTTGAAAACGTGATCTTTCTTAGGAATGGCTTCGCCACCGGTTTTGAAACCGCAAGCCTGACCGCCAAGTACACGCTGACAAGTAAATTCTTCGTAGTTACCTTCGAGTACGCAGGTTGAATCTTTGTAAGCCTTTGTGCTCTTGAAATCGTGACCGAGCTTTGAGCCTTCGAATACGTCGCTTTTTGAAACGTTTGCGTTGGGATCACGAACGTCTACGTCGAAGGGAACTTTTGCAACGCCACAAACAGCACAGCTCTTTGAATAGATAGCGCCTGTATCACAAGTTGCCTGAACACGGATATACTGATCTTCAATTTTTTCTATATATGTATGGTTGAGTGTTGTACCGAAAGTAAATGTTGCTTCATAAGGTTTGCCTGCTGATGATGTACCGCAGACTGTGCAGTACTTATAGAAGATAGCTAATGTTGTGCATGTAGCAGGAACCTTGTTGTATAAGTAAATGTTGCTTTCGTTGATTGTTGTGCCATCAACATTACATTCGCCCTTAGTTGTACCTGTGAAGAAAGCAGTATCTGACCAAACATCATCACATCTTGCACAAGTTTTCCAGTATGTGTTATTAACCTGGCAGTTACCTGTTGTTCTGATACGGTCTGCGTACTGTAACTCTCTTGAGAAAAAGTGAGTAAGAGCTGTATTGGGAGCTTCTACAACGTCTGTCGCGCCACAACCGGGAATCATACAAGTAACGGTCATTGTGCCGTTAACACCGCACTTTGCATCGTTGTTGTAGATGCCGTTGCCCCATGAGTGTGTGCCGGTAGTTGTTGTAAATGTTCTGCCGTTGGAATCAATAGCGCCACATACACAGCTATAGTAGTAAGTAGCTTCCTGCTGACAAGTGGCTGGGAATTTAATTGTATTTTCGTTCTGTACTGTCTGGTCATATTTGTGACCCTTCTTGTCTGTACCGTTATAGAACTTATCCTGAGCATTTGTGTCATCTTTTGCAAGTGCACCACAACCTTCGTTTGCACACATATACCAATATGTATCGAACTCTGTGCAGGTTGCTTCACTTCTGCGTACGCCTGACTTCTTTGTGTAGCTATGGCCTGTTTTTGCAATTGATTCTTTCCAAACATAGCTACAAACATCGCAAGTGTTTACTTTCTCACCATTTGTTGTGCAGGTTGCACCTGTGATAGCAGGCTCTGCATCTCTGCAAGCTTCATTTGTCTTAGTCGCATCACAGAAACCGCACTTAGCATTGTGGGTACCGTTATTATTCGTAGTAGCATAAACATACTGATGGTTGTTGGGGTCAAGTGTTTCGTTGATATTCTTTGTCATGCCTTCATAAATATCACCGCAATCCATACATGATAAATAGTAGTATGCGGGATATTTGCAGTTAGCGGCACTGCTCAAGTATTCTTCAGTAGCAATAAGTATAGGTGTGCCATGTGAGTCTGACTTTGGTGTGTACTCTGTCTTACAGCCATCACAGATTGCACCGCTCTTACATGTAGCTACGCCACCAGAGCATTTAACCAAACCTCTGTCGCCACAAGTTGCGCATCTGTATTGGTGCCAACCATCACCATCATAAGTATAAGTGTAGTTACATGTTGCACACTTAGCTGTAGCGCCAACTAAAGGCAACGCAGTGAAAACCATAAGCACTGCAAGAACAAGTGAAATTGTCTTTTTGAATGTTCTTTTCATTTTTGATTTTACCTCCGTTAATTTAATTCCAAAATTTGAGACAGATAAAATATATCATTTTATTACCCATAAGTCAATAGATTAAATTTATTATTAATGACTAAAGCAGCCAAAAATCATAAAAATTTTTAACTTGCAAACAAACTGTAAATTCGCACTTCACAAAAAAGACACACAGCCCTTCCACTGTTAAAAACTTTGAGGAAAAGCTGTGTAAAATGTTGAAAATTTCAACTATTATTTAACATCATAATCGAGCTTGAACTGCTCACCGCAACCGTAGTTTTCATATACATAGTCGATGTCCTTATCGCCTCTGCCTGAGAGTGAAACGAGTATTGAACCTGACTTATGCTCTTTAGCATATCTGATTGCATATGCAACAGCATGTGAGCTCTCGATAGCAGGGATAATACCCTCATATCTTGAAAGCAGGAAGAACGCTTCCATAGCTTCTTCGTCACTTACTGTTTCATACTTAACTCGACCGCTGTCACGAAGATATGCATGCTCGGGACCTACACCGGGATAGTCGAGTCCGCTTGCCACCGAGTATACGGGAAGAGGCTCACCGTTCTCGTCCTGAAGCAGATAGCTCTCAAAGCCGTGAAGCTTACCTTTTGTACCATAGGCCATGGTAGCCGCATGGTCACCGATCTTGTGACCTCTGCCGAGAGGTTCGATGCCATAGATTTCAACGGGATCTGCAAGGAAAGGTGTGAACATACCGATTGAGTTTGAGCCACCGCCTACACAAGCGCAGACTGCATCAGGCATAATGCCTGTCATCTCAAGAAACTGATCTCTTGCTTCATAACCGATAACTGTCTGGAAGTCTCTTACCATCTTTGGGAAAGGATGGGGGCCAAGAGCAGAGCCGATACAATAAATAGCGTGGTCATACTCTTTGAGGTATGCTTCAAAAGCTGCGTCAACAGCTTCTTTGAGAGTCTTTAAGCCGTGGGTAACGGGGATAACGTTTGCACCGAGCATCTTCATACGGATAACATTGGGATGCTGTTTTGCAATATCAACCTCACCCATATATACGTCGCATTCCATACCAAAGTATGCTGCAGCTGTTGCAATAGCTACGCCGTGCTGACCTGCACCTGTCTCGGCAATAAGCTTTGTCTTGCCCATATATTTTGCAAGCAAGCCTTCACCCATACAGTGGTTGAGCTTGTGAGCACCCGAGTGGTTGAGGTCCTCACGCTTTGCGTAAAGCTGAACCTTACCGCCGAGGGCATCCGAAAGTCTTTCAAGATGAGAAACGGGGGTGGGTCTTCCCTGGAACTCTTTTCTTATTCTAAGTCGGATCGTAGCCATGTCGTTCTGTGAGCCA
>JAZTWC010000042.1:0-11500 GCA_045635665.1 Acutalibacteraceae bacterium
GTCTCAAGGAATGTCTGATGCCCGGGCAGATGTGGAATCCTTTCCCTAAGGTTCGTTATACCGAGCGACCTGATGCTGCTGCATCCTGCATTTATGACGGTAATATCATTGTCCTCACTGACGGCTCGCCATCGGCTATGATTATTCCCACGGGCATTTTTGACTTTGTTCAGGATATCAATGACTTCTATTTTCCGCCTGTCATCGGCACATTTCTGCGCTTCATCAGAACGGCCGTATTTACCCTTTCAATGCTCCTGATTCCAGTGTGGTATCTGCTTGTAATTTACGAAGAAAACCTACCCGATGCCCTTAAATTTATGATGATAGAAGAAGACTACACGGTACCGCTGATAGTTCAGCTACTCATAGTTGAGTTCGTCATCGACACCTTGCGACTTGCTTCTCTTAACACTCCCAGTGCTCTGAGCAGTTCATTCAGTGTTGTCGGTGCTTTGGTACTCGGTGAGTTTGCGGTGCGCTCAGGTTGGTTTGTGTCAGAGGTAGTTTTGTTTATGGCTTTTGTTGCAATTTCAAACTTCACACAGCCATCATTTGAGCTCGGTTACGCCATAAAACTATGCCGTACAGTTATACTGATACTCTGCGGTTTATTAAAAATTTGGGGACTTGTTATCGGTCTTATTCTTGTCTTGGTGCTGATAGCCACAACCAAAACTTTAGGCGGTTACACCTATCTTTATCCGCTGATACCATTCAACGGCAAGGCGCTCAAGAGTCTTATTGTCCGCCACCCAAAAAGAGATTAAAAGAGGAGTGCTACGGTTAAGTAGCACTCCTTTAAGTTTATCTGAGTGTATTGAGTATGTCTAAAAACTCTTCAAGTTCATAGTTGTCAGCGATAAAGCTATAGTACAAATTATCGTATAAAAAAGTAGCGGTTAATCGCTCAGGCATCCAATCTGAAGTGTAGACAACGGTGTCTACTGATAAGTTTTCAAGATCATATGTGCCTACATATATTTTTCCGCCCATTGCATCTTTGCCCTCAATAAAGGGAAGAATATAGCCCTCTTCAGCTTTTGTGCTGAGGATACTTACTGACATATTGATGTGTTTGCTTTCGCTTTCCTTTATAAAATACGGCACCCAAAGATCGATCAATGCAACAGCACTGTCTTTTTCATTAGCAAATGCATCATAATTAAAAACTGTATTCTCTGGTGAAAGCTCACTGTCTAAGATATTAAAGCCTAATAAGCTTTCGACCTCATCTCGTGTCATTGCTATCATAGGCTCACCGTCACCGGGTACAGGCAAGTCCTCGGGTAGCTCTTTGAAAAATGCTTCATCGCTTACAGTGACATCAACTTTGTTACCCTTATCGTCAAAAAAGCTGATGACAGATTCCCAGCTTGTCAGTGCTGTGCCTGCATAGGCAACACCGCCAAAAACAAGACAGCCTATAACAATTGCCGCCACAGCCATACGGCTCAATGGTCTTTTTATAATTTTTATTTTACTCATATCATAGTTTTGCGCTTCATCTATGAACTTAGTATTTATGTTGCTCATAGCGGCAGATAATTCCTCCTTTTTCATATCTCTACACCTTCTTTCTCTAAATGATTCCTTAGCTTAGTTCTCATTCTGCCAAGTCTGACCGAGATATTATTTTCACTCATTCCCATTCTTAAGGCTATATCTGAGATACTGTCGGCGAAAAAATAGCGTCTTGTGAAAATTATTCTGTTTTCCTGCTTTTGCACTGAAAGAAAACTGTTTATGTGCCTTGTTATTTCAGCAGAAGTTAGCTCTTTTTCAATGCAATCTCTGTCAGAGATACACTCTTCAAGCTCTTGCAAAGCTATATCGTAGCGAGAGTTTCTTTTGATAGCAGTGTTGCTGTGATATTTTTTGAGAGCGTTGTTTCTCACAATTCTGCAAAGATAATACTTAAGATTGTCAGGTTTTGTTGGTGGTATAGTGTTCCATACACCTAAATAAGAATCATTTATACATTCGAGTGCGTCTTCTTCGTTTCCGAGAATGTTAATTGAAATTTGTTTGCAAAGTTTTTCATATTTAATTGACAGCTCAGTTATTGCCTGCTCTGAGCGCTCGAAGAACAAATCAATGATTTTACTGTCCTGCAAAATATCACTTCCTTTCAGCTCTCACTTATATAGTACCTTTTTTGAGTAAAAATCTTACAAAAAAATCAGTGGCGGAGAAAATTCCGCCACCGTTACATATCAAATCATAAAATCCTCAGGGGAGTAGTCGGTATCAATTACCTGCTTGAGTGGTACTCTCTTAAGAGGGTCATATTTATATCTCCAACAAGAGTCACTTTTTTCCTTGAGTCCCTTTTTACTGCAGGAGATACTTACATTATCCTGAGCCATCTCACCATAAAGGCAAGTTTCACATTTTTTAATTTGGTCTTTTTTATTAAATAAAGTCTGTTTCATTTTCATCACCCAAAACATTCTAACACAGTTTCCGTTAAATATCAATCCTCATTAATAATTTTGCATCTGACCTGAGAGAGCTCGTCTTTTACCCAATCACTGTCTTTCATTTTAATGACAGGAGTGCCGTCTTTGGTGAAGTATACTCTTTTAATGCGAGCGTGTCTGCAAGGGTCGTAAAGCGAATCATCACAGATAGTGCCGCATTTGCCCTCAAGATGCGCTGCAGGGCGAGCATGGTACACAATGACAGTGTTGCCATTATCGTCGATTGTGAAACTGTTATGACCGGGGCCTGACTGGTCAATCAAATCTGATGTCTGAAGTACAGGGAAGCTGACCTTTGTCCAGCTGTTTACATCCATAAGGTTGCTGTTTTCGTCAGCGTACACCACACCCATACAGTATTCCGAGCCTGTGCCTGAAGCAGAGAAAAACACAAAAACTTTATCGCCGTGCTTGAGTACGCTTGCACCTTCATTTACACGGAAGCGCACCTTTTCCCAATCATATTCAGGCTTAGTGAGAAGTATAGGCTTACTGATGAGCTTGTTGGGCTTATCGGGGTTAATCTCAGCCATAAACAGTGAAGAGTCACCGATGCTTTCTGCCCAGATAAGATAGTGTCTGCCTCTGTGCTCGAAGTAGGTCATATCAAGTGAAAAGCTGTTAAATGACACATCGTCACCGTCACTTGCCTGCATTTTACCAAGCTCAGTCCACTCGTCGGTCATTGGGTCTCCGGTACAAGTGAGGACATAGGGGCGTATGTTCCAGATTTCAGGGTTTTCACCTGCAGCGAAGAATATGTACCATTTACCGCCTATGAAGTGGATCTCAGGCGCCCATATATGACGGGCCATAATGCCGTTTTCGTGAGCCTTCCAGATGGTTTTCTCATCGGCATCAGCAAGACCCAGAAGAGTGTCGGACTCTCTGAGAATAATGCGGTCATAGCCTTTTTTCACCGAGCCGAAAGCAGGGTAGGATGCGGTGAAGTAATATTTATCACCGTGCTTTAAAACATAAGGGTCAGCTCTTTCCATAATAAAGGGGTCAGGGTACGCGTCAGGGCAAAGCCTGCCTGATGCATATTCACCGCCGAAAGAGTCAGCAGATTTATCCCAAATTATATTTATATCAGCTTCGCCACCATCGTTATAATAAGCTTTCATAGTTTTGGGTAAAACGAGGTCTTCAGATTTATTTAATCTGATTGTGAGTTCTTCTGAACCGACCTGATAATAGCGGCGTTTGAATGAGTTTTCGTTCATAGATATCACCTTGAAATTTTTGATAAAAATATTATAACATATTTTAAAATTTTATGCAAATTTTCCTCAAAAAAGTTCGCAGAAAGACCCTGGAAAATAAATCAGATTTTTTTAAATTTTTTTCATAAAAAGGCTTGACATTTGTGGTGTGAATGGCTATAATATGCAAGTAACTTATCCGGGTGTGGCGAAGTTTGGTATCGCACTTGACTGGGGGTCAAGGGGCCGCAGGTTCAAGTCCTGTCACTCGGACCAGTTGAAAGAACTGCAACTTAACCGTTTGCAGTTCTTTTGTTTTTATGCAAGAACTTAATCAGGACTTGAAGTAGGAGCGGTAGTGAATGACAGTCCGGTGGACTGTCAGAGCCGCGAATGACCGAGGCCCGCAGGCCGAGAGTCAAGTCCTGTCACTCGGACCAGTTGAAAGAGATTACTTGAAAAAGTAGTCTCTTTTCTTTTTTTATCTTGGATTTATTAAAACATATTTGCTGATAAAATAATCTTGCACTCAAATTAATTTAATGCTATAATACCATTAGCATTTGAAAGGAATGATAAATATGAAAAACAAAAAGACAATCCTTAAAGCTTTGGTAGCAGTTGTTCTTGTTGCTGTTTTAGGTGCAGGTGCGTATGCGGTAGCTTTTATTATGTCAGGTATACACTATGACGTGGATACTGTAGAAAGCGTCGGTACTACAGTTGAAATCGTATCAGAAGATATCGACAGTGTTACAATTAAAAAATCTGATGACAGCAATTTCAAGGTTGTAATGTTCACAGACACACACCTCAACGGCAAGAGAAAACAAGATAAAATGACTGTTGAACATATTATTGAAAATGTCAGAAGAGAAAAGCCTGATCTTGTTATTTTCGGCGGTGACAATGTGTCTTCGGCTCTCAGCTATGTAAGAACAACAGAATTCTGTGAGCTTATGGAAAATTTAGGCGTATATTGGGCGGCTGTTCTCGGCAACCATGACGGTGAAGGCATCCTTAGATATACAAAAGAGCAACTTGCAGAGCTTTATTCTTCATACGATCACTGTCTTGTTAAACCCGGTGTTGAAGATATCGACGGCTATGGTAACTACACTGTAAACATCCTTAACTCAGATGACAGTATCAAGGAAGTGTTCTTCTTTATGGATTCAGGTGAGTACGCGTCAGAAGAAGAAAAAGCAATGTACGAAATTACAGGCGAGGGTACATATGATGGTGTAAAAGAGTCTCAGGTGCAGTGGTACAAAGATAAGCACGATGCACTGACAGAAGAGTTCGGCAAATTCAAGTCAGTGACAGTTATACACATTCCTCCTTTCCAGTCACATAATGCACTTGAAATGGAAAATGAATACGTATATGGCACAAGAAACGAAGGTATCTGCGAAGCAGGTTATGACTCAGGTTTATTTGATGCACTTAAAGATAAGGGTACTTGTCAGGCTGTTTACTATGGTCATGACCACGTAAATGATTTCGGCGTTATCTATGATGGTATCCTTCTTTCATATATCCAGTCATCAGGCTACGGCTCATACAATATGGGCACAAGAGGTTTGCCTGAAAATGAATGGCTTCAGGGTTGCACTATCCTTGATATTAAAGAAGACGGGTCATATTATGCGTCACGTCACCTCAATCACGCAGAATAATAATTATTAATATTAATTTGGAGGAAATGAAATGTCACTTAAAATTTTTATCGATAAATATAAAAATCAATTTCAGGCTATGAACCCCAAATATGATGTTATCTATGAAGTGAAAAATGATAACCCCATCACTTTTGAAGACAGCGCAAATGTACGCCTTTCGATGGCTATTATTGCAGACACACATCTGCCTAACAGAGAGAGTGCAGAGAAAAATCTTGCTAACACTTTCACCGACCTTGCAAACTCACCCGAAAAGTTCGATGCTTTCCTGCTTGCTGGTGATATTGCTGACTATGGTACAAACAATGAGTACAACAGATTTTTCCGTGTACTTGACAAGCAGAATGTTGTTGACAACCTCTTTGTTACTATGGGTAACCACGATGCCCGTCTCTTCTTTAAGAAGAACACAAAGATTGTCAGAGAAAAGACTGAGGAGTATCTGAAAAAAAGCCTTAACGGAAAGATTTACTATTCCTACGATATGAATGGCTACACTCTCATTGTCCTTTGCACAGAGAAGCGAATCCTCGAAAAGGCTCACATTTCCAAGGAGCAGATAGCTTTTCTTGACAGAGAGCTTGCGAGAGGTACCAAAGACGGTAAGCCTGTATTTGTAATGTGTCATCAGCCATTTGCTGAGACTCACGGTCTGCCCGAGGTATGGAAGACAGGTGATATGGGCGAGCAGAATGACGAAGTCCGTGCTGTTATGGAAAAGTACAAGAATGTATTTTTCATCAACGGCCATCTCCACGGCGGTATTTTTGAGAAGATTGCCGAGACTCTCAACGAAGAAAAAGGCGTTTACTCAATCAGTATCCCCGGTTACAGAAAGCTCAACAACTTCGGTATTCAGGACTGCGGTGTAGGCTACTACTGTGAGGTTTATGACGACAGAGTTATCTTCAAGGCAAGAAAGTTCATTTCAGGCGAAAACTTAGTCGGTGACCTGACAAGACTCGAGTATAAGATAAAATAATCACAAAAGCAGCAACTTTTTACGGTTGCTGCTTTAATTTTAGTTATTGGGATTATATGGCGGTGTGGTCTGACCTGTTACTCCTGTGTCATCTTTGGTTATGGGTTCATCTACAGTGTATCCCTGACTTGTGCCGACAGTTGTTGCCACGGCTCCGCCCGGCTCAATTTCGTATATGTCTTTATTTTCAGCGGCCGCTGTTGTAGGTGTGAGCTCCAGCATATCGCCAAAGGTCACCTGCGACTCAAACTCACCCGTACCAAAATCAAACTTTTTAACAAGATAATCGCTGACGGTGAAGAAGTCATCACCGATATATGTGCCTCTTACATCGCCTATGCCCTTGTAGTAGCCTGTTACATGTGTGAGCTTGTGTCTGAGGGTAAGTTTGTTATCCTTAACCTGAATGATGTAGTAAAGGTATCCGATACTGTCGTCTTCATATGTGTTTACAGGCATACCTAAAATGCCTTCATCAGCCTTATAAATCAGAGCCTTTGGGTTGTCTCTGACAGTAGTCGAAGCCTTGAGGTATACGAGCTTGTCAAGCTCTTTAAGGTTAGTCGGATCGCTGATGTCAAAGAGTGACACCTTGACAGAGTTAAAGTCCGCATTCTGACTGTCACCCTCATAGCCGATGCCGATAAGCAGATTGTCACCGATGGGGTGAAGGTAAGCACTGTAGCCGGGGATCTTAAGCTCACCCTTAATCTTTGGCGCTTTCGGATCGCTGAGATCAACAGCAAATAAAGGGTCTGTGTTACGGAAAGTGACAACATAAGCTTCTTTTCCCATATAGCGTACGCTCTTTATCTGCTCGTTGTTGGCTATATCTTCGAGCTCGCCTATAACATCGAGGTTTTCGTCGAGGACATAGAGAGAGCTGACATTTTTGTTTGTAGTGTTGTTATAGTATGTCACAGCAATTCTCAGGTTATTATTATACTCATCGAGTGAGTACTGGTTTATGATTTCACCTTTTACTGTACCCGTAGCCTTGAACGCTATATTTGTGCCTTCGAGGCTGAAAGAGTTGATGATAGTCTTCTCGCGTACCTCGGGATTTGAGTCTTTGTAGTTGTACTCATTAGCTATAACATAAAACGTGTCTTCTGAGCAGTAATAGTTGCCTGTATTGCCTAAAACTGCCACTGAGCTTACAGGGGAGTCTTTTGCTGAGGTGTCAAATGCTGTCAGGAGGATATAGCTGGTACCTGCATTTTCAGTAAGATAGATACAGTCACAACCGATTTCCGCACCGCCGACCTTGGGGATGCAGACATTTTCAAGGGCCTCTTCACTCTCAGCGCGTACATAATATTGGCTGACAGTATAAAGGGTGCTTCCTACCATTCTAGAGCTTCTGTATGAGCCGTCTTGAGTGTTGGTAGCAATAATCTTCGGCTGATTTCTGTTTGTTATATCATAAGACATAGCGATGGTTGTACCCGTAGTGTTGTAGTTGTAACTGTAACTCGCATACACGTTGTAGCCTTGGCTGACACTGCAGATAGCAACAAGAGTGTCACCGTTGACATAGATATCGCTGACCCAGAGGATATCTCCGTTTTCATCGTAGATATAGCTGTCAAAAACAGCTTCCATAGTTTGAGTGTCGATAATTCTCAGCTTTTTGTTGGTACCGCCTTTATCTGCACCGAGATAATAAATATATCTGCTGTCTGTTTTGATGATATCGCCCTCATCGACGCCTTTGGTCTGAGTGTTAGTTTGGGCATAGTCTTTGAGCTGACTGGATGAATTCATACTGTTAGTAGCAGCACTTGTTACACCTGTAGCTGACTCTGGTGCGGCCATGTCGTCAGCTGCTCCGCCATAAGAAAGCAAATTATCAAATAAACCAAAATCATTTTTGCTGCTGTCAGTGTAATTGTTACGGAACCAATTTATAATCTCTTCTCTGCTTTGTGCCTGAGAGAGCTTTGCATCGGCTGTAGGCTTATAGTTGGGTTGTGGCGCCAAAGCCTGAGTTGGCGGTGCTGTAGCTATAATATCGTTTGCATAACTTTCTTTTGACAGGTCTTTTCTGAAGTCTGTGGTTGCAACAATAGTGCAGACCATAACCAATATCATAGCCGCTGCTAAAGCACCGAGCTTTTTAAAGCTGATAGTTGTGTCCTTTTCCCGGGAAACGGTATTTAATTTTGCTACTATATTTTTCTTGCTCAGGCTGTCGGGCATTTCGGGACAGTCATCAAATTCACTGTGTAAAATATCAAAAGTGTTTTTATCGTTATTCATAGCATCTCACTCCTTATTTACCTAAAAACTTGCGCATCTTTTCACCTGAGCGCATAATCTTAGAGCGTACGGTGGCATCTTTTATATCAAGTATTTCACCGATTTCTTTGCTCGTGTAACCGTGACAATAGTGGAGTATAACAATTTCTCTCTCTTCGTCTGACAACTGAGCAAGAGCTTGTCTGATACTAAGCTTAATATCGCTTTCGATGTCATCTGAAGATAAATCCAAGAGAGTAGAATATTCCACGTTGCCTGTAGAAAGAATTTTTTCTCTGAGGGCGCTGTTACAGCAGTTATGTAAAATCTTAAAGAACCAGGATTTAAAAGCTGAAGTTTTCCTCAGAGAGGGGAGCTTCTGAAAGGCTATACATACACACTCGCTGACACAGTCCTCTGCCAATGATACTGAACCGAGATAGTAATATGCAAATCTGAACATATCCTTAGCATATATCTCATAAAGTTCGCCAAAGGCTTCTGCATTGCCGTTTTTTGCAGAAGAAACAAGATTGTCAATAATTTTTGAGCTCATATTTATCACATCCGTTCAGAAGATTAGATAATAAAAGGAATAGATTTGTTGCATAAAAAACAAAATTTTTCGGACATACTAATAAAAAAACAGAAAGGCGTATATTATGGATAAAAAGCTTAAGAAAAATAACATCAAACGAAAAGTCAAAAACATCAGAGCAACGGGGGAGAAGGCTATTAAAACCGATGTCCTGGGTTCATACACGGGCATACCGGATGGACCCGATGAAAGACCAATACAGGATGCAGATGACTTATAAAAGCCACATTAAAGTGGCTTTATTTTATTCTTAAGATTTTTGCGCAGATACAAAGCTGTTTTTATAGCAATATATAATACCAACGGCATAAGACAGCAGATGATTTTGCCCATATCGCTGTCAACCTTAACCATAAAAGTATCACTGCCACCGAGCAATTCTGTAACCCACAAGCAATATTGTGACAGCTTTTCTGCTATGTACGCGAGAAAGTCAGGCATAATGCCCATACCGCAAAGCACCGCGGATACGAGTGCCATATATATTATAATAGTTATAACCGGCAGAAACAGCAGATTTGTGAGTGGTGAAATCAGAGATATTTCACCGAAATTCATAACCATAATCGGTAGCGTACAGACCATTACACTAAAGCTCACAGCTATGCTGAACATTATTGCACGAGATATGGCGAAAGTTACATTACCGCTGAAAGCTAACTTATCCGCAAGATGATATCTGTACCGACGGCAGAATGGTACTGCAATAACAATGATAGACCATACTGATGTTACAGACAGCAAAAATCCCACATTCATAGCCGAAAACGTATTTACGGTAAGTATGCATATGCAAGCAAAGCCAAGGGAGTTAAGGGGGTCGGCTCGTCTATTAACAAGTCTGCCTGTGAGCACAATAAGCATCATAACGCCCGCTCTGACAACGGAACTGCTGAAAGACGCCACAAACATAACAAGGAACAGGAAACAGCACATTATAGCAAAATAAAGATATTTGTGTTTATTTCTCAGTCTCTTTATCAGCATATCAACAAGCATCACCATCACCGCAAGATGCATACCCGAAACAGCCATAATATGAGCCACTCCCGAGCGTTTGAAATTATCATACAGCCCATCGCTGATATAGTCTTTGCTGCCGGTAAGTAATGCCGTCAGGAAACCTGCCGTATCTCTGCTGAAGTTTTCTGAAAGAGACGCAGCTATGTAAGAGCGAAGCATCTCACCGTAGTAAGCAAGAGGTCTCACATCGGGGGAGAGTACCGACAAATTTTTGATAGAGTAAGCACCGATATAGATGTTTTCACTTTTGAAATAGTTTATAATATCAGAGTCTTCACCGCCTACGCCATAAAGATGCCCATCAAAAGATAGCTTATTGCCAATCTCGAAATTGTCGATATCGATGTCATCATATTTTGTGTTAAATGAAAGTCTGATATTACCGCTGTAGTTTTTGCCACCAATTCTGACAACCTCAGCTTTGCAGTAATATCTGCCGTACTCCTCGTTGTAAACGGGCTTCTCCTGAACTTTACAGATGATGTGAGTGTCCGTATCAGCCAAAGAGGCAAGTTCGGTATAATTACCCTGAGCCACATAAAACATAAAGCATGTGATTATCAATGTGAAAAACACCGTCGGCAACGTAAATTTGTTACGGATGTCTTTGACAAAACAGCTGACCATAAACAGCACATACGCAATTAAACAACAGGCAAGTGAGAGCCCGACGCTGTTGAAGGCGCACAAAAGGCAAAGGCTTATAAGCATTGTAAAACCGACGACGGCAAGCGGTCGCTTCATTTTATGCACCTCCTGATAATTAAAGTCACTGACATTATAACATAGACACAAACATTTTGGAATACAAAAAAACAAACTCAGCAGCCTTTTGACTACTGAGTTCATGGTGCGAGAGACGGGACACGGTTTTGCTACGCAAACCCTGCATCCTTGTCGACCCAATGCTACGCATTCGGTACCCGACTTCGGACTTCGAAGCTAAAAACAATCCACCGGATTGTTTTTTACGCTTCTCACCCTCTTAGGTTTCAAGTCCCGTTGCTGTGATTTTTAAGTTGAGACAAAAAGCAAACTCAGTAGCCTTTTGACTACTGAGTTCATGGTGCGAGAGACGGGACTTGAACCCGTACGAGCTGCCCCACCCCTCTTGCGGTTCCCAAAATTGCTTTTCGGCTTGGAGTGCCGAGCAATTTTGACCGCTGCGCCATTTCGCATTCCCTTCATCGTCCACAGGACGCGGTCATGCTCAATGCCCCTCAAACCACGTTTGAGGAACGTGTGGATAACAAAAAAACCAGATCTTTCGATCTGGTCTGGTGCGA
>JAZTWC010000043.1:0-41575 GCA_045635665.1 Acutalibacteraceae bacterium
TGCACTCATAATTTTCTTATTCTCTGTGAACACAAAAACAGCAACAGTGTGTTCGCTTGTTACAATTCTGTTTGCACAGATTTCAAAACTTACAACAGTGGCACTCACAACGGGCTTTTCAAATTTTGACCTGTCAATTGCGCCACTTATGATTCTAGGTGCAATTTTTGGTGGATTTATCGGTGCTGGACTTAACAAAAAATGCAGTGAAAAAACTGTTGAAAAAGCATTCAACTGTGTTCAATTGCTTGTGCTTGGAATAGCAATATTCAATATTATAAGAAATCTTATATGACAACAGTATGGCAGATACCGTTTTTGTCTTTCTATAACAGCCACCCGTTATTGGCGTACGGATTATGAAATCGGATACTTCGTATCAAGTTAAATCCCACCATAAGCCTCAACAACTGAATAAATTCTTTCAGGAATTTATTCAGTTGTTGAGGCATTCTTTAAATCTTTAAAAGCCGAAAAGCTATACCGCCTCGAGCTTTCTTCAGAAAAGGAATTCAAGATGGCAGTAAAAAATTATATATCGTTTTATAATAGCAGCAGACCACATACGATGTTAAAATATAAAACACCTGATGCTTTTGAAGCCAAATTTTTCAGTAATTTCAAGAGTTCTGACCAAACATAATCGAACACGGGTGGTTCATTTTGGGAATTTTTTACTGTTTTAGTTCATTTTTTAGACTGTTTTGAAATTGGTGTAGTATAAAAAATCAGTAAAAACACTTGTAAATAAAAAAGAATCAACCTCTAATCGAACACTGATGGTTCAGATTCAGGGGTTGATTCATATGGTGCCGGTGACCGGACTTGAACCGGTACGGTGTTGCCACCGAGGGATTTTAAGTCCCTTGCGTCTGCCGATTTCGCCACACCGGCGTGTCTCAATCGACTTTGAATATTATACAGTGATTAACTAAGCTTGTCAAGGATTTTCAGTTAAATTTTTCTTTTTTTATTTTATTGCTGAAGCTTATAAACTTCTGAGCTCTTCTTCAATTAAATCAAAGAGTTCATCAGAAATTGCCTTATCCTCTTCGTTTCCTTTGAGAGGCTGAATATAAGCGAACTTTCCGTCTACAGTATAAAGGCTCACGGCTGTAGTAGGCTTCCACTTTGCTGAACCTACCATAAAAGCGTCTTTGACATCGTGTCCGTCAAAACAAAACTTTTCCCCACCTATAGCACCAAGATTGCTTACCTGCAAATCAGCATTGTAATAGCAAGCTCTTACTACAAGTTCAGCCTGAAGGTAAATCATTGTGCTGTAACCTATATTAAGTAGCGGCAGACCGTGAAGTCCGTTGAATTCGTCGGCTTTGATAGCTTTAGTATTTTTTGCAAGTTCAGTGATAGTGTCATATATGCTCTCACCCATTTGACTTACCTGACAAGGCATAAAATTGGTGTGATTTGTGTAACCGATAGTGTCGATATCCTTGATATATCTTCTTAAATCCATCGCACAGGATATTGTAAGATTCTCGTTTTTATCGCACTGCAAAAGTCTGTATACAGCTCTCATATATGCACTGACAAAAACATCGTTAAGGGTACCGCCGCACTCTTTACCCGCTTTAAGCATAGCTGTGAGCACCTCATTGGGCAGTGTACGCTTATTGATAAAAATTTTATCTTCTTTGGTCTTTTTGCTATAGGGCAACTTGTGTTTATCTTTAGCAAAAGTCTTTTTAAATTTCAGTCTTGCCTTGTTGCCGTTTTCCATATCTTTATAGACACGGTCATATCTTCTGGTACCTGTTCTGAAGGTAAGTTTATCTGTTTCCCCTTTTCTGAAGCGGTGATAGTTGTCTGTGATGTCTTTTATCATCTGCTTGAATCCGCCACCATCAAGCACCATATGATTCCATCTGAATGCGAGTGCACACTTACCGTCTTTGACAAAAAGACGGATTTTCATCTGTACGTTGCACTTTACATCTGCACTCTGCACGGAAAAATCGTAAACACTCTTATCAATATCATCGGTCTCAACTACCTGAAAAACATCGTCAATATGATAATCTGACACAACCCAGCAGGGAATGATGTGGTTATCCCAGAATCTTGAATGGAAAATCGGAGCCTTTTCAAACATACATATGATTACCTTTTTGAAAGTCTCAACGTCGGGCACATAGTCATAATAAAGGGCAAAACGTACTGTTCTGTCCATATAGCAGCGGCACATATGGTTCATTTTATCATACATACCTGCTCCGAGAATTACGGGTACGTGATAGTTATTGGCATATTCATCTGCCACAAGCTGCGAAAGAATATCCTCATCATCGAGACCTCTGCTTTTGATTTTTTCAGCTCTTGCAAGAAGCTTCTGCAATGTTTTATCATCTGCGTTTTTTATTTTTTCTGTCAATTTTTCTTTTGTCATTGTTTTTCTCCGTTTCTCTGATATCTTTTTAATTATATCATATATCGAAAAACAAATAAAGTACTTTTTATCTTTTTATTTTATGTGTAGATGTCTTGTTGAATTCCTCTTTCCTTATAGTTACCTTTCTTATTCTTTTGTATCCGGGCAAGGTTTTATTGACAGATCTGACAGCTTCTTTGACTGCTGAATGTATCTCATCATCTGTGAGAATTTCTTTTCTGAGTTTTTTCTTTATATCTTCCATACTCGGCAGGATTTCTACAGATATTATATCCTCGCCCTCACCGTATACCAGACACTCTCCTATGACGTTTTCTTTGCTCAGATAATATTCCAGCTCTTCCGGATAAATATTTTTACCTCCGGCTGTCACTATTATATTTTTACTTCTGCCTGTAATATGATAGTTACCGTTTTTATCAACAAATCCAAGATCACCTGTATAAAACCAACCATCAATCATAACCTTATCTGTCTGAGTCTTATTTTTATAATAACCTTTCATTACCATCGGACCCTTGACTACTATTTCACCGATGCCATTTTCATCAGGGGATGCTATCTTCACTTGCACACCCGCAAGAGGCTTGCCCACAGAATCGGGTGTAGGCGATGTATCATTATTGCATATGATAATCGGTGAACACTCTGTGAGACCGTAACCTATGACTACAGGTATACCGTAAGCCGAAAAGTCCTTTGCCGTCTGTTTCTGAAGAGCTGCCGCACCGCAAATAATAAGTCTCAGTCTGCCGCCAAAAAAACTGTGTATTTCTGAAAATATCTTCTTTTTTGATTCCGCGGGTATTACAGTGGAAACCTTGGTAATAAGACGTGCCGCGTTACCCTTGCCGTCATCATGCATTTTTGCAACTATCCTTTTATGAAGGTTTTCCAGTATAAGGGGAACTGTGACGAATATGGTAGGTTTATATTCATTTAAGTTTTCTCTCAGACGTCTGAAGCCCTCACAAAAGCTGATTGCCCCACCGCAACTTATCACCATAAGAAAAGCTATAGACTCATAGGTGTGATGAAGAGGCAAAACTGAAAGGCTTACATCGCTCTGCGTAAGAGTTACACACATTTTTACAGCATCAATATCCGAACAGATATTTTTATTTGACAACATAACACCCTTTGTCATTCCCGTTGTACCTGAGGTGAAAAGCAATGCTGCAGTCTGCTGTGGAAATGTAACGCCATCGAGATAGTCCCGTTTACCATCGCTGATATAGGCTTTACCTTTTTCAATAAGCTCCTCAAAAGAAAAAGCACCATCTGTTTTATCCTCATCCACAAGTATAACCTTTAACTTTTTAAGCTTTTCTGCATCCAGTTCAAGTGTTCTGTATCCGTTTTCGTCTGTTATAAGTGTATCGATTTCAGCAAACTCAATGATATTATAAAGCTCACCGCAAGGAAGCTCTTTGTCAAGTGGTACTACTGTACCCACGCCACCCGCAATTGCAAGATATGACACGCACCACTCATAACGGTTAGCCATAAATATTCCGACATTTTTATCTTTTGCACCAAGCTCACAAATAAACGCCGTACCAAGACAATCACAGTCAGACTTGAATTTTTCATAAGTCAGAGGGTAAATTGCTCCGCCCTTATCTTTAAGATAAAAGGCAGTATTATTTCTGAAGTTTCTTTCGCTGTGAGACAAAAGCTCTTTGAGAGTATTTGTTTTTACCATAAAACTCATCCTTTGATAGTATTATACAGATATAGTTTTCGCAGTAAAATCTTTCAATATACAAAAAACGGATGCATCCGCATCCGTTTTAAGCTTATCCGTATATAAATTCTTTGAGAATTTCTTTATTTGTTTCAAAATTAAGTCTGATTACATCCTGACCGTAAACTCTTTCGTCCCACCAGGTCTTATCAGCAGGTATCTGCTGCTGCAGGATATCATATCTCATATAAGCAAAGGCGCCCATACCCAGCGATAACAAGTCATTTCTGTTTATGCTTGTGGAAATATTGGGAAGCACCTGCTTTACAACATCAACAAGTTTAAAGGGATTGGTTTTTGTAGCCTTTGAAATAATAGCTGTAAGAACTTTACGCTGACGCTGAGTTCTGCCGAAATCATTGTCAACATATCTGATTCTTGCATACCACATAGCTGTTCTACCATCAACATCAGTGTTGGTACCCTCTTTGAACTTGGGTCTGTTGACTTCGTTGCGCATATATTTTGCTTCTTTTTCGGTTACATCGTGGATTGTGATACCACCAAGAAGATTGACAAGCTCGATAAAGGCATCGTAGTCTACCATTACATAGTCATCTATATCCACACCGAAATTCCACTCGATTGTATCCATAAGAAGCTGAGCACCGCCATAATTAAAGGCAGCATTGAGCTTTGAGTGGTACCCCTTTGACGGAATATAAACATAGCTGTCACGAAGGAATGAAGTAAGCTTTATTTCTTTGTTTACCTCATCAATGGAAAACAGTATCATTGAGTCAGAACGCTGACCTTCAAGGCCATCTCTCGCGTCGCTTCCGATGAAAAGTATATTTCTGACGTTTTCACTGCTAAGAAGAGTGCTATCTTTAAGATATATGTTTTCACCGATGGAATCATCATAGCTCAGTCCGCCAAGAGCAGAGTATCCGTAAAGAAAAACACCAAGAATAAGCACAACGATCACACCGAAAACGCCCAGAACAACCTTAGCTTTATTGCCGGCCTGACTTTTCTTGACAGGTCTGCCCTTAGGACTTCTTTGCTGAGGTGGTACAGGTCGACCCTGAGCCGGCTCAGAGCTTACCCTCTTACCCTGAGGTGTTCTCATATTCTGTGGGGATACAGGTCTGTGCGGTACACCGTCACTCGGCATTTTAGGTCTGTTTGGTGCAACCCTTTTACCCTGAGGTGTACGGGCTCCGTTTGAAGAATATATATCCTTTGACGGTGGTGTAATATGTTCAGGCTCCGGAATCTCCACATCAATATCAGGAATATTGACCTCGAAGTTTTTATCTTTGCCTTTTTTGTTTATTTTAACAGGTGCATTATCTATATCACTTTCGACAAAATTGTCCGTAACAATCCTTTTGGAGTGAGACGGCTCATCTTTTCGACGTCTTTTATTTTTATCGGAAAAATATATATCGTCCATAACATCCTCCAATAGTATTTTCATTTTATTTTACCTCAAAAAGCTGAAAATGGCAAGAGTTTTTTTATTTCTTCATCTTTTCTTAAGGAATATGTATCGAATTTGACACAAGAGACAGCCCCCATTGACAAAAGTCGTGATTTTATGTAAAATATACTATCGTGAGTACACTGGGCAGTTGCGGGTCACAATAGTGACGTGAGGAAAGTCCGGGCTTCACACAGCAGGGTAACGGCTAACAGCCGCCGAGGGCGACCTTAGGGAAAGTGCAACAGAAATAAACCGCCACTTCACAGTGGTAAGGATGGAAAGGCGAGGTAAGAGCTCACCGGCATAAAGGAGACTTTATGGCCATGTAAACCCTACCCGAAGCAACACCGACAGGATATGATACGTCAGCTGGACGAAAACCGAAAGGTGGCTTGAACTGCGGAGCAATCCGCCGTCTGGATAGATGACTGCCTTAAAAGACAGAACCCGGCTTACAGGTGTACTCACTTTATAAATGCAAAATGCACAATTGCGCGAGGTACACTGCCGAAAAGGTAAGAGGGTGCCCACGCCGACAAAAAAGTTACAGCAGAGTGAAAGTTATAATCACTCTGCTGTTTTTTTACCATATAAAAGGTATTAATCTGTACTTGACCTTTTGTTTATATTCCTTATAGCCTTTCAATTCTCTTTCGAGAAGCTCTTCTTCGTTTTTAATTCTCTTGGCTATGATAAAGGGATAAACAAGAAAAATCGCAAAAGAATAAACCGAGCCGAGCACCAAAGGCATCGATAAAAACAACAGCAAAGTCACACTGTACATCGGATGTCTCACAATGCCGTAAAGACCCGTATCAATGACCTTCTGATTTTCCTGCACCTCTATAGTACGGGAAAGATAGGTGTTTTCTCTGAGGACTTCTGCATAAAGTACATAGGCGATAACAAAGATAATTGCCGCTCCTATGGTTACAGCTTTGGGCAAGGTATGCCAACCAAAGCGATAGTTGAGTCCTGCCACAACAAAACCTGCAATAAACATAAGACCGCTGAGCTTTACAACAAGACTTTGCTCTGCCTCTTTTTCTTTGGCGTCAAGACGCTTTTCAAGAAGATAAGGATTTTTAAACATCATCACAACACCTGCAATAAACATAGGCACAAAAAGTATACCCATAAAAATCCAGCCATCCACAAAGGCAAAACTGCCTGCAGGCAAAAACACCAACAATCCTACGAGCACAACGCCAAGGAAAAACTTGACTATTGCCTGAATAAACAACTTTTTAGTCATAACCTGACCTCCTGCAAAAATCAAATCGGCGGGAGAAAAAGCCGATAACTGCACTTTCTCCCCCGCGTACTGTCAATTATAAATATTTTTTGATTTCGTCAACCTTATCAGTCTTTTCCCACTGAACATCAAGGTCTTCTCTGCCCACGTGACCGTATGCAGCAAGCTGACGGTAAATGGGTGCTCTGAGCTTGAGTGTGTCGATGATTGCTGCAGGACGAAGATCGAATACCTTGTTAACGATTTCGCCGATTTTGTCATCTGCAATTGTACCTGTGCCGAAGGTATCAACCATAACTGATACGGGTTTCGCAACACCGATAGCATATGCAAGCAGAACTTCACACTTTGAAGCAAGACCTGCAGCAACGATGTTTTTAGCAACATATCTTGCAGCGTATGCAGCACTTCTGTCAACCTTAGTGGGGTCCTTACCTGAGAAAGCACCGCCGCCGTGACGTGAATAACCGCCGTAGGTGTCAACGATGATCTTTCTGCCTGTAAGACCGCTGTCACCCTGAGGACCGCCAGTTACAAAACGGCCTGTAGGGTTAACAAAAATCTTTGTATCTGCTGTCATAAATTCAGCAGGAATAATAGGTCTGATAACATATTTTTCGATGTCTTCTCTGATCTGAGCGAGTTCAACATCTGCACTGTGCTGTGATGATACAACAACTGCAGTTACACTTTCGGGTTTGCCGTTTTCGTCATACTGTACAGTTACCTGGCTCTTACCGTCTGCTCTGAGATATGGGAGTGTGCCGTTTTTACGAACCTCTGTAAGTTTCTTTGAGAGCTTGTGAGCAAGAGAGATGGGAAGAGGCATAAGTTCGGGAGTTTCGTCACAAGCAAAGCCGAACATCATACCCTGGTCACCTGCACCGTGAAGGTTGTAAGCATCTTCCTCACCATCTTTAAGCTCGAGTGACTTGTCAACACCCATAGCAATGTCAGGTGACTGCTCGTCAAGTGCCACGAGTACGGCACATGAGTTACCGTCGAAGCATTTAGCACCGTCATCATAACCGATGTCACAAACTACCTTTCTTGCAATCTTAGCTACGTCAGGCTTGTATGTTGAGCTGATTTCGCCCATAACAAGAATCTGACCTGTTGTTACTGTTGTTTCGCAAGCTACACGAGCCTGAGGGTCGTGAGCATAAATATCGTCGAGTACTGCGTCTGAAATCTGGTCACAGATTTTATCGGGATGACCTTCTGTTACTGATTCTGATGTGAAAAGAAATCTTGCCATTTTAGTTACTCCTTTATATTGAAATTTATTGTTTACTTTGCAATAGCAGGCAGTGTGCCTGCGCTACATCATAACTTCCTCGGCGGGTAGAAACTTACCTTTTTATCCAAGCTGTGTCGCAATTCCGAATTCCCCATTACGAATTCCGAATTAATAAAAAACTGCGGCCGCATTCGACCGCAGATATAAAGCCTTATCTTCCGGTCAAACCGCAGGATTTAGCACCTTGCAAATGTAGGTTGCCGAGCTTCAACGGGCCTGTTCCCTCTGCTACTCTTAATAAGGAAGTATTCATTTTTGCGCTACACATTATAACAGTTTTATTTCTGTTTGTCAACTGTTATTTTTTAGTATTTTTGAGTATGGGTGAAAGTTTTTTATAAACCATAAAGCAGATTGCCGCATCGATAAGACCCTTGACGAGATTAAAGGGGAAATTGAAAATAAGCAAAGCCTCAATAAGCGTATCAGCCTTAGGCAGAATTGCAGAGTACATACCGATAATAGCATCCATAGGTATGAGCATCTTAGCATAGATGGGATAAACGACGAAGTAGTTTGTTGCTACACTTATAGCAGCCATAAGCACAGCACCCACAAGTGAGCCTATGAGAGCGCCCGCTCTTGTCTTTTTCTTTTTATACACCGCACCCGCTGCAAAGACATAGATCGCACCAAGAATAAAGTTTGAAATTTCACCTACACCTGCAGTATTACCAATGAACAAATGAAGCCCATTCTTGATTAAGCATACCAGCACGCCCCACCAAGGACCTACTGCAAAAGCAGTGATAAGTGCAGGAAGTTCGGAGAAGTCAAACTTGATAAACGACGGAATCATAAAAGCAAGAGGGAATTCGAGCATCATAAGTATAAAACCTACAGCTCCCATTATTGACGTTATGGCAATTTTGTGTACATTCTGATTTTTCATATTTTCCACCTCAAATAAAAATCCCCCACATATATATGCGGGGGTACAGTAATAAACAGATATTACCTCTTCTTTCATCCGGACTATAGCGTCGGCTTCGGAATTGCACCGAATCAACCATAAAAGGCTCGTGGGCTTTACCACCGGTGGGGAATCTCACCCCGCCCCGAAGATATCTTACGTTATTATCATAGCACTGACAATAAATTTTGTCAATGATTTTTTACTCTACTCTTGATTCAAGGACAGTTACGCTACCTAAAATTTCAACCTTACCGAAAGATGCAGGTATAAAGAGACTTTCACCTTTATAGAGGGTCACACAGGTGTCATCATGCATAACAACGCCGTTGCCTTCAAGAGCAACAAGTGACACAAATGACTTTTCATCAGCTATAACTTCAGCTTTTTCTTCAATATCGAGTCTCTTCATTGAGAAGATATCGCACTTGGTAAGAAGAGTCTCTGAGTATCCGTCTTTTTTGACAGTTTCTCCCATGGGCTTACCAGAAGCATCGAGGGCCTTAGTCGAGGTAACATCGAGAGCCTTTTCAACGTGAAGCTCACGGGGTTTGCCGTTTTGCAGTCTACCATAGTCATAAACTCTGTATGTTGTGTTTGAGTTCTGCTGAACCTCAGCTAAAAGGATGCCCTTACAGATAGCGTGAAGAGTGCCTGCTTCGATGAAGAAGATGTCACCCTTTTTAACCTTAACTCTGTTGACATAATCAGTGAGAGTGTTTTCTTCTATGCTCTTTCTGAACTCTTCCTTTGTGATATCGCTCTTGAAGCCGTAGATAATCTCTGCATCATCATCGCAGTCCATAATGTACCAAGCTTCTGTTTTGCCGTACTCACCCTCTACTCTCAGAGCATACTCATCATCAGGATGAACCTGTACTGAAAGATTGTCTTTAGCGTCGATAAGTTTTATAAGAATAGGGAAATTTTCATATTTAGCACAGTTGGTACCAAGATAGTTTTTGCCCTCATTTTTAAGCACATCGCTTAATGTTCTGCCCTTGAAGTCGGTGTTATCTATAGTACACTCACCGTCGCCGTGGCAAGAAAGCACCCAGGCTTCAGCCTGTCTGTCGGTGAAAGATACCATTTCAAACTCGCGTGAAAGACGTGTACCGCCCCATATATAATCTTTTATTGTGGGTGAAAGCTTTAAAATTTTCATTTTCAAAGTCTCCTATCATATTTCATCTTGAATCATTATATTATTTATTAGTAATACTGTCAACAAATTTTTCCTTTTCGGGAGGTCAATATATGTCCCCTAACCTGTACCCATTGATATTTGCACTCTCTGTAGGTGCTTTGGCTGTATTGACAGCTCTGATAAAATCAGGCCATTTCCTGCGATACTTACTTTTATCGGCAATATCGGGTATCGGCTCACTTTTTGCCGTTAATCTGCTGACATCTGTTACGGGAGTGAGCATAGCACTCAACTACATAACCCTTGGCATAAGCTCTGTTTTCGGCATATCAGGAGTCATAGGCTTACTGCTGACTTTTTAAACTAAAGCGCTTTCCACTCCCTGAGCAATAGCCGATGCAAGTCTTTGCTGATTGGTTGCATCTATAAGCTTAAGACACTCATTATCATTTGTAACATATCCCGTTTCGATGAGCACTGAGGGGCAGTCTTCGAGCCTTGTTACGCTGAATGGGTAGTAAATAGCCCCATCGGCTATATCGTCATAGAGATCACTCTGACCGTAGTAGAGATTATTTTTAAAGACATCTAACAGGTGATTGTAGATATTATTGGCCAATGAGAATGAGAAGGGTTTATAATAATAAACCGCTGTACCGATTTTGTTCTTATCTGTCGTTCCGTTACAGTGAATGGATATAAACAAGTCAGGCTTAAGAGAACGAACCATTGCTTTTCTTGTTTCAAGTTCAACATTTGTATCACCGCCACGGGTCATATATACAGTGGCACCATTTGACTCCAAAGCAAGCTTCGTATAATAAGCCAAAGCATAGTTGACGTTGCTTTCGTACACGCCACCTGAAAGTCCCAATGCACCGGGATCATCACCGCCGTGTCCGGGGTCGAGCAGTATGACACTGCCACTGAGAGTCTGAGGCTTATTATGAATTATAACTGTCATATAGCCGTTCTGATCGTACTCTATACTGTAGCCGTAATATTTGCCTGCAAAGCGCATAGGCATCGTCAGTGTGGCAGTATCCCCGTCAGTATTCCAATAAGCTGAAGAAATGATGTCACTGCCCGAAGTATCAATATTACCCGTTGCAGATGCTGTATGATAAAAAGTCATCTGAAGATAGTCGGCTGTGAACCCTGTCACATTATACTTCTTTCCATATGCTGAATAGTAGTTCTGAGGGTTATATGTAAAAGCATAAGGCACTTTCCAGTCTGTTCTGAGCTTAATTGTCAGAGTGCCACCCTGAGCAGTGGCAGAAACAACACTGATATTATTTTTCTGCAGATTCTGCGACGGGATAAGCTGTACGGCATCTCGCTTAACTTTTCTGCCTGATGAGAGCTCATAGAAATAAACCTGCTCATTGTCGTCTTCATTATAAGCTTCGCTTGCCGCTGTCACATAATCCATAGTACCGTTGATAAGCGGAGTGTAATAGGGCACATATGTGTCATCACCTGCAATCAAAGGCCATGTATCAGCAAAGCTGTTTGTAACAACACACATCTGATTACCAGTAATCTCAGTTGAAATGTGAGGTGTGGTTGTCGGCACATCTGAGGGAGAGTTTTGTGCCGGCAAAGTAGTAAACTCATATGCATCATCAGGCAGGTTCGGCACATAATTGCCTGCTGAAAGAGTAGTAGTGGTCTGAGTTGTTGTCTGACTTACCTTCTCGGCAGGGTACACAGAAGCACCTGACATCTGCAAAGAGCTCTCACCACATATAGCCGTAACAGATATAGTACCAATAGCACGAATTTCTTCTTCGGTTTTAGGCATTGTAACCTTGACTGTGAAGGCTGTATAACCGTCTGCAGTGGCGTCGGCGGGTTTTGCATCGTATCTTTTAGTGCCGACTCTGACACTTACTTCCGCCTTGGAATAAGCAACAACACTGATGAGGATTTTTTCTTTGGGTGAAACATATATTTCATCATCGGGAGACACGGAGTCTATCAGATTGTCCATATACATTTCTTCGGCTGAAGCATAAGTCTTTTCCGTGACTGATACATCTTCACTCGGAGATTTCCACATAAATTTCACAGCAAGAAAAACTGCGATAGCCACCGCAGTTACTGTTATTACTATTATTATAATATTCCTGAGTTTTTTCATAATGTTTTCCCTCGATTTTATTCGACTTTAGGATTTATTATAACACACTTTTTAAATTATTTAACTCTTCTGACGTAAAAGTTTCAGAAAAATTTATATATGAGCCACTATACAGCGAGAAGCCATGACAGACTTTTTCTCTGATAATTTTCACCTGACGGGAAATTATATCACTGTTACTCTGCCATTCAGCCTTACCCTCACCTGCAAAGGCATCTTCTTTACCGCATTTATAAAGAGCAAGTCCGGGTAGGATTTTCACTTTGCTTTTATCAGTGATGCTCAGCCACCTGTCAAGACACTCTGTAAAAGGCAGTGCTGAATTTTCAAAACCGAAGTATATCTGTGGCAATATCATATCGCAGTATCCGCCCTTGCACCAACTATAGATATCAGCATAAAGCTGAGTATAATTTTTGTCGATATTACCTGCAGGACTTACAGAAAAGATTTTATCTTTTCCAAAAGATTTGACTTTCATATACATAGCTGAAACGAGACTGTTGACATTTTCGCGTCGCCACGATGATACATCTTTTTTACCGCCAGATTTTTTATATACCTGGTAGAAATCTTCATCGGCATTGCCTATATCCTCCGGGTAAAAGTAGTCATCGATATGTATACCATCGATATCGTAATTTTCCAACAGCTCTTCTATGCCCGAGAGTATAAGGTTCTGAATCTCAACATCGGCAGGGTTAAAATATACTCCCGAGTCAAGGGTGATGATACTGTCTTTGTACTCCTTGGTCCACGCGTTATTTTCATTGGCAGGCACAGAGCTTATACGATAAGGATTAACCCAGGCGTGTACACCTATATCAAAGTCTTCGGCAACTGAGATAACCACATCGAGGACATCGAAATTTTCAGCACTGACAGCATATTTGCTCACGGGGAAAAGCTCCGACTTATACATAGCATCAGCAAAGGGTCTGACTTGCACGAAGCAGTCTGTTACACCGATTTCTTTCATATTGGTAAAGTATCTCTTTATGTGCTTTTCATAATCAGCTTTATTCTTCAGCTGCGGTGTAACCCACAACTCACTGTAAGTAAGCCAAGTAAATATGAAAGCTTCATCGTCACCCACGAGATTGGTTGTATCATCAAGCTTACCGTCATATACGGCATCCTCATGTATATCAAGAGTAGGGTTATCACTATCACTATGCAGTCCGCAGCCATATAACAAGACGCAGAAAAGCAACATCAGAACAAGACATATAAGTTTTTTTATCAAGAAGTTTTCATCTCCTTTTATATAATACTTGACACAAAAGACAAAAGGCACTAAAATATATCTCAGAAGATATACGGAGGATAATATTATGGCTATCTCAACAATCAACAAACTCAATGTAACTGATGAAGATATATCAAATCCCGTCATCTGTCCGAAATGCGGAAAAACCGTAGGCATGAGACTTTTCGGTGCTGAAGACAAATCAACAGTAGGCAAGCTTTTCCCTGAAAAACAGGATATGGCTATTGCAGTGTGCCCCCTATGTGCCGCTGTATATAAAGTGGCAGACAACTACTACAAAGAGAGAAAGAACGGCACTACTGTATATATGACAGAAAAAGACCTTGAAAGTATCGAGAGGAAATAATGAATCAGTTTCTTCCATTTGTTGTCTATTTTATCAGCATCTCTCTGGTAACGGCTATAGTCACCGCTATAGATAAATACAAGGCCAAAAAGGGAGCTTTCCGTATCAGCGAGGCGACTCTGTTTATTTTAGCAGTACTCGGCGGAGCTCTGAGCGAATATGCGACCATGAGACTTATACGTCACAAAACCCTGCATAAAAAATTTATGATTGGTCTTCCTCTTATTATTATACTGCAAATTGTAGCTGTAATCTCGGTTATTATGTTAATTTAATCTTAAAGCAGAAGCGAAAATTCGCCTCTGCTTTTTCTTTTATCAGCTGACACAGGGTATAAGCAGCATACCGTCTTTTTCAGCAAAGAGCCCCTTTATGCCATTTTCTGTTTCTATGGCTTCAATTGTGGTATTATATCTTTTGGCAATATCCCAGAGTTCTTCGTTTTTTGAGGCAAAATAAAGAGTCAGTGCCGTATTGTCGTTATTCTTTTCTTTTTCACCAAGCACCTGTATATCACTTATAACCCTCATACTGTCGCAGGCGTATATGTCACACATCACACCCGATTTAAGTCTCACTTCAATTTTATCTGCGGCAGTTATCTTCCACTCGATGTCTCTTAGTTTAATGTCCCCCTGACATTTGAGGTATTCGTAACTGTCTTTGAGTTTACAGTCAATATCATAATCGATGTTTCGTTCTGTATAAGAGGCTACTCCCTTACTGTCGAGATAGAGTATACCAAGAAGAGCACTGCATTTAGCCTTTGCATTGTCATCTTTGCCTTTGAGCTCAAAAGAAAAATCGCTGCAGTGTATGTCAAGCACAGACATAATATCTCCCGACGGCACATCAATAGTAGTAAGAGTAGTCTTCTGCTCGTTCATATGATGTACGGGGCGGGCAAAATCCCTGATAGTATAGTCGCATTTAATATCGTGGCTCGTACTATAGCAATCGTCTGAGACAGATATCTCTCTGACCTGACTGCATCTTATCACAGCACAGCACTTGGCCGCTATGTCTATCATATTTCCCTGAGAAGAAGAGTCTGCCTTACGCACGGCACTTATATGTCTGACACCAATAAACACTCTGCATCGGCTGTTTTCGTCAATTCCCGGCACATCTACAATCTGACTTATAGGCATAGTATGTCTGAGCTTTTCTACCCTACCCTCTTCACTTTCACTAAGATACAGAATATCCGTATGAAGCTGACCTTTTATCAGAAGTTTATCCGACACAGCTTTTACCGAGTCAACCTCAGCTCGGGCACTGACTCTGATAAGCTTACCCGCAGGCGACTTTCCTTGTGGTATCTTTGCAGTTTCACCCATATCAAAGACTTTTTCTTTACGGCAGATAAGATCTTCATACTCTACTTTTTTTCTTCTGCACTGTATAGCTACCCCCTGTACATCACAGGGCAACAATGCAGTGTTCTCTCTGTATATTCTGAATATAACAGCCATATTGCCTTCAGCAGTGATTTTTCTCTGGCTGACAGCTCTGCAGTTGACATAGTTAGGTTTAGCTCTGACCGATACCACAGCATTGTCGGGCATATCTTTGACAACAGTGAAAAACTTTATATCTTCATTGCCCTCATAGCAGTCAATCTTATCGTTTTCACCAAGATATATCAGCTTTATGCTGACATTTCCCGTCACGGAAACATTCTCGCCTGAGACAGAAACGTTGGTAATACCCGGAGTCATAATACACTTGAGTATACGTTTGATATCACTGCAATAATCAGGCAGAGTTATATCTGTTTCAACACTCTGCTGAGACGATACCTCCTGCCACAACTCATCATCGGTTAGCTTTTGCTTTTTCGTATTGAAATCCATGAATATACATCTCCTTAAGGTTTTTACCCTAATATATATTCCGAAAGCTCTCTTATTATGATTTTATCACTGATTTTGCTTTGATGAGTAAAATATAGTGAGGTGATTTTTATGTCAGAAGGAATTTTTTACGCTATTGGTACTATCCTTGCTCTTGCGGGTCTCTATTACATTTCCGACAGTATCTACAAATACTTTTTATGCGAACGCAACTGCAAGGATGTATACACGGTGATATATCATTTTGAAGATGAATACACACTGCCTGACAAGGTCTATACTGCTATGCTTACATCAACTTATATGCCCTTCGGCAAAAGGTCGGTCTATGTAGTGGATGCAGAGTTTTCACACCATATAAAACTTAAGTGTCAGCTAATAACTGCAGATATGGGCACTGTACATTTTATAAAAAGAGAAGAACTCAGAGTATTATATAAAATAAATGTCTCTGATGATTGAAAACCGAGATGCTTTTGTAGTATAATATAAGATAGATTAAATTTAAAGGACTTAGTATGAACACAGAAATTCTGATTGAAGGTAACATCGAGAATATCGTTTACTCTAACCCTGAAAACGGCTACAGCGTTGTAGACCTGAATCTTGAGGGTAAGCTTGTTACTGCCGTTGGCATTATGCCCTCCATATGTCCCGGTGAAAAAGTCAGGCTTATGGGCGAGTGGGTCAATCACCCCTCTTTCGGCAGACAGTTCAGAGCCGACAAATGCGAGCGTACATTGCCGAAAACTGCAGGCGATATGCTTCGTTATCTCTCAGGCGGTGCAATTAAAGGCATCGGCCCCTCAACTGCAAGAAAAATTGTTGAGCGTTTTGGTGATCAGTCCTTTGAAATACTTGAAAACCACCCTGAAGAACTGGCACTGATAAAAGGCATCTCCCACGATAAGGCTATGAGTATGTCAGAGAGTTTCAAGAGTCAGTTTGCAGTACGCGAGGTAATTATCGCCCTCGAAAGATTCAATATGAACTCCACGGAATGTCTCAGCGCTTATAAGGCTTATGGCAGTAACGCCGTTGAAAGAATAACCGAAAACCCTTACATTCTGTGCGGTGACAGAGTGGGCCTTCGTTTTGAGAGAGCCGATGAAATAGCTATGTCTTTTCCCACTCAAATCAAAGACATCTACCGTCAGAGAGCAGGTATAATTCACATACTCAAACACAACCTCAGGAATGGACATACCTGTTTACCAAGAGCAAAAATCATGGCACCTGCAGGTGAACTTTTAGGTCTTGAACCCGACGAGGTGAGAACTGTAATCGATGAGCTCATCGAAGACAAAGAGATAGTCGAAGATTTCATCGACAGCAAAAGCTATCTGTTCCTCCCATATGAATATTATGACGAAAAAGCCATAGCCGACAGAATTAAGGTTATGCTTCGTTTTCCGCCTGCTTCGGGCAGAGCGCTTGATAAAGAGATAGAAAACATCGAAAAAGAAAAAGGCATACAGTTTGAAGAAAAGCAGAAGCTGGCCATTACCACAGCTGTAACAAAAGGTCTTCTTGTCCTTACGGGCGGTCCTGGCACGGGTAAGACAACCGCTCTCAACGGCATACTCTCAATATTTGAAAAGAAAAAACTCCGAGTCCTCTTAGCAGCCCCTACAGGCAGAGCAGCTATGCGAATGAGCGAAGTGACGGGCCGTCAAGCAAAGACTATACACCGACTTCTTGAGACAGAGTGGTCAGACGGCGACAGACAGATTTTCACACGCAATATTGAAAATCCGCTTGAGGCTGATGCTGTTATAGTTGACGAGCTGTCAATGGTGGATACTCACCTGTTCGCAGCTCTGCTCAATGCTTTACCCCTCGGTTGCAGACTTGTCATGGTCGGTGATTCCGATCAGTTACCACCCGTCGGTGCAGGTAATGTGCTTCAGGACATCATTGCTTCTGAGCTTCTGCCTACAGTTTGCCTGACCCAGGTTTTCCGTCAGGCTATGGAAAGTCTTATAGTCACCAATGCTCATAAAATCGTAGGCGGTGAGTACCCGGTACTCGATGTAACAGATAAAGACTTCTTTTTCCTTTCAAGAAATGATGTCTCAACCACAGCTGACACTGTGACAGAGCTTTATGCCCACCGTCTGCCAAAAGCTTACGGATATGACCCGCTGACAGATATACAGATTATCTGCCCCTCAAGAAAGGGCCTTACGGGTACAGTCAGTCTCAACAGCACTCTTCAGAGGCTGCTCAACCCACCCTCAAAGGACAAGGAAGACTTAGAACGCGGCAGTAAGATTTTCCGCGAGGGTGACAAGGTTATGCAGATAAAGAATAACTATGATATTATCTGGACTAAGGGCAAAGAGGTTTCAAGCGGAATTTTCAACGGTGATATCGGCAGAGTCATCGCCATAAACCACAACGCATCTTTTATGAAAATCGACTTCGATGGCAGAATTGCACTTTACCCCTTCGACAATATCGGTGAGCTTGAGCTCGCTTACGCTATAACCGTACACAAAAGCCAGGGCAGTGAGTTTGAGGCTGTAATTATGCCTCTTTGTAACGTTATCCCTCAGCTTAGCTATCGCAATCTTTTGTACACTGCCGTCACACGAGCCAAAAACCGTCTCATTCTGGTTGGTACTTCCCAACAGGTCAGAGAGATGGTTGACAACGATAAAAAGACACGACGATACTCATTCCTCAAGCATTTACTATTAAAAGACTGATATGAAACTTAAAGAAATAATACTATCGCTGTTCTTCCCTGAAAGATGTAGTATCTGTGGGGAGATAAAACCATTCCTTAAACCCTACTGTCCTAAGTGCTCTATAGACACAAAAATCATTTCACCTGACGCCTGCAAACAATGCGGTCACGAAAAGTGTATATGCCACAAAAACATTTCAACTACACTTACTCATCTTTCGGCAGTGTACTATTATCAAGGTCAGCTGAAAAGAAGTATACATCAGTACAAATTTTACGGCGAAAGCTCCTATGCCGAGGTTTTCGGCAAAGCTATGGCTGAAAAGATAAAAGCTGACTATCCCGATATGGTATTTGACGGAGTTTGCTTTGTTCCTATGACAGATAAGTCTATAAGAAAACGCGGATATAATCAGAGTGAGCTTCTTGCCGGAATAGTCGCAGAAGAGTTGAAGCTTCCACTTTTATCGTGTCTCAAAAAGTCAAAAGAAGCCCCCGACCAGAAAGATCTCACATCCGAACAAAGAAGAGAAAACATCAAAGAGAGCTTCGCTGTAATTAAAGAAACCGATCTAAAAGACCAGACCCTTATATTATGCGACGACATCAAAACCACAGGTGCAACTCTTAAAGAGTGCTGCGACACACTTATGAAGGCAGGCGCAAAGGATATTTATTGTCTTTGTCTCGCTCTTACACCTTATCTTAACGAAACCGATATATTTTAAGACCACTTTTTACTATTGACAAAGAGTGCGAAAAAAAGTAAAATTAACTACAGCAATAAGAAGGAAGTGAAAATAATGCCAGGACGCAACATCGCTATAGATTTAGGTACTGACTCTGTAACAGCTTTTGTGCAGGGTAAGGGCATTATTTTTTCTGAAAGCACTGCTATATGCTATGATGCTTATGACAACGAGATAATTTGTGTGGGTAACAAGGCGGGCGAAATGTTCGAAAAAGCTCCCGAGTCACTTATACTCAAAAAACCTATTGTTGATGGTATAATTTCGGACTTCTCGGCCACTACACAGATACTCACCTATTTTATAGACGAACTCTGTAAAAACAGCATTTTTCGTCCTAAGGTGATAATCAGTGCTCCAAGCGGGGTTACTGCCCTTGAAAAAAAGGCTATAGTCGAGGCAGCTTGCTCTGCAGGTGCCGGCAAAGTGTATGTTATAGATGAGCCTATTATTTCAGCCCTCGGTGCAGGTCTCACTGTTGACAATCCACATGGTGTTATGGTACTTGACTTAGGTGCCGGCTCAGCCGATATAGCCGTTATCACAATGGGCACTGTTGCCTATTGTTGCTCGCTTCGTACCGGCGGCGACACTATGGACGAAGCAATCTTGCAGTATGTCAAAAAGAACAAAGAAATCGATATAGGTTTACCTATGGCCAGAAAAATAAAACACACCGTCGGTTGCGCTTACAAAAGAAGCGAAGAACTTGAGATGTTCTCCGTGGGCAAAGACCACGTAACGGGTATGCCTAAAACCTTTGAGATAAGCTCAAACGAGGTATATGAGGCTCTCAAAGACAGCATTGACGAGATTTTCAAAGGCATCGTCTCCGTTCTCGAGCAGGTACCGCCCGAGCTTTACTCTGACATATGCTCCGAAGGTATTCTTCTCACAGGCGGTCTGGCTAAGCTTCCCGGTATAGACAAAGAACTGAGCAAACGCCTTACCATAAAGGTTACAAGAGCCGCTGACCCTGAACACTGTGCAGCCAAAGGTGCAGGCTATATGCTGAAAAATATGAAACAGCTTGAAGACCACGGATACTACTTCAGAAGCAAAGAGACAATATAATAACATCGCATCAGCGCATTTTGGTTACTTTTGGGTGCTAGCAAAAGTAACGCCCCTCGGCGAGCGAAAAGAAAAAAACAAGGCAGAGATTATACTCTGCCTTTTATTATTGCACTTCGTATTTACTTTTAAATCTTTCTCCCGGCCAGATGCTCTCATCCATATTCTCAACAGCATCATGGTACATATCAATGAGTTCTCCCTCACCTGTATACTCGTCGGCCTTACAAAGATAAACATCATTATGACCAGAAAACTGACCGATAATCAGCTCACCGTCTTCATCGGCAAGACACAGGAATATGTAGCACTCACCCACATCGGGCAGTTTATCACCCTCAAGGAAAGATACCTTTTCACCGAAATAATAAACACCGTCATGCTTTGTCAGAGTTATGTCCTCATCAGTTTTCAGATTACCCTTAAGATTCTCAAGCACTCTGATTTTATATCGGGTAAATGGGTGACTTTCAAATCTGAAGCCGTCATACATTTCAACTCCCGTGTACCCCGTACCGACAACCTCTTTAACTTCAGCCACAAAGACATAACTCGCAGCCCCGGCAAGCTGTTTCAGATCATTGGGATTATATATCCAGTCAACTATGACTCCGAAATTTTTCTCATACTCAGCATTGATGACACTGATGGGGTCTTTGAGAGGAAAAATATTATTTTCGAGCTTATCCTTAAAAATCTTAAATGACAGGTTACCAAGCACAAAAACCGTCAGCAAAACTGCAACGATGCTCAAGGTCACAACAACAATTTTCTTACTTTTCTTCATATAAAAGCCTCCTTTCGCTTTCCATACCATTAGATAGAAAAACTCATAGGTTTGTTGCATCTTTTTTATTTTTTCCGCTCGCCGCGTGGCATTACTTTTCTTGAAAGAAAAGTAATCAAAAGAACTTGCTCGCTTTTTTATTTATACAATTTGCTTATTTCTTCAGCTCTTTTTTTGACCTTATCACGAAGACTCTTCGGCTCGAGAACCTCAATCTTATCACCAAACTGCATAATCCACGATACAAGACCGTCACTGATAACACACTTGGTGCTCATAAAAAATCTGTCTTCATCGGCACCCACTTTCATAGTTGTATCACTGCCGAAGCGGTCAACTATTTCCTCTAAAATAGAGCTGTGGCAAGAAGCTTCAAAAGTCTGGGTATCGCCACTGAACATATTGAAAATCTTTCCTGAATAATCGGCTGAGTCGAAGTAATTTTTATAAGGCGAAACCTCACTGAATTTTCTTGCTCTTTCCTCAGCGATTTCTACCTTTTTCATACGATCAATACGTGTATGCATCAGGTTATCGTACTTCTGATTATTACCGATAAGATAGTAATGGTCGTTGCTCCATATCATAGCATAGGGGCTGACACAAAACTCTTTTTCTTCAGTGGTAATGGTATTGGTCTCTCTGTCAAGACAACGCTTGCTATAGATAAAATTAATACGTCTGCCTGACTGAATAGCGCGGCTGATGATATCTATATTATAATAGATTTCTTCATTGAAGCACTTATGTCTTTTTTCGATATAGACTTGTCTTTCAAGCATAGTGGCCTGCGATGTACTGCAGAGGGTACCTATCTTTTTGATAAGCTCTTTAGTCTTTTTAGGGGTAATGAAGTTAGCCGCCTGAACAGCATCTATAAGAAGTCTCAGCTCCGGGAGTTCAAAATCTCTTGAGCATATGCAGTATCCCGCCTTTGGCTGTCTGACGGAGATGATATCAACACCCGACTCCTTGAGGGTTTTCACATCACTGTAGATTGACTTTCTTTCACAGGATATACCTTTGTTTTCAAGCATATCACTGATTTCGTCAACACTGACGGGGTGGTCTTCATCGCTGTTTCTTTCAAGGAAGTTTTTTATATAGAGCAGTTTCATTTTGGTATAGCCTTTATCTGCCATAGTTTCACCTCATTTAATATTATCATCGCTTTTTTGGCAACTTTTTGAGCGATAGCAAAAAGTTACGCCCCCGCGGCGAGCGGATACAAAATATAACCGTACAACCCTCGCGGGGCAGGCATTCTTTTTCCTATCGCGGAAAAAGAATCAAAAACGCGATATTTTTCCAATTAAATTGTAGAGCCCCGATTTACGAGGCTCCTGAATAATTAGTATGTCATTTTTGAGTTAATCTCTCTGAGTACATCCTCATCAAGCTTAACAAGCTCACGGTCATATGAAAGTATGCCGTTTACCTCAAACTCAACATCTGATACCTGAGTGTAAACAGTAGCACTGAGACCCTTCTTGATATTGGGGATAATCTGCTTTTCATGAAGAGCTTTGTAAGCATTTGTGAGAGCTACCTTGTTAGCATACATCTGATAACCGAAGCTCTTTTCCCAGTTCCATACGTGATTTTTTATCTTCTGGCTGTAACCGCCGAACTCACTGAGTACGATAGGTCTGCCGTCGTATTTGGGCATAATGAAAGGAAGAATATACTTATGGATACTTCTGAAGTCGCAACCCTTCTGATCATACCAACCACTTGCGTGGTCGACGAAACGTGAGGGGTCTTTTCCTTTGATAGCATCACCGATACGCTTAGCATCAAACTGTCCCCAGCCCTCATTGAAGGGTACCCAGCAACAAATTGATGTATAGTTATAAAGTGAGTCGATCATCTCAAAGAGTTCATCCTCAAACTGAAGTCTCCACTCAATTCTGTCACGGTTGAATATTTTATATGCATTGTCTTTCTTGGAGAGGTTTACAAGAGGGTTGAGTACGCCGTGAACATTGGGAAGTACACCGGCATGGAAAAGGTTAAGTGCCTTACCGCCACTTATCATATCCTGCCATACAAGCATACCGAGCTTATCGCAGTGATAGTACCATCTTGCAGGCTCAACCTTAATATGCTTACGAAGCATATTGAAGCCTAAATCCTTCATCTTTTCGATGTCATAAATCATAGCCTCATCAGTGGGAGGTGTCATACCGCCGTCTGACCAATAACCCTGGTCAAGAAGACCTCTCTGGAAGTAGGGCTCATTGTTGAGGAAAAGTCTGTTGTAACCCTCATATTCACCGATGTTGTACTTTCTCATACCGAAGTAGCCCTTGATGCTGTCAGCAACTTTACCGTCAACTGAAAGCTCGAGCACAAAATCATAGAGGAAAGGACTCTCAGGACTCCAGAGTTTCATATCGGGAATTGCGATTTTATCCTTTGCTGAGATTTCTTTCTCAGCAACAAGATCGTCGCCGTCATAAATCTTAATCTTAAGGTCGCCTGCACCGACAACAGCTGTCTCAAGAGCGATAACCTCAGTGTCGATATCGGGTGTAACCTTATAGGAAGCGATATAATTTTCGCTTACAGCTTCCATCCATACAGTCTGCCAGATACCTGAGGTTGATGTGTACCAGAAGCCATGTGACTCACTTGCCTGCTTACCTCTATTCTGCCAACCCTCATCAGTGGGGTCATATACTCTTACAACAAGCTCATTTTCACCGTCGGTGAGAGCATCTGTGATATCAATGCTGAAAGGACAGTAACCGCCAAGATGGTATCCGACCTCTTTTTTATTTACATAAACCTTGCACTCCCAGTCAACAGCCCCGAAGTGAAGAAGTGTTCTCTTACCCTTGAATGACTCGGGAAGAGTTATCTTTTTTCTGTACCAGAGACGGTCTTTTGCACTGACTCTCTTGCAGATACCTGAAAGACAGCTTTCAACTGCAAAGGGTACACGGATTTCTTCTGTATATTCTTCGCACCAGTCGATATCGCCTGTGATAGCAAAGTCAAACATACCATTAAGATTGATCCAGTCTTCTCTGACCATCTGAGGTCTGGGATACTCGGGAAGAGGCATATCACACATAGCAGCCTCTGCCCAGCGGGTTTTTAATGTCATCATAATATATTCCTCCTACTTTTTTCACTCTTATTTAAGATAAGCTGTGCTTACCCAACCTGTATAGCCGTAGGTTGTATCCTGAACGTATACCCAACCTGATACACCTGACTTATAGCCGATAACCTTTACGGGGTAGCTGATAGGCACAAGGCCTACAACAGCATAATTGGTTGAGGGACCCTTTCTAACATTAAGACCGTTGGTTGTATACTTGATTTCAGCTGCAGCATACTTCTTGTCAGGTGTAACTGTACCTGACTGTACTACGCTTTCACTCTGAGGTCTTGAAGCAGCGAGATAATTTGCGCTCACCCAACCGTATACACCGTAGCGGTTACTCTTGATATAGCAGAATCCATTTTCCTTAGCAAGTACCACAACATCAGCACCCTTTGAAAGGAAGAGTACTCTATCTGAATCTGTAGTGGGCTTACTTCTGAGATTAAGACCCTCAGCTGTTACATAAGCTGTATAGCTCTTTGAAAGGTAAGAAGCTGGCTTCTTTACTGTAACGTCATTGATGCCGTAGGGATCCTTGGTGGTTGAGGGTTTGGTTGTTGAAGGTTTGGTTGTTGTAACAGGTTTAGTTGTTACTACAGGCTTGGTTGTTACTATAGGTTTAGTTGTAGAAGGTCTTGTTGTCGGCTTAGTAGTTGTCGGTTTAGTTGTAGTTGGTTTGGTTGTAGTAGGCTTGGTAGTAGTCGGTTTGGTAGTAGTCGGTTTGGTAGTAGTAGGTTTAGTTGTTGTCTCTTTAGTTGTCGACTCGGTGGTAGTAGGCTTGGTTGTTGTTTCAGTTGTAGTCTCTGTTGTTGACTCAGTAGTTGTCTCGGTGGTAGTCTCAGTAGTTGATTCGGTTGTATCCTCTTCGGTGGTGGACTCTGAGGTTGACTCAGTGGTGTCTTCCTCAGTAGTTGATTCAGTTGTATCTTCCTCTGTAGAGTCTTCCTCGGGAGGGGTGAGAACAATATAGGGATATGACACACCGTCATCGTCACAGTAGTAATAGTTACCGTTTACATCAGTGTAAATTTCTTCACCATTTTCACCGATAAATTCAGGCTTGTTATTGTCATCAAAAAGATCACTAATAACGGGAATCTTGTCATTTTTAACAGCATATACACAGCCGATAAGAAGTACTACAACTGCAATAGCAATACCGAGTACACCCTCAATTTTTATGCCGTCAATACCTTTTTTCTTCGGAGTCTCTGTTTTCGGACTTTCTTTCTTTGCTTTTTCTGCCTTGGCTGCTTTCTTATTTTCCTTTTTATCAGGAGAAATTTTCTGAAGATTTTCTTTAGCCTGCTTCTGCTGACGAAGTTTCTCATTTTTTGGAGAAACTTCGGGCACAGCAATAGCCTCAGGAGCCTTTTCAGGGCCCTCATAAATTACATCCATTTCGGGAACTCTGATATCAAGCTTTTCTTCGGGTTCTTTCATATCCTCTGAAGAGTAGGAGTATATGTCTTCCATTTCTTCGGCAGAGTCATCATCAGCCTCATCTTCAACGATTGTTTCCTTAACCTCGGGCGCATCTGCTGAATGGTCAGGAATTTCGAGAGGCTCCGGTGCCTTTATAGGTTCGGCATCATACTCCTCAAACTCAGGAATACTCATCACAAACTCAACCTTTTCTTCAGAGGGGTCAATTTCAAGTTCCTTAGCTGTTTCTTTCTTAGCAATCTCCTGTTTTTCTTTATCTATATTGCTCTTAAAAACGTTATAAACAGACTCGACAACACTGTCTTTTTCGTTGTTGTCACCGTCATCACCCAATGATATAATCATTCCGCAACTCGGACAAAATTGAGCACCGTTTTCGAGTTCGTTTCCGCAAAAACTACATTTCATAAACAATTCACTCCCATATATTTTTCTATTTTCTAACAGTACAAATAATCATACTTACAGATGTTAATATATTATCATATAGCGATATTTTTTTCAAGAGGTTTTGAAGAAGTTAGCTGTCCGGAGTTTCACTGGTTATCTCACTTTACCATGTACGCAAAAAATGTAGTTTAATGTTGACAACTGACATCGATAGTGTTATAGTTAATAGGTAATTTAACAGAGTAGATTTATGTGCGCTACAGTGCCTTGAAGACGGGGAGTTGCTTCGGGGACGAAAAGCTTTTTGCTTGCGGTGCGTAAATCGCATCCCGCTGTGACTGATAGACAACACCTCTATTTTTCACCTTGTGGGACAAATGGAGGTTTTTATTTATGAAAAGAAAAAGTCAACAACAGCTTTTCACCCTCACTTGTCTTGCATTGCTCACTGCTATGCAGATAGTAATTGCAAGATTTTTGGCCATTCCAGTCTCAGAGAGCATCCGATTCTCCTTCTCTTTTATACCCGTTGTTATAGCAGCTCGTCGTTTCGGCATAATCGGTGGTATGCTGGTCTATGGCCTCGGTGATTTTCTCGGTGCTATTATATTTCCAACGGGCGGAGCATACTTCCCGGGCTTTACTCTCACCGCTGCGGTATCGGGTCTCATATATGGCCTTTATTTAGGCAAAAAAAACAATGCTCTTCGTATCGTTCTCAGTGTACTGACAAGTCAGGTACTCTGTACTCTTGTGATGAACAGCTATTGGGTATCAACTCTTTATGGCAGCGATTTCGGTGCAGTGTTTATAAGTCGTGTGCCTCAGAGTATAGTGATGTCTGTGCTTCAGATTATCTTTATGCTTCTGTGTCTTGAGAGGATATGTAAGGTTATAAAATTCAAAGTATAAAGTCGGGTCAACACCCGACTTTTTCTTATCGATAAACAGGTGCTTTCACAGCAGAAGCTGCGTCACACCCCACCTGTTGCAGTAACTTTGCCGTGTACAGAAAAAAACTATAATTTATCGTACAAAAGCCTTGACTTTAGCGCGGTGATGTGTTAGAATACTGCTACGCTAAAATGAATGGAGATATTATTATGCATAAATTCAATAATGAAGCTATTGAAAAATTCTATGAAGCTATACTTTCTCTTGAAACTATCGGGGAGTGTAAACTCTTTTTTGACGATGTATGTACTATTCAGGAGCTCGACTCTATTGCTCAGCGACTTGAGGTCGCAAGACTTCTCAGTCAGGGTAAGAGCTACGCTGAAATAAATCAGGTTACAGGTGCCAGTACTGCTACAATCTGCCGTGTAAGCAAGTGCGTCAACTACGGTGGCGGCGGATACAAAACCGCTTTGGACAGAATAGGAGATAAATAATATGCTTGATGAAAAAATATTGAGAAATGACGAAAAAGCCGTTTATAATCTTCGTACCCTTTACAGAAGATTCGGCTACACAAGATTTAAGATGAGCAAGTTTGAGGAGTATGACCTCTATGTGAGAAACAAAGACTTCCTCATCAGCGACGGCATCATCACCTTTACCGATACCAACGGCCGTCTGCTCGCCCTCAAGCCTGACGTGACTTTATCAATAATCAAAAACGCCAAAGATATCAAGGGTTCAACGCAGAAACTCTATTATAATGAAAATGTTTATCGTATCTCTCAGGACTCTCACTCTTTCAAAGAAATTAATCAGGCAGGTCTTGAGTGTATCGGTGACATCGGTCTCTATGATATATGCGAAGTTCTTTATCTTGCGATAAAAAGCCTTGAAAGTATCGACAAAAACTATATGCTTGACGTGGCTCACGCAGGTCTCGTATCAGCTCTTATAAACGCATGCAATCTTAGCAGCGATATCAAAAAGACTGTATTCGAGAGCATACAGAATAAAAGCATTGATGAAATCACTTTTATTTTCCAAAACGAAATTATCGATAAGTTCTCTTATGATATAATTTCAAAGCTTATGTCAACATATAAGACCTGCAGTGATGTTGTAGCTGCTTTTGGTGGTATCAACGACGAAGTTGACGCCCAGCTGAGTGAATTTTCAGCTATATGCGACTCGCTGAACAATCTTGACCTTACAGATAAAGTGAGAATTGATTTCTCAATGGTCAGCGACAGCTCTTACTACAGCGGTCTTGTATTCAAAGGCTACATTTCAGGCATTTTCACCAGTGTGCTCTCCGGCGGTCAGTATGATAAGCTTATGAAAAAAATGGGCAAGACTTCAGGTGCTGTCGGCTTTGCCGTATACCTTGACACTCTAGAGAGACACGGAAACGAGCAAAAGGATTATGACTATGATTTTGTAATCATCAAAGATGAGACTTGTGACCCTGCTTCAATTATCAGTACCGTTGAGTCTCTGTCTGAAAACGGATTCAGCGTTATCGTATTGAGTGAAGCGCCTGAAAACATCAGATATAAGAGTATGATGAAGCTTACTAAAAACGGATTGGAGGGTGCCTGATGGAGTTTATTAATGTTGCTCTTCCCAAGGGAAGACTCGGTGAAAAAGTTTATGCTATGTTTGAGCAGTCAGGTTATGAGTGTCCTTCTATCAAAGAGACTAACCGTAAGCTCATATTTGAAAACGAAGAAGTTGGCGTACGTTACTTCTGGGTCAAGCCCTCTGATGTAGCTATCTATGTTGAGAGGGGTGCTGCAGACATCGGTGTTGCAGGCAAAGATATTCTCCTTGAGTATTCTCCTGATGTATACGAGCTTCTTGACCTTAAGATCGGCAAGTGCCGTATGGCTGTTGCGGCTAAGACAGATTTCCGTGACAACACTGCAGAAACGCTCAGAGTTGCTACTAAATTTTCCAATATCGCTCAGAAGTTCTATAATGAAAAGTGCCGTGATATTGATATTATCCATCTTAACGGCTCAATTGAGATTGCACCTATTTTAGGTCTCAGCGACGTTATTGTGGATATCGTAGAAACAGGCAAAACCTTATATGAAAACAACCTTGAGCCTAAGGAAACTATCGTAGAGATTTCCGCAAGACTCATATCAAATAAAGCATCATTCAAATTCAAGGGAGATAAAATCAGCCAGATTGCTGAAGCTCTCGGAAAAATTGTGAGGGAAAACAATGATTAAAATATATAAATACGGCGAAGTGGAAAACAATGAGATTTTTTCCCGTATGGCTGATACTGTTGATGTCAGTGACATCGTAACAGGTATAATCGAAAATGTTAAAGCTAACGGTGACAAGGCTCTTTTCGAGTACTGTGAAAAATTTGACAAGGCCACTCTCACTTCTCTCGAAGTTACAGAGGAAGAAATCGAAGAGGCTTTCAATGCAGTTGAGCCTGAATTTTTAAGAATACTGCGTACGGCTGAAGAAAACATCAGAAACTTCCACCAGAAGCAGGTCAGAAACTCTTTCATTATCAACGAAAAGAATGGCGTTGTTACAGGTCAGAAGATCACAGCTATTGAAAAGGTCGGTCTTTATGTACCCGGCGGCACAGCCGCTTACCCCTCAACGGTACTGATGGACAGTGTACCCGCAAAAATCGCAGGTTGTAAGGAAATCTGCATTGTTACTCCCCCGTCAAAGGACGGCAAGGTTAATCCCGTTATCCTCGCTGCTGCTAAGATCGCAGGCGTTGACCGTATCTTTAAAGTCGGCGGTGCACAGGCAGTTGCGGCTTTAGCTTACGGCACAGAGACTGTACCCAAGGTCGATAAAATCGTTGGTCCCGGCAATGCTTTTGTTGCAGAAGCCAAGCGCCAGGTTTTCGGCATGGTATCAATTGATATGATTGCGGGTCCCAGTGAAATCCTCGTACTTGCTGACGGCAAATCAAACCCTGATTTTGTTGCTGCCGACCTTCTCTCTCAGGCTGAACACGATAAGAATGCTTCAGCTGTACTTGTAACTGACAGTATGGAGCTTGCAGAAAAAGTATCAGCTTCCCTTGAAAAGCAGATACCCATGCTTGAAAGAGCAGAAATCGCAAGAGTATCAATCGACAACAACGGTAAAATCATTGTTGCTGACAATATTATGGCAGGCATCGAAATTGCTAATGAAATAGCTCCCGAGCATCTTGAGCTTTGCCTTGATAATCCTTTTGATTATCTTGATTCAGTTAAGCACGCAGGCTCAATCTTTATGGGCAGATATTGTCCCGAGGCTCTCGGCGACTATTATGCAGGCCCCAACCATACCCTTCCCACAAGCGGTACTGCAAGATTTTCAAGTGCTTTAGGTGTTGACGATTTCGTGAAGAAGTCACAGTTTACATATTACACCGAGGGTGCACTTAAAGAAGTTTATAAAGACGTTGCTTTCTTTGCGAACAAAGAGGGGCTCACAGCTCACGGCAAGAGTGCAACTATCAGATTTGAGGAATAATTATGAGTAAATATATAGACGGTGCCTACTCAGCTCTCAAAGAGTACGTACCCGGTGAACAGCCCAAGGATAAAAAATACATTAAGCTCAACACCAACGAATCGCCCTACCCGCCCTCACCTGCAGTTATCTCAAATATCAACTCAGATGAGGTTGCAGATCTTCGCCTTTACTCTGACCCTGAAAGCAGCAAGGTTAAAAAGGCTATCGCTGATGTGTATGGTGTCGAAAGCAAAAATGTTTTTGTATCCAACGGCTCTGACGAAATTCTCAACTTTGCCTTTATGATTTACGGCAAAGTAAGCGGTGCTCTCTTTCCTGAGATTTCATATGGTTTCTATAAGGTTTTCTGTGATCTTTACGGCATTGAAAAAACTATGGTACCTCTTGAAGAAGATTTTACCATAGATAAAAATAAGTATATGAATACGGGTAAGTTTACAGTTATCGCTAACCCTAATGCCCCCACAGGTTTAGAGCTAAGTCTTGATGTGATTGAAGAGATTGTCAAGTCAAACAAAGACAATGTTGTACTCATTGACGAAGCCTATGTTGATTTCGGTGGTACATCCTGCTATGAGCTTATCAAGAAATACGATAACCTTATTGTCTGCCGTACTTTCTCCAAGGCATACAGCCTTGCAGGTGCGAGACTTGGTTATTGCTTCGCAAATGAAGAGCTCATCAAGGACCTTGAGAAAATCAAGTATTCAACCAACCCCTATAACATCAACAGACTCTCACAGATTGCAGGTGCATCTGCTATGGCTGAAAATGACTATTATATGGCTAACTGCAAGAGAATCTGCGACACACGCGAAATTGTCACAAAGGCTCTTCGTGAGATAGGTTTTGAAGTCCTTGACTCAAAAGCTAACTTTATTTTCGCTAAGCACGAGACTATCAGCGGTATAGATATTTACAGCAAGCTCCGTGAAAACGGCATACTCGTCAGACATTTTACAGATGAAAAAATAAAAGATTACAACCGTATCACCATCGGCTCAGAAGAAGAAATGGCAGTCTTTGTTGATACAATGAAAAATATTGTGAAAGGAGCATAAAGTATGAGACAAGCTGAAATTATCAGAAAAACTGCAGAGACAGACATTACTCTGACTTTATGTTTAGACGGTGACGGCAAAGGTACTATTGATACAGGTTGCGGTTTCCTCGACCATATGCTGACTCTTTTCAGCCGTCACGGCTCATTTGACCTTGATGTCAAGTGTATCGGTGATACTCAGGTTGACTATCACCATACTGCAGAAGATATTGCTATCTGTCTGGGTGACGCTTTCAAAAAGGCTCTCGGTGATATGAAAGGTATCACACGTTACGGTAGCTTCATTCTGCCTATGGATGAGAGTCTTATCCTTACAGCTGTTGATATTTCGGGAAGAAGCTATCTTGGCTATGACCTGTCAATCCCCACAGAAAAAGTCGGTGATTTTGACACAGAGCTCACAAGAGAGTTTTTTGAGGCTTTCGTCCGCCACGCAGGTGTTACTTTACACTTAAAACAGCTTGCAGGCTATAATTCACATCACATCATCGAGGGCACATTCAAGAGCTTCGCCCGTACAATGAAAGCAGCTGTAGCTATCGATGAAAAAAATAAAGATAAAATCCCCTCAACTAAAGGAGTACTTTAATGATTGCGATTATTGACTACGGCGTGGGAAATCTCTTTTCCCTTGTGTCATCATTTAAGGCCATCGGTGCCGATGCTGTTATAACAAATGATGTTGACACTATAAGAAGTGCCGATAAAATTATACTCCCCGGTGTGGGTGCATTTGAAGATGCTGCCAAAAAGCTCAGAGACAGCGGCCTTGATAAAATAGTACTCGAGGAAGTTGCTAAAGGCAAACCTCTTATGGGTATCTGCCTTGGTATGCAGTTGCTCTTCAAGCATTCCTATGAATACGGCTGCCACGAGGGTCTCGGTCTTATAGATGCAGATATTCTCCCCTTTGAGGGTAAACTTGCACCCGAACTTAAGATCCCTCACATCGGCTGGAATGCTCTTAAAATTGAGAATAAAGACTGTCCTCTTTTTAAATATATCAAAGACGGTGACCACGTTTATTTCGTACACTCATACTTTGCTGAAAAAGATATCTCTGAGTGTGCAACCTCGGCTGAGTACGGAATAAACTTCACTGCATCTGTATGGAAAGACAACGTCTACGGCTGTCAGTTCCACCCGGAAAAAAGCGGTGATGTAGGTCTTAATATCCTCAGAGGATTTTGCGAGATAGGAGAAAACTGATATGCTTATTTTACCTGCTATTGATTTATATGATAAAAAAGCTGTGCGTCTTTACAAGGGCGACTACAACGAGATGACGGTTTACAGCAACAACCCTATCGAAATTGCAAAGAAGTTTCAGGAATGCGGTGCGACCTTTATACATATGGTTGACCTTGAGGGCGCTAAAAACGGTACTACTCCCAACATTGACGAAGTACGTAAGGTTGTTGATTACACCGACCTTAAGGTAGAAATCGGCGGCGGTATCCGCGACGAAGAAACAGTACAGAAATATATCGATCTTGGCGTTGAGAGAGTTATTCTCGGCACAGCAGCCGTAACAGACGACGAGTTTCTTTGCAAGATGGTTTCTAAATATAAGGGAGCTATCGCTGTAGGCGTTGACCTGAAAGACGGATATGTAGCTATCAAGGGTTGGACTGAAAAAAGTCAACTTACAGCCGATGAATTTTTTAAGCATCTCAGCGACATCGGTGTTAAAACCGTAATCTGTACAGATATTTCAAAAGATGGCGCTATGCAAGGCACCAACCGCGAGCTTTACAAAGAGCTTTCAGAAAAGTATACAATGGATATAGTTGCTTCAGGCGGCGTCTCAAGTATTGATGATATCAAGGCTCTTAAGGAAATGAATCTTTACGGTGCTATATTGGGCAAGGCTTATTACATAGGCGCAGTAGATTTAAAAGAAGCAGTTGAGGTGGCAAAATGATTACTAAAAGAATTATTCCCTGCCTCGACGTAAGAGACGGCAGAGTTGTCAAAGGTACCAACTTCCAGAATCTTAACGATGTTTCTTCACCTGTTGAGCTCGGTGAGTTTTATAGCAAGTGCGGTGCTGACGAGCTTGTATTTTACGATATTACCGCCAGTGCCGAAGGCAGACAACTTTTCACAGATATTCTCAGAGAAGTCGCTTCAAAGATATTCATACCCCTCACCGTGGGTGGCGGAATCAACACTGTAGAAGACTTTGACCGCGTACTCAAATGCGGTGCCGACAAAGTCAGCGTAAACTCAGGTGCCATCAGAAACCCTGACCTTATCAGTCAGGCAGCTCGCCTTTACGGCAATCAGTGTGTGGTTATCTCCTGCGATATCAAGCGCGTAGACGGAGTTTTCCACGTTTTTGCTAAGGGTGGCAGAGAAGACACAGGCATGGAAGCTATCTCATGGATTAAGCGCTGTGTTGATATGGGTGCCGGTGAAGTTGTTGTTAACTCAATCGACACTGACGGTGTAAAGCAAGGCTTTGACATTGAGATGCTCAAGGCAGTTTGCGAGGCTGTCAACGTACCCGTAATTGCATCAGGCGGTGCAGGCTCAGCTGAAGACTTTGTAACTCTCTTTAATGAGATTCCCGACATCGACGCAGGTCTTGCAGCTTCTATCTTCCACTTCGGAGAGGTACAGATTAAAGATCTGAAGAAGCTTCTGAAAGAAAACAACATTAATGTGAGGTTATAAACTATGATAGATTTTGATATTAATCAGCTTAAATTTGACGATAAAGGTCTCATTCCTGCTATCGTTGTTGACTCTATAACAAAAAAGGTGCTCACTCTTGCTTATATGAATCGTGAGAGCCTTGAGATTTCAATTGAAAAGGGCCTTACCTGTTTCTATTCACGTTCACGCCAGGAACTTTGGCTCAAGGGTGAAACCAGCGGCAACTATCAGCATATCGTTTCAATCACTGCAGACTGCGATATGGATGCTCTTACAGTTGTAGTCGAAAAAGACGGTCCTGCCTGCCATAAGGGTACAGATTCCTGCTTTACTGCACCTGTTTATCAGAGCGAAGAACTCAGCGAATTTTCACTTCAGGGTCTTTATGATCTTCTCAAGGGCAGAAAAGAAACTCTCCCCGAGGGTTCATATACTACATATCTTTTCCAGAAGGGTATCGACAAAATACTCAAGAAAGTCGGTGAAGAATGTACAGAGGTTATCATTGCTGCTAAAGCTGACGATAAAGCAGAAACAATCTACGAAATCGCCGACCTTGCGTACCACGTAATGGTGCTTATGAACGAGATGGGCATCACAATGGAAGAAGTTCACCGCGAGCTTGCTTCACGCCATATCATCGACCACAAGGTTAAGCAGGAAAAAATGACAAAATAAATAAAAAATTTATCTATATTTCTATTTTGTAAAAACTTTTTAACAAAATATGGATAGAATATAATTATGAACTCAATGTTAAATTGAAAGGCGGTAAACTTATGAAAAAATTATTATCACTCGTTCTTGCAATCCTTATGACTTTCAGTGTTGCCACTATAGCATTTGCAGCTGACAGCACACAAATCTTTTTCTCTGAAGATGAAGCTGAAGCTAAAGCTAAAATGTACATCGAATATAAATATTACACTCCCATTATAGATCGCAACGAGCTCTATAGCGATGATTCAATGTCAGATAAAGAGGTATATAAAATCACTTTAATTACAACTTTAGAAGACAACACTCTTATCAACTATATAGCTTATATCGACAAATACGATGGTACTGTTTACAACAGAACAGCTGACTACGCACTCCCCATTGCCTCAAGCCGCAATCCTCTTACAGCTGATGAAGCTTTCAACTATACACTCAAAGCTCTTTGCGCTGAAAAAGAAAATGTAATCGTTCTTAAAAGCAACGAGATCAAGGAAAACGGCAAAGTTGTTGCTTACAGCTATGAGTTTGTTGAAGACTTTTATGTCAAACATAAGTGCACAATCGACGTTAAGACAGGCTTTATTGACAACATCAGCATCGCTGAGCCCGTAAACATCATTGACAGAATTATCCTTATGATCAGAGTTCTGTTAGCTAAGTTACTCGGTGAAATCTCATTCTGATAAAGATAATCTTACATACACCAAGGCAATCGGATAAACCGATTGCCTTTAATTATTTGTAAAAGATAGTAATTTTTTGTTGAAAAAAAGCCCTGAAAGTGATATACTTTCTTTTATAGTTATCTTCCCTTGAAAGGATACCGATTATGAAAAAACGTCACTTGATAATCACTATGATTTTCACTATATTACTTACTTGTCTGCTTACCGGCTGTATGCAAAAAGAGGTTGAAGAACCTACAACCACTACCGAAACTACCACAGAGGCTCCACCACCGGTTTATTATAACTCACTGACCGGTAAATCAGATATCTCTGAAAAAGCCATCGGCAAGCGCCCCATAGCCATTATGGTCAACAATATCAAAGCTTCACTCCCCCAGTACGGCATATATAAAGCCGATATTATTTACGAGATGCTTGTTGAGGGTGGCATCACCCGTATGATGGCACTTTACGGTGACTACACCAAAGTCCCCAAAGTCTGCTCCGTAAGAAGTTGTCGCTACTACTTCCCGATTTTTGCTCACGGCTACAATGCTGTATACTTCTGCTTTGGTAGCAATAAAAGTCTCGCAACCCCCACTCTCGAGCGCATAGGTATAGACTATTTTGACGGCAATGAAAATCCCGATCCTCTTGTATTCGGCAGAGACAGTGAAAGACTCAAAAGATACAGCCGTGAACACACTGCTTATGTTGACGGAAGAAAGATACCTCAGTTCCTGAAAGAGAACTCAGTTACTGCCAAGTCTCGTTACGGCAAAGACTTCCTTGCTTTCAAATTCAGAAACGAAGACAAGCCTAAGGCTGTCGGTGACATCTCAGCTCAGGAAATAAGACTAGACTTCTCATATCTTTACTATAGCACTTTCACTTATAACCCCAAGACCAAGACTTATTATAAGACTCACTGTGGCAAGCCTCACGTAGACTCATCAAATGATAAACAGCTTAACTTTACCAATATCTTTGTGCTTGAGACTGATGTTACCAACTATAAAGGTGGCTCTCTTATGCAGATTAACTGGAAAAAGGGCGAAGGCTACTACATTTCAAGAGGCAAAGCTCAGAAAATCACCTGGACTAAGAAAAGCGAAAGCAGCAACATCAAATTCTATAACGAAAGCGGCAAAGAAATCAAAGTCAACACCGGTAAAAGCTACATCGGCGTCATCGGCAGAGGTCTTACCACTATCACAGGCGAGAATGCTTAATTCAAAATTTAAAGGCTGTTACCTTTTGGTAACAGCCTGATTTTTTATCTTAAAGCTTATTGAATAAGTCTTGGAAAAATTTCTGTATGAAATAAATCACATCTGATAATGCAGCAATTATCACCATCATAGCTTCTGCTCCTTTCTTTTTCATTAATATCAAATTAACACAAAACAGGAGCTATGTCAACAGAAAGCCTGCCAATGGTACATCTTATCTTCATTTTGTTTCCAATACTTCAGATAAAATTTACAGGTTTTTCTGATTTTTTATGTAACCGGGAGCTTCACTATATCTTCTGATGAGATATGACCAGCTTCCGCTTCTGCCATAGTTGCCGGTTTCAACAATATAGGTACTACCCTGAATTTTTACTTCTGTCCAGAAGTGCTGCCAGTAGTTGGTCTTCCAGGTGCCTCTGTAGCCCATTACCACTTGAACGTCATAACCGAGATAAGCCATCATCGCTGCCATAGCACCGTTATATTGGGCACATTGACCCATTTTATACTTGAAGATGGCTTGTACCCAGGTCTTGCCTGAAATCTTCGCCCAATCGTCTCCAAGGGCGTATTTTACGTTCTTATTAATCCAATCAAGTGTAACCTGAAGCTGTTCTTCTCTTGTCATACCCTCTTTGAAATATTTCTTCTTGAATTTATCAAGAAGTTTTATATCTGTTTCATTTAGGTTGATATTATACATAAATGTGGTCTTTGTACCTTGAGTATTATAAACCTTGAAGCTTGTATGACTCTTGAGGTTAGCACCGTTTACTCTGGCACTTGACGAGCCACTGTACTGCGTAGGACTCATCTGACTATAGTAGGTTTTTCCACCGATTTTTTTGTAAGCTCTGATGCAGAAGAAATAATCGTAATCATTGTTGAGCTTTGTGTTAGTCCACTTAGTTGTTTTGTTATCCCTGATTGTCTTTACTTTCTTTTCATCTGCCCAGTTTGATGAACGATAAATCTGATATCCGTCAGCCTTGGAGTTTTTTGTCCACTTAAGAGCAGCAGCCTTGTTTTTGGTAGTCAGAGTCAGTTCCGGAGTCTTAAGCATTGTTCTGACAGCTTCTTTAAGTGCTGTATTGCTCTTTGAGCTTTTAACCGCTTTTACAGCATACTTATACTTGGTAATTTCTTTAAGTCCCTTATCAATATAATAAGTATTTGCGGTCTTGGTCAGGTACTCATATTTACCTGTACTTTCATCATAGCGATAAATATAATACTTTCCGCAAGGCACATAGTTCCATTCGAGATATACCTCCGAGTCTGATAAAGCTGTAACATTGAGATACTCCATAGGCTCGATAATGATATTGAAGTATACCGTCTTGGTACCCTCGAACATATCGCTGTCAAAGCTTATAACAATCTTTCCCTTACCGGGGTTGATATTGTTGGTTATATCATAACTGTAATCATACCAATAAATACTTTCGCCATTGTAAGTCACATAAAAATATGGCTCGATTTCCCAACCGCAATAGTACTGAGGCTCTATAGCACTGACCTCCACCATTTCTGCAGGGATGCGTTTAATCTCAAATTCGGCAATTATTGTACCATTATAATCTCCCTTACCGGATAGAACAATCTTTGCTGTACCAATATTAAGGTTGTTGTAGTAAAAGACCTGATAATCAACGTCTGCAACAAGAATCTGTCCGTCAAAAGTCACTGTTATATCAGGTTTCTGGCACTCGTAGTTGTAATATATGCTATCGGTATTGACAGTTATCTGCGCCATGCTGAGGTCTTTCATATACACTGTTTCAAAGCCGTTTGACTTAGCATACTCATCAGCTGCTGAACCCTCTGTGCAATAAATTACGAAACCGTCAATTTTTACCTTGGTGTAATATGGTTCATCGTCATACCAATAGTCATCATCGTTCCAGTCGTCATATTCATATTCATAGTCATCGTCATAGTCATCATCGCCATATAAATCATCATAACTGTCTTTGTAATCCTCAGCCACGTTATAAACCTCTTTGAAACGATAACCTACAGACTCACTACTTATATACGAAACAGTTGATGGTATAACAATGCTGTTGTAGATCTCGTCTTCTGCACTACATCCTGACCAGTCAATGCTTGTTATGGTATAAGGTACATCTGATGTATACTCGTCAAGATACTCATAATCGTCATCGTAGTGCTTCAGGTCTACTACGGCAGGAATTACGACCTTGTCTTCTGAGGATTCAATTTCTGAGATAGTGGCAGTTTTGCTGTAATAGTCAGTGTAAAGATTTAATTTCGTGTCACTATACCCGTCGTTATCACAGTCAATATAAAAGTCGTTTATATCATTATAAGCGAACGCACTGCTCTGCATAGCAAACATAAAGCATATAGCACAGACAACGACTGTGAGAATTCTGCATTTCTTAGTCATTTTCAAAATATTTTCCCCTTTCAAAAAAGAAATATCATTACTGATAATTATATCACTAAAATTCTCAACCGTCAAATAAATCTTCCGATTTTTGTCAAAAAACACAGAAGATATACAAAAAGCTCCTGAGGTTAACCTCAGGAGCTTTTATCAGATTTACTGATTAATAGTGAGTTTGACCGCAATCACAAGCGGGATTAATCTTAAAGAGTTTCCAGAAGAAATTAAGAATCTTATAGATTAACTTACCGAAGAATGAAGTCTTATGGCACATACATGTGCATACGTCACCATTTTCACTCATAAGTGAGTCACAACGTTCACACTGACCGTCTTTATTTGCCTTATGGCCGAGGGCAGGAATAATTTCAGCCTGAACCTTAATACCGCAATTGAGACAGCTCTTTGACTGTGTCATACCGGGAGTTTCACAAGTCGCTGCTACTGAATCACTGTATACGAAGTAGTAGTGACCCTTGGCAGGAAGAGTTCTGTATACAACATCTTCACTCTCACCGCATCTTGTACAAGCGCGATATATTGCACCGTCCAGATCACAAGTTGCCTCAACTGTAATTGCAAACTCTGATGCGGCACTGTAGTTATGGCCTAATGCTTCATGTACTCTTTCATCATACTTTGTACCGCAATCAGCACAGACGATATATGAGTTACCCATTCTTGTGCAGGTAGCTGCAGTATATTTTCTCTCGCCGAAGGTATGAGCACCATTTGATGCGATAACTTCAGTGTAGCTATCACCACAACCTGAACATGTGTATGTCATTTCACCATCTTTTGTACAAGTAGCAGGTGTTGTGATCTTTGATGTGTAACTGTGATCACCTGCAGGAAGCTCTGCATATGTTGTATAATCATTACAAGCTGTACAATATTCATATGCATTCCAACCTACCTCTTTACAAGTAGGAGCTTTTGCATCAACCTTAACGATTGTATGAGCAGCTGCTACGATGTTTCTGTTCTCTGTTGCACCGCAACGTGAACACTTATAAAGATCATAACCGTCTGTTGTGCAGGTATGCTTTACAGTGCTTGAGTATGCGAAATCGTGTCCGAGCGCACTACCTGTTGTTTCCTTACACTCTGTACAGGTTGCAGGAGCATTGCAAGATGCATTACCGTATACGTGTTCTGTGATTTCTTCTTTGCCACATACATCACACTTGTGGTCGCCATCACCTGCTACATCGCTACATTCTTCACCGGCATCCTTACCGCAATAGTCGCATACGTGGTCATTGTCTGTTGATGAGTCTGCGTGTGTGCCCAGCTCTGTACCGCAGTCGTAGTCACAACTATGGTCTTTAGTATCATCCTTATGAGGAATCATATCTATTGTTTCGCCCTCTGTTTCAAGAATATCACAGCATGACCAATGAATATCACCTGTATAACCTTTTGATGTACAAGTTGATACCTTATCATTTTTGCGTACGTTTGCTTCGCCTGTATGAGCAATTGCATTTTTACCAAGTGTAAATGCATCAGCACTATCTTTTGCTTCTGTAGAGAAATCAGATTCTTCAGCTGCAAAGTACTTGTTACATACGCTACAGCTCTTATAAGCGTCATTACCTGTAGCCATACAAGTGGGAGCTTTGTACACTGTTGTTTCACCAAATTTATGGCCGAGTGCGTCAATATCAACACTATTGGTTTGTGTTTTTGCCCATTCTACATTTTCGAATGTAGCTTTGTATTCTCCGGAGCCCTTAACTGTACACTCAGGAGCACTAACAACTGTATATTCTACATTAGCATTTGCAGTTTCTTTAGTGCCACAATTGTCTCTAGCGCACTCTCTTGTTGCTACGCATAAATAGTCGTCACCCCAGATATATTCTACATCTTTCCAACTGTGATTGAGTGCTGAAATTTTATTATAAGTTGTGTATTCGCAATTTTCTCTCTGACATGTTACGTATTCATTCCAACCATATTCTGTACAAGTGGGAGCCTGTGCAAGTGTTATCTTGAGATCGTGATTGTCAGAAACGATTGCAATTGTAAGGTCTTTAAGAAGTTTTTTGTCTGCATCAAATGTATTGCTACATACACTACATTTATAGTGACCCTTTGTACCTGTTGCAACACAAGTAGCGGGAACTTCGGCAATCCATTCACCATACTTGTGCTCTTTGAGTTCTACTTCTTCTGTATAAGTAGCTCCACAATTTTCAACAACACAAGTGTATGTCTTCAAGCCAGGAACTGTACAAGATGAATCGGGATTTACTTCACCCAAATTCCAACTATGGACAACCGCTCCACCATACTGATTACATCCGTTTACGCAAAGGAATGAGTGCGTT
>JAZTWC010000044.1:0-5494 GCA_045635665.1 Acutalibacteraceae bacterium
TTACTATCAAGATAGATTCATTCCTCAGAAAGACAGAGGAAAGAAAGAATATCATCGCTGAATAAATTTAATATTGTGAGGAAAGCCGATTTGTCTGAGTATAAATCGGCTGAGTTTTGTATGGCTAATTTTGATTATGTGATTTTTGATTTTGACGGTACAGTTGCAGACACCGGTGAGGGTATACTCAAGAGTTTGCAGTATTCTTTTGTTGCTATGGGTGACCCTGCCCCTGAACTGAAAGACCTTGAAAAATTTATCGGTCCACCGGTGTATTATAGTTATACACATTTTTACGGTATACCCGAAGAAAAGGTTGACCTTTATGTGAAGAAGTACCGTGAGCGTTACAGAGAAAAAGGAATATATGAGTCGAAGGTATATGATGGACTTGTTGAATTGGTAAATTCTCTTAAAGAAAACGGAGTAAAAGTAGGTATTGCATCATCAAAACCTGAGAGTCTTATTCATTCAGTCGGTGACTATCTTGGAGTAACTGATTTGTTTGATGCAATTGTCGGAGTGAAAACTGACAACAGCAAACACTCGAGTAAAGCGAGTCTTATCTCTCAGGCAATGGCTGACCTTGATGCTGCTGATAAAAATAAGGTGCTGATGGTCGGTGACAGATGCTTTGATATTGACGGTGCTCACGAAGCCGGTGTAAAATGCTGTGCTGCCCTTTGGGGATACGGTGATGAAGCTGAATTTACAGCTCATAATGCAGATTTTATTGTCAGACACCCAAAAGAGATAGAAAAACTGATATAAATTACAATTAAGAATTAAAATAGGCGTTATAGTGACAAATAAGAATTATAACGCCTAAAATATGTGAACAATAGTCACATATTGATTTCTGTTGAATGGAAATTATTTTATAGTACATAAGGTCGTTTTCAAAAAATCTATCAAATGATTTTATATGTTATAAAATGACTTTTTTCAACAACAAGTTAACTGAATGTTGAAAATTTAAGATTGAATAAAGGTTTGGAATTTTATGAAATATTACGCAAAAGATTATGATGTTATAGTAATCGGTGCAGGTCATGCAGGCATCGAAGCAGGTCTTGCTGCTGCAAGACTCGGTATGCAGGTTGGTGTCTTTACTATAAATATGGACTGGGTCGGCAACCTCCCCTGTAACCCCTCAATCGGCGGTACGTCAAAAGGTCACCTTGTACGCGAAATAGATGCAATGGGTGGTGAGATGGGGAAAGCTGCAGATGCCAACACACTTCAGAGCAGAATACTCAACCTCAGTAAGGGTCCGGCTGTACACTCACTGCGCGCTCAGATTGACAGACGCAGATACAGCGAATATATGAAGCACGTCATGGAAAGACAGGAAAACCTTGAGCTCGTACAGGCTGAAGTTGTGTCATTGACTCAAAATGAAGATGGTACCTGGCAGATTGTTACCCGACTTGAGGCCATATACAATACTAAGTGTGTTATCCTTGCTACAGGTACTTTCCTTGCGGGTAAGATTTATGTCGGCGATGTGTCATACGATGGCGGTCCTGACGGTATGTTTGCTTCAACTGACCTTGCAAAGTCTCTAAAAGATTTAGGTGTACCCACCCGCAGATTTAAAACCGGTACTCCGTCACGTGTAAACAGAAGAAGTATTGACTTCACTAACCTTGAAAGACAAGACGGCGATGAGGTTGTTGTACCATTCTCATTTGATGGCGAATATACACCTGAAAATAAGCTGCCTTGTTATATAAGCTACACCAATGATGAAACGAAACGTATCATTATGGAAAATATCCACCGATCACCCTTATACAGCGGCAAAATTGATGGTGTAGGTCCAAGATATTGTCCGTCAATTGAAGATAAGATTATGAGATTCTCTGAAAAGCCTCGACATCAGCTCTTTATCGAGCCTTGCGGTGAAAATACAGAGGAAATGTATCTGCAAGGTATGTCCTCATCTTTACCTGAAGATGTACAGCTTAAATTCCTAAAGACTATTCCCGGTCTTGAAAATGTTCAGGTTATGAGAACCGCATACGCAATTGAATATGACTGTGTTGATCCGCTTGCCCTAAATGCTTCTCTTGAGTTCAAGAAATTCAGCGGACTTTTCGGTGCGGGACAGTTTAACGGTTCAAGCGGTTACGAAGAAGCTGCAGCTCAGGGACTTATTGCCGGTATTAACGCTGTACAGAAGATTTTGGGTAAAGAACCCCTCATATTAGACAGAGCTTCCTCCTATATCGGTACTCTTATAGATGATCTTGTAACTAAAGGCTGTTCTGATCCATATAGAATGATGACGTCTCGTTCAGAGTATAGACTTATTCTTCGTCAGGATAATGCTGATATCAGACTTACGGAATACGGATATAAAATAGGTCTTGTGAGCGAAGAAAAGTATCAGAGATTGCAGGATAAGCTTAAACTTATAGAAAAAGAGCTTGAAAGAGTCTCTCAGACAAGTATACCGCCTACAAAAGAGTTAAATGAGGTTCTTGTTTCACGTGAAACATCACCAATGGCTACGGGTTGCAGATTAAAAGAGCTACTTAAGAGACCTCAGCTTAATTATGAAGTTCTTAAAGATTTTGATAAAGATAGGCCTGATTTACCACGAGACGTATTTGAGCAGGTTGAAATAAGCATTAAATATGATGGATATATCAAACAGCAGTTATCTCTTGTTGAAGAAATGCGCAGACTTGAGGTTAAAAAGCTCAGTCAGGATATAGATTATGCTGAGATAGTGGGTCTTCGTATGGAGGCTCAGGAAAAGCTTAACAAAGTTAAACCTGCAAATCTCGGTCAGGCATCAAGAATAAGTGGCGTAAGCCCTGCTGACATATCAGTTCTTCTCATTTATCTTGCAAAAAGGAAGTGATTATATGGCAGAAACATTTATATTAAAAGATTTACTAAGAAACCATGCTGAAATGTTTCACGTGAAACTTGACGAAACAGCTCTTGATAGGTTTGATACTTATGGTAAGCTTCTTGTAGAGTGGAACGAAAAGATTAACCTTACAGCCATTACTGATCCTGAAGGTGTAACAATAAAGCATTTCCTTGATTCTCTGACGATTTTCTCATATGTAGATATTCCTGAGGGTGCGAAGGTTATTGATGTTGGTACAGGTGCAGGCTTTCCCGGACTTGCAATGCTTATAGCAAGACCTGATCTGGATATGACATTAATGGATAGCACAAAGAAAAGGCTCACCGTCATTGAGAATATCTTAGAAAATATAGGCTTAACTGCAAATGTAGTGCATTCAAGAGCCGAAGATGCAGGTCAGAATAAGAACTTCCGTGAGCAGTATGATTTCTCAACTGCAAGAGCTGTAACAAATCTTCGTGATTTAGCTGAATACTGTTTGCCTTTTGTAAAGGTTGGTGGTAGCTTTGTGCCTATGAAAAGTGCTAAAACTGAAGAGGAAATAGCTGAAGGGAAAAAGGCTATACATGTACTTGGTGGTCAGATAACCAAGGTTGATTCTTTTGAACTGCTTGATTGTGGTGAAAGAACTATAATAAATGTCAAAAAGATTTCGCCAACACCTGCTAAATATCCCAGACCTTCGGCAAAAATTGCAAAGAATCCTATAAAATAAGGTTTTATTTTGCAGAATACATAGGAATATTGTAAAACGAATTAAGTGGACAACCTCTCTTTGCTGTGATAATATCTAAGCAAAGAGAGGTTTTAATATCTCTTTATTTAATGGAGGTATTGCCTATGATAAATGAAAAGCCAAGAAGTGCCGGTCAGGTGCTACTTATACCGACAGATCAGATATATCCCAATCCTAATCAACCGAGACAGATATTTGATCAGGAAGAGCTCGTTAATCTAGCAATAAGTATTAGAATGAACGGCATACTGCAACCGATAACTGTAAGGCAAACAGATAATGCTTACGAGTTGGTATCAGGCGAAAGACGTCTGAGAGCATCAAAACTAGCAGGTTTGGTATCCGTTCCGTGCATTGTTGTTGAAGTAAACAATATGAAGTCAGCGGTGTTTGCTTTGATTGAGAACCTACAGCGGCAGAACCTCAACTATTTTGAGGAAGCTATAGCAATTGAAAGACTTATGTTTGAATACGGCCTTTCACAAGAAGATGCTGCCAGGAGACTAGGTAAAGCGCCGTCGACAGTATCAAATAAGCTGAGACTTTTATCTTTGCCGGAAGAAGCGAGAGCTAAACTTATGGAAAAAGGATTAACAGAAAGGCATGCCAGAGCCCTACTGAAACTCGATAAAGATGAAGTTATGGGTATATTGGACAAAATAATAGACAAAAAACTAAATGTAACACAGACAGAAGAACTAATAGCGGATATTTTGAATGATAAGTCAGCACCTAAACGCCAGACAAAAAGGATGTTCAGCGACGTTAAGATATTCCTGAATACTATAAATTCCGCAGTGGATACTATGAAAAAGTCAGGAATAGGTGCAGATATACGCAGAGAAGATACCGGTGAAAGTTACATATACAGAATAGAAATTCCAAAGAAGTTGATATATAAGCTTCCTGATAAGCAGACATCAGTACGGGTGGCTACACTGCAAAGCAGTGATTCCATATAATCATATCTTTCTCTTTCACACCCCATGAAGAAACCACCCGTTATGGGTGGTTTCTTCACCGTTTCACGTGAAACACTCTACTTTTTGAAAAAAATCTCATTTAAGCCTTTAAAAATAAAAAAGGTTGTGATATAATAAACTCTATAAAAGCTAAAAAACAGTAGAAAGGTAAATATCATGGGAAAAACTATAGCGATAGTTAACCAAAAAGGCGGTGTTGGTAAAACAACAACCTCTGTAAATCTGGCGGCTTGTATCGGCAGTCTCGGATATAAAACTTTGTTGGTGGATGTTGATCCTCAGGGTAATGCTACCAGCGGACTTGGTGTAAACAAAAAAGATGTTGAAAAATCAACTTACGATATGATTGTTGCAGGTGTAAAAGCTGAAGATATACTTATAGAGACTTCTTTTAAAAAGCTTGACTTGCTTCCGTCAAATATTAACCTTGCCGGTGCGGAACTTGAGCTGGTTGATATGCAGGGCAGAGACTCACGTATAAAAAATGCACTTGCACCTCTTAAAGAAAAGTATGACTTTATTATTATTGACTGTCCGCCATCATTGGGTCTTATTACAGTAAATGTTCTGGCTTGTGCTGACAGTGTGCTTGTTCCTATACAGTGTGAATACTATGCACTTGAAGGTCTCTCACAGCTTATGAATACAATAAGACAGGTTAAGAGACTCTACAATTCACTTATTGAGCTTGAGGGTGTACTTCTCACTATGTATGACGGCAGACTTAACCTTACACAGCAGGTAGTGAACGAGGTTAAGAGATTCTTCCCACAGAAGGTTTACGGCACAGTTATTCCGCGTAATGTAAGACTTTCTGAAGCTCCGAGCTTTGGTCAGCCGGTAATTTATTATGATAAATCCTCAAAAGGCAGCATTGCCTATATGGAT
>JAZTWC010000045.1:0-21987 GCA_045635665.1 Acutalibacteraceae bacterium
AAAATGGCGGAACATCGATGATTGCTGTTATGATTGCATATTTTGCAGAGACAGCTCTCTCGTATCTTGCAAGTTATCTTATGTATTGATTTTCTTGGCGGTGTAAAATGCACCCTGATGTGAATGCGTAAACGCGTACAAAAAAGACAGCCTGATTTTCAGACTGTCCTTAATTTTTTTATTGCCCTCGCCGCGGGGCGTAACTTTTTGTTAGCGCACAAAAAGTTACCAAAAATGCGCTCTCATTTATTTATATGAGTTGAGCATTTTGAAAATCTTCTTATTTGCACCGTAGATTTCCTTATATGCTGCAAAGTTTCTGTCATATGCAGGCTTATCAGCCTTGTTGGGTGTGTATGTATTATCCGGTGTAATGAGCTTGCCTGCATCTGAAATCTCAGCTATAAGACCAAGACCTGTTGCTACAACAACTGCAGCACCAACAGCACCTACATTCTGAGGACTGGGTACAGTCTCAACCTTTTTACCTGTACAGTCAGCAAGAATCTGACAGGTTGAAGCATTAAGGGCACCGCCACCAACAAAACGGATAGTGTCTGATGTCTTTGTCTTCTTATCCTGAGTCTCAAGCATCCATCTCATATGCATACATACACCTTCAACTACAGAACGAATCATTTCACTCTTACCTGTGTCAATACTCAGGTTAAAGAACATACCTCTTGAGTTGGGGTCCTCGAAGGGACATCTGTTACCGTGGAGCCAAGGAGTAAAGATTACACCGTCACAGCCTGCGGGTACACCCTCGATAACACTTGAAAGGTACTGATAAAGGTTAGTGTATTTGCTTTCGATATCTTCAGCAACATCAGTCTTTTTAAGATAGATGCCGATTTCGTCAAGAGCCAGGTGATTCTTAACCCACTCAAGACATTTACCTGCTGTTTCAAGCTCAGCAAAATAGTTATAAAGACCAGGCTGAGCACCGACGATAGCTGCTATCATAGCACTGGCGTCAACGATACTCTTATCAACAACAGTTGAAACCCAACCTGATGTACCCATATAAACATGAGTGTCGCCGTTCTTTGTGGCACCGGCACCGACACCGATAAGTGAAGCATCCATACCGCCACCGAATACTGCTGTACCCGGAGCAAGACCAAGCTCTGCTGCAGCCTCAGCTGTAAGCTCACCTGCTTTATCTGTACATTTGATAAGCTTGGCAAGGTGCTTCATATCAACATTCAGCATCTTTGCAATCTGGGGGCTCCAACATCTCTTTTTGATATCAAGAAGAAGTGTACCGAAAGCTGAGTCTTCTGTCATAACAAACTCGCCTGTCATACGGGCAATAAGAGCTTCCTTAACATCGAGCCATTTATGTACTCTAGCGAAAACTTCAGGTTCATGCTTTTTAACCCAGTTATATTTATAAACAGGGTCTTTTACACTTGCGGCAACTGCACCTGTTTTCTGAAGTGAGATAACAAGCTTGGGAATGTTAGCACCTGCAATCTGAGGTCCGTAAGCCATAAGCTCTTTGAGTTCTTCTCTTGCTCTCTGGTCCATGTAGCTCATAGCACGTCTTACATGCTTACCCTTTTCATCAACGAGTACAAGACCCTGAGCCTGAGAACAGAAAGAGATACCGTCGATCTGTTCAGGTTTGACATCACATTTTGTAAAAAGCTCCTTTGTGGTTTTGCACATAGCAGCCCACCATTCATCGGGATCCTGTTCTGCACCGCCACCGGGAAGAACATAGAGCTCATAGCCTTCAATAGCATCAGCTACGAGTCTGATTGATTTGTCGATTTCGAAAAGGCAGGTTTTTACACCTGTTGTACCGATATCATATGCAAGTGCGTATTTCATAATATTAACATCCTTTCAATAATGTACTTAGTTTAATTTCAGTGCCGCTTTTATGAAGCGAAGAATATTTTCTATGGCAAACTCATCCTTGAGGAAAATATCATCACCGGCATAGATTTTATATCTTTCACTGTAATAATCACAGGCATAAGAGAACTGAATGTTCATCAGCAGGTTATCCACCAGAAATGCTGCCATACCCGGGTCTATGTCGGTACGGATTTCCCCTGCAACCTGGCCCTCGATAATTGCCTGTTTATAAGCCTGAGAAGTGATACTTTCCATATCTGCTGCGATTTTTTTTGCAAGCTCTGAATTACTTTCACTTGTAAACTCATTATAAAGCTTGATAAGCACCTTGTTTCTTCTTGAAAACTCAATGGCAATTCTGATGAGCTTTTCCAGCTTCACCATCACATCATCCTGAGAATTGACAATGCCGTCAACTATGACCTCAAGGCTGGTTATACCGTAATGGACACTGGTGAGAAACAGGTCTGTCTTAGTATCAAAGTATTTATAAAGAGAGCCTACACTTACACCTGCTTTTTTAGCTATGGTGTTGATATTGGCATTGTCAAAGCCGTTATGAGCAAATTCACTGACTGCAACAGAAAGAATTTTTTCTCTCTTTTCCTGAGTTATATTCATAAAAGTGGGTTTGTAATAAATATTCTTATCCCCCATAGGATTACTCCAATCAACACTAATCTACCCTATATTTTACCAACAATTATAAAAAAATGCAAGTACAAAATCAAGGCTCAAAACTATGCACTTTGCATAAATGATGTGTATTTACATTCCTGACCACAGCGATGAGACAAAAGAAAAGGGACACGAGTTTTACCCGCGTCCCAATAAAAATATTATATTTTTATATGCCCTCGCCGGGCGGGCATTACTTTTGCTAGCGCGCAAAAGCAATCAAAACGCGCTGATTTTCTTACTCTTACATTCTGTCCATTGCAGTGGAGTTCATTGCAAAGTTAAGCACGTTCATTGCTGTTCTCTGCATCTCACCAAGAGTGATACCGTCTTTTTTACCATAGGTCTTGAGCAGGGTACCATCAGGTTTTCTGAAGATGACAACTCTGCCGCCGCCGGGCATAAGCACGTCAACCTGCGCTCTGACACGATATGCCTGATCGCACATCTCAGGGAATTCCTGACTCTTGGACTTTCTCATCCACCAGTCAGTCATAACATTGCCCTTATAGCCCCACTCTTCTCTGAGAATCATGGTGCAAAGCTCGTAGTTGTAGTGACCCCATACGCCGTTGATAAGGTTATATGATGTCATAATATTCTTGGGCGCAGCTTCCTTTACGCAGATTTCAAAGCCTCTGAGATATATCTGACGAAGTGCTCTTTCTGAAAGTCTTGAGTCGTTGCCGTTACGGTTGAACTCCTGATTGTTACAAGCGTAGTGCTTAGGACAAGCACTCTGTCCACCCGCCTGTACACCTCTGACATATGCCGATGCTATCTTACCTGTAAGATAGGGGTCCTCTGAAAAATACTCAAAGTTTCTGCCACAAAGAGGACTTCTGTGGATATTCATACCGGGTGCCAGAAGTATATCACTGCCCTTGTCAGCCATTTCAGCGCTTTCTTTTGTCATAAGTTCTTCTACAAGCTTCACGTCAAAGGTGCTCGCAAGCAGTGTGCCGATAGGCATAAGTGAGCAACATGCTGAAAGTCTGATACCTGAGGGGCCGTCTGTTGTGATACAAGCCGGTATACCCTTTTCTCTGAGTGAGGGAAGTACACCGCCGAATGCGCCCGCATTACCAAGAGCACCAAGCTTACTGCCCATTGTGTAGTCGCCTCTTGAGATAGCTTCAAGCTCTTTAAGGCTAAGCTGAGCAACAAAGTCTTCCATTGATACCTTGCCGTTTTTAACATCGATGAGCTTATGGCCCTTATCGCCTGTCATAGGAATATCCTTGGGCAGACTTTCAAGAATAATCTTCTTAAGGTCATACTGCTTCTTATAAGCCTTTACCTTGACAGCCTTGTAGCTGTCGCCGTCTTTTTCGGCTTTGATGATATCAAAATCAGCTCTGGGAGCCGCTGTCTGTCTGTGCTGACAGAAGAGAGAATTCTCTTCGTTTGTCCACTCTGCAACCTTTTGGGCATCTCTTACATTATCACCAAGAGCAAAACCATAGTTGCCTTTTTCGATAACATAAGCTGACTTGAAGCCTGCTTTACCGCTTTCGTCATAGCTTGCAAGATCATACATTGAGATAAACATTGTCAGCTCTTCGCTTTCGCCTGCAGCAAGGACTTTTGTCTTATTGAAAGCTGCAAGTTCACGGTATGGGTTACCAAGTACACCGCAAGGCTTTTCAACATATACCTGAGGTGCATATGCTGATGGTACACTGCCGATATTTGTGACTTTACACTTAAGGGTAAAGCCCTCATCTGTTTTATCAAGTGAAAGGAACTCTGTCTTGAAGTCACTGTATGTAAGACCGAAACCGAAAGGATACTGAACACCTTTTTTATCAAAGGTCTCGAAATATCTGTAACCTACATAGATATCCTCTGTGTAATTGTTATAATCCTTACCACCGAAGTCTTTTGCACTGGGGAAGCTCTCATAAGTCTTTGCAACAGTTGCGCTGAGCTTACCTGAGGGCGAAACCTTGCCTGAAAGCAGGTCAGCTATAGCGTTACCGCTTTCCATACCGCCCTGCCATACAATCATAGCCGCCGAGATCTTTTCACCGTATTTTTCCATCCAGCTAAGATCCATAATACAACCTATGTTGAGAAGTACTACAGTTTTATCGAACTCATCTGTTACCTTATCGAGAAGCTCGATTTCTTCATCTGTTATGTAATAGCTGCCCTTTTCAAGAACGTTTTCTCTGTCTTCACCGCTTGAACGGCCGATAACAACAACTGCATAATCTGATTTTTCTGCGGCTTTCTTTGCTGTTTTTTCATAAAGGGGCATCTCGGGATAAAATCTTGGCCACTGACCCCATATGCCGTGGTTTACAGGATTTTCCTTACACCACTCGAGATAGATTTCAGCAAGTTTTTCGTTGAGCTTAAGGCTATCGCAGTTTCTGATACCATCGATAAGATTGACAGCATAAGGCTTGTTTACGTCACCGCCTGAGCCGTAGCCTGTAAAGAACCAATCATTCTGCACTCTGCCGAAAAGCGAAACTGTGCTGTCTTTTTCAAAGGGAAGTACTCCGTCATTTTTGAGAAGCACGGCACCCTGTGCTGCAACACTTCTCAGCAGCTCCGGCATTCCCGGAGTAATAACCTTAGGTGCTTTACTTCTCTGATTTTCAGCCTGTGAAAGACCTGTAAATATACTTACAACACCGCCTACTGCTGAAACTACTGCATCTTTGATACTCATTTGTTTTTATCTCCTTATATTTTAAGTTTAATTATTACTTAGTTTATGTTGCACCAACAGGTGCATATTTATATTTTCAGACGTTGATATCAGTCAATCTCCAATATCTTTTTTGCCTTGTGTCTGTTTGCCTCGTGGACTATAACCGATATGCAGATAATACCCACCGCAAGACCTGCCGCAATCTGCAAAGTCTCATTTAGAGTTGCATCAAACTTCAACTTGTCACCGATAACGAAATAATAAGTCGTATAGTATAATTTCCCACCCGGTACAAGGGAAATAATTGAGCAGGCAAGTATAGGGGTAGCAGGAGCTTTTACCAATCTAGCCATAACCTCCGCAAAAGCTGTTACAAACAGTGCCGGGAAGAAATTCTGCAGAAATACATTATCAAAAAAGTAGCAACAGACCGCATACACAAGACAGGTCAGTGCCCCTCCTATTGCATTGCATAGTATTCTGTTTTTATCAGACTTGAAAAGTATACTGAAGCCGACAGTACCAATCAATCCTGAAAGGACAATAATTAATGTTTCTCTCAAATCCATATTATCCCTCCTATGCTACATAGCCCCATAAATACATTGGCAAAGCAAATCCTCCTGCAATAGCAATTGCAAGTATTATTGACTCGAGAAGTCTCAGCATACCTGACATCAGATCGCCGCAAAGCATCTCTCTGATAGCATTGATAAGCTGAAGGCCCGGGATAAGCAACATTATATCACCTATCATAATAAGGTCAGCGTTACTACCGAAGCCCATATGCACAAAGCATAAGGCCAGAAATCCCGCAACAGCTGACTCAAGAGTTGTGAAAAACAGTCGGCTTGCACCTTTTACTCTGATATAGGTCTGCATAAAATATATTGCCGCAGCTATCGGCACCGATGCTAAGGCATCGAGAACTGTACCGCCGAAAAACACTGTAAAAGCCGCAGCTGCAAGCATATAACCGGCACAGTATTTAAGCCTGAAATGTTTATCTTCAACACAGATTCTTTCAAGCTCAAGTCTCACCACATCAAGGTCAGGAGTCTCTGCACAGATGCGTCTTGAAAGAGCATTGAGCTTTTCAAGTCTGCCGAAATTCACCCCGTAGGAATAACTTCGTCTCATCTGAGTATGCGCTCCACTTTCCTCATCAACCACTGTAGCTATTATCATAGATACAACCGAAAAAACCTGAGCCTTTTCCATACCGTAGGCATAGCAGATTCTCATAACTGCCTGTTCAGCTCTGTTGACCTCGGCTCCACACTTAACCATATTTTTCGCAATGTCAAGCGCAAGAGACAAAACCTTTTCGCAATGTCTTTTTTCTGCCATAACATTTTCTCCTTTATGTCGGCTCAAACTATCATTTTAATTATAATATACTTTTCGCCATAAAGCAATAACTAATATAAAGTATTTTTCCTCGGTATGATTTTGTGACAAAGTACTGACCCAATAAAAAAGCTGCCGCATTTTACTGCGACAGCCTGAATTGATATGATTTTAGATAAATGCGAAAATGCTCATAATAAAGCTGAAAATTCTGATAAAGAAAGCCTTGATTTTTTCACCGAAGCTAAGTTCCGGAGCCGGACCCTCGACAAGCTCTGTGTAACCGGGAAGAGTCACATTGCAGTCACCGGGTGCATCGTCATTTGTAAGCTTGAGGATAAGAGGAAGAATTGCTGTTGATATAACAAGCTCGACACCCTCAAACCTGTCAATAGCATCACTTGCATAGCTGATAAGGTCAGCGGGGATATTCACACCGATAAGTTTGCATACAAAGCCAAGAGCCATAGCATACTCATCAGCTGTAACATCTGAAAGCATATAAATAAGCACACCGCCAATACCCTTGGAAGCAAGAACAACTTCCTTTGTGAATGAAGGATAGGTTTCATCGCCCGCTACATGAGCCTCGTAAAGTGTCAGGGCCAGCTCAAGGAAGGTCTCATATTTTGTATCGGGGATAGTTACACCGTAAGATGAAAGTATGCTTTCCATACTCTTGCCCTCTTCAGCTTCGTCAGATGCATATAAGGGCATATTGATAACCTCTTTTGCCTTGGGAATAAGCTCATCAATGAGAGCACACATTTCAGGCTCGGTTTTTGCATCAATTTTAAGCAGTGACTTTATCTTGGAGGGTGTAACAAAAGAATTGTTGATATTATAGCCTACACCCTTGAATACACACACCTTGCTGTATTGTGTGAAATCATTAGTCATAAGTTCATAAGCTTCGTCACTGATTGTACCCTTAACGAGTTCTGTGTCGATTTTATCAACATATTTTGTTTCAAACTTAACCTCATCACCAAAAGTCACCTGTCTGTAAGGGCAGGGATATGATGAAAGTGAGCCTGTTACAGCATCATAGATAACTTCACCGTTTGGTGCAATATAAGTAGCGATATCGTGCTCGTGGGTGTGACCTGTAAAGATATACTTTACACCGTACTCAGCGAAAATGTCTCTGAGGCCAAAAGCGTTTCCTACAACACCGCCTGAAAGGATAAGGTCGATGAGCACAAGGTGATTGAGGAGATTGTGATGGAACATAGCAACAACTTTTTTGCCGTCTTTCTGGGCCTGCTCAGCCTGCTGACGTATCCACTCTACTCTCTCTGCAGTAAAGCCCCAGTTACCACCACCACTGTGGTTGGTACTGTCAATGGCAAAAAGTCTGTAATCATCTGAAAGCTCTGCAACATATGACGCTGAAAGGCTGTCTTTGGCAATAGCTTCATCGAAACCGAACTCAGCATAAATGCTTTCGAATTCGGTGATAGTTGTTCTTGATACATCGTGGTTGCCGGGTACAACATAAACCTGCTTGCCTGAAGTTTTTTCAAACTCTCTGAGCATTTCAGCAACAGCTTCGTGCTCGTTTTTCATACCGTCATCAGCAAGATCACCGGGAATAAGTACGGCTGAGCTTTGATCTTCGGCAGCTTTGGCAAGAAAAGCTGAAATAATAGCAAGCGACTCAACATAGAGCTGACCTGAAGATGATACGTGTGCATAAGGATCCTTGGGGTCAACGGGTTTTGTGAAGCCTTTGAGAGCATCGTCATCGTAATGCAGGTCTGTCACAACATCAACGATAAGCTCATCTGAAGCTGAAGCCATAAGTGCAGTGAAGCTCATAAGCAAGCTAAGGCATAAGATTACTGATAAAAGTTTTTTCATATAGTTATCTCCTTTTAATGTTATAAAACCATTTTAGTCTCAAACCAAATTTTTGTCAAGAATAAAATATCTGTATATACACATTTTTCAGACAAAAAGCCCCACAGAAGCACCCCCTCACTCTTCCTCGGAAAACGAAATAACCTGAGGGGGATTGACAGTAAGTAACCACGCATTTATAATCTAAACGATTGCAGAACTGCAATCTTGTCAGAGCGTAAGCTCTCACTCATTTTTATCAACAGCAAGGTATCTTCTCACCACCTTGTTGTTACCCTCGGCTTTATGTCGAGGGGTTTTATTTTAACAAGAAAAAATTATCAATAAAAAAAACTGTTTACAGACCTTAAATAAACTTAAAACTATTGACATAATGTATAAAAAGTGGTATCATACACTATAGATTGCGGAGTACCGCAACAAAATACATATTATCAGAAAGGAAACCCATCATGAAAAAGGCATTATCACTTATTCTTGCAGTTGTTCTTGTATTCTCAATGGCAACAGTAGCATTCGCTGCAACATACTATCCCAACGTATGTAAAGTTTGCGGTGCAACATTCGACACTGCTGCAGAAGCAGCTGCTCACAACGAAGTTCTCTGCGATCGTATCTGTCAGTTCTGCGACACAAGATGTGATTCACAGGAAGCTAGAGACAAGCACGAAAAGATCTGCTACCACGGTTCACAGACATGTGACTATTGTGGCGAAACATTCTCACCCGTATACAAATACGATGAGCACCTCGAAGCTTGTAAGGCTAAGTACTTCAACATCCCTCTTGCAAAGATCCTCAAGGCTATCGAAAACTTCATCAGAACAACAGACTGGAACAAAATCATCAACACAGTTATCGATGTTCTCAATAAGGTAATCGGTTTTGTTAAGCCTCTCATCGCAAAGGTTGCATAAGTTAAACTTAACAATCAGAAGCAGTTCAATGAGCTGCTTCTTTTTTTATGTCCAGAGATATCTTATTGATATCTCTCCCCTTTACCTCAGACTCGCCCTGTACCAACCAAAAGCCAAGCTATCTTTATAACCTGCCTTTTGGTAAACTCAGTATCAGCCATAAATAAAGTCCCCGGTCTAACCGAGGACTTATTTTTTTACTTTTCAATATCATACTTTTTAGAGAGCATATTCATAGCTTCATCACGAGTGATCTTGCCTGTGTTGCAGTCGATCATAATCTGAACATCTTTGTCTTTAAGGTCATAGAATAGCCAGGTGATATACGCAAGGAAACCTCCGATTGCAGGTATCAGCATAAAGATAAGCCAGAGCATATTCAAAGCATGTGGTGTCTGCGTAACACCACTTTGCTCGAGCTCCTGAAATGAGCCGACCTCGACAACCTTCCAGCCAACAGATTTAAGACCAAGTATAAACAGACCGAGGGCTCCGGAAATCGATCCTGTAAGCTTTGCCATAAATGTCTGCACCGCGAAGGTGATACCCTTTGCCTCTGTGCCACTCTTAAAGCGACCATACTCAGCGCAGTCGGGTGTAAACATAAACATCTCAAGAGCAACCACAGCCAAGGGAATTGAACGTATAGTAAACATAATAATGTAAACCACCACATTGCCGTAACCGATAGCCCAGGTGATAACACTGAGAATTACATAAAGTAGTAAGCACACACGGTTGACTTTCATCTTGTCATACTTACGGATAAGCTTAGGAAGCCAGAGCGCAATAAGAAGCTGCGGTACTGTGCCCACTGCACCGACAACGAGTGAGAACAAAGCGCTGTTGAAGAGATAGTATGAAACATAAAGAGTAAAGGCGTTGCCGATCTGCAGTGAAGAGTAGAAGAAAATACCTACATAATATATCAGAAGATATTTGTTTTTGAAAAGATATGAGAACATTTTTCTGATAGTGAAGGTTTCTTCTGTCTCAGCGTGAAATCTCTCTTTGAGTTTAAATGACGCAGGCATCATAAGAGCAAATGCTATAACGCATATGATTATAGATATAACACCGTAATTCATACCTACCTTTTCGCTGACAAGGACAGTTGCAAGAGTTGAGGTGATACCTACACCCGCATAGGTTGCGATACTCTTGATAGACTGAATTGTGTTTCTCTCGTCGACACTCTGACTCATTGATGTCAGCACACCGAAAATAGGCACATCACAAAGAGTATAAGCAGTATCCCAGAGTATGTATGCAACGGCAAACCACATAAGCTTCATTCTTTCCGAAGAATCACTCGGAATAATAAATGTCAGTATGGTGGCAAGTGGGATAAGCACCGTGGAAACGCGTATCCAAGGCAGATATTTTTTTCCGCTTTTAAATTTAATCGAGTCAAAGATCACCCCGAAGAGTGTATCGTTGACGGCATCCCATATTTTGACGATAAGCATAACTGAAGCCGACTTTATAGGATCAATGCCGAGAAACAGCAGATAAGTTGTAAGGCACACATTAAACAGTGTGTAAATCATATTCTGACCTGCAAAATATGAATAATAGCTCAGTCTTTCTGTCGGCTCCGTTGACCATTCGGGTCTGCCTGCAAAAATGCCTTTGACTTTTGAAATAACTTCCATAATTTTCTCCTCCTCAATTTTTAATCAAAAGTGCAACCGTCTCACAATGTGTTGTACGCGGGAACATATCTACCGCAGTATACTCCTTTACTGCGTACCCAAGCTCAGCAAAAATCTTACAGTCTCTTGCCAGTGTTGCACTGTCGCAAGAAACATAGACCACTCTCTGTGGGTTCATATCTGCCACTGTCTCGAGAACGTCTCTGCTGCAGCCTTTTCTCGGCGGGTCGAGTACAACAACGTCAGGTCTTATTCCCTCATCATAGAGAGTCTTAGCCGCACCCGAGGCATCGTCGCAGATAAATCTCGCATTGGTTATACCATTGATTTCTGCGTTTTCCTTAGCGTTTTCGATAGCTTCAGGAATAACCTCAACACCGATGACCTGCTTTGCATTTTTCGCCATAGTCAGTCCGATTGTACCTGCTCCGCAGTAAAGGTCGAGAAGTGTCTCGTTGTCTTTAAGGTCTGCGTATTCTCTCGCTTTGCCGTAAAGTATCTCTGTACCCTCGGGGTTTACCTGATAGAACGACAAGGGAGAAATTCTGAAACGAAGTGAGCAAAGCTCATCTTCGATATATTCCTTACCCCAAAGTGTAATACATTTATCACCGAGAACAACATTGGTGTCCTTTTTATTTATGTTAAGCACTATCGATGCTATGTTTTCGTCACAGTCTCTGAGGGTATCGATGAGTCTGTCTTTTTTTGGTATGCTGTCGCCATTGATGACAAGACACACCATAATCTGTCCCGTAACTCTGCCTCGTCTTAAATAGATATGTCTCAGAAGTCCCTTACCTGTGGTTTCATCGTATATTGTAACGGGGTTTTCAGCAATATATTTTTTCACAGCTGAGACAATGCTTTTAAACTCAGGCATCTGTAACAGACAGTCTTCACTGCTTATAACTCTGTGGCTTCTCTTTGAATAAAAGCCCGTAATTATATTGCCTTCTTTGCTCAGCGCCACAGGTATCTGTGCCTTATTTCTGTACCTGGAGGGTGTTTCTATGTGAAGAATATCCTTAGCTTCAAATTGCACATCACCTATACGCTTCATAACATCGCTGACATACTGCTTCTTTTCTCTGAGCTCAGCCTCATAAGATATATGTCTGTATGCGCAGCCGCCGCACTGAGACGACACATCACAATCGCAGGCTATTCTGTCAGGTGAAGCCCTCAGAATCTTCTGCACCTTGCCTACGGCATAGTTCTTTTTAACCTTGATGATGTGAGCGATTATCTCATCCCCCACAGCTGTACCATCAACAAAGACAGCCATCTCCTTATATCTGCCGATGCCGCTGCCAAGATTTGTCAGTGCATCTATTTTAAGTCTGATTTCATCATTTTTGTTAATTAGCATATCCGTGTACCCTTCTGATTATTTATCGATAAACAAATGTCCTTTTTTGTCACTTCTGTCTATTTCTATACATATTTCCAGGCCGCCGTAGTCCGAAGCCTTTGCATAGATTTTTCCGCCATGACTGTCGATAATTTCGCGGCATATGGCCAGTCCGAGACCTGCAACCTTTCTGCCCTCATCAGATGTATAAAGCGGCTCGAAGATAATATCAAGCTTATCTTCTTCCACACCCTCACCGCTGTCACCGATGTTTATATAGACTTTCTTTTTGTCACAAGCAACAAAAACGTTTATTATCTTTTCATTGTCTTTAAAATGCTTAAGAGAGTTACTGAAGATATTACCGAAGACTCGTTTGATTTTTGCGGCATCAATGTTAACCTTTGCATTACCTGCAGTATTGTTGACATTGAGCATTACTCCTGCAACCTCAATATCTTCTCTGAACTCTTCACTTATAACACGCACCATTTCACCAACGCTGACAGTTTCTGTTCTGAGTTCCTGCGGAATATTATATCCGAGATACTCATCAAACTCATTGACAAGCTGCTGTATTTCAGCACTTTTTCCGTATACCGTATTAAGGTATCTTGCGCGGCGTTCTTCACTTACACCGTCTTTACCCAGCCTTTCCGCGTACCCCATAATAGAAGTAAGGGGAGTCTTTATATCGTGGGAAATTGAAGCGATAATACGTCTTTGATTCTGCTGCTGACGTTCAACGTTTTCTGTCATAGCCTCAAATCTGTTATAAACCTTGCCGGCATAGCCTTTAAGGTTAACTTTTTTGAGTTTGCCGGTTTTGTCATACTCTTCTATAGCTTTATAAAGTCCTCTGTAAGGGCGAAGCATAAGGTTATAAATTATAAGTATAAGCAGACACAGTGCCGAAAGGCCGATAAGAAACTCAACGAAAACAAACTGCACCATACCTCTGACATCAGTAACATAGTCTCTGAGAAGATAAGCAGAAGATTTAATAAGGTACGCTTCACCGCCGAACTCAAAGGGAGTCTGCACTTTTATGTCGAGAGCAGGCCATGACCTGCCTATAGATTTAGTGACAACCTTATTACTACTGTTTTCTATTACAACAACCAAGTCCTCATATTGTTCAACTATATCGGACCAATCGGAAACAGAATCCTGAGATACCAACTTGCGGATGATTTCATTATTGTAGCTCTGAAGCGCTTCCTTGTCATTGTAAACCGCATCAGCAACAACTCTTGTAACATATGAGTTATAAGCAAAAGCAAAAGCCACAATAACCCCAAGAAAAATCAGTATAACAAAAACATTGGTTTTTCTGTTCTGACCCATAGGGCATACCCCGCCTTATTTATATACTTTCACAAATTTATATCCGACACCCCATATAGTTTTGATATACTGGTTATCCGGATCAATTTTATCTCTGATACTTTTTATGTTTACAGCTACTGTACCTATATCACCAAACTCAGTATCCCACACATGGTCAAATATCTGTTCTCTTGTGAGTACAAGCCCTGCATTTTCCATAAGATACTGCAAAAGCTGAAATTCTCTTGTTGAGAAAGACACTGTTTTTCCGCATTTGCGAACCTCATATGAGCCTGTGTTTATCTCGATATCGCCGACCTTGATTATATCCTTCTGGGGATCGACGGAGTTTCTCTGTTCGCGTCTGAGATGAGCTTTCACTCTTGCAACGAGCTCTTCAACAACAAAAGGCTTTGCTATATAGTCATCACCTATTTCAAGACCCATTACCGTATCAACTGTCTTGCTTTTTGCCGAAACAAAAATAATAGGACAACTAACCACATCTCTTATTGCTTTGCAAAGATCAATACCTGAAATATCCGGCATCATAATATCGAGAGTTATGAGGGATATGTCTTTGCTGTGGCCGAGTATATATGAATGTGCCGTGCTAGCGTCATTCATAACAACGGTTTCAAGGCCTTCGTCTTCCAATACATCCGATATGAGAGTTGCTATCGCCATATCATCGTCAACAATAAGTATCTTACTCATAATTTTCACCTGTCCTTTTGTTTTTTACATAAAGTTATACACCTTAATAATAATACAAATCTATTAAAAAATAAAGTATTCACGGACTTTTTTTAATTAATTTAATATTGTTTTTGCTGCAAAAAGCATAATCTTGCAAAAACTTAAGATAATCTTAAGAATTGAAACTGCACAAATTACGCTCTTATGTGGTATAATTAAGTCGGCGAATGTATTCGCCGATTTATACAAAGGAAACTTTCAGAGGTGAAAAAAATGCGAATATTTCTCGTGGACGATGAAAAAGAAATCTCTGACCTTATTGAGCTCTATCTTAAAAATGATGGCTTCGACGTAATAAAATGCAGCGACGGCAAAACTGCCCTTGAAAAAATCAGAACAGAGGTTTTCGACCTTGCCATACTAGATGTTATGCTCCCCGACGTTGACGGCTTTACTCTTTGCCGTGAAATAAGAAAGAAATACAACTTCCCCGTTATTATGCTCACGGCGAGAACATCTGATGCGGATAAGATTTCAGGACTTACCCTCGGAGCAGACGATTATGTTACGAAACCCTTTAACCCACTTGAGCTGCTTGCCAGAGTCAAGGCTCAGATAAGACGCTTTTATCAGTACAACACTAATGATACCGACAAAGATATTATAGAAATCTCAGGTCTTGAGGTGGATACGGCAAAACATATATGCCGACTTTACGGTGAAGTGCTTGACTTTACCCCGATTGAATTCCGCATTGTTCATATGCTTTGTAAAAATGCAGGTAATGTGGTATCCACTCAGGATCTCTTTGAATCAGTATGGGAAGAGAAATATCTTGACAGCAGCAACACTGTTATGGTACATATAAGACGAATTCGAGAAAAAATGCACGAAAAGCCAAAAAATCCGAAGTTTATCAAAACAGTATGGGGAGTTGGATATAAAATTGAAAAAGATCACTAAAAAGCCAAAAAAGACAAAAAAGCGAAAACAAACTAAAAATATAGCCCTGAGAATTACCGGAGACTTTCTCAGATTCAACGGCATATGCTTCCTCGCTCTGATAGTGGCGTATGTAATCGTATATCTGTTTCTGCTTCAGTGGCCCGATCTTTATACCGATGTTATCAGCGACGTGCTGATTGAGATATTCGGAAAAGACGGTGAGAGATTTCTTTTTTCCCGAAGCTATCTTATGCTTATCCCCGCCTTTCTTTGCATTTTTGTTTTTAACTGTTTTATCTACAGCATTATCACTCTGTCGCTGTTTAATAAGACATATCAGAGTCTTGATGCCATCAGTAAAGAGAGTGCTGAATTTATGTCATTCCCCAAAAGTTACTCGGATATTGAAATAAAGCTTCGTGATATGCGTCTTGATGTCATTGGCACAAGGCAGGCTGCAGCTGAAGCCGAAAGTAAGAAAAATGACCTCGTTATGTATCTTGCTCACGACCTGAAAACACCCCTTACATCGATTGTCGGTTATCTGACACTGCTTGATGAGTGTCCCGAGCTAACAACAGACCAGAAGGCAAAATATGTAGGCATTGCCCTCGACAAGGCTTACCGTCTCGAGCAACTTATTAATGAGTTTTTTGAGATAACCCGCTTCGATATCCATTCGGTGACATTAGAGAAAAACCGCATCGACCTAAATATGATGATAGCTCAGATTGCCGATGAGTTTTACCCTATGCTCTCTGAAAAAAATCTGACTGTGGATATAGACATTATCGAGCACATAGTTATGTTTGCCGACTCTGATAAAATCGCCCGTGTTTTTGACAATCTTCTCAAAAATGCCGTGAATTACTCTTATGAAAACACAGCAATAAGAATTGGTGCAAGAATCAGACGAGATAAGGTTATCATCAAATTCCGCAATAAAAGCGACGTTATTTCTCCCGAAAAATTGCAGCGACTCTTTGAAAAATTCTACCGTGCCGACTCTTCACGTGGCACCTCAACAGGCGGAAGCGGACTCGGTCTTGCTATTGCAAAGCAGATAACCGAGCTTCACGGCGGTACCATAAGAGCCAAAAGCACCACTGACTATACAGATTTCACTGTTGTACTCCCCTATATAAATGCTGAAGAACTCACAGACGAACAGCTTGATTTTTAAGTAAAAAGTGGCAAGGGAAACCTTGCCGCTTTTTGTTGACTATGAATCACATATATGTTAAAATTTAAATCAGCAAACATCAAAAAGGAGGTCAGCCTATGCAAAAAAAAGTTTTAGTCGGTATGAGCGGTGGTGTCGACAGCACTCTGTCAGTGCACATCTTAAAAGAACAAGGCTATGATATCGCAGGTGTCAACTGTCTTTTCTGCCCTGATAAGAGCACTCTTTTAGATGTCGGTGATGCTGAAAAAGCCGCAGAAAAAGCCGGTGTACCCTTTCACGTTTTTGACCTGAGAAAGGAATTTTCTGAAAATGTAATCGGCAACTTCATTTCCACATACGAGTGTGGCGGTACCCCTAACCCCTGCATAGTCTGTAACAAGCATCTCAAATTCGGCAGCATGCTTGACAAGGCAATTGAGCTTGGCTTCGATTATATTGCTACAGGACATTACGCAAGAATAGGTTTCGATGAGACTTCAGGCAGATATCTTCTGAAAAAAGGCCTCGACGAAAAGAAAGATCAGAGCTACTTCCTTTACACACTCACACAGCATCAGCTTGCACATACACTGTTCCCCCTGGGTGAAATGACTAAAGATACTGTCCGTGAGATGGCCGAAAACCTTGAGCTTATAAATGCCAAAAAGCGTGACAGCCAGGATATCTGCTTTATTCCTGACGGCGACTATGCCTCATATATCGAACAAAGCCTTGACAAGACTTACCCAAAAGGCAACTTCATTTCAACTGACGGCAGTGTACTCGGCGAACATCATGGTATCATCCACTATACTGTTGGTCAGCGCAAAGGCCTCGGTATAGCTCTCGGAAAACCTGCCTTTGTCAAAAATATCAATCCTGAAAACAACACTGTGACTCTTTGTGATAACGAGGATCTGTTTTCAAGAGAGGTTACCGCTAAAAATATCAACCTCATCTCTGTTGACTCGGTACGCGGGGAAATGCGAGTAAAAGCTAAAATCCGTTACCGCCACGAATCACAGTGGGCAACTGTTACACAGCCCGATGACAACACCCTGCAGGTTATCTTTGACGAGCCTCAGAGAGCTGTCACCAAAGGTCAGGCCTTGGTTTTATATGATGGTGATACAGTTGTGGGCGGTGGAGAAATTATATAACACAAAAACTCAGCAAGTATTTCTACCTGCTGAGTTGATTTTTTATTTGTAAGATACACTTAATTCAAAGCGCTTATCGCCTATTTCAAATTCATATTCTCTGACATCGGCAAAAGCCTCCTGCACTGCATAATATGCAGGCTTAGGATTGCCGTCACCGTCAACAAGACCCCACTTAGTCTCAACAGGGCAGTCTGCCTGACCGCACACATAACAGTCACCACTATCAGACCAACAATATACGAAAGCACCGATTACATAGTCAAGATTACGGATTCTGGGAATAACATAGCTGAAGAAATCAGCCTGGCCCTCATATGTGTGAGGGAAGCCATAAAGTCCCATACCGTCTGCAAGTTCGCAGTAAAGGTGGTTTGAAAACTCGCCGTTGAAGATAAGGTTTGCTCTGTATTCGGGAGTCTCATCAGCATATCTGTCAAACTCATTTCTGAATTCTTCGGGAAGATTATTGATGAAATCATCGATATTTGCCATAGCTTCTTTTTCTGAGTTATATCCGTACTTCTGAAGAATTGCCTTCTTTTCTTTATCTGTCTTAGGCTCGCCAAGGCTGATATAACCAAACTCACAAAGGATAATCGGCTTGCCTGTAAGACGTCTGATAAGACCGAGTACAGTTACAAACTGATCTGCATTTTTCAGCACAGGTTCGAAGCAACCCATATAGATATCCATACCTACATAGTCGCAGTACTGATGATACTTTTTCATAAGTAAAGGCAAGGGCAATGGTGAGGGTAACAATGACTGAGCTGTCATATTATAACCGATGAGGATATCTCCTCTTTCGGGGTACATAGCTTCAAGCTGCATGCCGATAAATTCAGCTGCTTCTGTCATTGTAAGAGGATATGTAAAGCGGTCAACACCCATTTCATTGGTAATCTGAAAGGCACCTACTATACCTCTGAGGTCTTCGAGATAGAAACGTGCAATATCCTGAATTGCTTCTTTGTTTTCAGGATCTCTGGGGTCAAGACCGTACTCGATATAGTCTTCGGGATAAGGTGTGATACCGAAAATCTTTATACCCTGTTTTACATATTTCTTTACATACTTTTTCCACTCTTTATAGCTTTTTGAAACCTTACCCTTTTTGTCGTAAGGGAATGGGATGTCATCACGGAACCACTCGATATTAGCTTCTTTGATAAGCTCATAGTCCGGATCTGCATGGCATACACCTTTGATAAAACCGCCTGCTGTTTCGAGTGCAGTGTCAATTTCCTTATCAAAAGGCACTGTCACGTCTGTCACAAGAATTGTGGCAATCGGTGTGATGATTGCAAGCAAAAGACCCACAAATTTAAATAATACGTTTGTCATAAAACCTCTCCTAAAAGTAAGATGATTACATTCTATACCTTTCCTTAAAATTTTGCAATCATATGCGAAATTTATTAACAATATTTGTATATAAGCATCATTTTTGTTGTTTTTGTTTAGTTATAATAGCCAAAAGAAAAACCGGGAAAACTTCCCGGTATCACATTCATTATTTATAAAATTAACTTATGCGTTTTCTTCTTTCATTTTTGCAAAACATTCATTGCAGAAAACATCTCTGCCCTCTGTAGGCTTGAAAGGAACTACAGCATCGCCACCACAACGTGCACATGTTGCTGTGAAAGTCTCGCGTGCAGGTCTTGCAGCGTTTTTACGAGCATTACGGCAATCTCTGCAACGCTGAGGTTCGTTCTGGAAACCTTTTTCAGCATAGAATTCCTGCTCGCCGGCGGTGAAAATAAAGTCAGCCCCGCATTCCTTACATTTGAGTGTTTTGTCTTCGTACATGGTTTTTTACCTCTCTTGATTTAAATTGCCCCTGTCGGAATTGCACCGGCCCTTTGTAATCAACGCTCTACTTTAAGCTATCGGGCATATAATAATAAAACAACTATAGTAACACTTATAATTGTAATGACTATTATATTACAAAACTTTTTAACTGTCAATTCTATTTTTATACAAAATAGCCAATGACTTTTTGGTATAAAATCACAAAAGGAAAGGACAGTATAAACTTATACTGCCCCTAACATATGCAATTCAACCTTATCTCCCTGAGTATACGCTATCTATATAATCGCTCTCAAAATAGGAATTGTAGTCTTTGAAGATATCTTTTTCAAGCTTTTTCGCCTTTAAAACCGCCCAGATTTTTCTCTTGAGCTTATCCATATAGCGGTTGAAAATAACAATAACACTAAACATCATAATGTATATTATACCACATATTCTCGCAGCTGTATCTATGTCAATGAAAATCCACAGCAGTATGAAAGGTATAATCAGCAGCAATAGGCCCGTCAGGGCATTACCGACAATATCAAGCACATCAAATAATCTGATAGCTTTATTGCTTCGCTTATTAGCTTTCGCAAGTTCATCTCTTAATTTCTCTGCATCAGACACACGGCAGGACACCTGAGTGAATAAACACTCTGCAGACTTTGGCTCAATTTTCTCGTACTCGTCCATATACCTGCCTTTTCTCTTGTGATTATAAAGGTTTACTATTATATCGCCACTGCAGGTAAACCCATACTCCGTGCTGAGCTTAAAGTGACGTCTGAGAACCGCACCGGCATTTGCAAAGGCATATGTAATATAACTCGCCTCATCAACCTGAGCAGTAAAAGTGTTAACCGTACCATCTGTTTCTATAGTTTTGCTTTGTGTAACGTCTAATTTGGCACTGTTTTCGCCTAAACTTATGTATATAGGTTTGTTGGATTTATTGATAAAAGTTATTTTCATTTCATCACCTCGAGGCAGATATTAACATTTACAGTTTAAACGAAACTAAAATACTGCATCTCAAGTCCGAAAGCATAATTATTTATTTAAGGAATCTGTCGATATAGCCGAAAAGAAGATCATCGGCTCTGTCTTTTGCCGCATCGTCTTTGCCTAAATCGTGGTCAGCACCGTTGTAAACATTGAGCACATGTTCAACACCATATTGTGTTAGAAGAGCATCAAGAGTCTGAGCATTTGAGAAAGGCACAACGGAATCGGCATTACCGTGATTGATTACAGTGGGCACACATTCCGCACTTACATAAGCAATAGGAGAAACGCTATAAAGTGCCGCCTTCGCGCTTTCCTTTGCTTCATATGTAAATCTCTGACCGCAGGCAAGTGACATAAGATTACTTATTACAGACTCATCTCCCATAGCGTTGTTGTGATAAAAATTATCATCATATAAATCAGTGGGGCCTGAGTTACTTATAACTGCAACGGGAGTAATAGGTGCAGTGTTCTTTCTCGCATAAGCATAAAGCAGTGACAGATGACCGCCTGCACTGTCGCCTGTAAGAAGCACTCGGTTGATATTTACACCAACCTCAACACCTTTTTCTTTTATTTTGCCAAGAGCCGCATCAATATCGTCAAGTACATCCAGCAGGTCAACATCCTCTGAAATATAACGGTAATTCACCGATGCTGTTGCAATACCAAGATTGGACGCACCGTTATTCATTCCGCTTTTATAGCTGCTTTTGTCTCCGCCAATCCAGGCTCCGCCGTGAATAAACATAACAAGGCCTATGTCTCCCGATGCATCATCGGGCACACAAAGGTCAACTACCTGTCTTTCGTGAGCACCGTAGGACATATCGAAAAAGGTCTGACAATTAAATTTTTCTCCACCAATTCCACCGAGGCCAAAGATACCCAAAAAGAAATTGATTACTGCAATAAAAAATGCAATGATTTTCTCAAACATAGTTTTTCCTCCTTGAAATGTAATGTTTTCTTTTGGTGAAAGTGTATCACTACTTTTATAATAACACAACGATTGATTTTTTTCAAGGCACAAGCTTATGTATAGGTTGGCAGATTTGTGTGTACTACGCTTTCTTATGATTAAGTTGCGGAATGAAAATTAAAAAGCACCTATACAAAGACAGGTGCAATATATAATTAATCTAAATCAAACATACATATGATATTTGCTATCATAGGAACAACCACCAATCCATACAAAATAATCCTATGAATCGATATCGATTCAAGCGGCATTAAAATTGAAAATGCTATGATTAGCAACGCCTCAAATATGATGGATATTAAAGCGGTTATTTTATACTTTCTATCACCTATAATCAGCCAGAGTATCAAAGTTATACAAGCTATAATGCCTCCTATGTAAGCCATTAAAGATTCTAACATAAGATCATATTCTACTATAACAGGAAAAATTTCAAACAAAAGACCAAGAGCACAACAAAATGAGCTTATTATCGACAAGATGGGTAATGCTTTTTTCATATTGATTCCTCCTTTGGTTGTGTTATTCAGATTAAT
>JAZTWC010000046.1:0-20397 GCA_045635665.1 Acutalibacteraceae bacterium
GCAAGTTTCCTTATACTTTTTCTCGTTGAGGGCGATGTGCTCGCTTATCTGATGAAAAATAATCTTCAGTGCCGCATCGTCACTGAAGTCCGGGGTGATACCCTTTAATCTGTATTTTATGATAGCTCTGAATAGCCTGGAGACTTGCGGGTCTGACAAATAATCTATAGACTCTAAGTCTATATCATAAAGTATGAAAGTGCCTTTATTCATTGTATTCCTCCTTGAATTTTCGCACGAACAAATGTTCTTGTAGTTCCATTCTATTTCTAAAATCAACCTTTGTCAAGGGGAAAAAGAAAAAATCTTTGCTCTTGATTATTACACTCTATTATGCTATAATTACAAAAAATAGGAAAGAAGGATACATTATGCAATACGCAAAATTTCTCAGATACCTTACAGCAGTGTTTATGGTCTTTATTAACCTGTGGAACTTCGTTGTAAACGATTACGCTTACCCTGCCGTCAGCAAAGATGGCGGATACCTTATGGTCTATTTTGTGGGCAATGCTCCCGAAGAACAGACTATACACCTTGCTGTCAGCTCAGACGGTTATAACTTCCAGGCTCTCAACAACAACGAAGCAATTATCGAGCAGACTAAGGGTACAGGCTGTGTACGCGACCCATATATCTTTAAGGGCAAAGACGAAAACGGCATCAGCTGTTACTACATAGTTGCAACTGATATGGATGCTATGCAAGGCTGGACAAGCAATCACGCTATCATCTTCTGGAAGTCATACGACCTCATTACTTGGATAGATGAAACAGTAGTTGATATCCGCGACTTTGAAGGTTGGGAAGGCTGTAACAGAGCCTGGGCACCTCAGGTTATCTATGACGAAACTGTCGGCAAGTATATGGTATACCTTGCACTTTCAACCTGGGATGACCCCAAAACCGAGCTCAACGAAGACGTTGCTCAGCACTACTATATGTACACCGAGGACTTCAAGACCTTCACTGCACCCGAGTACCTTTACGGCAGAAGAAGTGAAGTTGTTACAAGAGAAGACGGCTCACAGTTCACAGGCGTACAGTGCATCGACGGCGATATGGTTTATAACAAAAAAGACGGCTACTACTATCTCTATTTCAAAGAGGATTTAACACAGGAAACCGCTTATGTAAGAGCAAAGACACCTACAGGCTTTGCAAATGTAACAGAAGATTATGTTGTCGCAACTGATAACTGGTGGGGCGTTGAAGGCAGCTATATGTATAACATCACCGGTACCAGCAAGTGGATTATGTTTATGGATGAGTACAGCGCAGGCACTTTCGCAGCTTGGATGACAAGCGACTTCAAAAACTTCAAGCGCTTCAGAAGAGCACTTTACAGCGTTGACCACCTTAAACCCAGACACGGCAGCGTAACAGCTATCAGCGATGTTGAATATCTCAGACTCGTTGACTTTTACGGCGCATCAGAAATCCCCGAAAAGACCGACAAATAATAATGAGACGAGACAGAGATAAAATCTATGCCATGGCAAAAATCGCTCTGTGTGTGAGCCTTTTGTCAGTGGTATCCTGGTTTGTTCTCCCCGTACCTATTAGTCCTGTGGTGCTGTCTTTTCAGACAGTTGCAGTGGGACTTACAGCACTGATACTTTCGCCCGGGCAAAGCGCTTGGGCGATGGTTTTATATCTGAGCATGGGAGCCTTGGGTCTGCCTGTTTTTTCAGGCGGTACAGCAGGTGTGGGCAAACTTCTGGGCCCTACGGGAGGCTTTTATTTCGGCTTTCTATTGTCGGCGGTGGTTGTCAGTGCTCTCAAGGGCAAAGATACGAGCTTTCTCAGGTACACTGCCGTGCTTACCCTCTTGGGAATACCCTTGCAGCATATATGTGCAATTGCAGTGATGTGCATACACAATGGTGATATCAAAGCGGCGTTTATGAGTGTATCTATGCCGTTTATATTAGGTGATATTGTGAAAGCTATTGTGACGGCATATTTAGGGGTAAGAGTGAATAAGAGAATAAACGTGTAACAGCGAGCAAGTTTTTGTCAAACTTTTTTCAAAAAGTTTGCAGGGTGTGGGACAGAGTCCCACTACAAAAAAAGATAACCCGAGTTGATTTGTGTCAGCTCGGGTTTTTGTATGTAGATTGTAAATAACTTTTATAATTAGCTATTTAATTTTAATATTTTTATCCTCGCTCGCCGCGTGGCATTACTTTTTTTGTAAAAAAAGTAATCAAAAAAACTTTGCTCGCCCTGCGGGGCATAGATTTTAGTTTTTTGCTAACTTAATCGCAATTCCGCATTCCGAATTCCGCATTCCGAATTCTCAGTTAAGCCCTTTCATAAACTCAACATAGAAACCGATTGACTTAAGATATACATCAACAGGAAGTCTCTCGTTTGCGTTGTGAACTGACTTGAAAAGCTCATCATCAATTCTGAAACCACCAAAACGGTAAACCTCTTTGCAGACATTTCTGAAGTGTCTTGAGTCAGTTGCAGCATTGAGAATGAAAGGTGCAACACCAACATCAGGGAAAACCTTGTTGATAACAGATTTGATATAAGCAAACGACTTGGTTGTGTGGTCTGAAATAGGTGCGGGATGTGAGATGTTTTCTGCAGTAATCTCAAACTCATCGCCAAATACACTCTTCATATGGTCAAGCACAGCGTCAAGTGTGTCGTGAGGTGCAATGCGAAGTCTGTATGTAGCCACAGCTGTATCAGCGGGAAGATTGCCCTTGTTGGGGATATCAACACCGATAAGGTTGATTGTTGTTCTTATCATAGCGGCTGCGTCTTCGATGCCCTCCATAACCTTTTTGATTACAGGTCTGAGTACTGATACCTTGTCGAAAACGAGATTTAAAGGCTTGTCTGCATAGGGCGCAAAAGCTTTGAGCATACCCTCAACTGCAGGTGTAAACTGAGCAGGCATAGGAGTCTTATCAAGCTTAGCCATAGCTCTGAGCATTTTTACGGGTACGGGGATCTTACCGGTGGACTTTGCAGCATGTGCTATTGTCTCGCCTTTCAGAGTAACCTTTACAGTTGCCCAGCCTTTTTCAGACACGGCAATCATAGCAAAAGGATTCTTGATATTCATAGGAAGCTGAGTCATAATTGCACCGCCCTCGTCGAGTACAAACCAGGGCTTGATATTGTTATCGCTGAACCACTCAGCAATTTTAATCATAGTATCACCTGCAACCTCTTCGTTGTTACCTGCGGCAAAATAGATATCTCTTTCAGGTGTGAAGCCGTCAAAGATAAGAGTCTCCATTGCTTCAAGGATACCTGTGAAGATACACTTATTATCGATTGAACCTCTGCCCCATACACAGCCCTCGTGAATTTCTGCTTCAAATGCGGGGTACTTCCAGTCCTGATCTTTATCTGAAACTACGTCATAGTGAGCCATAAGCACTACAGGGGGAAGTGATGAATTTTTACCCTTCCAGCGCATAAGGATACCATATTCATTGATGAGCTGGCACTCTACAACCTGAAATACATCGGGGTAAATCTCTTTGAGCATAGGCAGGAATGAGTCAAATACTTCTCTGTCGATATCTCCGTTTCTATCGGAAATTGTCTTCTTTCTGATTATAGCCTGAAAGCGTTCAATTGATTTTTGCTGGGCAGCTTTATTTTCCATAATTCTATCTCCTTAGAAAAAATTATACTGAGGATATTTTACCACTTTAAATCTCATTTGTCTATTGTATTATGCAAATTAATAGGCAAAAAGCACTAATCTGACTGCGATTTTCAGGTAAATGCAGATTGCTGAGCGACGGACATAACATAAAAAAGGCCGCCATTACTGACAGCCTTTCATATTCAGATTACACCGTTTATAATATCAACAATCATTTTCTGAGCATCTTTTGCTTCGGGGATGGGGAAGAGCACATAGGGATGGTTCAAACCTTCTTCAACAACACAGATATGGTCTATACCCTGCTCAGTGAGAATTTCTGAGAACTTAATATCGTCGGGACAGAGAATGTCTCTTGTACCCGCAAAAATTGTAATGCGGCCGAGATTTTCAAATGTACCGTAAATGGGGCTTACAAGAGGATCGTGTACATCTCTGTCACCCACCCACATACGACCTACAGCAGCAACACCTTCGCTGTCAAGCATAGGATCGTGGGGGTCAACAGCAGCTATTTCCTCGTTTTCCATTGATACGTCCATCCAGGGTGAAAGCAGAATGATTTCATCCGGCTGTTTTGCATCGGGGTGCTCATCTCTGAGAAGCTGTGCCATTACAAGGGCCATACCGCCACCTGAAGAGTCGCCCATAAATACAAGTTTATCGAAATCTTTAGTATTCACGCAATCGAAATAGAATTTCATAACGATATCGTATGACTCATCGCAGGTATACTGGGGAGCTTTAGGATAAACGGGCATAAGCACACTGCACTGGAGCTCCTGGCAAAGTGAATTGATAATTTTCCAGTGGTACTTCAGAGGCTCATTTATGTAACCGCCACCGGGATAGTACACAATGAGGGTGTCAGACTCAACCTCTTCATTGAAATGGTAAACCTGCATACCGTGTTCATATGAGTAATAGTAAGATACATCCATTTTTACGCTTGCCGGTTTAAGGTATGGGGCAGCTTCACTAAGCTCTTTTTCGATCGTTGCAGGAGTTTTTTCCACTGCGCGAGCCTGAGCGATAAGCGCAGGAGCGGTATTAGCATAGACAGCATACTGAGCTTCACGGTCGATGATAGTCATATACATTTCGACTACAGTAGCCATAAATGAACGGTTATACACTCCATGTGACACCGCAAAAAATCCCACCACAACAACGATAGCGCAAATCACAATAGTGGTGAAAATCTTGTGATTTTTAACAAGTTTATTCATAATTTCTCTCTCCAAACCAAATACACATTAGTATTTTAAAATATTAAAGCAAAATTATGAATAATTTACAGACAGATTGTAATACTCATATTAATTTCAGATAAAATTGCACAGAAATATTAACAGAATTTTATACCAATTACACAAAGATATGTTTTTATTATACACTTGTCTATGTACGCGGGTGAAAACAGCAAAAACGGCAGGTGTTAACCCGCCGAGTTTATTAAAGATACTTGACAAAAAGAATTTCGAATCATATAATTAATTCACTGATAATTTTGAAAGGATGAACATTATGAAAAAAACATTATTCCTACTCACCTTATTACTGTTCACAGTAGTATTATCAACATCAGCTTATGCTATTCCTGAATTACCTGAAGATACTATCGGATATGTATATAAGTGTGATGTATGTGATTTTAAGATAGCCTATCACAATAAACTTACAAACCCTGAACCAACTTGTACTTATGTCAATTGTCGTAAAGGTATTTATCGCGAAAGCGGTCTCTGTAGTATTATTCCGGTATATTCAGTAACATGCAAAAGTTGCAATCGTAACGAAACATTTGAATCCTTACCTGTCGGCACAGCAGACGCACCTTATGGTACTTGCAGATGCGGTAAAAGTTATATTGAAAGCGGATTTCGTATTGATTATAAATATTTGCAATACACCACACCCTGTTTCTATTGCTTCAAAGCTCAGGTAACACCACATAACATTGATGAAGAAACTGAAAGCTGCCCATACTGCGGCAAACCATATTACACACCATTCCCCGACACAGTTGATGAAAACGGCAATTTACTCTACGGCGGCGGAGGTCCACGTCTATTCTATTGCAAAAAAGTTGATAAATTTTATGTAGCTGTAAAAGATGAAGAAAGCGGCATGACTGACGACACCTGCCCTTACTGTAACAGAAGTCATTTATATAATGGAATCACCATTTTATACTGCACAAATTGTCCCTCTTGCGGAGCATTTACAGAACGTCCGTATTTAGAAAGCTACAAAACGCCTTGGTTAATGGCTACATTGGCAAATATTTTTACTGATATCACTGTAGATATAACAGGCAATTTCGATATAAACGCTTATAAAATTACTACACGATGTTATGAGTGTAATTATGACTTCAGCAAAGACAATTCTCTTGTAATAACAAGACACGTTGACGCACCTAAAAATGCAACGTATGAAAGACACGAAAACGACCGACCTTTTAGTGAAACTGATACATATTCAAAAGATGGCAGTTATTTCGACAATATATTCCAAAGAATGATTTGGCGAATTAAATATATAAAGAAGTATATTATTGATTTCTATATAGCAGGTTTTCGTGATCTTTTAGGTAAAAAATAATGCTTAATCAAGAGCACCCATAGGGTGCTCTTATTTTTTTAAAACTTATCCCCCGCGTGCATAAATGAAAAAATACGCGAGCCCCACTCCCCCGCGTACCAACAAAAAAGCGAGCAGGATTAACCTACTCGCCTATTTTTATTATGTTGCCCTCGCCGGGCAGGCATTACTTTTTTTGTAAAAAAAGTAATCAAAAAAACTTTGCTCGCCCTGCGGGGCATTCGCTTTAGTTTTTCACTAACTTATTCGCAATTCCGAATTCCGCATTCCGAATTCCGCATTTATTTTATCTGTTTCTTCTTCTGTCGCCGCCGGGTCTGCCGCCTCTGGGACGTCTGGGAGCTTCTTCACCGTCATCTTCAGGTGTGAGACCTTCGATTTCGATAAGTGCATCTCTTCTCGAAAGGTTGATTCTGCCCTGATCGTCGATTTCGAGAACCTTAACGATTACTTCGTCGCCAACGTTTACGCAGTCTTCAACTTTTTCTGTTCTCTTAACATCAAGCTTTGAGATGTGTACGAGACCTTCTTTGCCGGGAGCGATTTCAACAAATGCACCGAATGTCATAAGACGTGTAACAACACCGCGGAAGATTGAACCAACTTCGGGATCGTTAGCGATTGTTTCGATGATTGTGATAGCGCGTCTTGCATTGTCAATATCAATAGCTGAAACGAATACTGAACCGTCTTCGCTGACGTCAACCTTACATTCACATTCAGCACAGATCTTCTGGATAACCTTACCCTGCTTACCGATAACATCACCGATCTTTTCGGGATCAATCTTTGTTGTAAGCATCTTGGGTGCGTACTTGCTGAGCTCTGCTCTGGGCTCTGCAATACAGGGAATCATAACTTCGTCAAGAATCTTGCATCTTGCTTCGTATGTCTTCTCGAATGCTTCCTTGATGATTTCGGGTGTAAGGCCGTGTACCTTGAGGTCCATCTGAATTGCAGTGATACCTTTCTTTGTACCTGCTACCTTAAAGTCCATATCGCCGAAGAAGTCTTCGAGACCCTGGATGTCAACCATTGTCATGAAACGGTCGCCTTCTGAGATAAGACCGCATGAGATACCTGCAACGGGAGCCTTGATGGGTACACCTGCTGCCATAAGTGAAAGTGTTGAACCACAGATTGAAGCCTGTGATGTTGAACCGTTTGAAGAAAGAACTTCTGATACAAGTCTGATTGTATAGGGGAACTCCTCAACGCTGGGAATTACGGGTACAAGAGCTCTTTCAGCAAGTGCACCGTGACCGATTTCACGTCTGCCGGGACCTCTTGAGGGCTTTGTTTCGCCAACTGAGTATGAGGGGAAGTTGTAGTGGTGCATATATCTCTTTTCGGTTTCGTTATCGAGACCGTCGAGAAGCTGAGCATCGCTCATGGGACCAAGTGTTGTAACTGTGAGTACCTGAGTCTGACCTCTTGTGAACATACCTGAGCCGTGTACTCTTGAAAGAAGGTCAACCTGAGCATCGAGAGCACGCATATCGTTGATACCTCTGCCGTCAACACGCTTGCCTTCGTCAAGGAGCCAACGTCTTACAACAAACTTCTGGAGCTTGTACATGCATTCGTCAATCTTTTCGATGCACTCAGCATATTCTTCGTCAAATCTCTCGTGTACTTTTTCGTATACGGGCTTGAGTCTTTCGTCACGGATTCTCTTATCGTCTGTGTCAAGAGCGAACTTAACATCGTCAATAGCAAATTCCTTGATAGCTTCGAACATTTCGGGTGCGGGATCCTGTGACTCAAAGGGAACCTTTTCCTTGCCGATTTCAGCCTGGATACCCTTGATGAACTCAACGATTTCCTGGTTAACCTTGTGAGCGTACATGATACCGTCATACATTGTTTCGTTGTCAACTTCGTTAGCACCTGCTTCGATCATAGCAACAAGATCAGCAGTTGAAGCAACAGTTACAGCCATTTCTGACTTAGCTCTTTCTGCTTCTGTGGGGTTGATAACGAACTTGCCGTCAACGAGACCTACTGAAACACCGCTGATGGGGCCGTCCCAGGGGATTTCTGAAATTGAGATAGCTACTGATACACCGATCATAGCTGTGATTTCGGGAAGGCAATCCTGGTCAACTGACATAACAGTAGCAACAACACCTACATCGTTTCTCATATCCTTGGGGAAAAGAGGACGGATGGGTCTGTCGATTACACGTGATGAAAGAGTAGCTTTTTCGCTTGCTTTACCTTCTCTTCTCTGGAATGAGCCGGGGATACGGCCAACTGAGTAGAGCTTTTCTTCGAAGTCAACTGAGAGAGGGAAGAAGTCAACGCCTTCTCTGGGTTTTGCAGCCATAGTAGCTGTGCAAAGTACTTCTGTTTCGCCATATCTGATAAGACATGAGCCGCCTGCAAGACCTGCCATTTTACCTGTTTCAACAACGAGAGGTCTGCCTGCAAGAGTAGTTTCGAATTTTCTGAATTCAGGGAACATAATTTCTACCTCGCTTTTTAAAATTTTATATTTTTTCGGTACGAGACAGGGTTTAGCATTAAACTCAACCCTGCGAATTTACAAGGCTCAATTTAGTGCTAAAACCAATTGATTTGCCTCGTATCGATTTTTTACTTGAAAAATGGCAGACACGAATTTTTCATCATGTCTGCCAAATGGGTGCAATTACTTACGGATACCAAGTCTTGCGATGATAGCACGGTATCTTTCGATATCGTTCTTCTGAAGGTATGCGAGAAGGTTTCTTCTCTGACCAACCATCATGTGAAGACCACGACGTGAGTGGTGATCCTTCTTGTTGTCCTTAAGGTGCTCAGTAAGGTTCTTGATTCTGAAAGTAAGAAGAGCGATCTGTACTTCAGGTGAACCTGTGTCACCTTCGTGAGTAGCGTACTCAGCGATAATTGCGGTTTTCTGTTCTTTTGTCATCATGACATTTCACCTCTATAAAAATATTATTGCCATGCTCGCCCCCAGTATACGGCTGGTGAAACGCTCAAACCGAGCAAAACCCGCAAACCGAGAAACGGCACAATGCTTAGGTATTATATCACAAGGCTTTTTAAAAGTAAATAGTTAGGCAAAAACTTTTTAATTAGTTCACAAAGTTTTTTTGTACCCTGCCGAAAGAGCCGGCTGATATACTCAAGCCGGCTCCGTGGTTTATTAATTATTTAGTATTATTTGCCGAAGCTGATTTCGCCTCTGAAAAGTCTTGCAAGAAAATCAAAAATTACTGTAAAGAATCTCATAAGAGCTACAAGTTTTGTCTCTGTGGTGGGCTTTTCCTCGACTGAGTCTATCCACTCGAAACCGCCGCCGTTGGTCTCTGTCAAAGGTTTAACATAACAGTTTGTCGCATTTCCTCCGCTCCATGCATGCACAGAGAATCGTGCCACTCTGTTATCATTTTCTACAGTAAGATTTTTATGCGAAAGGAAATGAGAACCGAGCTCCGTAAATGTCATCTCAAGAGCATGTATGGAATTCTTGACAATCCATGTAGTTTCGGGGAAATAGCATGTTGAAACATCGACCATTTTATCGGGAGAAATATACTTCGCATTATCGGGATTTTCAGCTATACGGCTGTTGATATATTCATCTGAAAGAGTTGTTGTTACTGTTGAGCAAGTTGCACCGAAAGAAGCATCTTTAAGACCTATGAGGGAGTCACTGAGTTCGTCATAATCCTCAATAATAGGCATTGAAAGGTATCCGTACTTTGCGAGAACACCTACTTCAATCTTATAATCTTCTGAAATTCTCTTATAAAAGCCTTTAAGATCAGATGAAATGTTTTTTCTGTAACGCTGAATTTTTGCGATTGTACCTGCATATTCTTTACGTCTTTCACTGCCCTCTTTGCCGAAAATGAGATTAAGAGCATCATCCATATCCTCTTCATAAACGCATGCCCAATAGTTAGGCATTGTAGCCATACCGGTGCTCAGAAGAAGTGCAGGTATAAGTGCCTGATAGAGCTTGCCGTAAAGTTCTTCAATTCCGCCGAAAATTGTACCGACAACATTTGTCTGAACAAAAAGATCCATTGTTTTGGCAACAATTTCAGACACCAGATCAGTAAATCCAATCAGAGCGTTTTCTTCCGCATAACTGAGATACATCTGCATATGTTTAGCATCGAAAGCAAGTTTACCGCTGAAGCACTGACTTATGTAAGCACTTCCGTTTGCAAGCACTTCACCATAGAAAACTCTTTTAACGAGACCTTCTTTACCGTATTCATCAAGGTATGCGTGGAGAAGATTGCCGCCGAGGCATCTTGCACCAATACACACCTGTTCAGCACCTGTTTTTTCAAGAATAGCTTTGATATATTCGTGAAGTCTGTCTACGTGGTCATAGGGTGACAGACGCCAGTCATAGCAGAAGGCATACTGATTTAAAAGAAAGTACCTACCGTCTTTTTCCTTGAAGTCGACATTGGCAGCGTTATACTCCGACTCAGCCAGAACTTTCTTTGAAACGCCTGTACCGTATTTTGGGTTACCGTTGCCGTCAAGAGCTGTCTTTTCAAACAAAGGTGAAATTTCTTCGTATATAGCTTCACCGTAATTATCCCAATTGTCAGTAAGTAAGCCCTCTGCAAGGAAAGGCAGAAGAATATTTACACAGGATTCAATGAGTTTTTCCTTTGAGATTCCGTCATCCTCAGATGCGATATTCATATCAAACAAATCTCCGATTTCTCCGGGAATCAGCTTTCCGTTTTCATCATAAAGTTCCTCACCGTTACCTCTTATGAAAATCATCGGGAGCTCGTCTTTTGCCTTAGCGTCTGCGGCAAAAGCGCAGGGTGCCATAACAGCAAAAATCATTGTGAGAACAAGAATAAAAGAAATTATTTTTTTCATAATTATACCTCCTGAGAAATATTCACCCATTTATATTAACATTTTTTAAACAAAAAATCAATATCATTAGGGCATATAAATTATTATAAAAACACAAATTTTTTATTACAATATCTTTGTATCAGCAGGCTGATTATAAAAATCAAGTAAAACTTAAAAACTGTTACGAAGTTACTGAGAGGTTCCTCGGCGGGAAAAGAGCAAAAAAAACACGGAGCAACTTCCCCGCCGATACCCTCAGGCTTATCTGTCATTTTGGCGCATAACAACAAAAATCTCACCCCATACTAAACAAAAAAAGGAGGAAAAACTATGCTCTCTGTCTGGAAAAACACAACCACCGCACCCTCATTTCCCACACTCACTGAAAACAAGCACACGGGAGTCCTCATTATCGGCGGCGGTATAACAGGTCTTCTGACTGCATATCTTTTTCACCGTCAGAGAATACCCTGCATTCTTGCAGAAAAAGACAAAATCTGTTGCCGCACAACCGGCAATACAACAGCAAAAATCACCTTTCAGCATTCACTGATATATGATAAGCTCCTGAAAAGTGTCGGCGAGCACAAAGCCAAAGCTTATTACCGGGCTAACAACGAAGCCCTGGAGCTTTATAAGAAAATGTGCAAAAATATCGACTGCGACTTTGAGATGAAAACCAACTATGTCTACTCGGCAAAAGATAAAAATAAACTGAAAAAAGAACTTGATGCTGCCAAAAAGTTGGGCATACCTATGAGCTATACCGATTGCGTACCGCTGCCGATAAAAAACCTTGGTGCTGTTTATTGTGAAAATCAGGCTCAGTTCAACCCGCTGAAATTCCTCTACTCCATAGCTGATGGCCTGAATATTTACGAAAATACTTTCATAAAAAAGGTCGACGGCAACACGGCTTATACAGACACCCATAAAATTACAGCCGACAGCATTGTTTTTGCCACTCACTTTCCTTTCATCGATAGTCACGGACTGTATTTTATGAAGCTTTATCAGAGCCGAAGCTATGTCATCGCTCTTGAAAACGCCCCTGATCTCAAGGGTATGTATATTGACGAAAGCGACCAAGGCCTGTCTTTCAAAAATTATAAGGATTTGCTTTTCATCGGTGGAAGCAATCACCGTACGGGTAAAAAAAGCGGTGCCTATGAACCCTTGCGAGCTTTTGCTAAAGAATATTATCCAAGCCTTAAAGAGAAATATCATTGGGCGGCTCAGGACTGTATGAGCCTAGACTCTATGCCGTATATAGGTCATTACAGCAAAGCCACAGCTAACTGGTATACTGCCACAGGTTTCAACAAATGGGGAATGACAGGTGCTTTAGTCGGTGCAACGCTTCTGAGAGATATTATCTGCGGAATTGAGAGTCCCAATGCTGAGGTATTCTCGACTTCGAGAACCATTATAAAGCCACAGCTTTTTATCAATGCGGCAGAAAGCGCAATAAATCTCATCACTCCCCTGCCCAAAAGGTGCACACATCTGGGTTGCGCCTTGAAATATAACAAACACGAGCACAGTTGGGACTGTCCTTGTCACGGGTCAAGGTTTGACGAAAAAGGCAGGGTTATAGAAAATCCTGCAAATAAAGACAGTTCATTATAAGTAAGCCTTGCAGTGACTAAGCTTTCACTCTGCAACACTCGGCGGGAAAAGAGCAAAAAAACACGGAGCTACTGCCCCGCGTTACAATATTATTAAACTTTGAGTTGTTGCTATCTTCTCTTGTGGTGGGACTCCGTCCCACACCCTGCAAACTTTTTGAAAAAAGTTTGACAAAAACTTGCTCGCTTTACAAACTTTTAATCGCTTCTGTCAGTTTGTCAACATCTTCCTCTTTCGTCGCCCAACTGGTGCAAAATCTCACTGCGTGCTTATCCCCCGCCTTGCACCAATATGAATAGGCAAAGTCCTCACCAAGCTTTTTCATCTGCTCATCTGTGAGTATAGGGAACTGCTGATTTGTGGGTGAGTCAAAATAAAGAGGTATGTTCTTCTCTTCAAATGCAGTTCTGATTTTCTTGGCAAGAGTCGCCGCGTGGGCTGAAATCTTATAGTAAAGTCCGTCGGTGAAAAGGGTGTCAAACTGCAGGCCCAAAAGTCTGCCCTTAGCCAGCATAGCGCCCTTTTGCTTTTCGATATAGCGGAAGTCTTTTTTGTATTTATCGTTGGTGATGACAAGTGCCTCGCCAAAGAGTGCACCAACCTTTGTGCCGCCGATATAAAACCCATCGCAAAGCTCAGCGATATCACTGAGGGTCAGGTCATTTTTGTCGCACATGAGACCGTAACCCATTCTGGCACCGTCAAGGTACAAGGGGACATCTCTCTCACGGCAAAGCTCGGAAATCTCCGTCAGCTGAGCCTTGGAATAAAGGGTGCCGTTTTCCGTAGGGAATGACACATAAACCATAGCAGGCTGTACGATATGCTCGTGAGTCTCGTCGGCATAATGGGCATCGAGGGTCTCTCTGATTATGTCGGCTGTCAGGGTACCGTCTGCACTCTCGAGTGCAATAACTTTATGGCCTGTAGCCTCAACTGCACCTGTTTCGTGGGCATTGATATGACCCGTAACGGCACACATTACACCCTGATGAGGTCTCAGGACACTTGAAATAAAGAGCATATTTGTCTGAGTACCGCCGACTATGAAGTGCACATCAGCCGAGGGCATATCTATTTCGGTTTTGATTTTATCTGCCGCCGACGCACAGTAATGGTCAGTCCCGTAACCTGGGGTCATTTCCATATTGGTATCGGCTAGTCTCTTTATGATTTCGGGTGTCGCACCCTGAGTGTAGTCGCTTTCAAATCTTATCATTTTGTCTCTCTCCTATTCATGCAATCGCAGATTGCATATCGAGTTTGCTTTAGCAAACATATCGAGTGCGAAGCACATATCGAGTTGCCGTAGGCAACATATCGACTCAGCGATTTATTTCCTCTGCGGGAACAGCCCCCGAAGTTTCATCTCGCTGAGTCGCAATTCATAATTCATAATTATATATGCCCTCGCCGGGCAGGCATTACTTTTTCCTATCGCGGAAAAAGTAATCAAAAACGCGATGATTTTCCTTTATTTATACACGGCTGTTACTCTTTTTGCGAAGTTGCAGACAACCTCATAATTAAAGCTGCCGCACATCTCACCTAAATCCTCAGCGCTTATGCCGTCACCGAGAATAGTTGCCGGCATACCGATTCTTACACCTGGAATGTCGCTGATGTCAACTACCACAAGGTCCATACAAACCCTGCCGATAACAGGTGCTTTCTTTCCGCAGATCATAACGTACCCTGTGCCTGAAAAACTGCGGTTATAGCCGTCAGCATAGCCTATCGATACAGTCGCTATGCGCTTGTTTTCAGTGGCAACATAGCTTTCACCATAGCTGACAGGAGTGCCCTCATCGATATCCTTGATGTGTATAACGTGAGCTACAACCTTCATAGCAGGGCTCAGCTCAACTCTGTCTTTGTTCACCTCAGATGACGGATACATACCGTAAAGAGCGATACCCATACGCACCATATCATAGTGCTGAGTGTCAAACTCGATAAGACCTGCACTGTTGCAGATATGCTTGATAGGAATGTTGATACCCTCATCCTCGAGTCTTTTTACAAAAGCATCAAAACGAGCCGTCTGTCTGTCGGCTGAAGTCTTATCTTTATAGTCAGCCTTTGCAAAGTGACTGAAAATTCCCTCGATGGTAAGGTTGGGCATCATCGCTATAGTTTTCACTGCGTAAAAGCCACTCTCATTATCGCTTACACCAATACGGCTCATACCCGTGTCAACAGCAACGTGAACCTTACACTTCATACCAAGAGCACCTGCTGCAGCGTTGAGTATATATGCGTCGCCCTCACTGCTGATAGTGGGAGTGATGCCGTATTTGAGTATCAGGTCGTACTCTGCAGGTGCACAGTAAGACAGCACAAGTATGGGGTTTTCTATGCCGTTTTCACGAAGTTCCATACCCTCTCTCGCTGTAGCAACTGCGAAATAGTCAGCCTTATCTTTCAGCTTCTGAGCTACCTTTACAGCACCGTGACCGTAAGCGTCAGCTTTTACAACAGCCATAGCCTTTACACCGTCTTTGGTAAGGCTTTTCAGTGCGTCGAAGTTTTTTTCTATTGTGTCAAGGTCGATTTCCTTATAGCATCTGTAATACTCTGCCATATTCACACCTCTTGATTATATTTTATACTTAATATTATTCGTCGAAGTCGTCGACTATATCGCCTATACCGAGAATTTCTTCGGCACTTGTGCGGTCGATTTCTTCCACACTTTTGAGCTTTTTCTGTATCATATTGTTTCTCGACTGAGCATCGTCAAGGCTCTTGCCAGCCTCTGTGATTTTCTTTCTTGCCTTTTCCAGAAGCACGCCAAATTTGTCATACTGCACCTTAGCCGCAGCGAGTACCACGCGTACCTCTTTGGCTTTTTCGTTGATAGCCATAGCTCTGAAGCCAACGGACAGTGAGTTTAAGAGAGCTGTTATGGTACTCGGACCTGCAATCATAACTGAAAACTCGCTCTGACATCTTTCGGCAACAGCATTTTTTGATGAGATAATCTCGCTGTAAAGGCCCTCAGTTGCAAGATACATAATAGCAAAGGGAGTAGTCACGGGCTCGTTGATATATTTCTTTATCTCCTTGGCCTGATTGATAACTGTGGTCTCGAGAGCTTTTCTTTCGGCTTCAGCCGCAGCAGTGTCACCTCTGTCGGCAGCATCGCAGAGTCTGATATAACTTTCAACAGGGAATTTCGAGTCAATGGGCAGATATGTCATAGCACTCTTATCGTCGCCTGATGGTATCTTAACTGCAAACTCAACTATATTTTTACTTGAGGGATTGGTCATTACATTCTTCTCAAACATACCGGGGATAGTCTGATCAAGAAGACCCTCAAGCTGTACCTCCGCCCAGGTACCTCTTGCCTTGACGTTAGTGAGAATTCTGTTGAGAGATGTAACATTTTCTGTAACACCTGTGGAAAGAACTTTCATTTCACCCAGTGATTTATATACATTTTCAAGCTGTTCGCTGACAGTCTTGAATGAGGTATCGAGTCTTTTCGTGAGAGTCTCATTGAGCTTTTCGTCAACAGTGAGTCGCATCTGCTCAAGCTTTTCTTCGTTGCCCTTGCGCATCTCGAGAAGATTGTTTGATATCATCTCAGACATACGCATATTGAATGTGTAAGTGTCCTTGTTCATCTTTTCGATTTTGGCTGTCATATCGCTCATCTGAGCTGTGAGCTCTTTTCTCTGTTCGCTTTGCTGAGCATTGTTTTCAAGTCTTGACTTACTGAACTCATCTCTGACAGCACCGTACAGAGCATTGCTTTGCTGTTGCAGGTCGCCTTTGAGATTTGCAACACCTGAGGCAATTTTTTCCTGAGCATCAAAAAGTCTGTCAGTTTCTTGATTATTTTTCTTTTTGAGCACCATAATCAAGAGCCCAATGCTTATAATAAGTAGTATAATAATTATGATATCAAAAATGTAGTTCATAATTCTGTCTCCTTTGTCATTGAGTGTAACCGCTCAAATCTATTATATCATTATACCAACAAAGATGACATCTTTAATTTTATTTTAGAAAAATAACTCATTTATTATAAAGTTAGGAATGAAAAATTATGTTAAGAAAACTTCTATGTCTCCTATTGAGCGTTATATTGATACTTACCTGCTTTACAGCCTGTGGCGAAATAGACGGTGCAGATGCAGGTCTTGTCTTTCCTATAGACAAAGACCCCGAGTACCTCGACCCTCAGATTATATCTTACAGCGGCTCGAGAAATATCATCGCCAACTGCTTCGAGGGTCTCGTTGCCCTCAACGAAAACGGTGAAATCGTACCAGCATCAGCTGAAAGCTGGGAAATCACCAACAACGGTCTTACCTACACTTTCAAGCTCAGACAAGACTGCAAATGGCGTGTCAGCATATATGCAGGCCCACTTATAGGCATGAGCTCAAAGGAAACCAACTCACTTCCCGTTACGGCACATGACTTCGCCTTCGGTCTTAAGAGAGCACTTCTGCCCGAAACAAAGTCTCCCGTTGCTAAAGCTCTCTACTGCATCGAAAACGCTGAAAAGGTCAACCTTGGCAAAATGTCACCCAAAAAGCTCGGCATAAAGGTTATCGACGATTACACCTTGCAGATTAAACTCGAAAAGAATGACCCCGACTTCCTCTTCACTCTTCTAGAGCCCGGCTGTATGCCCTGCAATGAAACTTTCTTTGAGGCTACCGGCGGAAGATATGGCCTTGCAGTTAAATATCTCATTTACAACGGACCCTTTTACATCAACAACTGGGCAGACGACACCTCAGTATCAATCAGAAAAAACACCCTCTATTACGACAGTGAAAAGGTGCTCCCCCGCTCAGTCTATTACTCAATCAACAACGAGCAGGATACGAGACTCGTAAAGCTCCAAGAAAAAACCTACTCCGTGTCTCCTCTGACAAAAGAGCAGGCATCTCAGATTGCAGACAACAAAAAATATACAGTGGTACCCTTTGACAGTAGCATACTGTCTATGATTTTCAACTGCTCGGATACAGTGCTCAGCAATAAAAATATCCGTCGTGCTGTTGTATCAAGTCTCGACTACTCTGTGCTTGAAAGCCATATGGGTGCCGTCACAGCAAATGGTATCATTCCTAAGACTTTGACTCTCGGCACACAAAGCTACAGAAACATTGCCTCAGATATCAGCCCCTATAAACATTCTGATCCGTTATCGCTTTTCAACAAAGGACTCAGGGACCTCAATGTCTCCAAGTGTGAAATATCAATACTTTGCACAGAAAAATACGAAGGTACCGTCAGAAAACTTATGCAGTCATGGCAGGCAGCTCTCGGTATCAAGTGCAGCATCTTTGTTGAAGTTGTCAGTGACAGCGACCTTACCTCGAGAATTAAGAGCAAAAATTATCAGATTGCTATAAGTGATGTCTCATACAGCGCAAACACAGCCTTTGATGCTCTCGATCGCTACACCTCGACTTCGAGTGATAATATCATAAATCTGAACGACAAAATCTATGACAATATGATTAACGACATCAAACATTCTGCCACTCTTACACAAACAGCCGAAAAGACCATCAAAGCCGAAAAATATCTTATTGACTCAGCTGTTATGGTACCTCTTTACACTCAGCAGATATATATGGGTCTTGCCAAAGGCGTCGCAGGCACATATTTTGGCCCTACAGGCGACATCGCATATTTTAAATACACTGTTTCGGAATAATTTGACATATATTATTCCAAAAACCGATTCACTTTTGTACAGTCGTTTTCATAATCATAACTAACAAAAACGGAGGAAATGAAAAATGAGTAAAGTTGTTAATGAAGCAAAAATCAAAAACCCCATTATCGTTGCTGTACGCGAACAGCTCGAGCACAGAGCTACATGGCTCTATCTCCTTTGCGACGAAGCAAGCAAACGCGGTCTTGATCCCAAAGATTTCGGCAGTGCAGCTGTAAAGCGTTGCGGTCTTATGCAGGGTAAAGGTCTCGTAGAAAAAGGCAAGACAGATTCACTTATCGGTCTTCGCAAGACACTTTTCACAAAGCCTGCTCAGTGGGTATTTGAAATGGACGTTAAAAACTCAACTGACGATGAACTTGAGATTCACTTCCACTACTGTCCCCTCGTAAAGGCTTGGCAGAAGGCAGGTTGCTCAGACGAAGAAATCGCTATGCTTTGTGACATCGCAATGTGCGGCGACAGAGGTATCGGTGAAAGATACGGCGCAGAGCTTGACCTTCCCAAAACAATCGCTAACGGCGATGACATCTGCCACCTGAGATATCACAAGAAATAATCATTTTTATTTTATTGAAACGCGGGCAAGCACCTGCGTTTCTTTTTTTGTGTCGACCGCCGATGCGATTACTAAAAAAATTCCACCCGAACCATAAGGCTCAGGTGGATAAATTATTATACAAGCTCCGCTACATAGTCATATTCAGGAATCCAGTTATCACTGATATAATTTCTCGCTCTGAAAACAACCTTGTCTTCATAAACCTCAACATTATAGCCTGCGCCTAACCAATGGTAACCCACTGAAGAAAGGAAGCTTACTCTGGGGAGATTTACGCTGTGGAATGATCCGTCTGACTCAATAGATCTATAGCCTAGTTCAGCCTCGGTTTCTGCATTTGAAAATGTTGTATGGATATGACCGCTGAGTAAAAATACGTTGTCGTATGCTTTGAGTGCCGCTTCTATTTCAGCACTTTTTTCACCGATACCGCCTGTCGTTTCAGTGTAATCCTCATCACCAAAGCTCTGGGGTAAACCGTGAGTCTTATTAAGAGGCCAGTGTGATATTACAAAAATCGGAAGATCTTTCTCGGCGGCTTTTGCAAGTTCAGCTTTGAACCATTCCATCTGAGCATCACCGAAGTTAGCTCCGACTGAGTCACTCTCACTGCAAAGAATGATAAATGTATAACCCTTGACCTCGGTGGAATAATACATCTTATCTGTTTCTCTGCCGGTGATCTTTTTATTGTACTCTTTAAACAGATCTTCAGCTGTTCTGCCCTGTTCACCTCTTGTCCATAAATCGTGGTTACCTGCGGCAAGAATGATGTTATCAGCATAGTCAGATGATGTCAGAATTGATTCTGTTTTCTGCCACTGAGAAACATAACCGTGTTCTGTTATATCGCCTGTAACTACAATGGCGTCAAGTTTTTGATCAAACTTTTTAAAACCGGGCATAATACTTGCAAAAGCCAAATCTATGAAGTCAGATATATACTTGTTATGCTCTTCAGTCTGGATATGTAAGTCAGATATTGCAGCAAAGTTGAGCTTACACTCCTGAGGGTCGAGTTGCGCATCGGGAGCTATCATATCTCCCATAAGACCCGGTGCAATAGCTGAAATGATTGCTATTGATATTGATATAAAAATTCTGATACTAAGTCCGACAAATTTCATAGTTAAGACTCCTTTATCTTTTTTATAATTGTAACATTGACACCCCAAAAAGTAAACACTGAAAAAATAAATATTTTTTTACAAAAACACTTGACATTCTCATTTCTATGTGGTAATATCATTAGGCAAATACGGAGAGATACCGAAGTGGTCATAACGGAACGGTCTTGAAAACCGTCGTACGTCCTGCGTACCGTGGGTTCGAATCCCACTCTCTCCGCCACTTTTTTTATATGTCGTAAAATAACGACACCGCTTGGAGAAGTACTCAAGT
>JAZTWC010000047.1:0-4912 GCA_045635665.1 Acutalibacteraceae bacterium
TATGGCAATCAAGGTTATTGATAATCTCAAGAAAAACCACAAGGCTAAAGATATTGCTTTATCGGCTCTGTGGATACTGCTGATTGTTGTCGGCTCAGTGCTCGGTTTTGTTGATTACGGATTTAACGGTGTGCTTATGGTAGTACTCTTCTATATTTGCAGAGACTTCCCATTTGCATGGGCTCTTCAGCTTGTTGGTATGGTGTGCATCAACATCATCTTCTTCGAGGGTCAGGTTGTTCCCCTTGAGCTTTTTGGTAAAGCTGTCGAGATACCCACTCAGGGCTTTGCAGTGTTCTCACTTATACCTATCTGGCTTTACGGTGGAAGAAAGGGCGTATCAAACAAGTTCCTGCAGTACGGCTTCTATGCATTCTATCCCGTGCATATGATTATATTGTATCTGATAAAATATTTCGCATAAGAGTAAACCCTCTCAGTTTCGGCTGAGAGGGTTAGTTTTTTATTACATCTTTCATTTTCATAAAATGTACCTCCTTTTGTGCTTCGGTACACTTATATTACAGTTTAACCTTGGGTAAAAGTCAATAGTTTTTCTGAAATTTACTTGTTTTATTTTCCGAGGCTGTTTTTACCTTGCAGCTAAGATAAAAAAGTTTCGTTTTAATCAAAATATATTTCCTATACACATTGAAAACCTTGTCGGAATATGCTATAATACACGAGATTTTTTATTTGACTTTTATTTAAGAAAGGTACATATATGATTTGCAATGATATTTTAGAGGCTATGGGCAATACGCCTGTAATAAGACTGCGCAATATGACTTCCGACGATGCCGCAGAAATATTGGTCAAATTTGAGGGACTTAATGTAGGCGGCTCAATAAAGACACGCACTGCATATAATATGATACTCGATGCAGAAAAAAGAGGACTCATCGGCCCCGACACTGTTATAGTTGAGCCTACAAGCGGTAATCAGGGTATTGGTATTGCTCTTGTCGGCGCAGTAAAAGGATATAAAGTAAAAATTGTTATGCCGGACTCTGTCAGTGAAGAAAGACGAAAGTTAGTCGAGCATTACGGCGCAGAAGTGATTCTTGTACATGATAAAGGCAACATAGGACTTTGTATTGAGGAATGTCTTATGACAGCTCTTAAGATGAAAGATGAAGACCCGAATGTTTTTGTGCCTCAGCAGTTTGAAAACCCTGCTAACCCCGAAGTTCAGCGTGAGACTACAGGTAAAGAGATACTCGCTCAAGTGGGCAAACCCATACACGGCTTTTGTAGCGGTATAGGTACAGGCGGAACGATTTCCGGTATCGGCGAAACTCTAAGGTCAGTAAACCCCGATATCTTTATTTTAGCCGTCGAGCCTGAAGATGCAGCTATCCTTTCAGGCGGTGCTATCGGTACACATATACAGATGGGTATCGGCGACGGACTTATACCTGCAAACCTCAACACCAAAATATATAACGAGGTCTGTGTGATATCAGACGAAGAAGCTCTGCGAACAGCTAAAGAGCTTGCAACAAAGGAAGGAATAATGTGCGGCATCAGCAGCGGTACAAATGTTGCGGCAGCAATCAGACTTGCCAAAAAGCTCGGCAAGGGTAAAACAGTGGTTACCGTATTGCCAGACACAGCTGAAAGATATTTTTCCACTGAGCTTTTTGAATAATAATATAGCTTATCGGTCTCAGTATCGGTAAGCTTTTTATATATGCCCATATCCTAAGGTGAATTTTAAGATGTTTTTAGTTTTGCATTGTATGGTAATTATTGTCAGGTGAAATTGCTGTGAAATCTATTGACAGCATCAGTCTTACCGTGATATATTTGACCCGAGGTATCGGCTGGGTACCCATAAAAAAGGAGGAATATTAAAATGAATGAAATGTATTTTGCTGAGTATCTGATGGAAAATGTGGCAATCTTCAGCCCTATAATTTCGGTGCTTCAGATTCTCTCGCTTGTGTTTGTGATACTCTATATGAACTACACGGCTAAATATAAAAATCACGATTTATCTGTTGCCTGGTACATACTTGCGGTGTTTTTTCCCGTACCCGTGGCTATCGCCTTCGCTATAAAGAGCAGAAAGTTCCGCCACGAAAACACTAAGGTTTGCCCACAGTGCGGTGACAAGTACCCTGATACCTTCAGTATGTGCTCACGCTGTCTTATTGACCTGCCTGAGCTCGATGATCCCAAGCGTATGAAAAAGAAAAAGCTTGGCAAGATTTTCTGCGGTTCTTTCTGGGTGGTAACTTTGGCAACTATTGTGACTTTTGCTCTGCTGTTTGTAACAATTATTGAAGAGACTTTCTCTATGCTTAAGTATGAAGATACTCTGAATCCAAGCTACAGGATAGGGTTATATAATGAAAACGACGAGTTTATCTACTATGATAAAGAGGGTAACACTTATACTGAAGCCAATGCTGTAGTTTTATACGGCAAAGATGGTGAGGTTTATACACCTGTTGTAGAATCAGGTGTTTTTGATGCTATTTTCAGCGGTGAAAGCAAATATGAGTATATATCATGTTATACAGATAGCGAAGGCAACGAGTATGACTCATATGAGTGCTATGTCGATGAAGACGGTTACTTCTACTTCGATGAAGAGTGTGAGATTGTGTGGGATACTTCCGATTACAGTGAAGAAGAACTGGAAAATATTGAGGAACGTTTTGACAGTATTACCTACTGTTACTATCATGATGTTTATATCGACGATGAGGGTAATAAATACTACTATGCTGATAATGCAAGCTGGAACGAAAAAGGCGAGCTTATCACCGCAAAAAACAACCCAAATTTCCCCGAAACTGAACCCTGTGGATAAAATTATAAAGGCTGTGTTATCGTACACAGCCTTTTTGCTATTAATTTAAAGTTATTATTCGGGCCATCCGAATATCTTGTCAATAATTGCAACGAAAGCGAGAACCGGACTGAAAATAACAGCCCAAGCAGCAAAAGTGAAAATCCAAGGCATTACCATAATATAAATCCTCCTCATATTTGTTAATTCAATATTAGCACCAAACAAGTGAAATGTCAATATAGAAAATAAAATCATTTATGAGTAAATTTGCTTTTTGTTGACTTAAGGAGTTTTTTGTTTTATACTGTAAAGGTAAATATCTTTGAAAAGGTGAACACTATGGAATTTAATCTCAGAGAAAAAGCAAAAGAAAACATAATCGTTGTTGCTCACCGAGGTGTAACAGGTGGTAACATACCCTGTAACACTATGGCAAGTTATGAGATTGCTCTCAAGCAGGGCGCTGATATGTTAGAGGTAGACGTGAGCTGCAGTGCCGACGGGAAGCTGTTTCTTTTCCACCCGATGATGGAGCTCTCACACTTAGGTAAGCCTTTATTGCTGAGCACATTACCCTATAGCATTATAAGAAAGCTTCACTATGTCAACTTTGACAGGTCAGGTACACAGTTTACCTTGCCTGATTTTGACGATTTTCTCGAGACATTCAAGGGCAGATGCTATATCAATATAGATAAATTCTGGTCAAACCCCGAGAAGATTTATGAGGCTATCAAGCGTCACTCTATGGAAGATCAGATTTTGGTCAAGAGCAAACTCACAAAAGACGGCAGGGTACTCGACCTGATGGAAAATATGGCACCGGAGCTTGCATTTATGCCTATAGTGAATGACAACTATGATCAGCACGAAGAACTGAAAAGCAGAGATATCAACTATGTGGGTGTGGAGTGTTGCTTCAAAAGAGACACCGCTCAGGTAGCTAGTGAAAGCTTCATAGAAAAGATGCACCGTGACGGTGTGCTCGTGTGGTCAAATGCGATAGTTTTCAGCCATAAGGTGCAGCTTGCAGGCGGTCACAGCGATGACACCTCACTGACCGAAAGCGAAGAAAAAGGTTGGGGTTGGCTTGCTGACAGAGGCTTTGATATGATTCAGACCGATTGGCCTGGTATGATTATTGATTATCTTAAAAAAACTGACAGATATTACAGATAAGGTGACAGAGATGTTTGACACGATTTTATTTGACCTTGACGGCACTCTAACAGACCCGGGGGAGGGTATAACAAACTCAGTGGCATATGCTCTTAAAAAGTACGGCATTGAGGTTGCGGACAGGCGCGAGCTTTATAAGTTTATCGGACCACCGCTTAAAGATTCCTTTATGAAGTATTACGGCTTCTGCGAAGATAAGGCGGAGCAGGCTATTGCCTATTACAGAGAGTATTTCAGAGATACGGGCATATTTGAAAACAGAGTCTATGAGGGCATAGAAGATATGCTTAAGACTTTGTATGATGATGGCAAAAAGATAGTTCTTGCTACCTCAAAGCCTGAAGGATTTGCTGTGAGAATACTCGAGCATTTCGGACTTAGGAAGTATTTTGCTGTTGTGGCGGGTGCTTCTATGGATTCATCCAGAAGCAAAAAGGGTGATGTTATAGCCTATGCAATATCTCTTTGCGACGGCTTTTGCAGGGACTCTGCCGTGATGATAGGTGACAGAGAGCACGACATTATCGGTGCGAAAGAAAACGCTCTCAAGTCCATCGGTGTGCTTTACGGCTACGGTGATGAAGCTGAGCTAAGAAATGCAGGAGCCGACTATATTGCGATTACCCCCGAAGATATTTTAAAGCTTGTATAAATAATAAACCCCTGTACTTTTTCGGTACAGGGGTAAGCTTTTTACTGCTCCCAAGGGGGAGTTTCGTCTTTTTCTTCTTTTTCTTTTTTAGCTTTTGGTTTTTTCTTAGTCCATACGAAAATGCCACCCATTACAATAAGGAACACAACTACAACTGCGATTGTTATGAGTAAAACGGGATTTGTTTTCGCTATGCTTATCTGAGGCTCAGCAGGTCTGAGGTCTTCGTCTGTTACATTGTCGCCTTCCACACCAAATACTCTTTCGGCAGAGTCTAC
>JAZTWC010000048.1:0-27257 GCA_045635665.1 Acutalibacteraceae bacterium
TGACACTTTTCCTAATATAGTATAAAATGGTATTTGTATAATAGCATTTTTATGTCAAAGGAGAGAAACCAATGATTTATATCAATAAAGATAATGTCTTCCACCTTACTACAGATAAGACAAGTTATGTTTTCAAAGCTCTTAAGACAGGTCAGCTTGAAGCTATGTATTACGGCAGAAAAATCCGTAATAGTGATAATATGGATTACCTTCTTGATAAGCACGCAGCAGGTTACAGTAATGCTACTCCTTATACTCAGGAAGATACATCTCTGTCACTTGACCATATTGCCCTCGAGTACTCAGCTTACGGTAAAGGCGACTACAGATTGCCTGCTATGCAGCTTATGTCAGCAGACGGCAATTTTACCACAGATTTCAAATTCAAATCTGCAGCTGTAACAAAAATCAAACCTCAGCTCAAGGGTCTTCCCTCAGCTTACGGCGACAGTGAGACTCTGACAGTTGTGCTCGAAGATAAAGTTCTTGGTGCAGAATTGCATATGTTCTATACAGTTTATGAAAAGTCAAACGTTATTACCCGTAGTGTGAGACTTATCAATAACAGCAAAAATATAATCAAAATCAACTCACTTATGAGTATGCAGATTGACCTTCAGAGAGGCAATTATGTAATGCTTACATTTGACGGTGCATGGGCAAGAGAAAGATATAAGCACGAGCACAGACTCACATCAGGTGAGTGCTCAGTAGGCTCAATCTCAGGCACAAGCTCAAACAGACACAATCCTTTCTTCGCTATCAGAGAAGAGAGTGCCACAGAGCATAGCGGTAACTGCTACGGTTTCAACCTTGTTTATTCAGGTAACCATATCGCTCGCACTGAGATATCAACTCACGGTCTTCTCCGTATTCAGAACGGTATCAATCCCTTCGAATTCCAGTGGCATCTCGGTTGGGGTGAATCCTTCGATACACCTGAAAGCGTCATGACTTTCAGTGATGAGGGTCTCAACGGTATGAGTCAGAATATGCATGCTTTCGTAAAAGAAAACATCGTAAGAGGTTACTGGAAAGATAAGGACAGACCTATCCTTGTAAATAACTGGGAAGCTACAACATTCAGCTTCACAGAAAAGAAAATCCTTGAAATTGCCAAAGCTACCAAAGAACTCGGCGCAGAAATGTTCGTACTCGATGACGGTTGGTTCGGCAAAAGAAACAACGACAAAGCCGGTCTCGGCGACTGGTACGTAAATATGAAAAAGCTTCCCAGCGGTATCAAGGGCCTTGCTGAAAAAGTCAACGAAATGGGACTTATGTTCGGTCTCTGGGTTGAGCCTGAAATGGTTAACCCGGACTCAGACCTTTACAGAGCACATCCCGATTGGGCTATGACAACTGACGTTTACACACCCTCACAGGGCAGAAATCAGCTCATCCTCGACCTTACACGTCAGGATGTACGCGATTATATCATCGACACAATGACAGATGTTTTCCGCTATGGTAACATTGAATATATCAAGTGGGACAACAATCGCCACTTCTCAGATGTTTTCTCAAGACAGAAGGGTTACAAGAGCGGTGAGTACTTCCACAGATACATTCTCGGTCTCTATGAAATCTGGGATGCTCTTACATCACGTTTCCCCAACATTCTCTTTGAGGCTTGTTCAAGTGGCGGTAACAGATTTGACCTTGCTACCTTCTGCTATATGCCTCAGTGCTGGACAAGCGATAACACTGATCCCCTTGACAGAATTCACATTCAGTCAGGTACATCATACGGTTATCCTCAGTCAGTTATGACAATGCACGTGGCTGCTGCTATCAGCTTCCCTGATTTCAGACATAGTTCAATCGAACAGAGATTTAACGTATCAGCTTTCGGTCTTCTTGGCTATGAGCTTGACGTTACAAACCTTTCCAAGTTTGACAGAGCTGCAGTTAAAAAGCAGATTGAGTACTACAAACAACACAGACGTCTTCTCCAGTACGGTGTATTCTCACGTATGGGCGACATCGAAACCGATGACAGATGTATGTGGCAGATTACCTCAGAAGACAAATCAGAAGCAATGTACGGCTACTTTGTTGACAGAATCACACCCAACTGGGGTAATGACGTTATCAAGTTTATGAACCTCAATGCAGATTGGGATTATGAGCTCAATATCCGTACACAGCTTCTTTCAGTCAAGAACTTTGGCGATATGATTAATGTGCCCCTGCCCAAGAAGATGAATGTTGAAGACGGCAAATTCTTCGACTTCCTTTGTGAGATGGTTAAGCTCAAGAGTGAAAATGAGCACTACACAATGGGCGGTGACGCTCTTATGTACTCAGGCTTCAAACCCAAGCAGCCTTATAACTACTCAGGCTATAAGTTTGGCGATTCAAGAATGATTCTTGACAATGACTCAAGAATGTACTACGTTAATAAAATTCAGGCTGAATAAGATATGAAAGAGTATAATACATACGTTTTCGAAAATGAAATATGTTGGCATGATGTACCCGAGGAAAAGCTCAGTTACTTTCTTTGGGACTCTGTCGCAGAGTATAACGTGTTCTTCAAGATGTGTTTTCTCAAAAATAAAGGCATAGCTCTTCGTATGCGTTGCGATGAAACCGAACTTCGTGCTGAGGGTAAAGTCAGAGATGACCGCGTATGGGAAGACAGCTGTATGGAAATGTTCCTTTGCCCCTTTGAGGACAGAGAAGAATATGTAAATTTTGAGATAAATTGCAAGGGTGTATATCTCAGCCAGTACGGTGCAACAAGACAGGACAGAGTTTTTATAAAAGAACTCACTGATATTGAGGCCGATGTTGAAACTAAGATTACAGATGATGGCTGGAGTCTTGAGGCTTTTGTACCGTGTGAGCTTATCAGTGCAGTTTATGGCAAGGAATTCAAGGCTGATAGATGCACAATTAAAGGTAATTTCACTAAATGCGGTGACCTTACTGCGTACCCGCACTATATATCTTATAGTAAACTTGCGGGACTTGATTCAGGTTTTCATAATCCACAGTATTTTTCTAAAATTATAATAGATGAGAGGAATTAAAAAAATGAGTATGTCAGATAGCATAAAAGTTGTTGGTGTAGACGAGTCAGTCGTTGAGGTGTGCAGACACTTCAACATCAAAGGCGAAGCTGTTTCACAGTGTATTTTTACCGATGGTCATATCAACACAACTTTACTTCTCGTTTTTGATGAAGATGGCGAGACTAAAAAATATCTCATTCAGGGTATCAACACTCACGTGTTTAAAAATCCTGAGGAGCTTATGGAAAATATCGTAGGTGTTACTACTTTCCTTAAGAATAAGATTATCGAAAATGGCGGTAATGCCGAGAGAGAAACTCTCACATTCCTTCAGGCTGAAACAGGAAAGTATTACTTCTATGCAAATGATAAGTGCTGGAGAATCTATAACTTTATCGATAACTCACACACCTGCAACAAGATTGAAAACAAACAGCACTTTGAAAATGCGGGCCGTTCATTCGGTAATTTCCAGAAGCATCTTGCTGAGTATCCTATGGGTTCACTCCATGAGACTATCAAGGATTTCCACAACACTCCCAAGCGTTTCGACAACCTTGAGGCAGCTATAAACAACAACCTTGCAGGCAGAGTTGATACCGTAAAAGAAGAAATTGATTTCGCTATGGCAAGACGTGCCGAAGCAGGTAAGCTTCTTGACCTTCACGCACAGGGCAGAATACCTCTTCGCGTTACTCACAATGATACCAAGCTCAACAATATCCTCTTTGACGATGTGACAAATGAAGGCATCTGTGTAATCGACCTTGATACAATTATGCCCGGCTTCTCACTTTATGATTTCGGTGACGCTATCCGTTTTGGCGGTAACACCACAAGAGAAGATGACGACAATCTTGACAATGTAAACATTTCATTGGAGCTTTTCGAAAGCTATGCAGAAGGTTTCCTTTCAGCTTCAGCTAAGGCTCTCACAATTGACGAAGTTGAAAATCTTGCATTCTCAGCTAAGCTTATGACTCTTGAGTGCGGTATCCGTTTCCTCAGTGACTATCTTGACGGTGACGTTTACTTTAGAACTCACTATGCAGAGCATAACCTTGTCAGAGCAAGAAATCAGTTCAAGCTTGTTTATGAAATCGAGAAGAATATGGATGAGATGAACGAGATTGTAAAGAACATCTATAACAAATACATATAAATCAAAGGCATCTTCGGATGCCTTTTTTGAGTTGGTGAAAGTATGAAAGAATACATAATTACAAGCGCCGATAAAGGTCAGTACGACGATATAACCTTAAAATTACAGCAGGTTTTAGCTGATTGCAGATTCAGTGACGAAGATAAAATCATACGCTTTGAGAAAGGTGTTTACCATTTTTATTGGGACTCTGCCGAAGAACGAAAGGTTTATGCTTCCAATACAGATACTGCTACAAGTCCGGATATTCGCAGTGCAATAAACATTGAGGGCATCAGAAATCTTACGATTGATGGTCAGGGCAGCAAATTTATAATGCATGGCAGAATGATCGCTGTAAGGTGCTTTGAAAGTGAAAACATAAATCTTAGAAATTTCAGCTGGGATTTTCCTACTGCAGGTACTTTTGAAATGCATATTGAATCTGTAGGCAAATATTATGTTGACTATTACATTCCTAAAAATCTTCAGTGGAAGATTGATAAGGGGAATATCCGTTGGTTTGAAAAGAGTGTTTTTACGAGTGAGGAATATTGGCACGTTTATGGTCATAGCAATTCGCATTGTGTTGTCGGGTTCAATAGAAAAAACGACAATGTCAGCCGATATCCCATAAGCCAAAGTCCTCTCGCTTACAGATTAAGACTAAAGCGTACGGGGGAGAACACACTAAGAGTTTATTATCTGAAACCTGTTGATACGTCGCTTTTTAATGAGGATATGTCCTTTGAGTTTTGTCCTAATTATAAACGTTTGTGCACGGGCGGATTTCTCAATGAAAGTAAGGAAATTTCTCTGGAAAACATCAATATCCGTTATATGCATGGCTTTGCATTTTTGACACAGATGTGCGAAAATGTGTCATTCAGAAACTGCAACTTCACACCTGATGAAAACAGCGACAGAATCTGTACGTCTTATGCTGATCACCTTCATTTTTCCGGTGTCAAAGGCAAGGTGAATATCGAAAACTGTACTTTTGCAAATGCTCATGATGATCCGATAAATATTCACGGCACATTTACAAGAGTTAAGAAAGCTATTGATAGCAAAACGTTGATTCTCGAATATGTTCATAATCAGCAACAGGTTTTTCAGCAATACCACAAAGGTGATAAGGTGATTTTTTGCAAGCGTGAAAATTTGGAAGCTTATGGTGATGAAAGGGAATTTTCAGTTGAATCTGTTGTCAACCCTTTATGTGAAGGACTCGGTAAACAGGAGATGAAAGTCACTTTCTCTGAAGAACTGCCTGATATATTGCGAGAACCAAAGGCGTATGCTGTTGAAAATGTGACCTATACACCTGAAGTTTATATCGGTTCCTGCCGTTTCTATAGCATCCCCACAAGAGGAATACTCTGCACGACTCGCAAGAAAGTTGTAATAGAAAACAATATTTTTGACGGACTTACTATGGCAAGTATCTATCTTTCAAACGACTGCAACAACTGGTACGAGTCGGGCTCTATAAAAGATATGACAATTCGCGGTAACACATTTTATATAAAAAAAACACCGCATAAGGGTGTAAAATCGGCAGTGTATATTGACCCTATTGTCACTAAGCCTGAAACTGTGAGTAAAGGAGTACACAGCTCAATTGTTATTGAGAATAACCTGATTCAACTTGAATACGATAGTGCAGTAAACGGCAAATACACTGATGGTCTTATTATCAGAAACAATAAAATAATAAGAAGTGAAAGTTATACAGGTGAGGTTTTTGAACTGAGTAATTGCACTGGTGCAATTGTTGAAAATAATGATATAAAATAACTATTCTGGTTCAGCTGAATTATTGACAAAAAAACACCTGAGTAGTATAATTATCTGTGATTAAATCAGAAAAGGATTGTTTAATATGAATCAATTTTTTTACGATGAACTTAAATGCGCGTCCACTGCTATAAGTGCTTGCAAGGTTAACCCGGGCGTATACGCAGGAGACGAAATTAATATCATAGGTGATGAGCATTCCTTGTGCGCTTATTTGGCGGGCTTTTTTATGCTCTCTGCCAAAAACAACAAAAACGGCAGAATCAACATAATTGCTGAAGGTGAGCTCAGAAGTCAGAATCTTATCAGTGAGATCATATCTGAATTCAAGGGTGGTCCCACTCTTACTGTGTATAAAGACCTTGATGATTATCTCAAATCTGAAAGCGATACAGTCAACAAACACTTTTATTATATCAGCAATCTTCAGCTTCCTGAGTATGCTGACAAGGCATTTGCAGAAAACAAAAAGGCCAACCTCGAGAAGTGGCTTAAAGTTGTACGCGATTTTAACGGCAGTTTCCTTTTTGTACCCATCTTTAATTTCAGCTGTCCTTTTGAAGACGGCCTTGTAAGTGTTTCCGAGCGAGAAATCGAAGCTCTTGCTCATAAAGATGACTCATTTGCAATGGGCAGACTTCTTATGGAAATGGAAGAAATCTGCCGTAAATCTTTCGCTGAAAAGTCAATCTCGATGAACGTTGTACGTTTTGACAACATCTTCGGTCCGATGGTTGAGGATACAACCAAACTCGGCATAGACAGCATTATAGATGACCTTGCTTATAACAACAAGATCACTTTCAGAAAGTCCGATAACCTTACACACTACACAGGTTGCTATATCCGTCAGGCGGTAACCGCTGTATTTTTAGTCGGACTTATCGGCAAAAACGGCAATATCTACAATGCCGCAAACTATTGCTTTACTGTTCATGATATAAAAGATAACCTCTATAAATGCTTCGCTCACCGTAACCCCTCAGTTGAGTTTGAAGATGATATTCTTTCAGGCTGGACTATTGAAAAGAACTATGAGTGCCTTGCTAATCTTAAAATCAAGACTCTCGGCTGGACTGAGGAAACACCTCTTCGAGAAGCATTTTACAGAACTGCACTTATCAAGTTAAACGATGAGTATAAGGGCGACTTTTATGTGGATATATATCAGGGTAAGCTTGAAAGAGTCAAGCGCATAGAAATGAACATCATGCGTGAAATTGACCGCATCTGCCGTGAAAATGACATTAACTATTTCCTTGTGGGTGGATCGCTTTTAGGTGCGATCAGACACAAAGGCTTCATCCCTTGGGACGACGATATTGACATCGGTATGCTTCGTAAGGACTTCGAGAAATTCAGACGTATCTGTCCTCAGCTTCTCGCATCACACCTTTCATATCAGTCATATACTGACGAGCCTACATCACACTATATTTTTGATAAGGTCCGTCTTAAGGATACCTACTTCAGCACAAAGTTCTCCAATCGTTTCAGTGATATCGAAAACGGTATCTTCATTGATATTCTGGTTTACGATAAAACCGCAAACTCCGAGATTTTGCAGAAGTTCCACATCAAATCAATACAGTTCTTCCGTCGACTTATTAACATCCGCTGGGTCGGCAAGGCAAGACGCGGTATCCACTACACGGCTTCAAAGATTATGCTTCCTATTATGAAGCGTATCCCGTTCTTTACCTATCACCGCTTCTTTGAAAGAGCACTTCGTATGTTCGATTTCAAGAAGAACAGTAAGTATCTTCTTGACGGTGTAGGTCAGAACCTTGAAAAAGGCCCATTCCCTATGTCCTGGTTTGAAGAGCTCATCGATGTGCCTTATGAAGATATGGTATTCAAGGCTCCCAAAGCATACGATGAGTATCTGAGACATTGGTACGGCAACAGATATATGGAGCTTCTTCCTTTATCTTCACGTAACTCCGGTCACGCACTCAGCAGACTTGACCTTGGTAAATATCTCTACGAGCATACAGAAGATATGCCTGTACGCGACGTAAACTTAGACGGTGAAATTTACGAAAAGCCAGTTTATGACACTGAAGACGACGGTATGGATGAAAACTTCCTTGACGAGCTTTCACTTATCGATAAGGAAATCCTTACCAACAATCTTAAGCACGGTGCTCTCAACAAGTGTGAAATAAACATCATCTGCGACGAGCATACTCTTGCTGCTTATCTTGCCGGTTACTATATGTACCGTAGTAAAAACGGTCTCACTGAGGGTTGTGTAAACGTAATCCTTGAGGGTGAGTGCAGAAACAGAGAGCTTTACGATCAGATTTCAGAAGAATTTGACGGCAATGCACTGTTTAATATTTATGATAGCATTGACTCCTACTATAGTGCGGGCAAGTCAAACGCTAAAAAGGTTTACTATTACATTGCCAATCTTCAGCTTCCCGAGTACCGCAGTCCTGAGTTTATTAAAGCTAAGAAGAGAAATCTTCGCAAGTGGCTGGCATTGTCGAGAAATACTAACGGAAGATTTGTATTTATTCCCATCTTCAATTTTGCGAAACCTTTTGATGGTGATCTTGCGGCTGTTTCTGAAAGAGAAATCGAATCACTTGTGCTTCACGAAAAAGGCTTCTGGCAGGGCAGAATACTTATGGAATTTGAGGATGTTCTAAGAAAGTCATTCTCTTACAGCAAAAATCAGCTCAGTGTTGTGCGTTTTGATAATATCTTCGGTCCTTTTGTTAAAGATACATCAAAGCTCAATATTGATGGCATAATTTCACAGCTTATCAACGAAAACACAATCACCTTTAACAAGAGTGACAGTGTCATTCACTACAGCGGTTGTTATATCCGACAGGCTGTTACTGCAGTACACGCAGTGTGTCTTAAGGGCAGAAAAGGTAACATCTACAACGCATCAAACTACAACTTCACTCTTCACGATATAAAGACAATTCTTTATGATGAGTTTATCGAAAGAAATCCTAAAGTTCAGTTTGTCGGCGATATTAAAGCAGTACCAAACAGAATGTTCTATGAACGTATGGGTAACCTTAAGCTCCGCGATATCGGTTGGATAAGCGAAACACCTATGAAAGAGGCACTTCGCAGAACTCTTTATGCAAAGCTAGATATTTGTGAAGACGATGATATTTCTCGCAGTCTCTATCAAGGTAAGCTTGAAAAAATCCGTAAGCTTCAGCTTGAAATCATAAAAGACGTTGACCGTATATGTAAGAATAATGGCATCAAGTACTTCCTTGTAGGCGGTTCACTTCTCGGTGCTGTCAAGTACGGTGGATATATTCCCTGGGAAGACACAATTGATATCGGCTTCTTCAGAGAGGACTATGAGAAGTTCAAGAAAATCTGTCCCGGTGAGCTGTCAGACAAACTTAAATATCAGACCTATAAAAAAGGCTCTGCATCACACTTGGTATACGACAGAATCCGTCTCAACGATACAGGTTTCTTCACCGCAGCAACAGACAGATTCAAGCTTGTTGACAACGGTCTGTTTATTAACATCTTTGTTTACGATAAGACAGCTAACACTACTATCGGCAAGAAAATCCATCTCTTCACAGTGCAGAATCTCAGAAGACTTATCAATGTTCGCTGGAACAACACAGCTATTCCCGGCAAGTACTACTCACTTTCAAAGATGGTTCTTCCCTTTATCCGCATGGTACCCTTTAACCTGTACCACGGTATGCTCAATATGGCTCTTAAGAAGTACAGAAAGCAGGAAGACCACGTATTCCTTATCGACGGTGAGGGTATGAATCTTGCTAAGGGTGCTTTCCCCGAAAAGTGGTTCTACAGTCTTATTGATGTTGACTTTGAAGGTCTCAAGCTTCCCGCACCGAGTTATTTTGACGAGTATCTCAAGCACTTCTACGGTGTAAACTATATGAGAACTATACCTGAGTCAAAGAGACACAGCGGCAGAAAGATTTTAAGAATTGACCTTGGTAAGTATCTCTATGAAGAGACTTCAGACAAAAAGGTTCACGCTAAAGATGCAAAAGGTGAGCTCTTTGAAAAAACTATCTCAGACTAATTCATTTTTTATACCGCCTGAAAATTCTTCGGGCGGTATTTCTTTGTTTTTTAACTGTATATTCCTTGACATATAAACCAAAAAATAGTATTATAAACAATAATGGGTTACTATGGGTAAGTAGTGACTGTTTGCGAATAATATTAATTTTATCAGATATATAACTATATTTATAGAAAAGGAGTGTTATAGAAAATAATGAGTGAAAACAATCAGAATCTCAAGCAGAACAAAGCAGTGACAAGTAAAAATAAAAGCAAGTCAAAACCTTTCAACTATAAGAAAAAAAGAACTGCATCCAAGAAAACTCTCGAGTCTAAAGTAAATGACATTCTGCTTTATGAAAAGATCGATACTAAAAAGCTTGCGGAAAATAAAAAGCAGAATGAAAATAAAAAACAGGATAACGTTAAAAATACAGAAAATAAAAAACACGAAGGTAAAAAATCTCAGGGCAAATCCAAGAAAAATTCTCAGCAGAAAAAGGGTAACAAAGCTCCCTCGAAAAAGCAGAGCCCCATCAAGATCGCTTTCCTCGGCGGTCTCAATGAGGTCGGCAAGAATATCACAGTTTTCGAATATGAAGATGATATGATACTCGTTGACTGCGGTCTCGCTTTCCCTGATGAGGATATGCCCGGTATTGACCTTGTAATTCCTGACTTCACATATATCGAAAAAAATGCGGATAAAATCAAAGGCATCTGCATTACTCACGGCCACGAAGACCATATCGGCTCATTGGCTTATCTTCTAAAAAAGGTCAATGTCCCCGTTTACAGTACGCGTCTTACCAACGGTCTTATTCAGGGCAAGCTCCGCGAGCACGGTCTGCTTGACTCGGCAAGTCTCAATGTTGTTTCACCCGGCAAGAAGGTGCATCTCGGCAAATTTGAGGTTGAGTTTATACACGTCAACCACTCAATTCCCGATGCTGTCGGCTTCGCTATCAAATGTGACGGCGGCACAATCGTACACACCGGTGACTTTAAGATTGATTCGACACCGATTGATGGGGATATTATTGATATTGCCCGTTTTGCTGAACTCGGCAAACAAGGCGTACTTTGTATGATGGCTGACTCTACCAATGCCGAAAGACCCGGCTTTACCGAAAGTGAAAGCAAGGTCGGTGCATCATTTGAGATGCTTTTCAGAAAGGCTGAGGACAGACGTATCATCGTTGCGACCTTTGCATCGAATATCCACAGAGTTCAGCAGATTATTGACGTAGCAGAAAAGATGGGCAGAAAGGTTGCTCTCTCAGGCAGAAGCCTCGAAAATGTTGTTGCTATCGGCTCTGAACTCGGCTATCTTAAAGTGCCCGACGGCATACTCATAAAGCTTGACCTCATTAATCACTATGCGGCTAATGAGATTGTACTCATCACAACAGGCAGCCAGGGCGAGCCTATGTCTGCATTGACAAGAATGGCTTTCTCCGACCACAGAAAGGTTGCAGTCGGACCCAATGACTATGTTATTATCTCAGCTACACCCATACCCGGTAACGAAAAAACTGTCAGCAGGGTAGTAAACGAGCTTATGAAGCTCGGCTCAGAGGTTGTATATGAAAAAATGTACGATGTACACGTATCAGGTCACGCTTGCAGAGAAGAGCTCAAGCTTATGCTCGGCATAGTCAAACCTCAGTACTTCATTCCCGTACACGGCGAGCAGAAGCACCTTCTCAAGCATGCAGGTCTTGCTGAGCAGATGGGTATACCCTCATCAAATGTGATTATTGCAGACAACGGTGTTCAGGTTGAGGTCTGCAAGGACCATATCAAAAAGGTCGGTACTGTGCCTGCAGGCAAGATATTTGTTGACGGCTCAGGTGTCGGAGATGTTGGTAACATCGTACTCAAAGACAGAAAACACCTTGCTGAAGACGGTATCATTATCGTTGTTGCAACACTTGACGGTATTACAGGTCAGTTAGTTTCAGGCCCCGATGTTGTATCAAGAGGTTTCGTATTTGTCAAAGAGTCTGAAGCTCTTATGGAAGAAGCTAAAAACACAGCTTACGAGACAATGATGAAATGCTATGACAGAAATATCTGCGATTGGGGCACTATCAAAAACCGTATACGTGATGACGTTTCAAAATTAATGTATGAAAGAACAAAAAGAAGTCCAATGATTCTTCCTATTCTTATGGAGATTTAAAATGAAAAAGCTTTGGAAAATTTATGATTTATCTTTGATATTTATTGTGCTTGCTGTGTTGCTTTGCGGTCTTACAGCAAGGCATAGCACTATGTTGGCTGTTGCTCAGCTTGTGCTTGTAATAGGCTTTGCGCTGGCTAAATATATCTATCACATTGAAGTCAAAGAGAAACTCCTTTACAAAGTTAAAACTGTTACAGATGAGCTTGATTTTGAGCAGGGTAAGGCCTTCGAAATTCTCAGTGTACCTTGTGTGGTTATTGAAGAAAACGGTGATATTATCTGGCTTAACGAAAGTTTCAGAAGTACTTTTAATATCACACCTGATTACTCTTTGAACAACTTCAAAGAGCTTATCAGAAAAGACAGCATTGATAAGATTCTCATTGGTAAGGGCTACAGAATCAAGGCTGACAATATGTATTTTTCGGTTTATTCCAACGAGTTTGCAGTTGATGATGAAAAGTTTTATCTTCTCTATCTTTTTGATGAGACTGACCTACGCCTTACCGAAAAAGAATATATCGACACAAGGCCTTGCATAATGCTCACTGTACTCGACAATGCAGATGAAGTTTATAACAACTTCAAAGAGAGTGATTGTGCTGCTATTTTCACAAAAATTGAGCAGATGATCGAGCAGTGGGTCAACTCCTACGGCGGTCTTTGCCGTAAGTACAGCAGTAGCCGTATGATGATTTTTGTTGAGGAGCGTAGCTATCAGAGAATGCTCAGCGATAAGTTCACTATTCTTGATAAAATCAGAGAGCTTACCTATGACGGCAAAAGCACCGATATCACCCTTTCTATTGGTATCGGTCATGAGAGCAATATGACAGAGTGCAACAACTCGGCTAAGCAGGCTCTCGATATGGCTCAGAGCCGTGGCGGTGATCAGGTTGCCATCAGAGAAGGCACACAGTATAAGTTCTTTGGCGGTGTGTCATCAGGCCACGAAAAGAAAAACAAAGTCCGCACAAGATTGCTGGCTAAAACCATCTCAGAGATTATAAGCGATAGTGACAATGTACTCATTATGGGTCACAGATTCACTGACTTTGATGCAATCGGCAGTGCTATCGGTATGCAGTGCATTGCAAATTATCTAGGCAAGCAGGCCAATATCGTTGTCAACACCAGAAACACTCTTGCGCTTCCTTTAATCAGTGCTTTCATTCAGGAAAAAGGTGAAAATATAATCATTTCTCCTGATGAAGCTGAAAACAGGATAGGAGACAATACACTTGTTATTGTTGTTGATACACATAAACAGGATTTCACGGACTGTCCTGAGCTTATCAATCGCACAGATAAAATTATGGTAATCGACCATCACAGAAAGAGTGTTGATTTTATTGAGGACACGGTTATGTTTTATCATATGCCCAACTCCTCGTCCGCGTCAGAAATGGTCACAGAAATCGCACAGTATATCGATAGCAAGCCTGTACTCGATATGTTTGCATCTCTTGCTCTTCTTTCGGGTATTGTACTTGATACAAGAAACTTTATACTCAGAGCGGGTGTGCGTACCTTTGAGGCTGCGGCTTACCTTCGCTCGAGAGGTGCGAGTACCATCGAATGTAAGAAACTCTTCTCTAACGATATGGATATCTTCAGAGCAAGAAATGCTATTATCGATGATGCTGAGATTTATAACAACTGCGCTATATCAGTTGTTGATGAAAATATAGAGAACATCAGACTCGCCACATCTCAGGCAGCTGACGAAATGCTCAACATCGAGGGTGTCAAGGCTTCGTTTGTTATCTGCGAAAGCGGCAGAGATGTCAATATTTCAGCTCGAAGCTACGGTGAAGTCAATGTTCAGCTTGTTATGGAAAGTCTCAACGGTGGCGGTCATCAGACAATGGCAGGCTGTCAGTTAGAAAATATAGCATTGCAGGATGCTCTTAATATGCTTAAAGTTGTAATTGACGAATACTTTAATAATTTATAACGGAGGTTAATATAAATGAAGGTTGTATTGAAACAGGACGTAAAAGGTCTGGGTAAGAAAGGTGAGCTTGTTAACGCTTCAGACGGTTATGCAAGAAACTTCCTTTTCCCAAAAAATCTTGCAGTTGAAGCTAATGCTCAGAATATGACAGAGCTTAAAAACCGTGAACAGGCTGCAAAATATAAAATTGAAACAGACACTGCTGAAGCAAAGAAGAACGCTGAAAGAATGTCGGGAAAGACAATCAATCTCACTGCAAAAGCTGGTCAGAACGGCAAGCTTTTCGGCAGCATCACAGCTAAGGAAATTGCTGAAAAGATTGAAAAAGAATTTGGTATCAAGACTGATAAGAGAAAGATTACAGTTGAAGATATCAAGCAGTTTGGTACTTACGAATTTGAAATCAAACTCTACACAGGCGTATCAGCTAAGCTTTTTGTTCGTGTAGGTGAATAAGAATTATAAAACGAGGTGAGTTTATTGGATAGAGAAAGATCGCTGACATCATTTGACGATGTTGCAATGCCATATTCTCTTGAAGCCGAGCAGGCTGTGCTTGGCTCTATCCTCATCGACCCGAGTTGCATTACTCAGGTTAACATTATGGTTAAACCTGACTATTTCTATCTTCCTCAGCATAAAGAAATCTTTATTATTATGCAGGAAATCGATGCACTCGGTGGAAAAATCGACCCTCTGATTGTGCTTGAAAAACTCAAGGATCAGAAAATATACGACGATGCAGGTGGTAAGCAATATCTCTTCCAGCTTGCAGAAATGGTACCCTCAACAGAAAATGTTGAAGCTTACTCAAAAATCATCAGAGAGAAGTACTATGTGCGCTCTCTTATCAATGTATCAAAGGGCATTATTGAAGATGCATCATCTTCAAATGAGTCTGCCGACAGCTTACTCGAGTCTGCGGAGCAGAAGATTTACGATATCCGTCAGGGCCGTGTAACAAAGGGTCCCGCAAAAATCGGTGATATCATTGTTAATGAGGTTTACGACAAACTTCAGAAACTCAGCGGTGCAGATAAGGATAAATATAAGGGTTATACCACTGGCTTTATTGATCTTGACAAGGCTATCACAGGTCTTAATAAGTCTGACCTTGTTATTATCGGTGCCCGTCCTGCTATGGGTAAAACCAGCCTTGCCCTTAACCTCGCACGTAATACTGCGATGATGGGCAAGAAAAAAGTTCTCTTTTTCTCATTGGAAATGACAAAGGAGCAGCTTGCTCAGAGAGTACTTTCCACTGAGGCTCGTATCGAAAGCACCAAGATGAGAACCGGTAATATTTCAGGTGAAGAGTGGGCTAAACTCGCTACAGCGACAGCTTTGCTTAGTAACTGTGAGCTTTATTTCGATGATACATCAAATATGACCGTATCGGAAATGAAGTCAAGAATCAGAAGACTTCGTGATGTCGATGCAGTTTTCGTTGACTATCTTCAGCTTATGAAAAGCGGTGGCAGGGTAGAGAGTCGTGTGCAGGAAGTATCTGAAATCACACGTAACCTTAAGCTTATGGCTAAAGACCTCAACATTCCCGTTGTAGTACTCGCTCAGCTTGCCCGTAGCACTGAAGGTCGAGGCAAAAGCCACAAGCCACAGCTTTCCGACCTTCGTGAATCAGGTTCAATCGAGCAGGACGCTGACATAGTTATCATGCTTTACAGAGACGAATACTACGCCGGTGAGAAAGACGAACAGCCTGAAGAAGAGAGATCACCCATCAACAAAGCTGAGTTTATTATCTCTAAAAATCGTCACGGTCCTACAACTACTGTTGAAGTTGCATGGAACGGTGACTACACATTGTTCTCAAATCTGGAGCAGATCAGAAATGATATGTAAAGTCAGACAGACCATTGATAAATACAGTATGCTTTCGGGCGTTAAAACTGTTGCTGTCGGTGTATCCGGCGGAGCTGATTCAATGTGTCTTTTGGAAATTTTAAGTAAATTAAAGCATGAGTATGATATAATCGTCAAAGCTGTTCATGTCAATCATAATATCAGAGGTGCTGAAGCTTTACGCGACCAACGCCTTGTTGAAGATTACTGTCAAAAGCTCGGCATCGAGTGCAGAGTGTACTCTGTAGATGTTCCCGCACTGGCAAAAGAGATGGGAATTGGTGAGGAGGAATGTGGCCGTATCAAGAGGTACGAAGCATTCTCTATGGCAGGTTGTGATACAGTAGCAACAGCGCATAGCCTCAGCGACAGTATCGAAACTATGATTTTTAACCTTATCAGAGGTACAGGTGTCAAGGGACTGTGCGGTATTCCGCCCAGACGTGAAAATATCATCAGACCTCTTATCGAGTGCACAAGAAACGACATTGAAGCTTATTGTGAGAAAAATAAAATCCCTTATATTACTGACAGTACAAATCTTACGGATGACTATACACGAAACTACATTCGTCATAATATCATAAGCACCTTCGGAAAAGTTAATGAAAATTTTGAAAGTGCTATAGGTTCAGCTATGGAAATATTAACTGCTGAAAACCGCTCAATGGAAAATAGCAAAGATGAAGTTTTAACACTTGCTGAAACTGCAGACGGATACAGAATATCTGTGCTCAGACAGGCTGACAGTGCTATAAGACGTAGAGCTATAGCCGATATCCTCGGTGAAAATATGGATAAAGACGTTGAGAAACGTCATATCGATTTGATTGATGGTGCTGTAATGAAAGGCGAGGGCAAGGTTGAAATCGCCAAAAATCTATATGCTATTGTATCTGACGGCATTATCAGTATCAAACCTGAAATAACCGTCGCGCCTGAGTGGGAATGTGAATGTATTGACAATGTTTTCTCCACTCCTGTGGGAAAGTTTTATATCGAAAAAATATCTTCGGCAGTGTACAAAAATATAAACGTCATAGATGCAGATAAAATCAAGGGCAGTTTACATATGAGCTCACGCAGACAAAGCGACAGATTTTACAGCGATATAAGGCGTAATACAAAATCCCTCAAAAAGCTCTTCAACGAGATGAAAATTCCTGCCGAAGAAAGAAATAGTATTGCTATTCTCAGAGATGGTGAAAATCTCATATGGATTGACGGCATAGGTACTGACGGAAAATATGCTCCCGATGAAAATACTAATAATATTCTGATTATTAAAAAGGAAGGTTAAACATATGCACAATGATGTTAAAGAAATTCTTCTCAATGAAGAAGAAATTGCTCAGATTGTCAGTGATATTGCTGCCGAGATAAGCAAAGACTATAAAGATAAGAAACTTCTTCTTGTCTGCGTGCTCAAAGGTTCAATCTGTTTTATGGCTGACCTTATGAGAAAAATTGACTTGCCTCTTGAAATTGAGTTTCTCAGAGCCAAGAGCTATCTTGCCGGCTCGTCAGAATCCTGTGGTAATGTCGAGGTAAAAAGTGCAATCGACAACCTTTCGGAGTACGATGTAGTTGTAGTTGAGGATATTTTTGATACAGGCAGAACCTTACAGAAAGTCAAAGCAAAGATGATAGAAGACGGTGCAAAGAGTGTACGTTGTTGCTCGCTTCTGGATAAGCCTGAAAGAAGAGATGAAAGCGTTACTCTCAAGCTCGACTATGTAGGCAAAGAAATTCCCAATGCTTTCGTAGTCGGTTACGGTCTTGACTATGATGAAAAATATCGCGGACTGCCTTATGTAGGCATCTTAAAACCCGAAGTTTACGGTGGCTGATAAGCTATCTTTAAATAAAGTGTGATCAAGGAGTGATTATATATTGGATAACAATAACAAACCTGTCAAAGCACCGGGTGGTGCACCTAGCAAATGGGGTAATCTTCTTTATATTATTGTACCTGTGTTGCTGATTGTAGTCATAGCATCTTTTATGGGTACTCAGACTAAAAAAGAAGCCCCGAAGTATTATGAGATTGTTGAGCAGTTCAGAAATGCTGAAATCAGTGAGTATTCACTTAATCTTTCAAATGGCTCGCTGACATATAAGCTCAATGAAAAAGAAGAAGAAATTACTTACGTTGTACCCAATGTTGAGATTTTCCTCAATGACGTGCACGATTATGTAACTGAGTATAACCTCAGTAATCCCGACGCAAAGATCAAGTACAACTACGAAAAAGGTACAAACAGCTCACTTTGGGCAAGTATGCTGCCTACTCTTCTTATGACTCTTATGTTTGTAGCAATGATGTTCTATCTCTACAAGAGAATGGGTCAGACCATACAGAATGAAAACAATCATGCTTTGTCCTTCGGCAAGGCAAGAATAAAGCTTGGCAAAGACCTTAAGAGCAAGACAACATTCAAAGATGTTGCAGGTGCTGACGAAGAAAAAGAAGAGCTTGAGGAAATTGTAGACTTCCTTAAAAATCCTGACGAGTACAATAAACTCGGTGCAAGAATTCCCAAGGGTGTACTTCTTGTCGGCCCTCCGGGTACAGGTAAGACTCTGCTTGCGAGAGCTGTTGCAGGTGAGGCTGGAGTACCCTTCTTCTCAATTTCAGGTTCAGACTTTGTTGAGATGTATGTCGGTGTCGGCGCATCCCGTGTAAGAGACCTTTTTGAAAGAGCGAAGAAAAACGCCCCCTCAATCCTTTTCATCGACGAAATAGATGCTGTTGGTCGTCACAGAGGTGCAGGTATGGGTGGCGGACACGATGAAAGAGAGCAGACACTTAATCAGCTTCTTATTGAAATGGATGGTTTTGGTCCTAATGAAGGCGTAATCATTATCGCCGCTACTAACAGACCTGACATCCTTGACCCTGCTCTTTTAAGACCGGGCCGTTTTGACAGACAGCTTACTGTTGGCAGACCTGACATCAAGGGCAGAGAAGAAATTCTCAAGGTACATGCAAGAAACAAGCCCCTTGCTCCCGATGTCAAGCTTGGCACAATCGCTAAGTCAACTGCAGGTTTCACAGGTGCTGATCTTGAAAACCTCCTCAATGAAGCCGCTCTTCTTGCCGCAAGAAGAAAGAAGAAAGCTATCACAATGAGTGAAATCGAAGAAGCTACTATCAAGTGCGTAGTCGGTACCGAGAAAAAATCTCATAAAATCACCGATAAAGAGAAAAAACTCACAGCATACCATGAAGCCGGTCATGCTCTTGCAACTTACTACACGGACGGGCAGGACCCCGTACACGAGATATCAATTATTCCTCGTGGTATGGCTGGCGGTTACACAATGCATCTGCCCGAAGAGGACAAGAGCTACATCTCCAAAAAAGAGATGCTTGGCGAACTTGTAGTGCTTCTTGGTGGCCGTGTTGCTGAAGCAGTTGTGCTTGATGATATTTCAACAGGCGCATCAAACGACCTCGAAAGAGCTACAGCTATTGCTCGTAATATGGTGACTCACTATGGTATGAGCGAAAAAATCGGTCCTATCGCTTACGGCGCAGGTGACAAAGAGGTCTTCCTCGGCAAAGATTACGGCAGTGCAAAGAATTACTCAGAAAAAGTTGCTGCTGATATTGATGCCGAAATCAAGGATATTATCACTGATGCTTACAGCAAGTGCGAGTCAATCCTCAGATCACACCAGGATAAGCTTACGGAAGTTGCTGAATATCTTATTGTCAACGAAAAAGCTGACCGCAAGACTTTCGAAGCAATTATGGATGGTACATTTGTTGCTCCCGCAGTTGTAACAGAAACAATCGAACCTGTTGCTGAAGAAGAGACAGTTACTGAAGTAACTGAAACAACAGAAGAATAATCTCATTCCCTCAATCAGTTCTTGGTTGGGGGAATATTTTTGTACTCAGAAATTGATTTTTAGTCTTGTTATAGGCGAAAGTTTGTGATATAATTAAATTTGATTTGATATGTAGTTTTCTCAATAGGAGGCTTTTAATATGATTGAATACATAAAAATAGCAATAATTGCTTTAGTTTCTGGATTTATGGCACCTTTGCCTGCTTCTGCATCGGCACATTTCAGTATCCTTGGCAGTGCGGTGTCCCTTACAGCAGATGCGGGTAAACTCGGATTTTACTACGCGGTATTTTCTGTAGCTTTTTCGGTTATGATTTTTATCTGCCTGAGAAAGATTTACATCAAGAGCATAAAGCTGCTTTTTGCTCCAAAAAACAGTAAAGAGCCGAATCTCAGAGTTTATAAGACTGTTGCTAAAAATGTTATCATCACATTGTTACCTATGATTGTTTTATTTATCCCGGTAGGTAACGGTGCCTTACTCATCGACTACTTTGATAAATTTCTTACAGTTAACAGCCTCTACCTTACAGGTATTGCTTGCATCATAAATGCACTTGTACTTGTTATCGCAAGATGGTACGCTAAGCAGGAAAACAAAAAGCTAAAGAGAGTCTGCAGTACCGGGAATGCTGTAAGAATGTCAATCTATCAGCTCGTTAGCTTCCTTGTACCCGGTTTTTCACACGTTTCCTCAGGTGCGGCTAATATGCTTATGAGCGACGTGCATCCCAAGTTTATTATGAGAGAGGTTTATCTTTATCTCGCACCGTCAATTTTCGTTGTCAATGTCGCAAAAATCATCAGATATCTTATTAACGACACAATTGTTGACGTGGTATCCGTTGTAATCGGTGCTGCTATATATGCTGCGATGAGTTTTATGGTTATCAGACTTGTTGCTAAATTCAACACCAAAAGTGTTCTCAGATTTTTCAGTGTTTACTCAGCGCTTTTAGGTATAGGTGCTATCGTATTCGCTTTGATTTAAAATAATTACGGAGAAATAATATGGCTACAACTAAAAAAACAACTACGAAGAAGGGGAGTACATCAAAAGGCAACACTTCTTCTAAGAAAGGAAAATCAAATACAAAAGCAAAGACCTCTTCAGATAAAAGCAAGAAGAAGTCATCTTATGTAAGCTCATCTACGGGTAAAAAAGTGCCTTTCAGCGAACAGCACTACAATGCGATTATGCTCGGATACTTAATTGCCGCCGGTGTTATGGCAGCTTTCATATTTATCAAAGGCGCAAATATCTGGACAAGCATCCGCAGCGTGTTCTTCTCTGTTTTTGGTGTGTCTTTCTATATGCTTGCATTTCAGATGCTTTATATGGGCATAAGACTAGCACTTCACAACCTTAAGAGAAGTCTGCTTATAACCAATATTTCAGGCTTTGTTTTATGCGGCAGCTTTGCTGGTATTGTACATTTGATTATGAATAAAGCCGACGCCTTCGGTTGGACATCACAGCTGAGTGAAACAGCTAAAATTGCCTGGGCTTATGGTCAGGGTGAGCTTAGTTTTACAGGTGGCATCATCGGTGCAATTTTCGGTGGAGGTCCACTTTTTGCCTGCGGTAAAGGCGGTGCAGTTGTACTTGTGCTTGTACTTTTCATCGGTGCGGCATTTTTACACCTCGGCATTGAAACCGAGTCAATCGGTGACAGTGTGTCTGTGGCTATCAACGGCGGTAAGCAAAAGCTTGACGAGTCAGCTGAAAATATCAAAGCCCGTAAAGTGGAAAGACAGCGCTTAAAGGCTGAAAGAGCAGTGATGCTCGAAACTGAAAAACGTGAAGCTGAGTCAAAAATCACTGATACCAACGGTGATACATTTGACTTTAACAGCACAGAAATTGAGCTTGATATGGATCCTAACACCGACCGTGAGACAGGTTTGCCTTTACGTGAGGTCAAACGTTACTTTCCAGAAGAAAAGGTTTTCTCTTACGATGAGAAGACAACAATTTCAAGCGATGCTAATTCAACTATCAGACTCAGTGCATTTGATTTTATTTCCGGGGACGCGCCCAAGCCTCGTATGCCCAGAAAAAATACCCCGCCAAGTGAAAACAGCGGTTCATTTATAAGTGGCAATACACCCGAAAAGACAGTTCCCGTAGCTGAAAAGCCAAAGGCTGTTGAGGTTAAACCTAAGGCTGAAGTTGCTGAAAATGATGAAGATGACATCATCAAAAAGGCTGTTGCCGAAGCTGATGAAAGTCTCAAGAAAAATCTTGACGATGTTGAAAACTACAAGCAGGAAAAGAAAAAGCGTGACTATGTGCTTCCGCCTATCGAGTGTCTCAATCAGCCCGAGTTCTCTTCAAGTGAGGGCTTTGCAAACGAGATGCAGACAACTTCAAAGAAACTTGTAGAAGTTCTCTCTTCATTTGGTGTTGAGACAAAGCTTGTGGGTATCAGTAGAGGCCCGTCTGTTACAAGATATGAGCTTTCACCTGCTCCCGGTGTCAAAATCAGCAAGATTACAAACCTTGCTGACGATATTGCCCTTGGTCTTGCATCATCAGGTGTTCGTATTGAAGCACCTATCCCAAATAAATCAGCTGTCGGTATTGAGGTTCCAAATCGTAGCAGATCAACAGTTACACTCCGAGAGATAATCTCTTCGGCAGAGTACAAGAAAAATGCAGACAAACTGCTTACTGTTGCTCTTGGTAAAGACATCACAGGTAATGTCAACTGTGCCGATCTTTCTAAGATGCCCCACTTGCTTATCGCAGGTACCACAGGTTCAGGTAAATCAGTCTGTCTTAACTGTATGATTACAAGTATTCTTTATAACGCGACTCCGTCTCAGGTCAAGCTTCTTATGATTGACCCCAAGCAGGTTGAGTTTACTGTCTATAACGGCATTCCTCATCTTCTCGTACCCGTAATCACAGATGCGAGAAAGGCTGCAGGTTCACTTGCTTGGGCTGTAAGCGAGATGGATAACCGCTACAAAGCATTCTCAAATTGCGGTGTAAGAGACATCGGCGGTTTTAACAAATATGTTCAGTCTCACCCCGAAATCGAGCCTATGCCTCAGATTGTTATCTTCATCGACGAGCTCAATGACCTTATGATGGTTTCACCTAAAGAGGTTGAAGACTCTATCTGTCGTCTCGCTCAGAAGGCAAGAGCTGCAGGTATGCATCTTGTTGTTGCAACTCAGAGACCATCAGTTGACGTTATCACAGGTGTCATCAAGGCGAATATTCCCTCTCGTCTTTCACTTTCAGTTTCGTCTCAGGTGGACTCGAGAACTATCCTTGACTGTATCGGTGCTGAAAACCTTCTCGGTAACGGTGATATGCTCTTCAGCCCCGTTGGTATTACAAAACCTGTACGTATTCAGGGTGCTTATCTCTCAGATGAGGAAATTGAAAGAATTGTAACATTTATCAAAGCTCAGGAAAATGCCGAGTACGATGATGAGATTATGAGCGAAATCGAAAGAAATGCGGCCGCTGATAATTCAGGTAAGAAAAAGTCGGGCGGCGGTGTGTCAGTTGGCGATGAAGGCGGCAACTACGACGCGTTAATAGAAGATGCTATGGATCTCATCACACTTGCAGATATTGCATCAACTACAGCGATACAGAGAAAACTCGGAGTCGGCTACGCTCGTGCAGGCAGAATTATGGATCAGCTTGAAGAACTCGGTTTCGTCAGTGCTGCCGAGGGTAATAAGCCGAGAAAAGTTCTCGTGTCACGTGCACAGTATCTGGAAATGAAAGCTGCAGGTAACGAGCCTGAAACTTCAGCAGATGAAGAATACGATATTTTTTCAGACTAAAGAAGGAATAGGGCAGGGAGTAATCTCTGCCCATAAATGATTATTATGAGTAATTTTTTACCAATCAATAAAAACGATGCACTCCAGCGAGGTTGGAATGAGGTCGACTTCGTCTATGTTATAGGTGATGCCTATGTTGACCATCCCTCATTCGGTCCCGCTATTATATCAAGAGTTTTGGAGTATAACGGCTTTACTGTCGGAATTATTTCACAGCCTGACTGGCATACCGCAGAAGCCTTTAAGGAATATGGCAGACCGAGACTCGGTTTCCTTGTCACATCGGGTAACATCGACTCTATGGTTGCTCACTACACAGCCGCTAAAAAGAAACGTAGCGAAGATGCCTACACTCCTGGTGGTAAAGCAGGTATGAGACCTGACAGAGCTGTTATTGTTTATTCAAACCGTATCCGTGAAGCGTATGCCGATGTACCCATCATCATCGGTGGTCTTGAGGCTTCACTTCGTCGCTTTGCACACTATGACTACTGGGACGATAAAATCCGTCGCTCAGTTATGTTTGATGCTCAGGCCGACATTCTCTCATTCGGTATGGGTGAAAAGTCTATTGTTGAGATTGCAGAGCGACTCAGAGCAGGTGAGGATATAAGTACTATCCGTGATGTAAAAGGCACTTGTTATATCTGCGACGTAACTGAGACACCTCTCACAGGTGCCGAGTGTCCCTCATACGAAAATGTAGTCAAAAGCAAGAAAGAATATGCTGTATCCTGCCGTATTCAGCAGGATGAGCAAGACCATATCAGAGGTAAAATAGTCAAACAGCGTCACGGTAACAAGATGCTTGTGCAAAATCCGCCTATGCCACCTCTCACAACTGCAGAGCTCGATGAGATTTACGCTCTGCCTTACGAGAGAAACTATCACCCTTCATATGAAGAACTTGGCGGTGTACCCGGTATCGAAGAGGTTAAATTCTCCATTACTCACAATCGTGGCTGTTTTGGTGGTTGTAACTTCTGCTCGATAGCTTTTCATCAGGGTCGATATGTAACCTGCCGTAGTAAAGAGTCAATCCTCAGAGAAGCAGAGATACTCACTAAGATGCCTGACTTCAAGGGCTATATCCACGATGTTGGCGGACCTACAGCTAACTTCCGTCAACCCTCATGCGAAAAGCAAAAGACTCTCGGTCTATGTAAAGGTAAACACTGTCTCGCACCAAAGGTTTGTCCCAATCTCAAAGCAGACCACAGCGAGTACATTGACATACTCCGTGACTTAAGAAAAATCAAGGGTGTCAAGAAGGTCTTTATCCGCTCCGGTATTCGCTACGACTATATGCTCAAAGATGAAGACGAGACATTCTTCAAAGAACTCATCCGCTATCATGTCAGCGGTCAGCTTAAGGTCGCTCCTGAGCATTGCAGTGCCATGGTGCTTGAAAAAATTGGTAAACCTTATATCGACACATATGTCAGATTCTCCCAACGATACTTTGAGCTCAGCAAGAGCGCTGGCAAGGAGCAGTATCTCGTGCCTTACCTTATGTCATCACACCCGGGCTCACGAATTGAAGACGCAATCGAACTTGCACTTTTCCTGAAAAAGAGAAAAATCAGACCCGAGCAAGTGCAGGATTTTTACCCCACACCTGGTACAATATCGACCTGTATGTTCTATACGGAGCTTGACCCATACACAATGAAAGAGGTCTATGGTGCCAAGACTCCCGAAGAAAAAGCTATGCAGAGAGCTCTCTTGCAGTACTATAACCCTGCAAACAAAGATGTTATCATCAAAGCTCTCAAAAAAGCAGGCAGATACGATCTCATTGGAGATGGTGACAAGTGTCTTGTCAAGGGTAACGCGACCAAGAAAGCACCTTACGGTAAATCTAAACCCGCCGACAACAAAAGATACGGAGGTAAGAATTATGGCAAGAAGAAAAAGTAAGAAGAAAACCAAAAAACTATTAGGAATTATTATTGCAATCATCCTTGCATTCTTTGCTTATGAAGCTAAGGATATTGTAACAGAAAATATTGATGTCAGTGAGTTTGCCAAGGGCGATGCTGTCTATGTTCATTTTATCGATGTGGGTCAGGGTAGCTCAACTCTGATTCAGGAAGGTACATCAGGTGTTCTCATAGATGCAGGCGAAAAAGATTACGGTCAGGTTGTTATCGATTATCTTGAGAACGTTGGCGTTGATTCACTTGAGTATGTTGTAGCTTCGCATCCTCACTCGGACCATATCGGGGGACTCGACGATGTGCTTTATGAATTCCCTGTCGATACAATAATTATGCCTGAGCTTGAAGAATTCAACACACCGACAACGAGAGTGTATGAAGACTTGCTTACAGCGATTGATGAAAATAATATTAATGTTGCATTTCAAGATGAATACCCTAACGGTTGGTATTCATTAGATAATGTTGAACTGATTACTTTAGGTGCAGCGGAGCAAAGTGATAATTTGAATGATATGTCGGTGATTTGCAGATTATCATATATTAGTTATTCTGACACAGGTTCAAATACAGATACTACTATTTTAATTCCGGGCGATGCTGAAAAAGATGAACTCAAGGAAGTTAAATTTGGAAAAACCGATATATTAGCAATGCCTCACCACGGCTCAAGCACCTCAATTTATAAACCATTCCTCGATTCTGCAGATGCAGATGTTGCAGTTATATCCTGCGGCAAAGATAACAGCTACGGACACCCTCATAAAGAAGCTCTTGACTATATCGAAAAAAACGCTATGACTTGTCTTCGCACCGATGAAATGGGTGATATAGTATTCAAGGTTACCGCTGACGGCTATAGTCTTGTTGAATAATATCTGAGGTGATAGTATGAACAAAGAGCTAATCAGAAAATTATTAAATACAATATCAGTAATTCTGTTCGCGGCTATGACAGGGGTGGTTGGCTATAACATCGCATATATGCAGTGTGCTATAGCTCATCAGGGTGCAAGTGCACCGGCTTATGTCGCTCTTTTCAGTGGTGTACCGTTTGTGATTCTCATCGCAATATGTTTAATCATCGCCAGGGTACTCAAGGAGAAAAGTAATGGAAAAGCTTATAGTTGACCGCATAGTCGGTGATATCGCGGTACTCGAAAAAGAAGACAGGAGCCACATCGAGGTGTCTCTTGCAGACATCGGACTTAAAATTAAAGAGGGGAGTATTCTTCTTTTTGACGGTGCTAAGTACACTGCCGATGAGGCAAGCGAGGACGAAAGAAGAAAGAAACTTTTTGAAATGCAGCAAAGACTCAAAAGAAAGTAAAATTTTTAGTTGAAATTGCATAAATTTAGCTGAGAAATTTTGTTAAAACTCTTGACTTAAATTATCTCTTGTGCTATAATCTTTCGCGATAACTCACGTATGGGGATTGGTGCGCCCGTTTCACTCCAAAAGGAGTGTGGTACACTTTAGAACCTGCGGCGGTTAAAAAAACGAAAAAAAGGGAGGATATTACAATGTCAGTAGTATCAATGAAACAGCTCCTCGAAGCTGGCGTTCACTTTGGCCATCAGACAAGAAGATGGAACCCCAAAATGAGCAAGTACATTTATGTAGAAAGAAACGGTATCCACATCA
>JAZTWC010000049.1:0-18021 GCA_045635665.1 Acutalibacteraceae bacterium
CTTATTGTTTCAAATATATTTCACGCTGTTTTCTTTCGGTCTTAGCAATATAACATACATCAAATTATCCCTTCTTTAATTTCGGACATCGTTTTCTACACAGACAAAAACTTCACCTTCTGTTGTAACAGATAAAATCATATCCGACTTTTGTTTTCACTTGAAATATAAAAGCCATTGACTATACCTATTAAAAATGCTAGAATAAAAATAACGATAAATACAGGCGGTGATACTTACGGTTATTAAGCATATGATAACAAAAGAAAAAGAGGGAGAATATTATACCCTCCCTTTTGATGTGCCCGAAGGAGTTGTGAAAATTACCATCACCTATGACTACTACAAGCCTACAAAGGGTATGATGGGTGATATTAAGCCGTCAAATACTATTGACATCGGTCTTATGGATGAAAAAAACAACTTCCTTGGTTGGTCGGGAAGTGCTCACAAGACAATTTATGTCGGTGAGTATGATTCCTCAGCAGGATACCTTTGTCAGAAGATTGTAAGCGGTAAGTGGCAGATAATCATCGGTGCTTATCACGTAATGGACGAAGGTGTTGAGGTTACGTACAATATCGATTTCGAGTATGAGGGTGAAGTGCTGCTCTACGGCGATTTGCATATGCACTCCACTGCTTCAGATGGTGTTTTCAGTGCCTATGAACTCGGCAAAATGGCTAAGGAAAAAGGTCTTGACTTTATCGGCATAGCTAATCACAACAACTTTTCTGAAAACCTCGCACTACCCCACATCGACGGTCTTACCTTTGTACCCGCAGTTGAGTGGACTCACTATAAAGGGCATATGAACTTTTTCGGTGTTGCTGCGCCTTTTGAAAATAGTTTTATTGCCAATACAAAGGAAGAGATGCAGACTATTATCGCTCACGCAAAATCTCTCGGTGCGGTTATTTCCGTCAATCACCCAGAATGTCCTCTTTGCCCATATAAATGGGAAGATGACGAAGCTTACGATATGATTGAAATATGGAACGGTCCTATGAGAAGTACAAATGTAAGAGGTATTGCAAAGTGGACATCGCTCCTCTCTCAGGGTAGGCAGGTTCCCGCTGTAGGCGGCAGCGACTATCATAAACCTCGGCAGTTTGCAAAGCTCGGCAATCCCGTTACGGCAGTGTACTCAAAATCGAGAAGTGCTGACGACATCCTCGATGCAATCAGAAACGGTAACTGCTTCATATCTGAAAGCAAAGACGTAGTGAAGATTAAACTCACCTATGGCCATGCTGTTATGGGTCATACGGCAGAGTACAACGAAAATGAGTGGCTTGAAATCTTTGCTGACACTAAAAATGTTACTCTCGTCACAGATAAAGGAGAAAAAGAGCTGACTCTCAAAGACGGCCACCTGAAAGTCAGACTTAAGAAAGTCAAATTTGCTTACGTCAAAGTCCATAAGGGCTTCGGTAAGCTTAAGAGGATTTGTGCAGTATCAAATCCAATATATTTTAAATAAAGGAGAGAAAAACAATGGCACCCCAGAATGCACTAACGAAGAAAACTTCACCCTTCCGATATGGCTTTGCTATGTTCGGAACATCAATTCCAATCAATATGTTCAAATCCTTTGCAGCTATCTTTTATGTTGATATGCTGGGACTTGACATGAAAAAGTACTCACTTGTTCTTTTCATCTACACCTTTGTGGATGCAATAGACAACCCTGTTTACGGTTTTCTTTCAGACCGTACCCGCACCAAATGGGGCAGACGCAGACCCTGGCTTTTAATCGGTACTCCCCTGCTTGTGCTGTTCTTCATTCTGTTCTACAATGTACCCTCATTCATCCAAAGCGAAAAAGGCATGCTCTTTATCTATATGCTTCTGATGTACATACTCACGGGTACCCTCGACTCACTAGTCAACGCCAACTACGGCTCTCTCTTTGTCGAGCTTTTCAAAAAGGATGCAGACAGAGCAAAAACCAACGGCATCCGTCAGATTTGTCAGCTTTTCGCTATGGCAATCAGCATTGCCCTCACTCCTATGATTACCGAAGCTATCGGATATCAGCTCACATCAGTTATCTATGGTGTTGCCGCTCTTGCAGTTATGATGTACTGCTTCTTTGGTTGCAAAGAAGATACAAACTATGAGGAACTTGAAAAGCCTCAGCTTTTCAGCAGTATCAAGGCTCTTGTGACAAATCCCCGTTTCTGGATTTTTGGTCTTGCCGGTGCGTTCTATTCAGCTGCATTCTCGCTTATATCTCAGGCTATTCCTTTCTTTGTCAAGTACACTCTCGGTCTTGGCGGAAGTATGACAACTGTTATGCTCGGCATCGTTTTAGGTGTAGCCGTTATAGGTATTATTATATGGTCAAAGGTACTGCAAAAGGTTGACATTATGAAGATATGGAGAACAGGCTTCATTATTATGGCAACTGCATTTATTCCCCTTTTCTTTGTTAATTCTCTTATACCAACTATTGCTATTGCTGCTGTTGTAGGTATAGGTGTTGCAGCTTGTCTTACAACTATGGACTGCATCGGTGCTAAAATTGTTGACGATGATTACCGCAAACACGGCATCAAGAGAGAAGGCATCATAAACAGTCTTATGGGTGTTATGAACAGACTCAACGGTCTTTACACCTCACTTGCATTCTATGTAGCATCCGAATACTTTGGGTTTATCAGCGGCGACGAGCCCGGCGATAACCCTGCTATGGCTTCAAGAGTACTCCTCTGCCTATTCCCTGCGATTGCAATGATAATTGCTTCCGTTATCACATTCTTCCTTAAATTCCCCAAGGGCGAAAAAGAAAATGTCTAAATATCTTATTATCAACGCCGACGATTTCGGCTTAAACTACGAGCAGAATGGAGCAATAAAACACCTTCTCACAAACCAGCTCATAACCTCAACCTCACTTATGTCTGTTGCATCCGAAGCTGAAGATGCGGTTAATTTTGCAAATGAAATTGACTTTCCCGTCGGTGTACATATAACTCTCAATTCCGATGAAGAAGCCTACCGTTACCCGCCTCTGACAGGTGCAAAATCACTGGGCGAAGATTACTTCTGGCTTGAAAGTAAAAATCTTACATTCAAAGCAAAACGCAAAGATGTAAGAGCTGAGCTCGAAGCACAGTACAGATACATAACAGATAAAAGAGCAAAGGTTGACCACGCAGACAGCCACTGCGGTACAGTTTACGGAATAAACGGCAGAAAATTTTATCTCGATGCTTTCGATTTCTGCAAAGAGCATAATTTACCTTTCAGGTTTCCTAAAACTGTTGGCTTCCTTGAAAGACAAATCGGTATGAAGATACCCTCGCCTGTAGTGAAATTACAGCAGATGATAGTACGCTCTGCCGAAAAGAGAGGTGTAAAACTTCTCGATGACCTTGTATCAAACCCTTGGTCTATGGACAGAATAAAGGACTACGACACCTTGAAAAAATATTATCTTGATGCTGTTGATAACTGTATAGACGGTGTTACGGAGATATTTCTGCACCCTGCCCTGCCCAACGAAAGCTACACTAAAGAATGGCAGAAAAGAGAGTTTGAATATCAGCTTCTTAAAAGCGGCGATCTTTTACAACGAGCCAAAGATAAAGGCGTAGAGGTTGTAGGTTGGGAAATATTCAGACGATGAAATTACCCCTGACTTTCAGTAAAAGTCAGGGGCTAAGTTTTTTGTATCTCTCTGTATTCTGCAAAAATATTCCTTTAAACTCGTACTAAAAAGTTTTTTCCTTGAACTTCGTATATATTTCTGCTAAAATATGCTTATAAATTTAAGGGATGTGAAACTATGAAAAAAGTTACTATAAAAGATAACGCCATTTTATTCTCACGCAAGGGTGAGCTTGTGAGAATCAGCGCCTGCGGTGAAAATGCTATTAGATTTCAGGGTTTTCCTGATTGCAAGATAATTGATGAAAACTACAACCTTACGCCACATAATGTTGACTGCATTATCGAGGATAATGAAACCTGGGCAACTATGACCTGCGGTAAGCTTAAAGTGATGATATGCACAAGCGGTAGGGTTGTTTTCTACAGCGACGGCAAGGAAATCCTCACTGAAAAACCTGAGCTTACCTTTGAAGACGGTTACCGTAACTATACCAACAAAGGCAGCGGACTCTGGTCAGCAAGAGTTACCTTCAAACCTCACGAGAATGAGCATTTCTTCGGTATGGGTCACAGCTGGGACAATGAATTTGATCTCAAGGGCTCCACTATTGATATAAGAAATGTCAATGCAAAATGCACCATTCCCTATGTGTACTCCTCACTCGGCTACGGCTTTTTATGGAACGTTCCCTCGACGGGTCTTTGTGAATTATCAAACAACCGCACAAGGTGGAATAGCGACTGCTGTCACGCTATAGATTATGTTGTTATTGGCGGTACCCCTGCCGAAGCTTGCAAGGTTTTAGCTGACCTTACAGGGTACGCACCAAAAATGCCCGAGTGGGCAACGGGCTTTTGGCAGAGCAGACTTCGCTATGAAACTCAGGATGAGCTTCTTTCAGTTGCGAGAAAATACAAAGAACTCGGCATTCCTCTTTCGGCTATTATCTGCGACTACTTTCATTGGACAGAGCAGGGAGACTACAAATTTGACCCGAAATATTGGCCCGATGTAAAAGCCATGTCAGACGAGCTTCACGAAATGAACACAAAGCTCATCGTTTCTGTGTGGCCTACCATCAACGAAAAAAGTGAAAATTATTGGCATATGGTCGACAAAAATATGCTTATGCGTACTGTTCACGGCTCAGACAGGGTCTTCAACTTCTATGGTTGGCAGGCAGAAATAGATGTCACCAACCCCGATACAAGAGATTTTGTATGGAGCAAACTCAAAGAAAACTATATTGACAACGGCGTCGACGCACTCTGGTTTGACGAGGCTGAGCCTGAGATTCATCCTGAGCAGTTTGACAATCTTATCTGGCACAAGGGCAGAGCCGACAAGGTTGCCTTACTTTACCCCTACTACTATTCAAAAATGGCATATGATGGCTTTAAGTCCTTGGGTAGAGATGATATCATCACCCTCACGCGCTGTGGGTACTTCGGAAGTCAGAAATACGCTTCACTTGTGTGGTCAGGCGATATTCCCTCAACCTTTGAAAGTCTTTCACACCAAGTTAAGGGGGCACTAAATATGTCCATGTGCGGTATCCCCTGGTGGAACACTGATATCGGTGGATTTTACGGAGCTGATATTGAAAGCGATGATTTCCGTGAGCTTATTATCCGTTGGTTCCAGTTCGGACTTTTCAGCCCCATAATGAGACTTCACGGCTCTCGTTGCAGACATCACGAGCCAACTCCCGGACTTTTAGAGCCAAGTGGCGACCCTAATGAAATCTGGTCTTTCGGTGACAGAAACTTTGAAATTATAAAAAATATTCTCTCAATACGAGAAAAACTTCGCCCATATATTCAGAAGCAGTTCGACACCGCAACTGAAAAGGGGTACCCCGTAATAAGACCTATGTTTTTCCACTATCCTGATGATGAAATCTGTTATAATCTTGATAGTCAATACTTCTTCGGTGATGATATAATTTTTGCCCCCATAGTAAACAAAGGGCAGTCAGAAAAAGACGTCTACATCCCCGACGGTGAATGGGTACTTACCAAAGACGGTAAGACCTATACAAAGGGCAATCATGCCGTCAAGGCTGAAATCGACGAGTTTATTGCATTTGTGAGAAAAGGCACAGATATTAATAAGTGTTTTGAGTAAACATCAAAGCCTGCCATCCATTTGGGTGGCAGACTGTTTTTTTATCCCTTTCCTCTCTTTTTAAAATCCTTATCAAGTTTATCACGCCAGCTGTTGTCAAGGCCTGTACACTTTCTGACACTGCTGACGGCACAAGCAACTGACTCATAGAGTAAGCCTGTACCCTTGGAGTCGGCATTGTAGTTGACTGCTCTGTCCTCGTCTATGCCGTATCGTCTTGCAGTTTCCACAGCATCAATATTGGCACCTATGAAAAGAAATTCCCAGCCGTATTTTTCTTTCTGACGTTCAATCATTTTCTTGACCTGCTCACTGTCGTATCGAAAGCTTGCATTTTCCATGCCGTCAGTTGTGATAATAAACATTGTGTGTTCGGGTACGTCTTCGGGTCTTGCATATTTGTGAATGTTGCCGATGTGATGAATGGCTCCGCCAAGAGCATCAATTAAAGCTGTGCAGCCTCTGACGGTGTACTCTTTGTCTGTCATAGGTTTGATGTTGCTAAGGCGCATTCTGTCGTGAAGCACCTCGCTTACATTATCAAAGAGCACCGTTGAAACATAGCACTCCCCGTCTTCTTTCTTCTGCTTTTCAATCATAGCGTTGAAGCCGCCGATTGTGTCACTCTCAAGACCTGCCATAGAGCCGCTTCTGTCAAGGATAAATACTAATTCTGTAAGATTGTTTTTCATTTTATTTTACCTCCGTTTTGCTATTAAAATCAACATATATTTTCAGCAGTCTTTCATCTAGATAGTACACTGCCATTGCCTTAAGTTTGTCGCTGACGCCGTAATATGCTTCTGCAACTGAGCCTGTAATTGCCGTTATGGTATCGCTGTCACCGCCGATAGATATTGCATTTCTGATAGCATCTTCAAAGTCCGAAGACTCGAAGAAAGCCTCAAAAGCTTGCGGTACAGAATCCTGACAAGTTTCGTAAAAGTCATAGGTTGGTCTGATTTCATCGAGAGTAAAATCAATCTTGTAAAACCTGCTGACATATTCCTTAATCTCAGCCATAGTGGCACCCGTACGGGCGAGATAAATCGCGCCAGCAACACTTACCGCACCCTTAATGCCCTCAGGGTGATTGTGGGTTACCTCGGCAGTTGCCTTGGCAAGTTTTTCAGCTTCATCAAGTGACTTGGCATACCAACTTACAGGTGAAACTCTCATAGCTGAGCCGTTGCCGTAACTGTTGTAGGGCTGTGTTTTTCTATGCATTATCCAAACAAAAAATCTTCCGCCATATCCGCTATAGGGATAGTGAATACCAACATCGTGCATACATTTTATCAGAGTCTGCTTGAAATCCTCGTAGTCGGTTATGGCTTCATATTTGCTGAGAGCTTTTGCAACAGCAAGAGTCATAACCGTGTCATCTGTAAAAAAGCACTGCGGAGTAAAGAGGGTAAAATCCTTGCTTTTATGGTTATCGAATTCAAATCTTGAGCCGACGATATCGCCGATAATTGCACCTGTCATAGTGGTTGCCTCCTAAGAAAAAAATAATGGTTGCAAGGTGTGTTCCAACCTTACAACCATAGTATAGCGGATATAGTTTTTCTTTTGGTCAATTGGCAATTGACTTTTAAATTTTTGAGAAAAGTGTTTCCTGGTCATACTTGAAAAGTACCGAATCTATCTCGAAAACATTATAAATCTTATTCTCAAGACAGTATTTGATAATAATGTCAAAAATACTGCTGTCAGACAGCACAAAACCAACCGACGAAAGAAGTTTCTGTGTTTCATCAAGGCTCAGCTCAAGGGCAATCGCAAATGAAATTGCTGTCTTTTTATTAGGCTTATAGTGCTTGTCTGTCATAAGCTTATGCCAGGTCTGTTTGCTGACATTAGCCTTTTTATAGCACTCAACATCGCTGATGCCTTTAGCATCGATAAGCTTAATAAGCTTCAAAGCAAAGGACTCATCAAGCTTGATAAAATCATCTAGACTTACCTTTTCAGCAGGGGTACCAACATCACAAACACTTGCACACTCCACAACCGTATTCTCGCAACACTCAGGCTCATCATAACTTCTGCTTTGAAGAATGTACGCGGTCTCGCTGTAGTTGTCAGTGGTACGCAGCACATAGTTGTCGTCGATATAGCTTTCGATGCCGGAGAAAAGTTTTTCGCTGAGTTCATAAGCCTTTTTATCAAATACACAGAGATACACCGTCATTTCATTGTCAAAAAGGAATGTACTTATTGTGTTGATGGCGATTTTCAGCACCTTGTCTTTCGGGTACCCATACAGCCCCGAAGAAATCAACGGAAAGGCTACGGACTCGCAGTTATGTTCTTTGGCGAGACTCAGACACTCATTATAGCAGGAGATAAGAAGCTCAGTTTCACCCTTATTGCCTCCCTCCCAAACAGGTCCGACAGTATGAATGACAAATTTACAAGGCAATCTAAAAGCATTAGTGATTTTAGCGGTACCAACATCACACTTGCCAAGCTTCTGACACTCTTCAAAAAGCTCAGGCCCCGCCGCCTTGTGTATGACAAGATCTGTACCGCCTGTGGGAAAAAGATATTCATTTGTAGGGTTGATAATAGCATCAACCTGCATTTTGGTTATATCCTGACGGATAATCTGAAGGGGCATTTAGTTCACCGCTTTTCTGTGTTTGTTTATGGGTATAATATATCACATCAGAACCGATATGGCAAGTAATAAAAGTTAGGTATGAAGTGTTATAAATAAAAATAGTACCCTCGGTCAAGCGAAGGTACTGTTTTTATGAAATTAATGCTTACCTCTTGGTACAGAACCTTTATCAAGCACTGAAAATACTCTCACAAGCTATGTGCCCGGATTTACTGAACGTTTGATTTCAATCGGATGCAGTTCGCCATCAGACTCAATTACAACATCAACTTCATTGTTATCTTTATCTCTGTAATACCACATGTGGCTTGCCTTAGTTTGATTTATTCTGTGTATAAAACACATCGAATAAACAACTTTTGGGTGCACATCATTGCGTATGCATTAATTAATGTAATACTCAGCCTGTCAGAGTATTGGTAACTGTAAGGATACAAGCAATGATACCCATTATAATTCCGCCTATATAGGGGTTCTTGGTCTTTTTGTAAATAATGTGGCTGATAAGCGATGCCAAAGGTAAAATCAGCACAATTGGGAACAGCCATATACCCATAATACCGCTGAGAGGGTCAAGGAGCATCTTGCCTGTAATAAAGAATGTGATGTACTGTGCCATAATCATAATCTGCGGACCAAGGAAGACGAAGAACATCTGCAGAAGAGGACTCTTCCACTTGTTTTTGCCCGTATCAATATATCCTAAGCAGTTACCCGAAATGCTGATGATTATGTAATAGAAAAGCCACATAGGTACAAAACGAAGAATCATACCCCAGTGCTGTGTATCAAAGGCTCGAATTGTTGCGAAACACCACAGACGGTAGTCTGTAAGGAAGAAATAATCCGAAAGGTAAACGAGCATAAAGGATGCACCGACAACACAGAGTGAGAGAACAACAGTTTTTATAAGATTCTGTTTACTTATTGTGATACCTCGTTCTGCTTTGTCAATGGGATTTTTCTTCTGACTTACACGAAGAGCGATGAGAGTCATCAGTCCACAGAGTACCGACCAGATACCGATAACACGGGATGCACCCTGATTCCAGAAGGAGCTTTGTAAAAGGAAGCCGATTGCAAAAGCTATAAGATAAGCAGGGATGCTCAGAACAGCAGTAAGAATCTGACTGCGAAGCATCTTTTTGCGTACCTTATCTTCAGGTGCAGGCCTGGGAGTTACATCTGTTTTTGCCTTCAATTCGCTGAAATAGGGTAAATCAAGCATAGCAAGAGCCGAGAACAAAACAAACATAAAGAAGCCAACAATACCTATTGCATTGAATGCCGCCTTAAACTGCCATATCTGATTTGTATGAGTTAATTCATTGGGGGCACCTAAAGCTCTGTCAAAAAAGTCTGTGCTGAATGACACAACCCGTGAGGAAAAATGTGCCCAAGGATGTGTAATGGCCGGGTTATAGATAGCACGGATAGCATTTTCACCGTCAATCTCTTTTTCATAGAAGACATCAGCAGTTCTTGCTTCAAGACCTTCAGGATCAGCACCGAAATTAAGGAAAGACTGAGCTGTTGACTGATTTATAAATTCTCTAGGAGCCTTGCCGTCAACACGGTGGAAGAACTCATCATACTGACAGGCAACAATTGCAGCATCACGGCTACCGAACATATTATAAAATCCATCGTTTTCATCTTTATATACGGCATCATTTGAAACGAGAAGTGCGGCAGAAATAAGACCCTCCTCATCCTGCAAAACAGCTTCACGGCAAGCAAGAGCACCGTTTGAGTGACCTGTGACACCTATTTTTTCAGCATCAACATAAGGCAGACGGGATAGATATTTCACGCCATCGTAAAGACCGTTGGCATTGTTTTTGTCATCCCACCAGGTGTTGGAGGGAATAACCTCGGAATCACCATGACCGTACATACTGATAGCGAGAACAACATAACCTCTGCGAGCGTACTCAACATAATTAAGGTCCTGCATTTCACGGTTATTATACCAGCCGTGGCTGACAACGATACCCGGCGCCTTATCTTCGGCAGTTGCATTTTCGGGTACAAGAAGAAGAGCATCAAGCTTATGACCGCTGTCGGTTTCGATAGTCAGGTCGTGGTACTCAACAGCACCGAAATCAGTCTGAAAAACAGATGCACCGACAGAGCTGATAAGACACAGAAGTAATGCAATACATACCCATAATTTAGCATTTCGTTTCATATGAACACCTCCATATTTTCCACTAAGAATTTTATCATAAATTGCTTCATTTTTCAACTTTTATGAAATGCAAAGCAAACAAAAAGTACTCACTGGTGTGAGTACTTTTCACTGAAATATATCAAGGGAAGTATTTATTGCAATAATCCTTCAGTTTTAAATTATACTGCACACTGCTAAAGGGAGCAAAAATCAGAATATGGTCAGAATACGGGAACAGGATAAAGTCAAATGTTGCACCTGACTCTTCAAAAGCCTTTTTGACTGAATCAGCATTTCCTACGGGCACAGTCTTATCCTTACCGCCGTAAGCTAACAACGAAGGAATTGAGTTTTCCTTAACATAATATACAGGGGAAACGAGCTCAATAAGCTCCTTCTCCTTGCCTTCATTCATATACTGCTGTGTAAGGGCTGCACCTGCCAGCATTTTTGCAATTCTGGGACCTGCTTCTCCCCAAGCCTCTGTGGTAAAATCAGAGGGACCTACCTTATTTGCGGCAAAAGCAAGAGGGATAGCACTTTCCTCAGGACGAGAATAGGAATAAAGCATCGAAAGATGTGCACCTGCTGAGTAACCTGAAGTTGCAAGTTTTGTTATGTTAAGACCCTTTTCATCTGAGAACTTTTTGATTTGCTCAATAGCCATAGTGATTTCATCAAGAACAGTCATAACACTGTATGATGTATTTCTGTTTTCGTCGTTGATAAGGGTATAACTCATTGTTGCAGTTATATAGCCTTCGTTTGCAAGAGCCACACATTCACCCTTCATTTCATCCTTACTGCCCGATGACCATGAACCGCCGTGAATGAAAAGAATGCAGCCGTTAGCTTCCTTTTCGTAAGCCTTGGCGGGTACATAAATATCGATTACATTTCTTTCACCTGCACCGTAAGCGATATTAGAAAATACTTCATATTTCGGTGCAACGCCTAAAAAGGTTGAGCTTACAAAGGTGAGAATCGACAGAATAATTCCTATAATTTTTTCAAACATACTAAAACCCCTTTTTTTGATAAGATTTACAGACATATTTATGTCTACACTTTTATTATAGTCAAAACAAAAAAATAATCCAATTAAAAACTATTATAAATGCAAGTTTAAAACAGTTATAGCCACCGAGTAAAATCCTCCTCAGTGGCTGTTATAATAAATAATCTTTAATTTAAGTAATCATCTGTCATTGACAATCAACTCGAGCACATCAGGTCTTGCATAATGTCCGACTGCATCGTGTTCCATTTTGCTCTCTGAAGGCAAACTCATATCAAGCTCTGCATAAATAATGGTTTCCACATCCCATACAGGCTCTGTTACATAATGGCCGTAGGGGTCGATAATACAGCTTCCGCCACGGCACACCAATTCGGGCAATTGCTCGATAGCGTCTTTTTCATTAAGGTCAATCGGATAAGAATTTTTTCTTACAATCATATCTGCATTGATAAAATAACATTTACCTTCGATTGCGATATGCTGTATTGTTGCCTGCCACTCAGGATTATCGTTTGTGTTTGGTGAAATGTAAACGGTTATGCCTTTCTGATAAAGTGCAACCCTTGCCAGAGGCATATAGCTTTCCCAGCAGATCAGACTTCCTATCGGACCCCAGGGAGTCTCGGTTACAGGGAAATACCCCTCATGTGCATCACCCCAGACTACACGTTCAGTACCGGTAGGCTTAAGCTTACGGTGAACCTTATACGATCCGTCGGGCTCAAAAATAACATTGCTGTTGTACAAAGTACCGATAACTGCATCACGCTCGGAAAAGCCTATGCTGATATATGCACCGACCTTTTTTGCAGCATCGGAAAGAAGCTGAAACTCTTCCTCACCTGCCACAACAGAAGCGTCATAATAGCGTTTCCAGTCCTCACGGCCTGCCTGAGTTCTCTTTCCCATACTGAAGCCAAAGTTCATCCCAATAGGATATCCCGGGATAAAAAGCTCAGGAAAAACAATCAGCTCAGGCTTTTGAGCTGCAGCTTTTTCGATATAATCAAGTGTCTTTTTCAGCGATGCTTTTTTATCAAATAATACGGGCTCTGCCTGCACCAGAGCAATCTTACATATACCGGCAATATCCTTCATAATCAGGCTCCTTAATAAATATATTTTTCCTGTCTGAATTATATCACATCAGCAGCAAATATTTCAACATACATTATTAAAATTCGGCTGATATTAGACACCATCTTATTTTAACCGAACAGGTTACACTTGTTTTTTCTAAGACATCTTATCTACCAGACTATTTTGTGACTATGGTGTATTTGATTATATCTATGAGTTTTATGATCTGGTTAGATTTCTATAGGATAAGCTTGGTCTTACACCTGATAAGTTTCCGAAGTGTGCTCTCTCAGTGATCACGGTCTGCACCTTGTTTTCCCCATTGATGAGTACACTGCCGAAGAGGAAGGTCTGGAAGTTAAATATTTGGAGCCGTTAATAGTCTCGCTTGGCGGAGATATTGCCTGCAGACCTATAAGCCACAGCCTGACCTCAATAAATCTTAAGTACCGCCCGAATGAACAAGTCCGTTAAAAATGGGAAAAAAAGAGCCCCACTATGGTAGAATTAAAGAAACTACCATAAGGGGGTTGTATGTCAAGAGAGTATTATCACATTCAATGCTATGAAAAGGAAATATTAGAATTAAAATCACAAGGGCACACACTACATACCATCGGAGAAAAATTTGGATTCACATAAAAACAAATACACGGTACAATGCAAACATGCGTAAGCAGGATGCAGGAATTGCATTAAAGAAGAAAGGCAGACCACCTAAGATTATGTTGTAACAGGAAATATGAAAATCCAAGAACCGAAGTACATAATCGCACGCAAAGACAGTAAAATCAAAGCCATAGAAACGGAAAATGAATTGATGTGGAATTTTCTCTCGCTAACAGAACGGAAGTGAGAACAAGCATAAAATTTAACGCACTCAATGTTAAGATGTGTAAATCCGAATGATAACGCAATGGCTGAGAATTTTTTCTCGATTCTCAAAACAGAATGTATTTATAGAGCGAAATTGAAAAACTTATGAGGATGTTCGCATCCTCATAAGCGAACACATTTACTTTTACAACAACGAACGTATTCAATTAAAACAAAGTCCCCGAAACCCTTGTAAAATAAGGGGTTCCTGGGTTAGAGTCATTATTCCCACTCTTCTACGGGACAGCCTTATATTCTCCAAACGAAATATAACCCCTGTTTTTATATCAAAACAGGGGTAAATTTATCATTTCCAACTTAACACATAAAGTTAAAATCACCCCGAATACGGGGTGATTTTATAATTTTAATAGTGTTTTGCTCCACAGTCACAGATAGGATTCATCTTGAACAGTTTCCAGAAGAAACGAACTATCTTCCAAATGAAGCCCATAAAACCTGACTTGTGACACATATGTTTACAGTTTTGTGCCTTAGTCTTGCCACAGTCTGTACAAATATTGTCTTTATAGTCGTGACCTGTTGTAGCAATCGACTTTGTTTCGGTATGAGTACATCTTGAGCAGGTCGCCGTCTGAGTACCGTTAGCTGTGCAGGTGGGCTGTTTGGTTACTACATAAGCACCCATATTGTGTCCAATGGCAGTTGTCTCTGCATCGGTATATGTATCACCGCAAGATGTGCAAGTGTGAGTTGTATAACCCTTAGCTGTACAAGTCGGAGTAGTTACCTTTGATGTGTAACTATGACCGTTGAACGCACACTCAATTTCACCGTATGTAGGAACACTAGCTGCATCTTCAGGCATAATAAGAGCATAATAACTGAAGTGATCTAGTTTGAGAACAATATAATTACCATCAACATAATAACCAGTCTTATCAACTGTACTGTTTTTCAGATAAGGTATATTATCCTCTGAACCGTCTTCATTTACTCTCTTGACAATCAGCTTGCCTGACTTTGCATTTGAAAGCACATCACTTTCTTCATACAGCTTAACATAGACATAACCGTCGGGTTGGATAGATATTCCTGCATTATCGTAAAGTGTAAGATCAACTACTTTCGTTTTGTTCAACCTGCCGTTTGTTTCATACTGAGCCTTGTAATTGATAACCTTAGAATCGGCTTTACCGCAAACAGTACAAGTCATTGTTGCTACAGATTCATTGTTTACAAGCTGAACATTAGCAGTGAATTTATGTGCACTGTATGTTTCTGTCTTAGTATATGAATCTTTACAATCACAGGTGTATGTGTATGTTGTGCCTGTTGTACATTCGCCATTCATAGCTGTCTGCTTGTAATTGTGCTCATGAGCTTCAAATACAGCTGTAAACTCAAGGTCATAATCAGGCATTCTGTATGGTACCTTTGCATTCCAACCTTTGAACAGCTTACCATCAGGATTATTGATTTGTGGTGCAAAAATGATTTCACCAATATGATACACCTCTTCTTTTGTTACATCGTCAATTATCCATTTTACTGTTCTTGTTTCAGATGTATACTCGGTGTTGAATACCGTGTAATCACTTGTGATAGTTGTTCCGTCTGTTACAACCCAATCAGCAACATCTGTTTCAGGTACTATAACCTTGTCGCCAATGCTTACTTCTCTGATCGCATAGACTTCATCACCTATTCTGAATTCAACAATAGCTCTGCCGCTTGAAATTTCTTTTCCGTCAGGCACCTTAAATTCAATTACAGTTTTTCCGCCGTTTTCTATACCTGCATCTTCTGTATTAGTTACAAAAGTACCACCCTCAAGAGTCTTTTCATTTGCAGTAACATCAAACTTAACTGTCGCACCGTAACCAATCTGAACATTCTTTTCATTGAATACAGCCTTGGGAATAAGATTGTTTATTCTGACAGTTGTTGTTACATCAGCATTTCTTGTTATAATTATATCGCTGTCAGATATACCGTATTCAGCTTTTACTGCTTCACGAAGTGCATTTTCATTCTCTGTGGTAAGTGTGAAGTATTCACTGATAGTATCATAGAAATTAACCTTTGTGAACGAAATTGTATTTACAATCTGACGTGAAACGATGCTTTCGAACATTTTCTCTATCTCATCTGCATCTTCAGCAGAGAGGAAATAGTTTTTCAATGTTGCTGCTGTCCCCTTATTATCCATACTTTTTGCGTTAGGATAGTTAGATGAAACATAGTGAAGGAACTTATTAATCTTATTGGTTTCATCGGAAGGATCTGCACCTGCAGCTACGCCGATACTGTAAATTGTTGTACCGTAATCATTCTTAATCTGATTTGCGAAATCGATTGCATCGTTTGCAACTGTATTACTGAATGGTGTTTTACCTCTGTAATAATCACCAGGTTCACCGTCAGTGATAAAGAGTACAAGTTTTTCTCTGTCATCCTGATTATTAGCAAGAATTTGTCTTGCCATCTGAAGGCCATAGTCTGATGATGTGCCACTTATACCTGTAAGACTATCAATACCGTTTTTAAGGGCATCAAGATTACCATTTACATCAACAAATGCAGATGCGTAATCAGCATCAGTAAGCTTGTTGAAGGTTTTTATTGAGCCGTTTGTACCAATCAGGCCCGTACCTTTATAGTTTTCATTAGTACCTGAGAAGCTTACAAGGGCAACTCTATGATCAACTTTATTTTCTAAAGCACTATCATAAACCATAGTTACGAAGTTCTTGGCAACATCTTCAAGTACTTTTAATCTTGTATCCTTACCAATTTTATTGCTGGTCATTGAGCTTGATTGGTCAAGAACAAGAATAATATCAACAGGTGTAGCACCCAAGGGTACTTTTGCATTGAGTGTTTCAGCAAAGGCAGAGAGTGTAATTGTTGCAATTCCGTCTTTATATACTACATCCTTTTCAGAAATGAGATCAGACTGATTATCATTTGACTTCAGTTCATAAACAGCTTCAATATATATGTCTTCATTGGAAAGGGTATACTCTTCCCAATAACCTATAAAACCTTCTTCTTCAGGAACATCGGGATTTACAATTGCGTTTGTTTCCTCTGCAAATCTGACGGTATCAACAAGATCATATTTCTTGCCATTGTATTCAAAAGTGCCGTTTTCGTTTGCCTTGATAAAGTATGCTGTATACGATACTAACTTATCTGTTTCACGGGTTTCAATATGTGAGGAATCTCGTTTACAGATTCGTTTTTCTTCACCCTTAGCGTCGATTGTTGCATCTTTTGATACTTTCCACTCGCCCCAATCGTGACCCAACTTTGCAATAGCTTTACCTTTTTCGAGAAGTGCATTACAGTCTGAGCAGTACTTATCACCTGTGTAACCGTCTTCTGTACAGGTTTCAGTTTTTGCATCTTTGATGTAAGTTTTACCAACATGGTTATTGGGATTGAGAGCTACTGATTCTGTCTTCTTGTGACTGCTGTCATTCTTACAAGTAAATGTCTTTGTACCGTGCGCTTTACAGGTTGATTCAGGATTGATTATTCCGTTGTCCCAATCGTGACCTGTTGCAGTAATATCTTTATTAACTCTGTTGAGTTCCTTCAAACATTCTGTACAGTATATAACTTCATCATAACTGCCCATCACTTCACACTTGGGAGCAACTTCATTTTCAATTACTGCTTCATCTGCAATGTGCTCTTTGAGTTCGATTTCTGCAGTTTCTTTATATCCGCAGACTGTGCAAACTCTTTCTTTTGTACCTTTAGATGTGCAGGTTGCTTCTTTTGTTACAACCCAATCACCAAACGTGCATTTTTCAGTTTCTGTGTAAGTACAGCCATTATCACGCTGACACGCTCTTGTGTGAGTACCATTGTTATTATTACTCCACTTACCCATATCGTGACCAAGTTTTGCAATAGCTTTACCCTTTTCAAGAAGTGCATTACAATCTGAGCAGTACTTATCACCTGTGTAACCGTCTTCTGTACAGGTTTCAGTTTTTGCATCTTTGATGTAGGTTTCACCTATGTGGTTATCTGCATCAAGGGGAAGATTTTCGGTTTTGGTATGTGATGCATCATTTTTACAGATATAAGTCTTGATACCGTGATCCTTGCAAGTTGATTCGGGGTCAATTACACCGTTGTCCCAATCGTGACCTGTTACAGGAATATCTTTCTTAACTCTGTTGAGTTCCTTCGAACATCCTGTACAATAAATGACTTCATCATAGCCGCCCTTTTCTTCGCACTTAGGTTCAATTCTGTTTTTAATAACAGCTTTGCCGGGAGTATGATCTTTGAGTTCTATTTCTGCAGTTTCTTTGTATCTGCAGATTGTGCAAATTCTTTCTTTTGTACCTTTAGATGTGCAGGTTGCTTCTTTGATTACAACCCAATCACCGAATTTACAATTTTCGGTTTCTGCATATGTGCAGCCATTATCACGCTGACATTCTCTTGTGTGAGTACCATCGTTATTATTACTCCACTTACCCATATCGTGTCCGAGTTTTGCAATAGCTTTACCT
>JAZTWC010000050.1:0-54692 GCA_045635665.1 Acutalibacteraceae bacterium
AGAAAAACTTGTACCTATTATGGCTTTGCTCTATCTCATCGGTGGTGTTATCATCCTCGTAATGAGAGCTAAGTATCTCCCCGAAACATTCGGTATGATCTTCAAGTATGCATTCAGACCTGACGCTCTTATCGGCGGCGGGATCGGTTACGCTCTCAAGACAGCTATCAGCCAGGGTGTAAAGAGAGGCCTTTTCTCAAACGAAGCAGGTATGGGTTCAACTCCTCACGCACACGCACTTGCAGAAGTAAAGAAACCTCACGATCAGGGTGTCAGCGCTATGATCGGTGTATTCATCGATACATTTGTAGTTCTTACAATGACAGGTCTTGTTGTTATCTCAACTCTCTATGCAGGTAACGGTATTCTCGCTTCAGGTACAGCTCCTGACGGTGTAAGCAAAGCTAATATGGCTCAGCTTGCATTCTCAAATGTTATGGGCGACGGCATAGGCAACTCATTTGTAGCTATCTGCCTTCTCTTCTTTGCTTTCTCAACTATCATCAGCTGGAACTACTTCGGTCATGTTAACTTTGTTGCTCTTTTCGGCAAGAAGTTCACTCCGGTTTATATGATCATCGCTGTTGTATTTGTATTCCTTGGTTCTATCCTTTCAAATGACCTTGTATGGGAGCTCACAGATATGTTCAACCAGCTTATGGTTATTCCCAACGTACCTGCCCTTATCGCTCTTTCAGGCATTGTTGCAGCTTCAGCTACTGCTAAGGCAAAAAAGAGTAAATAATTTTGATCTCATCTCTCTCACTCATATATAATGGAAAAAGCCGTCTGATTTTATCAGGCGGTTTTTTCTTGGTTTTTGTCGGTTTCTAATTTTCGATTTGGTATTGATAAAATTTCCAAAGAGTGCTAAAATAAAGGTGTATGTAAAATTTAACAACACGGAGGAAACTATTATGGCAAGATATGCAATATACGGTGCCGGCTCTCTCGGTACAGTTCTTGGCGCATTTATCTCAAAAAACGGTGGTGAAGTTGATCTTATCAATCGTAACAAGGCTCACGTTGATCTTCTGAACGAAAAGGGTGCCCACATTACCGGTACAGTTGAAATGACAGTTCCTGTCAAGGCAATCACACCCGACCAGATGGAAGGTAAATACGATGTAATCATTCTTCTTACAAAACAGCTTCACAACAAGGAAGTTGTAACTATGCTCAAAGACTTCCTCAGCGACGATGGTGTTATCGTAACACTTCAGAATGGTATCCCCGAGCCCGGCATCGCTGAAATTGTAGGTGAAAACCATACAATGGGTTGTGCTGTTGAATGGGGTGCAGCTTTAATTGAGCCCGGTGTATGCGAGCTCACAAGTGAACCCGACAGTCTCTCATTCCATATGGGTAAGATGTCAGGCGTTACAGACGCTCAGGTTAAGCGCGTAAAAGACCTTCTTGAACTTATGTGTCCCGTACACGAAGAACCCAATCTTCTTGGCGCACGATGGTCAAAACTTCTTATCAATGCTACTTTCTCAGGCCTTGGCACAGTTGTCGGTGGTGTATTCGGTGACATCTCAGAAGACAAAGAGGGTAAGCAGGTTGCTATACGCTGTATGAAAGAGTGTATCGATGTTGGTCACGCGGCAGGCGTTACATTTGCTCCCGTACAGGGCAAAAACATCGTTGGTCTTTTCTATTACAAGGGTGCTCTCAAGCGCGCATTCGGCACAGCGCTTCTTCCTATTGCTATGAAAAAACACAGACTTATCGAGCCCTCAATGCTTCAGGACTTAAAGAAAGGCAAGCCTTGTGAAATCGATGCTATCAACGGCGTTGTCTGTGATTTCGGTAGAAAGCACGGTGTACCTACTCCTATAAATGACAGAATAGTTGAAGTTGTAAAGAAAATTCAGGACGGTACACTCAAACCTGATAAGAAGAACATCTATATATTCAGAGATTTGCTTTAATTATAGAAAAATAAACACTTGAAAGGAACGATACAAAATGAAAAAATTAATTTCTGTACTTCTGGTTTTATCAATGCTCTTTGCAGTTATGGTGCCCATGGCATCAGTATACGCTGCAAATGAAAGAACACCTATTGTTTATATCCGCGGTAATGGTGACGGTATATATTATGAAGATGGCACCCTCTGTGTTGCCCAGTTTGAGGAGCTTTCTTTCGGCGGTGACGATGGCCGCGATAAGGATACTATCGTTGAAACAGTTGTTAATATCCTTAAGCCATTTGTACTTGAAGGTATGCTTTTTGACAAATGGGACAACTACGGCAGAGCTATCTATGAAGAACTCAAGCCTCTTTTCCCTGATGCAGGTCTTGACTATAACGGCAACCCTACAAAGGGCACAGGCGTTCATTATCAGACAATGGCTGATTCAATAGCGGCATCAAAATCTGCTTGGAGCTATAATGTAAACTCAGCATATCTGTTTGCATACGACTGGCGTCTTTCACCCTATGACCATGTGGACAGACTTCATGAGTATGTTCTTCAGATTCTTAAGACAACAGGTCAGGATCAGGTTTCAATGTACTGCAGATGTATGGGCGGCAGCCTTATGGCAGCTTACCTTGAAAGATACGGCCATCTCGGTCACATAAAGAATGTTATATTCTGTGATTCTCTTCAGAATGAATCCACTCTCTTTTCAAAGCTCTTCAGCGGTCAGATTGAATTTGATGCAAAGACTGTTGAAAGATATGCAGGACAGGTTGACTTCTTAGGTAAGACAGGTGACGGTGTTGGCTTTGAGTTTACAGATATGCTTTATGAAATCGTATTCAAGACAATGGACTTCTTCAATCAGATAACCGTTACAGATAAAGCTCTCGACGGAATAGAAGCACTCTATGAAAGACTTGCTAAGGCACTTATGCCCGCTCTTCTTCACGCTTTCGGTATGGCTACACAGGTCAACTACTGGACTGAAGTCAACGAAAATGATATGGACGCTGCCCTTGACCTTGTTTACGGCGAAGAAGGCTCAGAGCTTCGCACAAAATATGCAGGTCTTATTGAAAAAATCCAGTATTATAGAGAGCATGTTTCATCAGACCTTGATGGTTTCTATGATAAACTCGAAGAAAATAGTATCCACTACGGCTTTATTGCTAAGTACGGATTTATGAATATGCCCCTCATTAAAGATGCTGACCTTCTCAGCGACTCACTTGTAAGCCTTACACACTGTACTTTCGGTGCAACAACAGCTCCTGTTGGCAAAACTCTTTCAGAGGAATATCTTGCAGGTGTATCTGAAGAAAACCGCAAATACATCGCTCCCGACAAGCAGGTTGACCTTTCAACTTGCAGAGTACCCGACAGAACATGGATTCTTAAAAATGCACACCACGATATAATAGACTGTCTGCATCCCATTATCTATGCATTCCTTAACGGTACAACTGAAAATATAGATACAGTTTACGCTAAAACAGGCTTCAAACAGGCTATGGTTTATGATTATGATACCGCTACCGCTTCTAATATGACAGAAGATAACTGCGCTGATTATGAATGGATTACCCGTCCTGTTGAAAAGCCTACAACTGAGACAAGACTTGTAGCATTTATGAGATTCTTTACTATGATTCTCAATTTCATTACAAAGCTTTTTAAAGGGGAATTGGATTTTTCAAATCTCTTAGGTTAATTTAATAAACGGTAAACCTCCTTGTACAGTCTTATGTTTCAAGGAGGTTTTGTAAAATAACAGGAGGTATACTATGCTTGATTTTTTAGATAAGGTTGATATTATTGACGAAGGCTCTTTCGAAAATATAATGGTTAGTCAGGTTGAGCCATACCTTGCCAAAAGACGTACTGATGACTTTTTCCTTTCATCTGACGGCAAACAGCTCCACTACGAGGCTTATGAAAAGCTTCTTAGCCGAGGTAATATTGTAATTCTTCACGGCTTTACCGAGTCAGCTGAAAAATTCCGCGAGACTGCATATTATTTCCGTAAGGCGGGGTACAGTGTCTTCGTTCCTGAGCTGTGCGGCCACGGTAAGTCTCACCACGATTCTGATAATCCGCTGAGGGTGGATATTGACAACTTTGATTCTTATGCTGAAGATCTTAACATATTCATAGATAAGATAGTCAAACCTCTCTCGAAAAATAAAAACATTTACATTTATTCTCACTCTCTCGGTAGTACAGTTGCACTTCTTTATATGATGAAATATCCTTATGCTGTGACTAAAGCCGTACTCTCATCACCAATGATTTGCGGTAATATGGGAATGCCTACTGTTATTGCCGGCACTGTGGCAAAGGTGCTTTGTAGTCTTGGCGGTAAAAAGATACCTGCTCCCGGCAGATGTGTATTTGATGAAAATCAGACATGGAAAAACAGCGATGCGACAAGCAAGGCAAGATTTGATTATTACCACAAAAAGAGAATAGGGGAGTCTCTTTATCAGACAAGCGGGCCCTCTTTCAGCTGGGTAAGTGCATCACTTGTTGCAAGGGACAAGATTTTATCTGAGGATAATATCAGAAATCTGGGTGCTGAAATGCTTATCTTCAAGCCAGAAGAAGACAAACAGCTTTTAGGTGGGTATACAGATAAGTTTGCCGACAAAGCAAAGATAAAAATCAAAGATGTGAAAAATTCACGCCATGAGATATTTATGAGTGGTAACGATACTCTCAGATGGTATATGGAAGAAATTCTTGAGTTTTTTGCTGACTGATTTGTCGGTTGTGGTCTGTTGGCAGCAAATCATCTCCTTTAAAAAGTCTCTCGTCAATTTGCACATATTGCATTGTATATTTTGTGCAAAAAGTCGATTTTTGCCTTTTTGTTCGTAAAAAGATTAAATAAAAGGATTAAATGAAAAAAAATACTTGACTTTTTAGGGAAAATGTTGTAACTTTATTAGGTAAATGACTTGGTGTTAACAAGACCAGCCATTATTACGGTAAAAGCGTTAGTAAACGCAAAATTTTTGAAAGGGGTTATTATAACCATGAAAAAAGAAATTAAGGTTGTTGCTATTGTTCTTGTAGCTCTTATCGTTTTCTTAAGCGGCTACGGTCTTGGCGCATCAAACGGCATCAAAATCGAAATCGGTGGCACAGTAGAAGTTAACGGCGGCGCAGCAGTAAACGCTGGTGCAACTCAGGCTCCCGTAACACAGGCTCCTACACAGGCTCCCGTAACACAGGCTCCCACACAGGCTCCTACTCAGGCTCCTGCTGGTGATGACACAACAGAGGCTCCCTCAGCTGACGACACAACAGAAGCTCCCTCAGCTGACAACGGCTCAACAGCTGTTCCCTCAACTCCCGAAGAAATCGCTGCAGCTTACAACAAGGCAGTTAACGATTTCAAAGCTTACACAGGTAACGCAACAGAAAAGAAGACAGAAACAATCGCTATCCAGGTTAAGGATCTTCCCGGTGCTGTTGCAGCTATCGTAAATCCTGTTGTTGAACAGTTCACAGGTACAACAGAAAGCACATACACATTCACAAACGGTGTAGATGCTGACGGCAACAAGACTGCTGACAGAATCATCCCCGGTGGCAGAGATGCTAACGTTCAGGCTGCAGGTCTTGCTTCAGCTACAGCTACAGCTAACGCTGACGGCGGTTACACAATGACTCTCAAGTTTGTTGCTGAGTCATCAAACTTCGATGGTACAACAAATACATCAGAACCCGAGTTCCACAAGGGTGCTATGGATCCCCTCAACCTCGGCGGTCTTGATCTTGGTCCCATCAAAATCTCAGAAGCTGGTCTCGATTATCCCGGTGCTACTGTTGAAGCAACTGTAGACGCTCAGGGCAGACTTATTAAGCTTGTTCAGATTCTTCCTCTTGGCGGCTTCGGTACAGGTAAGGCTGGCCCCATCAAGGCTACAATCAACCTTGAAGGTTCAATGGACGCTACTTACGAAATTACATACGCTTAATTTCTAAGTATATCTAAAAATTTAAGGGCTGTCGTATGACGGCCCTTTTTACATAATAAAGGAGGATTATATATGAAAAAATCCACACTTTTATTGGGCGGTGCTCTGGCAACTACAGCAGTTTTGACTGCAGCTCATGAATGGATATACAGAGCGCTCATTTATGCTGATTTTAAAATTCCTGAGGGTCTGGGAAAAACAATGAGCGAGTCCAAACCCGTTGACGGCAAAGACAGATTAAGACGAAAAAATATCGTTTGGCTCGAAGAGTACGGCTATGAGATACACCATATCATCAATGCTGACGGCAATAAGCTCACCGGTTACCTTATGCGTCCCAAAAAAGAGAGCAATGTTTATGTTTTCTGCTCTCACGGCTACAGAAACAAGGGCAAACCAGAGTGGTGCTATTATGCTAAGCACTATGTTGAAGAGCTGGGCTTCAATATGTTCTTTGTTGACCATCAGGCACACGGCGATAGCGAAGGCAAATATGTAGGTTTTGGCTCTTTTGAGTCAAGAGATTCACTTCAGTGGCTCGGATACATGAATGAGACATTCGGTAGTGATATAGAGATTTTCCTGCATGGTATATCTATGGGCAGTGCAACTGTTATGCTTATGACCGGCAGTGGCAAGCTCCCGGAAAATGTAAGATTTACCATTGCTGACTGCGGATTTACAAGTGCCCTAGACGAATTTACATATAAGCTCGAGAATTTAGGTTTGCCCAAAAAGCCCTTGGTACCCATAATGTGCGCATACAACAGAATGCGTGCAGGCTACGACTTCAGCAAGGATACCAACGCCCTTGAAGCTGTGGGCAGAGCTAAAATTCCCATGTTGTTTTTCCATGGTGGCAGTGACAAGTTTGTGCCCACATATATGGTCAATCTTCTCTTTGACGCCTGCAGTGCGCCTTATAAGGACAAGCTGATTGTTGAGGGTGCCGACCATGCTGAGAGCTATCTTATCGACAAAGAGGCCTGTGAAAAGAAGATGGATGAATTCATAAAAAAATTCATAAAATAACAGCGAGGAAGTTTTTGTCAAACTTTTTTCAAAAAGTTTGTAGGGTGCGGGGCGAAGCCCTTCAATACAAAAAGGCAAACCAACTAAGCCTTTATCTTTTTTGCTGTTGTAACGCGACACAGTCGGCGGTGAAGATTGATTTCTTCCCGCCGATTTTAGTTTTATCCTGCCCCCGCAGTGACAAAAAAACTGCAGTTGCAGTGAATTTCTTTAAGAATATTGCAATGATGTAACCAACTATCAGACTTTTTTATTGTAGGTTTACAGATTATTCATATACCTTTGCTATACTGTTATATAATTGTCATTTTATGCTTATTTTTCGCAGGAGGACTATATTTTGAAACAGTTATTGAAGCATCTTAAATATCTTAAAAAGCCTGTAATAGCAGCTATGATTTTTGCTGTGTTGTCTCAGGCAAGTAATCTTATTCTGCCGGTAATGATGTCATCTATTATTAATAACGGCATAGCAAACGGAGATATTGATTATGTCAAGAAAGTCGGACTCGTTATGATGGGAGTTTCAGCTATTGGTGTGGTTATTGCTGTGTGTAACAGCTATGCATCAAGCAAAACATCTGCCATTTATGGCAAGCTTCTTCGCAGAGAGATTTTTCTTAAGGTTGAGTCTTTATCTCAAAGAGATATCGATAAAATCGGCACACCATCTCTTATTACCCGTTGTACCAATGACGTAAGAGTTATTCAGGACTTTGTGCTGACAACTCTTCGTATGATAATCTCTGTGCCTATTATGCTTCTCGGTGGCGTTGTTATGTCCTTTGTCCTCAACCCTAAACTCGCAACCATTATATTTGCGGTAATCCCTCTCATTGCTATAATTGCCGCTCTTGTTATAAAGTTTGTTATTCCCATTTTCAGAAAGAGACAGAAGCTTGTTGACTCAGTTAACCGTTTTGTCAGAGAAAAGCTCAGCGGTATCAGAGTAATCAGAGCTTTCAACCGCACCGATACAGAAGATGCAAAGTTTGACGAGAGAAACGAGGCTCTTTCAAGTCTTACTCTTAAATTCCAGCGCCTTATGGCTGTGCTTATTCCTATTTGTATTGTGCTTATAATTATGGCTCTTGATGTGCTTATTCTTGTTGCGGCAAACAACTTTGACTCAATGGACCCCGTTGCCGATGCTCAGAAGCTTCTTAATGCTATCGGTGACCTGCAGGCTTTCGTAATCTACATGATTATGATTATCTCTGCCGTTACAATGACAGCGGCAATGTTTGTTATTGTACCCAGAGCCAAGATTTCAGCTTACAGAATCAATCAGGTCCTCAATCTCGAGCCTTCAGTTAAAGACCCCCAGGTTGCTGAGGATATCAAAGAAGAACTCAGAGGTACAGTTGAGTTCCGTGACGTAAACTTCGGCTATGACGAGGCTGAAAACTACGTGCTTTCAGATGTAAACTTCACTGCAGAAAAAGGCAAGGTCACAGCTATTATCGGTTCAACCGGCAGCGGTAAATCAACAGTTGCTAACCTGATTATGAGATTTTACGATGTAAACAAGGGTGCTGTCCTCTTCGGCGGTACCGACATCAGAAATATGAATCAGGATGCTCTTCACGAAAGAATTGCTCTTGTTCCTCAGAAGGCTACTCTCTTCAGCGGCAGTGTAAGGGAAAATCTCCTTTATGGTGATGAAAATGCTGATGATGCACAGCTCAGAAAAGCGCTCGAAATCTCACAGAGTGCTGAGTTTGTGGATAAGCTCCCTGAGGGCATTGAGTCAATGATCAGCCAGAATGGTACAAACCTGTCAGGCGGTCAGAAGCAGAGACTCTGCATCGCAAGAGCTCTGACAAGAAAAGCTGATGTTTACATCTTTGATGACAGCTTCTCAGCTCTCGACTTCAGAACAGATGCAGCTTTGAGAAAGGCTATCAAAGAAAACATCGATGCAACTATTATCATCGTCGCTCAGCGTGTGGGTACCATTATGGATGCAGACAGAATTATTGTTCTCGACGAGGGCAGAATTGTAGGTATGGGAAAACACTCAGAGCTTATTGAAAACTGCGAAGTATATAAAGAGATTTACCATTCTCAGATAACTGAGGAGGCGACAGCATGAAAACCAAAGACTCAAAGATAAAAAATAAAATCGGTGACAAGTACGCGTCTTACCGTAACAAGGCGAAGGATAGCAAGGACAAGCCTGAAAACCTCACATCCACAGCAAAGAAACTTTTTTCACTGCTTAAGGGCAAAGAGGTCGCAGTAGTTTTTACTGTTGTCTGTGCCTGTGTAAGCTCACTTTTGTCTATACTCGGCCCTAAATATTTAGGTCAGATTATCGATGTGCTTGACCTGCAGGTTAAAAACAAGCTCTCTACGGGCAAAATGGACTTCTCAGCTATCTATGAGATATTGCTGACTATACTTGTTGTCTATATCGGTAGCTCCGTATTCGGCTTTTTCCAGCACTATATTATGGCTGGTGTTGTACAGAATCTCATTACAGGGCTTCGTCGAAAAATCAATCATAAACTGTCAAAGCTTCCTCTGTCATATTTTGATGCACATAACAAGGGTGATATCCTTTCCCGTATCACCAATGACATCGACAACATAAACAACACCTTGCAAAATAACCTTATTCAGATTATCACCAGTGTGGTAACTTTTGTTGGTGTACTTGCAATAATGATTTATTACAGTGCTTCACTTTCTGTGGCATCACTTCTGCCTTTCCCCATATGCTTTGTCATCGCTATGACAATTCTCCGTTTTTCAAAGGTTTATTTCCGCCGTCAGTGGAAGGTTACCGGTGACGTAAACGGCCATATTGAAGAGATGTTCACAGGCCACAAAATTGTCAAGGCTTACGGCCACGAAAAGAAGGCTATAGAAGAGTTTGATGCAATTAACGAAGCACTCAGCGAGTCAGGCAGAAAGGCACAGTTCCTTTCTGGTATCCTGTCGCCCCTTATCAGTTTTGCAAATAATGCAGGTTACGTGATTATTTGCGTTATCGGTGGTTATCTTATTATTAAGGGAGAACAGACCGTCAGCGCAATCACAGTGTTTATGGCTTACACCAAGATGGTAATGCAGCCTATTATCGACCTTAGTAACATCGCTAACACTATGCAGTCATCACTTGCAAGTGCAGAGCGTGTATTCAATATCCTTGAGGCAGACGAAGAAACTGACGACAATGCAGTAACTGAGATTACATCAGGCGGCAGCATTGAGTTTGAGAATGTATCCTTCTCATATCTTCCTGAAAAGCCCCTTATTGAAGACTTCAGTCTTAAGGTTGAAAAAGGTCAGCTTGTGGCTGTTGTAGGCCCCACAGGCGCAGGTAAAACAACTATAGTTAACCTGCTTATGAGATTTTATGAGATTAAATCAGGCGCAATCAAAATCGACGGTACTGACATAAGAGATATCTCACGCGAAAATCTTCGCAGTGTTATGGGTATGGTTCTTCAGGACACATGGCTCTTTGAAGGCACTGTAAGACAGAATATTATGTACGGCAACGAAAATGCGACTGAAGAAGAGTTCAATGCCGCTGCAAAAGCCGCTAAGGTTGACCATTTCGTGTCACTTCTTCCCGACGGCTATGAAACTATCCTCGAAGAAGACGGCGCAAACCTCAGTGTAGGTCAGAGACAGCTCATCACTATTGCAAGAGCTTTCCTCTCTTCGCCCGATATACTTATTCTCGACGAAGCAACCTCAAGTGTTGATACGAGAACAGAGATGCAGATTCAGCAGGCAATGCAGAATCTTATGCAGGGAAGAACAAACTTTGTTATTGCTCACAGACTTTCAACTATCAGAAAAGCTGATAAAATCCTCGTTATGAACGAGGGCAGAATAGTCGAAACCGGTACACATAAAGAGCTTATGGCTAAAGATGGCTTCTATGCCGAGATATATAATTCACAGTTCTTAGATTAAGGAGTATTCAGATGAATCTTATGACCCTGCCAAACGGCCTTAGAGTTTTCATAAATAAAAGAGACGATCTTCGCTCGGCTACTGTCGGCGTATGGGTTTTGGCAGGTGTAAGAAATGAGACTCCCGAAATAAACGGTATATCTCACTTTATCGAGCATATTGTTTTTAAAGGCTCAGAAAAAAGGACAGGCTTTCAGATTGCCGAGGGTATGGACGAAATCGGCGCTTACGTCAACGCCTATACCACAAAGGAATACACCTTCTTTTATACAAAGGCCCTTGACTACCAGATTCTGAAAGCAGCAGATATACTCTTTGATATGATAAGAAACCCAAGACTCGACGAAAAAGACATCGAAACCGAAAAGGGCGTAGTTATCGAGGAAATCAATATGTGCGAAGATGACCCGGGTGATGTAGTCTACGAAGTCAACGAAACAAGTCTTTTTGAGGGCACAAGTCTGCAGTATCAGATTTTAGGTGAAAAGGATACTGTCAGCAACCTTAAAAAAGAAGACATCACCGCATATATGCATAATAACTACTGCGCTGACAAAATGGTTGTGGGCATCAGTGGTAACTTTGACGAAGAAGAAATGCTTGAGAAGGTCAAGGAATATTTCAGTGACCTGCCGGAAAAAAGTAAGGGCGACGGCTATTACAATGTGCACTTTAAAAAAGATATTGCCCTTAAGACTATGCAGACCGAGCAGACTCACCTTATGATGTGCTTTGACGGTGTGGGCATAGAGCACGAGGATTTATATGCCCTTCAGGTGTGTATGTTTATTCTCGGTACGGGTACATCGTCAATGCTTTATCAGCGTATAAGAGAAGATTTAGGACTTTGCTATAGCATTGACTCATGGCTTGGCAGGTACCGCGGTGGCGGGTATATAGCTATCTCGGTGAGTCTCTCGCCCGCGTCCGAAGAAAAAGCGATAGGTGAGATAGCTGAAATAGTAGGTAATTTCAGCAAAAACATAACTCAGCGACAGGTTGATATAGCCAAAGAAAAGCTTATATCAAGCCTTATAATGTCAAGAGAACAGCCACAGTCAAAGTTTTCTTCGATGGGTTATAATCAGCTGATGCTTAATAAGTTTATCGATGATGACCACATAATAGACAGCATCAAAGCAATTGCACTTGACGACGTGATTGCCGTGAGTGAAAAATATCTGAAGCTCGAAGAAATGGCTTTTTCAGCTGTGGGCAAGGTGAAAACAAGAGAAGAATACGAAGAAATACTTAAAAAAGCGACAGCATCATCGCGTTTTTGATTCTTTTTCCGCGACAGGAAAAAGAATGCCTGCCCGGCGAGGGCAATATAATTATGAATTATGAATGATGAATGTAGGTGTGCCCACAGGGCGTCCTGACAAACTCAAAGTCAAACGATATTATCTACTCGGTGCTGAGTCGATATGTTGCCTGACGGCAACTCGATATATGCTTCGCACTCGATATGTTGCTTCGCAACTCGATATGCACCTGCGGTGCAAGTAAACACAAAGGAAAGATAAAAATGAACGCTATTTCCAATGCAAAAAGAATAGTAGTAAAGGTCGGCACATCCACCCTTACTCACTCAACAGGAAAAATCAATATCAGACGCATGGTCAAGCTCTGCAGTGTCCTTGCCGATCTGCATAACTCAGGTATGGAGGTTGTCCTCGTCACATCGGGTGCTATCGGTGTCGGTGTGGGCAAGCTGGGCCTCAAAGAAAGACCTAAGGATATCCCCGGCAGACAGGCTGCGGCAACTGTAGGTCAGTGCGAGCTGATGTTTATGTATGATAAATTCTTTGGCGAAAACGGTGTAAAGACAGGTCAGCTCCTTATTACAAAAAGCGACATCGAAAACGATAAGCGCAGAGAAAACCTGGAAAATACCTTCGAAAAGCTCTTCGAGTATGAGGCGGTGCCCATTATAAACGAAAACGACAGTGTTGCAACAGAAGAAATCGTATACGGCGACAATGACTCACTTTCAGCCATTGTTGCAAGACTTATAAAGGCAGATGCACTGATTATCCTTTCGGATATCGACGGACTTTTCGACGAAAACCCCAACGAAAACCCCGATGCAAGACTCATCCCCATTGTAAGAGAAATAAACGATGATATCAAAGCTCTTTGTGGCGGTGCGGGTACCGACAGAGGTACAGGCGGTATGATAACCAAAATTCACGCTGCCGAGATTGCAACCGAGGCAGGCATACCCACAGTTGTTATGAACGGCACAGCGCCACAGGATATTTACAGGTTAATAGACGGCCACAGTATAGGTACAATTTTTACAGTATAAGCCCCATAAGCTCAGGAGAAACTTTAAGGAGAAAACATTATGGACTTTATAACTAAAATTTTAGCACTTCTTTTTTCTGCACTCACAGCTCTCGGCATTATGCCGAAAACTATGCCAAAAACCGTCACTCTTGACAGTATAAGCGCACCTGCGACTGTTTCCACAGACTGCTTTGATTTTGTATACAGTGAAGGTAAATTCTCTCTTTCACTTGAGTACACAACTATGTTCCTCGATGCTGTCAGTGAGTATAAGCTCGACGGTAAGACTGTATCATCGGTGCAGTATGACTCCTTTACCATTGAAAGAGAAGCTGTTTCCGACGCAAGAGGTGAGGGTACAAGGCTGACAGCCACACTTACAGATGAGGCTCTGCCCACAATGAAGCAGACCTTCACATTCTACGAGGGTGAGAAGTATTTCCTGACAGACACAGTCCTTGTGGCAAAAGAGGGCGAGGTTTCCACCAACTACATAGCTCCCATAGTTGTCCGTGGCGGTAAAATTCAGAACGGCAACCCCCGATATACAAACTTTCTTGAGGTGCCCTTTGACAATGACGGCTGGGTAACCTTCGAAACAAAAAATCTTATGGAAAGCGGACTCAGCCACGAGGTAGGCGCTTTCTTTACCCCTGACAATAAAGACGGACTTATTATCGGTTCAGTTACTCACGACACATGGAAATCAGCCATTGAGTATAAGAACAGAGTTTCTGCTGTAAATGAGCTTTATGTTTACTCAGGGGCAAACACCCCCTTGACACGCGATCAGTCCCCTCACGGCAGTGTACACGGCGAGAGTGTATCATCTGCAACTTTCCTTGTAGGCTTCTATGACAATTGGAAAGAGGGTATGAATGAGTACGCAAGAATCAACACCACCTTCACACCGAAACGCAAATCAGTAGGCAGTGGCAACCCTATCGGCTGGAATAGCTGGGGCTCAATTCAGGATAAAATCACCCATTCCGATGCGATTGCCACCTCAGATTATATAAAAGAGACTTTCCAGGATACCTGGAAAGACGAAAACAACACCGTATATGTCAACCTGGACTCATATTGGGATAATCTTTCATATGAACAGCTCTGTGATTTTGTCAAGCATTGCGAAGAAAACGGACAGGTTGCGGGTGCATATTTCTCTCCCTTTGTTATGTGGTGGGACGAATACGGTATGCAGACCAACTATGTGCCAGGTACAGATATCACCTTCAACGATATCCGCCTTAAAAAGGCAGACGGCTCATACTACGGCAACGATATAGACGGCTGTTTCCCTATGGATGTTACCCATCCTGCAGCTGAGATTAACTTCAGAAACAACCTTGAAAAGCTTAAGAGCTGTGGCTTTAAATATATCAAGCTCGATTTTCTTGTACACGGCTCACTTGAGGGCGATTACTATAACGAGAGCATACAGACAGGTATTCAGGCTTACAACTACGCTATGGGCAAGGTTGCAGAAATTCTCGGTGATGATGTGTTCATCAACCTTTCAATGGCTCCGATTTTCCCTTATGAATACGCTAACGGCAGACGCCTTTGCTGTGACACATACTACAAGATAAATGAAACCGAGTATATGCTCAACTCACTGACCTACGGTTTCTGGCAAAGTGAGCTCTATGACTGGATAGACCCCGACCATATAGTTGTATGGGGCAAAGACGGCAAGGCTAATGCCCGTGAGGCTCGCAGCCGTGTTCTTTCAGGCATCGTAACAGGCGGCAGCTTTCTCACAGGCGACAACTTTATAAATCCTGCAAAAAATGCAGACAAGGCCTTCGCAAGATATGAGGAGCTTCTCGGTAACGAAAGACTTATAGATGTCCTCAAAATCGCTAAGCCTTTTGAGGGTATAATCGATGAAAAATGCCCATACGCTTCAGATGTTTTCACTATGGAAAATGAGGGCAAAACATATGTTGCAATCTTTAACTACAGCAAAATTGCAGTTAAAACTAAAACTGTAAAGGTACCTGCTGACTCTGTGGCAGAGAATCTCTTTACAGGCAAAACCAAAAATACCGGCAGAGGTAATCTTACAGTTACACTTCAACCCGGTGACAGTGTAATTTTTGAAATCAGGTGAAATTAATGCTTACAAATTTAGGTCTCGGCGCAAAAAAAGCTGAGAGAGTGCTTATGACTGCTTCAAGCGAAACAAAGAACAAAGCTCTTGAAGCTATCGCAAAGGCTCTTATAGAAAATACATCTTACATAACAGAAAACAATGCTCTCGACATAGAAAATGCCAAAGCTAATAGCATGAGTGAGAGTATGATTGACAGACTCAGCTTAAACGAGAGCAGAATCAAGGCTATCAGTGATGCGGTGCTTCAGGTGGCAGCTTTAGATGACCCTTGCGGAAAGGTTGTCAGCGGTACAAAGCGCCCTAACGGACTTCTCATCGAAAAGGTCACTGTACCTCTGGGTGTTATCGCTGTTATCTTCGAGGCAAGACCAAATGTTACAGTTGATGCGGCTGCCCTTTGCCTCAAGTCAGGTAACTGTGTAATTCTTCGTGGCGGTAAGGAAGCAATCAACTCAAATAAAGCTATGACAGCTATTATGCGCAAAGCTGTCGCTTCTGCAGGTCTCCCCGAAGATTGCATACAGCTTGTTGAAGACACTAGCCGTGACAGTGCAGTGGCTCTGATGAAAATGAATGACTATGTTGATGTGCTTATACCCCGCGGTGGAGCGGGTCTCATTAAATCCTGTGTTGCCAACGCGACTGTACCCGTAATCGAGACAGGTACGGGCAACTGCCATATATACGTTGACAAAGATGCCGACCTCGAAATGGCAACGGAGATTATTTTCAACGCTAAAACCTCAAGACCCAGTGTCTGCAACGCCTGTGAAAGTCTCGTTATACACAGAGATGTGGCAAAGACAGTTCTGCCTATGATTAAGGCAAAGCTTGACAGCAAGAATGTGACTATCCACGGCGACGAAGAAACTGCAGAAATCATCCCAGATGTTATAATTGCCACAGAAGATGACTATGCTAAAGAATATCTCGGATACGAAATCAGTGTGAAAATCGTCGGTGATATCGACGAGGCTATTGACCATATAATGAAATACACAAGCTCTCACAGTGAGTGTATCGTGACAAACAACTATTTCGCACAAAAGAAGTTTACTTCTCAGGTGGATGCTGCAGCTGTATACGTCAATGCTTCCACCCGTTTCACCGACGGAGGAGAGTTCGGCTTCGGCGCTGAGATAGGCATTTCCACTCAGAAGCTTCACGCAAGAGGCCCCTTGGGGCTTCCCGAGCTGACAAGTATGAAGTATATTATCTCAGGCGAAGGACAGGTTAGATAAGCATCATCGCGTTTTTGATTCCTTTTTTCGCGACAGAAAAAAGAATGCCACGCGGCGAGCGATGGGGTGCGGAGCGAAGCTTTGCATCAAGAAAAATCGCTTAATATGAAAAATATCCGGAGTCGATATGCTGTCTGCGACAGCTCGATATGTTGCTGACGCAGCTCGATAAGTGCTTTGCACTCGATATATTTGCCTATGGCAAACAAGATTGAAGTTGGTGATAATATGAAAAAGAAAAAACGCTCAAAACTTAACCTTTTTGTTGGTACAGGGGTACTTCTGTTGGCTGTTGTAGGCCTCGTGTCACTGATAAGTGCGGGCGTACAAAAAGTCAGTGACAATCTGCAGGCTAAAAATGCTGAAAAATACAGCGCATATGAAGAGTTCATTGCACCGGTAATAATGAACGATCCGGATACCTTTGATGATGTAACTGTGGCAGACCCGTCGCAGCTTATCAGTATCACAATCTGGTCTCTTCTTGACAGTAATGCTGAGCCCGACAAGTACGAGTATACTGATGAGGGGATGCTGTTGCCTGAGAAAGACGTTGAGGAAAAATTCATCAGTCTTTTTGGTAATGAAGTGAAGGTTAACCACTCAAATGTTGACGGTGGCGGTATCGACTTCAAGCACAGTGAAAAGAAAAAAGCATATCTTATCCCTATTACAGGTATCACACCCATATATACACCTAAGGTGATTTCTGCCAAAGAAAACAGCAGTAGTGTTGAGCTTATAGTCGGATATCTCAGCTCAACAGACTGGCAGCAGGACAGTGACGGCAATATGATAGCTCCCGAGCCCGGCAAATATATGAAGATAACTTTGGGAAAAAACAGCGATAAAAGCTATTTCGTGAGAGCTATACAGACAAATAGTGATTAAATCGTGTAATTTGTGTTAATGTTTTTGTAAATTGTTGACTTTTAAGTCGAAAAATTATATTATAGTATGTGTAAAATTATGCTGTCACACTATAACTGTGTGGCAATGCCGTAAAAGAATAATTTTTTCAGGAGGTATATCATGAAAAAGACAATGAAAAAGTATTTGATACTTGCCCTTGTAGTAATGACAATGCTTGCTTTGGCATTCTGCGTATCAGCTGCTGATGGTTCGATGTATTGTAGTGAATGTAAGCAGTTTGTTACAAACACTGTAACCGGTAAAACATATCCCGCTAAGTGCGAGACTGAGGGTTACACTGAGGTGCTTTGTAATCAGGGCGTATTAGATGAGAATGGTAAGGTAAAGCTCGATGAAAACGGCGAAATCATCAGATGCCGCACATTGGTCGGCCGTACTGATGTATCCGGTCCGGACGGACATATAGAAGTTATTGGCTATGAGCTTCAGGGTACTTCAAGTAATGGTTATTATCTTCACAGCACAACTTGCTCAAGAGTAGTTAACGGCAATAGTTGCAATTACAAAAAGTTTGCAGAATATGAGGATCATACTCCTATCAAGTATTATAAGGTTACATACGTAAATAATTTTGCTGCAGATACAATTGAAACTGATGTAAAGTATACAAGTCTTGCTGCTTCATACAAAACAGAAGAGCTATTTACTGAGTATATAAAAGAAGCAACTATAGGCACAAAGGTGCCAGAAGCATATCGTATGCCTGATAAAACCTGCGGTGAATATAAGTTCGTAGGTTGGAAAATTGGTGATGCTGCAGCGAAGAAGACTCTTAGTGTGCCTGTTGAAGGTATGACAGTGGCTGATTATGTAGCTACTGCTGAGTTTGCAGCTTTAACAAATGTTACTCACTCTGTAACCTTCTACACAGAAAGAGGCGCTGTAATTATTACTCTTAACGGCGCAAATGCTATCACACATGGTGCAAGCATAGATGAATACTTAATAGATGAAATCAATAGCAAAGCTCCTTTGAAGGCTGACAACGTTGAGTACAAGTACTCTTTTGATTATTGGACTCTTTTAGAAATTATCGGTAAGTTCGATTTAAATCAGCCTATCTATGGCGATTTAGAGCTTAAAGCTCACTATGCTGAGACTCTTAAGAGATATGAGCTTAAGTATTTTGACAGACACGGCAAAGCTCTTAAAGATGATGTCAGTGACTTTGTAAATATTGCAGGTTTTGGTACAAGCGAACGTGAAAAGCCTCTCAATGCTATCGAGATCAAGAAGAATCCTGCCAAGTACGGTATGGAGGCCAACTATTTTGATGCAGCTTATGACTACAACTTCACAGGCAACTGGCTTATTGATGGTCGTGACAATACAGTAATTGACATTGAGCATGTAGATCTTCCTGATGATATCCTCGACTATAGTCAGACAAATAGCTACATCAAAGTTGTTCCTCAGTATAGAAAAATTGCAAGACTTTACGATTTGACTGTATACGTTACATACGAGGATGACCTTAACCCTCATCCCGGTGAAATTGATATTCAGATAACAGATGCTGATGGTAATCCTATTGCAGTAGCTACACTCACAGAAAAGGACATCGTAGAAGAAACAAAGAATTCAAGAACACCTACATACAAGAAAGTATTCAAGGTAAGATATAGCTCCTCATACAGAGTAGTTGCTACTTCAAGAAACTACAAGGGTGAAAGAACACCTCTCTTCATTATTGACGGTACAAGTTATGAAAGTTACAGACCCGGTGGTTGCTCAATCCTTATGACACGTATTGCCGACAAGCCTTGTGGCTGTATCTGTCACAGTATCTTCAAGCCCGTATGGGTAGGTATCCTCAACATTCTCTACAACCTCTTCAAGGCTGAGTTTGTATGTTGTGACGATATGTTTGCAAATATCGGTGACTCTCTTGTTTACGGTCCCAGCAAATCATAATTTAAAATGTTAAACTCCCGCTGATATGTTCGGCGGGAGTTGTTTTATAGTTTTGCTCATAATGGTACGCGTCATAGTTTTCACTGAAGTTTTACAGATGCTCCGCCATTTTAGCGGGTGCAAAAAAATAAAGCCTGCATATAAAATGCAGGCAAATTTTGTTTCAGGGACATTAAGCAACGGTATCTTCTGTTACCTCATCAGAGCCCTTAAAGAATGCAACGAGCTTCATAATGAAGTCTGCGAGTATTTTGAAAAATTCAAGCCAATCCATAGTTAAACCTCCTAGTTATACAATTTCTCTGTGTTCATATACAGTATATACTATATTATATCTTTTGTCAACAATTTATTAAAAAATAATTCACTTTTTATTTGGAAGTTTTTGTTTTGGTAAATTAAGAGCCACATACATTTGTTAAATGTATGTGGCATAGTTATTAGTCTTCGTCTGACATATTATGTTTGATGAAAAGGGGGTTGTTTTGTGGGGTGCGAAGCTTGATAGCTCTTTCGAGAACGTGTACCATAACTTCTTTGTGTTCGCCGCCGAACTCACCGTCAAGTGACCAGCTTACAGACTCATCAGGCGATGTGAGTCTGATTTTGCTTGTCTGAATGTAAAGGACCTTCTTGGGATCATACTTCTGCTGCATAACCTCAAGGATAGTCTTTACAAGCTTGATCATGTTCATCTTACGCACAAGGAAAACCTCAAATACACCGTCGTTGAGACGTACATCCTCTTCTCTGAGTTTGAACATACCGGCAACTGAGGATGAGTTTGAAATTGAACCGAAGCAGAAATCGCCTTCGATTACACCGCCGTCATATTCAACCTTCATATGTGTGCCGTGGATATCCTTGATTTCCTTGGCTGCTGTAAAAACATAAGCGGCATGTCCGAAACGGTTCTTTAATTTCTGAGGAGTTCTGTATGAGTTCTGAGTGAAAGCGCCGAATGTTGCGATATAGGAGAAGTATCTGTTGTTGAAAAGACCGATATCATAGTCGTTAGTCTCACCATTTTTGATGATATCAGTTGCAGCGTCTGCTTTTGCGGGGATTCCTAAAGTTGTTGCAAAGTCACAGGTTGTACCTGAGGGTACATATCCGATGGGTATGCGCTTGGGCATATCCATGATGCCGTTGATTGTTTCGTTGAGTGTACCATCACCACCGCAGCAAACTACAAGGTCGTGACCATCTAAATTTTCTTTAACGATATTTGTTGCATCGCCGCGGCAAGTTGTTTCTTTAGCTGTGAACTCATATTCATCAGCTGAGAATCTCTTGAGAATGTCTGCTAAGCTGATTCTGGTCTTTGTCTTACCTGAACAAGGGTTAACAATGAGCAAAATCTTTTTCTTAAGGTTATTCATTTTTTTACCTTTTTTCAGTGCTAAACTGAAATCCTTTATCTTAATATTAAAAATAGCGCAACAGTATTCTGCTGCGCTATTATTTTACACCACAATGTTGTAAAAGTCAAACAAATATTTGATAAGTAATTAAATTAAAACAATTGTAACAAAATGCTAATCAAATATTAGAAAATAATCCTTGTTCAATGCCGTCTGTGTCGTATTCACTGTAGTATTCTTCGTCATCTTCGTACTCATCTGAGTCATTGCTGTCATCATCATAATCATCATCGTCAGTTCCTGATGAGCTTTCTTCGACGTAACGGTCTGAGTCGGCATTTTTCCTGCTGATGATTACAAGCAATACAATAAGTCCGATTGCTATGATTATAAAGGCAATGGCCATAAATATACCATAGTTGCATACAATTGATAAGACAGTACCAAGAGTGCTGTAAGATGCAACAACTACGCCCATACTGCTGTCGCGTTTGATTAACTGATTGCCGTCTGATGTTTCTGTTGAAAGCAGCAGCTCACCAAGGGCATTGTCAGTATTTTCGATAACCTTGCCTATACTGTAAGTGTTTTCGTCTGTAGCGTAGACATAAATGTTATCTTTGTCGACGTGAGTGTTTTTTGCAACGATAAGATCACCTTTGCTGATATCGAATGATGGCATATCCTCACGGGCACGGAATAGTCTGTAGGTATCTGAGATGAGGTTGCCTGAGTCGACGTCAAGAATGAAGTCTGCTGCAAGTGTAGCTGCGCCGAGTGTCAGTGAAATAACTGCGAAGAAAACAAGAAGGATTTTTACGAAGAGAGTGCCCTTCTTTTTCTCTGTGGGTTCCTCATTATCGTCTTCGTATTCTTCATCGTCATAATCTTCATATCCGTCAAAGACGTTATCTGATTCGTCATAAGCTTCGTAGCTTTCATATGAAGGCACAGCAACAGGTGGTACAGTGCCACCCCAATCGCCACCGGTAAAACTTCTCTTGTTTTCATCGCTGACGGAGAAGATATCTTCAAACTCCATTTCAGCCGGGGGAGCATACTCGTCAGTTTCTTCTGCGGTGTCGGCTGTTTCCTCGCAATACTCTTCAGTGGGGAGAATATCTTCAGTTTCCTGAGTGTATTCCTGATTTTCAGTGATTTCTTCAGCTTCAATAACTTCCTGAACCTCAACGAGTTCTTCGATTATTTCAGCTTCTTCGATCACTTCGGGCTCAATGATTTCTTCTATGGGTTCTGCTGTAACTTTCTCAGAGAGTACATCATTTTCCTCTTCGGCAGGGTACACCTGAGTTTCTGCAACCTCGTCAGCTTCAGATTCAACTGAAGGAGCTTCTTCCTCACTGTAAAACTCTTCTGTAGCCACTTCTTCTTTTTCAAAAGTTGTAGTGGAAATATCGAGAGTTCCGTCTTCATCTTCGTCATAGTCGAAGTCAGCTTCGATATAATCATAAAGATTCATCGGTGATGCTTCAACAGCTGTTTTTTCTGCAACAGGTGCATCTGAATACTCGTCTTCGTATCTGACATTTGAAGAGTCAAATGCTACAACGGGTACCTCTTCATCATCTGAGGGCTCATCCTCACTGAAATCTTCATAGATGCTCTCTACGGGCTCGTCGTCATAGTCATCGTGCTTTTTCTTTCTGAAAAAGCTGAAAACTGATTTCTTTTCTGAGGGTTCATCGTCTTCATCTGACATAACTCTCATATATTCTTCCATAAGCTCGCTTCTCTCTGAGCTTGTGATACGCACTCTCGGATCAGGTCTTGGAGTATGGTCAATTTTAGGTGCAGAAGCAGTTCTGACAGGAGTCCGTCTTACTGCTGGTGCTTCCACTACAGGTGCGGTAACTTCAGAAGCCTTGACCACGGGTTCTTTTGCCGGGATTGATTCGGCATATGCAGGTATGTTCGGCTCTGCAGAAACAATAGTCTGAGGAGCTGTCACAAATGCATCTGTAGTAGGTACATTGTGTGCAGGTCTGTGTACGGATGCTTTTACCCCAGTTGTTGCAACAACTCCCTGATTGAGAGAATCCTCAGCCTTGATTTCGACTTTGGGTTTTCTCACGTGGGGCTGTACGCTCTGGATAGTGGGGGCAGGCCTCTTGATCTCTTTGGGTGCTGCTTTGGGCTTTTCGGGCTGAGCATAGCGCTTGAGGAAATCGGAGGCGATATTAGTTATATCCGGGTCAAAGACCTGATTCTTTTTTGCTTCGGCAGCTTTTGTTTCAAGCTGTAAAAATATATTTTCAGTTGGTTTAGCTTCGTTTGTTTCGGGGGTGCTGAGCAAACTTGAACTCTCTTTGATAGCCTTTTCGGCACGCAGAGCTTTGTCGTAAACACTATTGAGTTCACTCAGACTTTTAGGTCTGTGGCTAGACAATTTGTATCACATCCTTCATCTTGCCATTAAAAGCAGATTAATATTGGAGTCCTTTTTCTACAACGACGCTGATCATTTCGTTGACAGCTTTAAGGTTGTTCATAATGGTAGTATTCTGAGTTCTGATTTCAACGGAGTTTTCCATTGCCTGGCGTTTGATTTCTCTTGCCTGCTGATTAGCAGCTTCGACAATCTCACGGCTCTTGCGGTCAGCTTCAGCCTTTGACTGAGCAACAGTCTTTGAAAGCTCTTCGAAAACATTGGCAATAACTTCGTTCTGATTTTCTTCGCTGATAGTGAAGAAGAGACCGTATGAGTCGATACTCTGTTTGAGCTCTTCGTATTTTCTTTCCATTTCTTCGCCCCATGCAACTGCATTGGCATATTCCTGCTGAATCATAGCGATGTATCTGTTAACTTCTGTTATGTCATATCCATGTTCTGTAACGGTAAAATTAATCTCGGACATTTCACTTCACTCCTTAATCTAGTCATAAGTTGCAATAATAATCCATTCTTTGAAATTATACCTTATTACAGAAAAAAATTCAACCGAGTTAACACAATGTTTAATAAAACAAAACGTTTTTAACACACCTATTCCACTGTAACAGACTTAGCGAGATTTCTGGGTTTATCTACTTCACAGCCTTTTATAGATGCCACGTGATAGCTTAAAAGCTGAAGCGGTATTATACCTGTTAGGGGAGTTAGCCGGTCATCTGAGACGTTTTCTGTGACTATCAATGTGTCATCGCTGTCAAAGTGAGAGATAAACTTTTCTCTTGTAATTGCGATTATACGTCCGCCACGGGCCTTGACCTCTTTTATGTTGCTCAGAGTTTTGATGAAAACATCTTCCCTCAGGCATAATGCGACTACGGGGGTGCCTTTTTCTATGAGTGATATTGTGCCGTGTTTCAGTTCACCGGCAGGGTAAGTCTCGCAGTGTATATAGCTGATTTCTTTCATTTTCAGTGCCCCCTCGAGAGCCAGGGCGTAATCTGTGTGTCTGCCGATAAAATATATATGCTCGGCATCGGTGAGGCTTCGGGCGACTTCGTGGATTTTGTCATTTATCCTGAGCTGATTTTCGATGGTATCCCTGAGCTCCTGCAAACTTTTAAGCAAATCGCTGTATTCGCCAAGAGTAACCCTTCCTGATTTTTTTGCCAAAAACACCCCGAGAAGATACATTACAGCTATCTGACAAAGATAGGCCTTTGTTGTAGCGACGGCGATTTCCTTACCTGCTTTGGTATAAATAAGCATATCTGCAAGAGCAGTCATAGTGCTACCTTGTACGTTGACAATGGCGAGAGTCTTTGCGTTGTGAATTGTTGCTTTTTTCAGTGCGGCAATTGAGTCTGCAGTTTCTCCGCTCTGACTGATGACAACCACAAGACTCCTCTCACTCAGGGGTACACTGCCGTAACGGAACTCACTTGCAATATGGGCAACGGTGCATATGCCTGTCAGCTCTTCCATAATATACTTGCCGTAAACTCCTGCGTGATAAGCTGAGCCACAACCGACGATATGGATATTATCGATACTTTCTGCGTCTTTTGACGACATCTTCGAGAGTGGGAAATCTATCTTGCCGTTGTTGCAGCAGTACTTCAGAGTCTCAGCAAAGGCACAGGGCTGCTCATAGATTTCTTTTAGCATATAGTGGTCGAAGCCCATCTTTTCACTGTCGGTTTCTTCGCAGGTAATAGGTCTGTGCTTTTTGTGTACGGGGGCACAATCACTGTCAAAAAAGTTCACGGAGTCGTTTTTTACAATAGCGAGCTCGCCGTCATCGAGAGTATAGTATCTCTCGCAGTGTATGTCTGCGGCGCTGCAATCAGAAAAGACGAAGCTGCCGTGAGGGCAGGTGCTGATAAGCAAAGGGCTGTTTTTCCTGGCGCAGTATATGGTGTCGGGATAGTCCTTATGGATGATTGCAAGGGCGTAGGCCCCCTCAAGGGATGCTACTGTTTCACCGATACATTTTAAAGGATCATCCTTGTAGTTTCTTTCAAGCAGATGAGAAATCACTTCAGTGTCTGTGTCGGAAACAAAATTATACCCTTCACTTATAAGCATTTGCTTCAGGGGTGAAGAGTTTTCTATAATGCCGTTGTGCACTACTGCAAAAATCGAATTCTGACTCAGGTGCGGGTGGGCGTTTCTCGCTGACGGTTCACCGTGGGTTGCCCAACGGGTGTGGCCTATACCGCAACGGGAAAAAAGATCACTTGGCAAGGCCTTAATGAGCTCTGCGATTTTACCCTGACGCTTAAACAGAAATATCTCACCGTCTTTTTGCAAAGCAATCCCCGAAGAGTCATATCCGCGGTACTCCAGTTTTTTAAGACCATTTATGAGATATGGCACTGCATTGTTTTCACCGATATAACCGATTATTCCGCACATAAAAATAACTCCTTAACGAAAAATAATAAAAAAACTCTTTTTATAATAATTATTTTATGTTATAATCTGTTATAATATCCTGAAATATTGAGGTGGAGAAATTATGAGTATAATCAGATCTGTATGCAGTATGGCTGCTATGGGCGTGGCTGCTTTTGCGGCAGTTGAATATAAAGCATCAAAGGGTAACACCACTGAGACTCCTGATATATTGCTGATTCTCGGTTGCAGAGTGAGAGGCTATACCCCTGAAGAGACCTTGCAGATGCGAATTGATGCAGCAGCGGAGTATCTTAAAAATAACCCTACAGTTATCGCGATTGCTTGCGGAGGTGTTGTTCACGATGATCAGTATAAGAGTGAAGCTCAGGCAATAAGTGAAAGTCTTGTGGAGCAGGGCGTGGAAATAGAGAGAATTATCCTCGAAGATAAGTCAACTACCACACAGGAAAACTTCAGAAACGCTATTGAAATTATGGATAAGATGTCCGATGAAAAGATGAAAGTTGCAATACTTTCAAGTGAACATCATCTCTTGAGAGCAAGCCTTCTCGCTAAAAAATGCGGACTTGAGGTTACAACCATACCTGCACCGAGTCCAAAGAAATTACTGCTGAAAAATTATGCTAGAGAATTTATCTGCTTTGCAGAGTTTCTGAAATTTTAAGGAGAAAACATATGGCAAGTGTAGAAATGCAGGCTTACAAGATAAGCGAGATACAATTTATAAACAAAGTCAAGGGTAAAGAACAGCTGTCGTTCAGCAATAAGATTTCATACAATGTCAAGTACTCTCAAAAGCAGTTTTGCGAGGGCGCAATGACAGTTGAGGTTTTTGATAAAGAGAAGCCCGATACCATCAGTGTGAAGTTCACTATCAACGGTGTTTTCAGAATTCTCAAGGATATGGAAAAAGAGTTTATCCACGTGGAAACTTTCAAGGAGCTTTTTCCCGTGGCCAAAGCTTTTGCGGTAACCCTCACAGCTAATGCGGGTATACCTCCTATTTATCTTAAGAATATTGATATCGAAAATCAGGAAATATACAGAATGGAAATGGGTGGAAAATAATGTCAGAACTTTTAAATCAGCTCAATGATGAAGAACTTGATTTTACTGTGCGTTTCACCGATACTGATGGGGTATACGGTGAGTACGAGTTTCTCGATATAGTCCTCTATAATGGTTGCGAGTATGCAGTTGTTGCTCCTGAGGATGCTGAGGGCTATGTGGATATTTTCCGCATTATGGCTGTCAATGGCAAAGAGATGTATGTGAGAATCAGTGATGATGAGACATTAGATAATGTCTTTGAGATTTTCAGAGTGAAAAATGAAGACGAATTCGATTTTGAGTGAGAAATTTACTGTTTTTGATTGCCAGAAAAAGTAAAAACACTATTGACAATTCGTTTTAATCTGTTAAAATAATAAAGTGCAAAGGTAGATGATATAATGAAGAAATATGCAAAAATAATTTTAGGCACTGCTACTGTTGCAGTTGCAGGTCTCGCATTAACGGCAGGCTACATAGCTTATGTTAAAAATAAAGACGTTGTTTTACCCCAAAACTTCACTGTTACAGCTCATACAGGTTGTGAGGGAACAGCAGACAATTCTCTTGAAGCTATCGAAAGAGGATATTTAAGCGGTGCAAATATTGTTGAGTTTGATGTTCACTTCAATTCAAAGGGTGAACCTGTACTTGCTCACGACTATGCTGCGGATGACAGTGTAAAGCTTAAAGATGCTTTTGACCTAATAGCTAAGTATGAGGGCCTTCGTGTCAATGTTGACTGTAAGACTGTTGACAATCTCAAGGCTATTGTTGCAACAGCTGAAGAGTGTGGTGTAAAGGATAGAATTTTCTATACAGGTATTGAAGTGAAGGATGTCAAAACAGTTCAAGCTGATACCCCTGAAATTAAATATTACCTCAATACAAAGATAGACAAGACCCGTATAACCGATGAACACTATATCCGTTCTCTCGTGACCCTTACAAAAGCGGTTGGGGCCTTAGGCCTTAATATCCATTTCAGTGAAGCTTCGAAAAAAATGATAAAGATTTTCCATCAGGAGGGTCTTGAAGTGTCATTGTGGACAGTTAATAAAGAGGCGGATATGTACAGAGTATTGACAATGGGTTGCGACAACATAACAACAAGACAGCCGAGTAAGCTTATTGAGATAATTGAAAGAAAAACTGACGGCGTGCTTTGATAGCTTTCTTCTGCAAGTAAAAGTAATGCTTTGCAAAGAATGATGATATCAACAGCATTATGCAGACTGTGACGTCTGATATATTGTCTTACAGCTATCCGATATGCACCGAAGGTGCGAGTTAAACAATAAATAACCCCTTAGGAGGAAAAATACAATGGAAAAAATCAAAATGGGTAAAATCGTCGAGATGGACGGCGACGAGATGACCAGAATCATCTGGAAACAGATTAAAGATGAGCTTCTCTCACCATATATAGAACTTAATACTGAATACTATGACTTAGGTCTTCCGTACCGTGATGAAACCAACGACCAGGTCAGCATCGATGCAGGTGAGGCTATCAAAAAGTACCACGTAGGCGTTAAGTGTGCAACTATTACTCCCAATGCTCAGCGAGTCGAGGAGTACAAACTCAAGGAAATGTGGAAGAGCCCCAACGGTACAATCCGTGCTATCCTTGACGGTACAGTTTTCCGTACACCTATACTTGTAAGTGGTATCAAACCCACAGTGAGAACATGGCAGGCTCCTATCACTATTGCCCGTCACGCGTATGGTGATGTATATAAGGCAAGTGAGTTCCGCACTACAAAGCCCGGCAAGGCTGAGCTTGTTTTCACTTCAGTTGACGGCGAAGAAGAAAGAGCTACAATTTACGACTTTGAGTGTGGTGGCGTAATCCAGGGTATGTACAATAAAGACAGCTCAATCGAGTCATTTGCTCACTCATGCTTCCAGTACGCTATCAGCACTAAGCAGGACCTCTGGTTCTCAACTAAAGATACAATCTCAAAGAAGTACGATCAGACCTTCAAACTTATCTTTGAAGATATCTACAATAAGAACTACAAAGCAGATTTCGAGAAGCTCGGCATCGAATATTTCTACACTCTTATCGACGACGCTGTTGCAAGAGTTATCCGTTCAAAGGGCGGTTACATCTGGGCTTGCAAGAACTATGACGGTGACGTTATGAGTGATATGGTATCAACTGCTTTTGGTTCACTTGCTATGATGACAAGTGTACTCGTTTCGCCCGACGGCAACTATGAATACGAGGCTGCTCACGGCACAGTTACCCGTCACTACTACCGCTATCTTGAGGGCGAGAAGACATCAACCAATCCCATTGCAACAATTTTTGCATGGACAGGTGCTCTTCGCAAGCGCGGTGAGCTTGACGGTAACAATGAGCTTATGGCATTCGCTGACAAGCTTGAAAAGGCTTGTATCGACACAATTGAAAGTGGCAAGATGACCAAGGACCTTGTTGGTCTCTGGGAAGGCTGTGAAGCAACAGCTCTCACAACTGAAGAGTTTATCGCTGCTATCAGAGAAAATCTCGATAAAGCAATGGCATAAGAGCATCAGTGCATTTTTGATTGCTTTTTGTGCGCCAGCAAAAAGTAATGTCCCGCGGCGAGCGAGGAAAAATAATAAAGTTAATATTATTGGGACGCGGGTTAAACTCGCGTCTCTTTTATTTTTCTTCCGCCACTCACAGTGACTTCCCCGCGTACTGAAAAAAGACAAAACAAAAACCGCCGGAAATCCGACGGTTAATTTGTTTCTGATTAATTAGTCAGCTGTGTAAGCCATGAGTGCTACCTGACGAGCTCTCTTGATAGCTGTTGTGAGTTCACGCTGGTGACGAGCACATGTGCCTGTTACACGGCGGGGGAGAATCTTAGCTCTGTCTGATGTGAACTTGCGAAGCTTCTGAACGTCCTTGTAGTCGATTTCTTCAACTTTATCTACGCAGAATGCGCAAACCTTCTTGCGTGACTTTCTGTTGGGACGTGCGCCTTTTTCGTATGCCATGAGAATTTGCCTCCTATTAGTATTTTAGTTAAAAGGGTAAATCTTCGTCGTCATCGATTTCTTCGAAATCTGAGGGAACGGCTGTCTGATAAGAGGGAGCCTGTGCAGGTGTTGCAGCAGCTGCAGGTGCAACTGTGCCTGTTTCTGATTTTGAACCGCAGAAACTAACTTCTCTTGCGATAACTTCGAAAGCTGTTCTCTTGTTGCCGTTCTTATCCTCGTAAGGACGGGTCTGGATTGAACCCTGAATAGCAATCATTGAGCCCTTGCCGAAATATCTGCTGATGAAGTTTGCCTGATTTTCCCAAGCGACGATGTTGATAAAGTCTGTCTGTCTCTGTTCGCCTGCTCTTGCGAAAGAACGGTCAACAGCGATTGAGAATGTGCAAACAGATTTACCGGTTGTGGTGGTACGTACTTCGGGGTCTGCTGTGAGACGACCCATAAGTGTTACGCAGTTAAGCATATTAGCTCCTCCTTATTTTCTGATGGTGAGAACACGGAGAACGCCATCTGTGATCTTAGCGATACGCTCAAGTTCAGCGGGGAACTCGGGAGCTGATGCATAAGTCATGAGAATGTAAGCGCCTGTTGTTTCATCATCGATGGCGTAAGCGAGTGTGCGAACACCGTCGTTACCGCCGAAAGGTACGCTAGCTTCGAGAGTACCGTTCTTAGCTATAAGAGCTGTGAACTTCTCTTCGAGAGCCTTTACGCTTTCTTCACCCTTCTTGACTGAAAATACGAACATGGTTTCATAATTGTTCATGCCTTTTTACCTCCTTTTGGTCTCTGGCCCTGCAACCACTGCAGAGCAAGGAAAGTGTCTTTTTATGCTTTGCGCACTGACACAGTTAAGAATTATATCAGTTTGTGCCAATTAAGTCAAGCAAAATAACAAAATTTATTATATATTGTGTACCTTTTACTACTAATGCAGTTTTATCTTGATACTTTTTGTTGCAAAGTACACTTCAGCGTGGTATAATCGGTAAAACAGATGCCGAAACTGAAAGTTGGTGAGGTTATGAAAAAAGTAATAAGTCTTATAATTATAATGGTTGTGATAGCAGGTGTTTTTGCGGGCTGTGTCAGTGGTGGATACCCGTTGGCCATAGAGGATACAAGAATATCTGAGGGAGTGTATACATATTTCCTGAGCGAAAGCAAAGATAGAGAAAAAACTATCGAGGTCTGCAAATCTCTCGTTGCCGCTGAAAACATAATGAAATCTCAGGGTATAAGTCTTTCTGCCAACTATAAGAGGATGGTAGCGGAAGAGACAGACAAAAAGTGGAGTCTTTTTTCAGCATATTATGAAAGTATAGGTGTTACCAAGCAGGACATAACCTCAGCACTTACTTATGAGTATGGCAGAAATGAGCTTCTCGATTACTTCTATGGTGACAAGGGCAAAAAGCCTATTAAAGACAGCAGACTCAGACGAGAGTTTGACGAGACTTATGTGGGCTTCAAGGCTATTGAGGCGTCATATATCAAGCTCAGTGATATGGGCGAAAGCGTAAGTATCAGTGACAGAGAAAAATCAGCCATAAAAAAGCAGTTTTCATCAATGGCTCAGAGTATAAATTCGGGTACTATGACAATAGACAGAGCTAATGAAAAATACAATGAGAGTATCGGTCTTATTGTCACACAGACCCTTGATACGGTTATTGTCAAAGAGGGTGACGTGCTTTATGATGATGCGTTCTTTTCTCAGATTGAAAAGCTTCGCAATGGAGAGGCAACAGTTATTGAGTCGGGTAACAGTGTATTCCTGCTTCAGAGACAAAGCATTGCCAATGAGGATGAGTACTTCTACCTTTACAAAAGTGAGATGCTCGAAAAGCTAAAGATGGACGATATAGAAAAGAAACTGCTTAAAGAGTCGGAAGAATACAAAGTAAAAACCAACAACAGTCTGATAAAAGATATCGAGAGCACAATCAACAACTAAAAAATCAACAGGTCGGAGAGTATCCGACCTGTTTTTACAATTGAAAAACTGTTATTTCTTTGCCAGCTCTGCGATGATTTCAGCACACTTATCCTGGCCGAAATATGCACTGTTGAGGGAAAGATGATAATTTTCAGTTTCTCCCCAATCTCTGCCAGTGAAGTATTTGTAGTTGACTTTGCGTTTGCCGTCTTTGTCGGCAAGTCTCTTTTCAGGACTCTTGTCTGTTACACCATAAAGCTCAACTATACGTTTAGCCTTATAGGCCGTGTCGGCATGAATGAAAACATTCAGACAATCTTCTCTGTTTCTGAGGATATAGTCAGCGCATCTGCCCACAATGACACAGTCGCCCTTGTCAGCTATTTCCATAATAATGCGACACTGAGTTGCCCAAAGATAGTCTGTTGCGTTCATTACGGCACCCGAGTGCGGTGTACCCGTCGAAAGAGCATAAGAGAGTATACTTCTTCCCGGAGCATATTCACCGGCATCTGCTATATAGTCCTGAGAAAAGCCTGTCTCTTCAGCCACACGTTCAACAAGTTCACTGTCATAATACGCGTATCCCAGCTTTTCTGCCACCGCTTTAGCGATGCTTCTTCCGCCTGATCCGAATTGTCTCGAGATAGTGATAATTTTCTTCATGTGTACTCCTCCTTTTCACGGAAGTATCTGATTACAATTATATTATACAGTTTTATTAAAGCTCAGACAATATGAAATTTGACCAAAAAGAAGGAGAGTTTTTTGTGAGGGTAAATAGATTAATTATTGTTTTCCATAAAGGTATGGATGTACTCGCTGAATTTAGTGTCAGTAAAGCCCAAAGAAAAGGCAAACTCCTCGTTTATGATTTTTTCAGCCTGCGAAAATATGCTTTCATCTGATGAGGTTAGCTTTTTGCCTGTTTCTGAGATCTGATTTTTTCTGGTGTAAAGGCAACTCACCAAAGATACAAGCTCGGGTGTTATACCTGACGAGAGTATACGGTTTGAAGTATCGTTTCTTTTCTGCCGTTTATCTATCCAGTAAAGAACAGTGTTCTTAGTAGTGAGAAGCAGGTTATGTATTTCATCTTCCGTCATAGGTGAGCGAAGCTTCTGAGTTGCTGTCTGACCTTCTGTGGGTACATAGTAAGTTGAGGCTGAAGAGTTAAGAGGGGATAGGATATAGTAGCTTTGCTTCGGAGTACCGCTGAGAAAAGACAGATTTTCAATTTTCAGTATTTTACATACGCCGTAAACATCATATACCACGAAATCGCTCACGTTGTATTTTTCTGACATAACTACACCTCTTATTATCGATTAAACAATTATATCAAATAATCCTCAAGCTTTCAAAGGGCGTTTTCAACAACATTAAAATTGGGTTATATTATGCAATATGGATAATATCATATCAGAAATTCAGTCTTACTTCCGATTCATAATAATTTTTAATAAATTCCGGGTTGATTGCCTTAGTAAATTGAATAAAAGTTGACATAAATATATGTGCAATATTACTAATTTTTAAAAAAATGTAAATTTTGGTTGACAAATGAGGTCTATATATAGTAAAATGATATCGGATTAGATGGGAGATGTTATATCTCTCGACCATATATATTTTTTTCGAAAGGAGAAAATGCGATGAATTGGACAAGTGTTGAATACGTATGGGATCAGATTCTTGCATTCTTTGATCGTGCATTCCAGTGGCTTAAATATTTATTTACAGATGAGCCTAAGTGGGATCCCGAAGATTATCCTACAATTACAGACTAATAATTTCTTAACCCATAGAAAGGAGATTTTACTATGGATTGGCCCATGATGGAAGATATGTATCTTGCAATTACAAGAATTTTTGACGGTATCGTTAATTTCTTCTTAAATCTTGCAGAATACTTCAAGTGGTAATTAATTTAAAAACTTATCAAAAATACCTCCCTTTAAGGGAGGTGTTTTTTTATGCTGTGGATGCTCAGCTGCCGATGAGACCCTCGTATACGCTCACATCAAAGCCCTGATCTTTATATCGCTTATACATATCATAATTGTTTATGATGTTAACTATTACAGAAACAAAGTAAGTGAATCCTTTCATATACCACTTGGTATTTCTGAAGGTGTGACCGCCCTGCTTGTCAGTTTTGCTGATAGTCAGAGAATAGAAGTTTTCGTCGTCATCGACAGTGTATGAGTTAATGGTGAGGGTATCCTTTGTGAAATCAAGGAGAGTGTAAAGGGGCTCCTCTTCTTCTAAATATGTGAAAGATGCAAGAGGGCCTACAGGCGGCACATTACCCTCATCGTCAAGCAAGGGAGCAAAGTTGTTGACAGAGCCTGTTGAAAGGTACACGGTACCTGCAGGGTCTGTTATTTCTTTTTTATCCTCAAGGTCAAGGGCAGTCTTGTTGTTATAAATCACATCTGATGCGCTGTAATAGTGGCTATGACCGTAAAGGCACATATCCACCCCGTACTCGTCAAAGAGGGGAGTCCACAGTATACGAAGCATAGTGTTTTCAGTATTCAGCCAAGGCTCTCTGCCACCGAACATATCGTGGTGCATTACAGCTATAATCCATGTTGCGTCTTCGTTGGCTTTGGTAGCCTGCTTTGCAAATCTATAGTGACCCATCATCGAGGTGTTGCATGAGTCAAACATAAGGAAGAGCGCATCGCCGTAACGTACCCAGTAGTCGGTGCCGATATATGACTTGAAGGTCATTTCAGCCTGATTTGGCAGGAAGGTATAATACTTATAGCCGACACTCTTTCTGTCATGGTTGCCGACAACAGGAGCAAAGGGGATAGTCTTCATATAGTCGGGGGAACTCATGGCAGTGAGCTCTTCGAGATAACCTCCTGAAGCCTGGTCACCGCCTGAGAGGATAATATCGAGACCACCCTCTGAATTTTTCACAGCTGACTTGAGTGTTTCATTGTAAATATATGAGCGCTCTGCAAGTGAATTATCGTTGTTGTCTTCAATAGCCATATGAATATCAGATACATACAGTGCTGTGATGGAGTCGGTACTGTCAACAGTGAAGGTGTATTTTTCGCTGCCCCAATCACCGCTATGGCAGGTGTAGGTGTACTTGCCTGCAGTAAGGTCGGTAAGCACTGCACCTAAACGATATGTGCCGTTGGGTACGGCTGTGGCTGTGGCTGTGAATTTTTTAGTTTCGCCTTTGGTAGTGAGCTCAACATAGCCTTCATCAGTATCACTGTACCAGGCGATATATCTTTCGCTTTCATCTGAGCCGGGGAACATAGTCACAGCAGGCGCGATGTTTTTGTCAAAGTCTGCCCATTTATTCTGCCAGCTTGCAGGCACATCCACAGCCAGAGCGGTACTGCTCACAGACAAAGCCATAACAAGACAAAGGACAAGGCTGAGAGTTTTCTTCATAAGTTTCATATTCATTCCTCCTTTTAACTTTAAAACCATTATAGCAAAAGTGGGAAATATTGTCTATAAATATTTCTTAAATATATTGGTACGCGGGTCGGCGAGAGCGTGTTTTTGATTCTTTCTCCACGCAAGGAAAAAGAATGCCCCGCGGCGAGAGAAAACAAAAAATGGCGGGTGGGAATTGACCTACTCGCCGTCACTTTATCGCGTACCAACAACAAAACCGAGCTGACATAAATCAACTCGGTTAATTTTTTTATGTTCCGCTCGCCGCGGTGGCGTGACTTTTTGCTAGCGCACAAAAAGTAACCAAAAATGCGCTGATGATTACTTCATCTGCGCTTTATAGAAGTTCATCAGACAACCCTCAAGAATAATTGTCTTCTCTTCTTCAGTCAGACCCTTGACATAAAGTGTGATGTCTTCCACGCCGTCTTTGGTGATAACCTTGCCGGGGATAGTCTCTACACCGTTTTTGATAGCTTCTCTGATGCCGGGTACGAAAACATAGTCACCGTCACTGTAGTTAAACTCTCTGTCTTTGTCAAGTGTAAAGGGAAGAATACCCCAGTTAATGCAGTTTGATCTGTAACGCTTGGTGGCAAACTCATAGCAGATGTTAGCAAAACCGCCGAGTACCTTCTGACATGATGCTGCCTGCTCTCTCGCTGAGCCGTCACCGGGACGTCTTGCAAATACACATGAGCCGAACTGAGTGTGATTAGCTGTGTCTTCGGGATTTGCACAAACCTTTGAAAGAATGTTCAGAACTTCTTCTGATGAGTTGCTTTCTCTTCTCTTTGCTTCTTCAGCAGCCACAGCCTTAGCACGGGGTACATACAGAGGTTCACGGCGTGAGAGAGCAAACTCAGAAAGACGAAGAGGATTTGAACGGTATGATGAAGTCTCACCTGAGGGGATAAGCTCATCAGTTGTTGTTACATCGTCGTGGATAACACAAGCAAGCTTAACAAGAAGATTATCTTCGAGAGCGTACATTTTGGGCCAGTCTGTGATGTTGGGACCGAACTTAAGCTCAGCTTCTTCATCAGCCTTGCCGAAGCCCTGATATACTCTCTTTTCATATACGCCCTGCTCGAAAGCATAAGTGCTGTCATACTCGGGAATCTCTACATCTGTAGCTGCAGTGAGCACGCCTTTATTAAGAGCTGTTGCAGCAATTGAACGTGAGTCAACAAGAGCAACACCTGAAAGCTGACCGTCGCCGGGCTTACTGCCTTCTCTGTTGGGAAAGTTACGTGTTGTATGTCTGATTGACAGACCATTGTTAGCGGGTACATCACCTGCGCCGAAACAAGGACCGCAGAAGCAAGGCTTGAATACTGCACCTGCTTCAAGGAGTTTGCCCTGTACGCCATTTCTGATAAGTGCAAGGTTAACAGGCACACTTGAGGGATACACAGAAAGATTGAAGTAACCGTCACCTGTGCTCTTGCCGTCAAGGATTGCAGCAGCTTCGCAGATATTTTCAAACATACCGCCTGCACAACCTGCGATTACACCCTGGTCAATCATAATCTTGCCGTCAACAACCTTATCCATAAGCTTGAAATCAACCTTGTCGCCGAACTGAGCCTTAGCAGCCTTTTCAACCTCACGAAGAATTTCGGGATTTGCCTGAAGCTCGTGGATAGTATAAGCGTTTGAGGGGTGGAAGGGAAGAGCAATCATACTTTCCATCTTAGCAAGGTCAATTTTGATTGCCATATCGTAGTATGCAAGCTTTTCAGGCGAGAGAGCCTTGTAATCGTCGGGTCTGCCGTGGATAGTGTAGAAATCCTTAACCTTTTCGTCAGTTTCCCAGATTGATGAAAGACAAGCTGTCTCAGTTGTCATAACATCGATGCCGATACGGAAGTCCATACTCAGGTTCTTCACACCGGGGCCTACAAATTCAAGTACCTTATTAGTAACAAGACCATCTTTAAATACTGCACCGCAAAGAGCGATAGCTACGTCATGAGGACCGATACCTCTCTTGGGAGCATTTTCGAGGTATACGAGTACAACCTGAGGAGGAGTGATATCCCATGTGTTGGAAAGGAGTTGTTTTACAAGCTCGGGTCCGCCTTCACCTACACCCATTGTACCGAGAGCGCCGTAACGTGTGTGGCTGTCTGAGCCAAGGAGCATATTGCCGCACTTTGACATCATTTCTCTTGCATACTGGTGGATAACTGCCTGGTTGGCAGGTACATAGATACCGCCGTATTTTTTAGCAGCTGACAGGCCGAAAACGTGGTCGTCTTCGTTGATGGTACCGCCTACAGCGCAAAGGCTGTTATGGCAGTTTGTCATAGCATAGGGCAGAGGGAATTTCTTGAGACCGCTCGCTCTTGCTGTCTGGATGATGCCGACATAAGTGATATCGTGTGAGATAAGTGAGTCAAACTTGACTCTCATTTTATCAGCACCGGGAGTGGTGTTGTGTGAGTTCAAAATTGAGTAGGCAATAGTGCCGTTTCTGTCGTCACGGGCCTCAAGACCTATTGACTCGAGCTTTGCTTTTTGTTCTTCAGGTGTACCGTCAATGAGCTCTCTGCCATTAACGAGATGTACGCCGTGGTTGATGATTTCTAACATTTATATCGTCCTTTCGTTTTAAGTGTCGTTTATATGCCCTCGCCGGGCAGGCGTGACTTTTTGCTGGCGCCAAAAAAGTCACCAAAAACGCGCTGTTAATAATATCTGCGGTAAATATGATTTATCTCTCTATAGTAATTTTTATCAATAGAGTCAAGGCCTTCACGGCTGATTCTGAAAGACCAGTTTTCTTCAGACGTGCCGGGGATGTTCATTCTTGCATCCTTGCCGTAGCCGCACATATCCTGTACCGCAATTATAGCCGTATCAGCTGCACTTTTCCATACAGTTTCGATTACCGCTCTGCAAGAGCCACTGTAAGGTCCGCCGTCACCCCAGTTGTTACCGCCGAAACAGCAATAACGAAGAGCATATGCTCTCTCATCAGGATTTGCATCCCACAGCCAACCGAGGATAGTGTTGTTGTCATGGGTGCCGACATAAGCAACGGAATTTTTAGGATAGTTATGAGGTAAATGAGTGCTGTCGCCCATAGGGTCAAAGCCGAACTGAATTACTCTCATACCCGGGAAGTTGGTATCTTCAAGGAGCTTGATTACATCCTCGCCGAAAGTGCCAAGGTCTTCAGCAATAATATCAGCCTCGGGGAGAGCTTCTTTTACTGCATCAAAAAGGCTCATGCCGGGACCTTCAAGCCACTCACCTGTCTTAGCAGTTTTGCTCTCGGCGGGTACTGACCAATAAGATGCAAATGCTCTGAAGTGGTCAATTCTTACTCTGTCATAAAGCTTGAGCGAGCACTCGAGTCTGTGTATCCACCACTTGTAGCCTGTATCTTTCATCTTCTTCCAATTATAAAGTGGATTGCCCCAGAGCTGACCGTCTTCAGAAAAGTAGTCAGGCGGTACACCTGCCACGTGAGTAGGTGCAAGTGACTTTTCGTTTATCTCAAAGAGTGAAACATCACTCCACACGTCAGAGCTGTCACGGCTGACATATATGGGCATATCGCCAAGGATAAATACATTCTTTGAGTTGGCGTATTCCTTGAGACTTCTCCACTGAGTGAAGAAAATATACTGAGTGAAAACATAAAATGCGATAGGCTCAGCAAAGTCGCCCTTGCACTTCTGCGCCTCGGAGTAACGGGCGTGTTTTTCATCCCATTGCCACCAGGGCTTTTCGTTATAAAAATCACGAAGTGCCATAAAGTAAGCGTAATCTTCTGCCCATACATTCTGCTCTCTGAAAATTCTGATGAGGGCAGCTGTATCACTGTCGATATTAGTAAAGGCTTTCTTAAGAAGAGCCATTCGTGTTTTATAGGCAAATTCATAATTTGTGCAGTAGATACTGCCATCATACTCACACCCTTTTATGTCGGCATCGGTGACGAAGCCTTTTTCACGGAGTGAGTCGGGGTCGATAAGTGAAATGTTACCGGCAAAGGCACTGTATGAGCAGTAGGGTGAGCCACTGTCATCCGTAGGATTAAGGGGTAACACCTGCCAATATCTGAAGTTCATTTCACAAAGCCCATCTATAAATCTGCGGGCATCTTCGCCCATAACACCAATGCCGTATTTGCCGGGCAAAGAGGTTATGTGCATCAGGACACCTGCTCTGCGATAGGTTTTCATTTGGGGTTCTCCTGTGTTTTTCGAAATAATTATATATTATACAATTAAATAGTCGCAGTTTCAAGAGGTTAAAGCGAAAAAGTGCAGTTTTTTTATTGGTACGCGGGGGAGTGAGTGCAAGAGGTGGGCGGTGGCTCCATTAAATCGCGTCGCGATTTACGGCTACGGTTGTAGCCGACCCGAACGCAGTTCTGATATGGAGCCGCCTTCCCACCTTTACCGCAAACTTTCCCGCGTACATTTGACAAAACCGCCCACAGTTGCTATAATTTTCAGCGGACTTTCAATAAAAGGAGATGTTTTTATGAGCAATTCGGCTAAAACCGAGCTCTTTGAAACGATGCCTATACCAAAGGCTGTTATGCAGATGTCAGTGCCAACGGTTATAAGCTCTTTGGTTATGGTTATATATAATCTTGCAGATACATTTTTTGTCGGCATGCTCAATGACCCTGTGCAAAATGCTGCCGTAACCCTAGCAGCTCCCGTGCTTCTTGCATTCAACGCCGTCAACAATCTTTTCGGTGTTGGTTCATCGAGTATGATGAGCAGAGCCTTGGGTATCAAAGATTACGAAACCGCAAAGAAAAGCTCAGCTACGGGTTTTTACTGTGCTCTTGTCTGTGCTCTTTTATATTCGGTACTGTTCACTGTTTTCAAAAATCCTGCCCTGACACTTTTAGGTGCAGACGATACCACCAGACAAGCTACCGCAGGTTATCTTCTGTGGACAGTAAGCTGTGGTGCTGTACCCTCAATTCTCAATGTTGTTATGGCGTATATGGTGCGTTCCGAGGGCGCATCCCTTCACGCAAGCATCGGTACAATGAGTGGTTGTATACTCAATATTATACTCGACCCCATATTCATAATGCCCTGGGGCCTTGGTATGGGTGCGGCAGGTGCAGGTCTTGCAACATTTATTTCAAACTGTTTTGCTTTCACATATTTTATCGTTCTGACTATAGTCAAGAGAAAGACAACCTTCGTTTGCATCAAGCCCAATATGGTATCAAAGAGAAAGAAAGTAATTTTAGGCATTGCCGCAGTTGGTATACCGTCAGCTATTCAGAATCTTCTCAATGTAACGGGTATGACTATACTCAACAATTTCACCGCAGGCTTCGGCTCAGATGCCGTTGCCGCTATGGGTATTGCTCACAAGGTAAATATGATACCTTTGCAGGTGGCACTGGGCATATCTCAGGGCATAATGCCTCTTATCGGTTATAACTATACAGCTAAAAATTATCCCAGAATGAAAGCGTTTCTGACCTTTACAACCAAGATAGTTCTCGGTCTGATGAGTGTTGTAACTGTGCTTTATTTTATTTTCTCCAAGCAAGTTGCAGGCTTCTTCATCGACACACAGACCGTTGTGGATTATTCTTCAAAATTCCTGCAAGGTATGTGCATATGTCTGCCCTTTATCTGTATGGACTTTATGGCAGTAGGTGTTTTCCAGTCCTGCGGTATGGGTAAAAAAGCTCTTGTGTTCGCTATACTCAGAAAGATTATTTTTGAGATTCCGCTTCTTTACATTCTCGGTGCGATTTTTCCGCTTTACGGTCTTGCCTGGGCGCAGACTGTTGCTGAGATTATACTTGCAACTATTGCAGTTGTAGTGCTTGTTAAGATGTTCAGAGGTCTTGAGAGGGAAAAACTGTAATATTACTGAACCGTCGGATTTTCGACGGTTTTTTTGCAGTCTGTGCAGGCGGGTAGTTTGGCGGCTCCCGCCTTATGCAGAAACTTCCCCGCCTACAACAAAAACATTTGCATTTTTTATCTTTATATAGTATAATAAATTGATTATGCCAAAGTATGTGTAAAAAGGAGGCAAAACAATGTTTATTGATAAAGCCGTGATTAAAATCAAAGCAGGCGACGGCGGTAACGGTGCAGTCGCATTCCATCGCGAAAAATATGTGGCTTCAGGCGGTCCCGACGGCGGTGACGGCGGTAAGGGTGGCGACATCATCTTTGTTGTCGACGATAACCTTTCAACTCTTGCAGATTTCAAATATAAGAGAAAATATAAAGCTCCCAACGGCATGGACGGTCAGGGTGGCAGACGTAACGGCAAAAAAGCCGAAGACCTTATCATTAAGGTGCCAAGAGGTACTGTTATAAAAGAAAAAGAAAGCGGTGCCCTTATGGCCGATATGTCAGATGATGACCGCTATATCGCTGCAAAAGGCGGCAGAGGCGGTTGGGGTAACAGCCACTTTGCCACACCCACAAGACAAACTCCCCGTTTTGCCAAGGGCGGTACCCCCGGTGAAGAGTGGGAAGTAGTCCTTGAGCTGAAGCTTCTTGCTGATGTGGGTCTTTTAGGCTTTCCGAATGTTGGTAAGAGTAGCTTCATTTCAGTTGTCAGCCAGGCAAAGCCTATTATCGCTGACTACCATTTCACCACTATTACCCCCGTACTCGGTGTGGTATCAATGGGTGAGGGCAACTCATTCGTCATTGCTGATATCCCCGGTCTTATCGAGGGCGCAAGTGAGGGTGTAGGTCTCGGACACGCTTTTCTCAGACATGTTGACCGTTGCCGTATGCTTGTTCATATTGTTGACGTTGCAGGCAGTGAGGGTAGAGACCCCATTGAAGACTTCGAGAAAATCAACCTCGAGCTTGAGAGATTCAATCCTGAGCTTGCAGAGAGACCTCAGATTGTTGCGGCTAACAAAATCGACCTTGCAACCGATGAGCAGAGAGAGACCTTCAGAAAATACATCGAAGAAAAAGGCTATCAATACTTTGAAATGTGCGCTCCCATTGTTGAGGGTACAAAGGAAGTAATCGATGCTGTTGCAGCAAAGCTCAGCACTCTTCCTCCCGTACGCAGATATGAAAGCGAAGAGATTCCCCTTGAGACACTTCTCGCCAAACAGAATACAGGCTTTGAGATTACAGTTGAAGACGATGTATACATCGTTGAGGCTCCCTTCCTTATCAAGATTCTTTGCCGTACTGACCTTGATGACTATGAGTCACTGCAGTATTTTCAGAGAGTACTCATTTCAAGTGGTATCATAGATGCCCTTCGTGAAAAAGGTATACAAGAGGGCGATATTGTAAGTGTCTATGACTTCGAGTTCGAGTTTGTAGATTAAAATATCATCGCGTTTTTGATTCTTTTTCCGCGACAGGAAAAAGAATGCCTGTCCGGCGAGGACAATAATATCTGCTTCGCAGATGCGATATGTTGCCTTCGGCAACACGATATACCTTGCGGTGCGAGAATGAAAAGGAACAAATAATGGAAAGATTTTTAGATTCAGATGTTAATGTGAAAACACTCAGCCCCCTGAACCTTGCTTTTGTGGGTGATACCGTCTTTGATTTATTCGTAAGGGAGCGACTTGTCTGTCAGGCAAACCGCCCCGTAAATAAGCTTCACAAAGAGGCAACCACAATGGTGAAAGCTTCAGCTCAGGCAGCTGCGGTGCAAAAAATTATGCCAATACTTACAGAAGAAGAAATCGGTGTATTCAAGCGCGGAAGAAATGCCCATACTAACCACAAAGCAAAAAATGCAAGCGAGGGCGATTACCACTACGCAACGGGTCTTGAAGCACTTTTCGGATACCTCTATCTCAATGGCGAAAAAGAGAGACTCACGGAGCTGTTTGATATAATCGTATCAGAGTAAACTTCCTCGCCTTTGAGGTGAGTTTATGAAGATAAAAGCTGTGTTGTGGGATTTACTTTTAGTAGTGTCGGGTTCGGCAATATTCAGCGTGTCGGTTAATATGTTTTCGGCACCTAATAATATCGTACAAGGCGGTCTTACGGGTATCGGTACTGTTGCCAACTATCTGTTTTCACTTCCAATCGGTGCTGTTATGCTAGTGCTGAATATTCCTTTGTTTGCCTTGGCACTGCGATATCTGAGAATTAAGTTTGTCATAAAGACTATGGTTAGCACAGTTATATTCACAACTCTCATTGACCTTGGTGCTTACATCATACCGCCATATAAGGGAGATATGCTCCTGAGCTGTATCTTTTGCGGTGTTTTGTCGGGTACGGGTCTGGCTATCGTGTTTCTTACAGGTGCCACGACGGGCGGTACAGATATAGTTGCTATGCTCATAAGAAAAAGGCGACCCGATATTTCCGTGGGTAACATTATGCTTCTGGCTGACCTTGCGGTTATCGGTCTTTCCTTTGCGGTGTACGGCAAAATAGAGAGTATAATGTATGCAGTCATTGTCATATTTATATCGGCAAAGGCTATAGACTTTGTCCTTTATGGCAGAGAGCACACAAAACTTATATTTATCATCACAACTAAAAAAGACCTGCTGTTGTCTGCGATTTTGCTTGAAATCGGCAGAGGTGCAAGTGTCATACCCGTTAGGGGTGGCTACACAGGGCAGGATAAAAATCTTATACTTTGTGCAGTAAAGAAAATACAGATAAGAGAAATTTTACGCCTTACATCTGACAAAGACCCTGAAGCTTTCACTGTTATATGTGATGCGGGGCAGGTTGTAGGGAAAGGGTTTGGATAAATAACAGCGTGTTTTGGTTACTTTTCCACGCTAGGAAAAGTAACGCCACGCGGCGAGCGAAAAAATGCAAGGCTAAGCTTTGCTGAATGAATAATTAATTTTGGGACAGGTTATGCCGTGTTCCGGTGAAAAGTCGATATATTGTCTGCGACAACTCGATATGTGCTTCGCACTCGATATGTTGCTACGCAACTCGATATGCACCTGACGGTGCGAGATATTAAGGAGGAAATACTATGAACAATATGAACGACAGCTTCTGGCTTGTCAAAACAGCAGATAAAAAAGCTAACATCAAAGGTGCGGCGTACCTTGATATGGTTTTGTGCAACCATGACGGTGAAATCAATGGTAAGCTCTGGGACTACAGTGAGCTTGCACACGGCACATATCAGGCAGGCGACCTTGTTAAAATCCGAGGCAGTGTTACTCAGTTCAATGGTAACGATCAGCTTCGTATAGATAAAATCAGACCCGTCAACGAAAGCGATGGTGTGCAGGTTTCAGACTTTGTACCCACAGCCGAATACAGCGGGGAAATGATGCTCGGTCAGATTATGAATGTCATAGCTTCGGTTAAAGACGAAGACTTAAAGCAGCTTACATATGCTCTTGTGAAGGATAACGAAGACAAGCTTCTCTTTTGGCCTGCGGCTTTTAAGCTTCATCACGCGATCAGAGGCGGTCTTCTTTACCACACACTTTCTATTATCAAGATTGCAGAGAGTATATGCGGCATCTATCCCGCTGTTGACAAAGATCTTCTTATGTGCGGCATTATTGTACACGACCTTTGCAAAATTGATGAGTTTGATATCAGCTCGGCAGGTCTTGCAGCAGGTTACAGTGTAAAGGGTGAGCTCTTAGGCCACCTTGTTATGGGTGCTATGAAAATCGAAAGCAAGGCAAGAGAGCTCGGCATCAATCCTGAAAAGGCTATGTTACTTCAGCATATGGTTATCTCACATCACGGCGAACCGGATTTCGGTGCAGCTGTGAGACCTATGTTCCTTGAAGCGGAAATTTTAAGTCAGCTTGACAAGCTTGATGCAACTATATACGAGATCACCTCAGCTGTATCAGAGGTAAGTGTCGGAGAGTTTACAGGTAGACAGTGGGCTCTTGACAACCGCAAGCTCTATAATCACGGCAGAAAAGAAGTAGCTGTTAAAGCTAATTTGGAATAAAAACAAGCGAAAAACTTGTAAATTTAGGAAAAAATGAACATTTATGCATAGTAATTTTAAGTAAAAAAGTAGAAAATAGGCAAATAGTGTTGATTTTTTTATGAAAAAATGTGATAATGTATTATCAATGATTATGTCAAGGAGGTTTCAGGCATGAGAGTTATCACAGGCTCTGCAAGAGGCAGAAAGCTTATCACACTTGAAGGTGATGATGTAAGACCTACTACTGACATAGTTAAAGAGGCACTTTTCAGTATTATTCAGTTTGAAATTGAAGGCAGAAAAGTTCTTGATTTATTCGGTGGCTCAGGTCAGCTTGCAATCGAAGCACTTTCAAGAGGTGCAGACAGTGCAGTTATAGTTGATATGTCAAGAAAGAGCGTGGAAGTAATCAGGCAGAATCTTGAGCACACAGGCTTCAGCAAAAAGGCTGTTGTTGTACAGAGCGATGCTCTCAGCTTTCTTTCAAGAAGAACTGAGAAATACGATATTGCACTTCTCGATCCGCCCTATTCAAAGGGTATACTTGAAGCGGCTCTGGATAAGGTTTATGAGGTTATGAATGAAGGCGGCGTTATTATTTGCGAGGCTCCTTATAAAGACGAGCTCCCCGAGGTAGCAGGTACTTTCAGACTTCAGAAAAAATACAGATACGGCAAAACCGGTTTGTTCCTTTACAGATTCGCAGATGAGGAGGCATAATCATGAAGGCAAAAGTTGCCATATATCCGGGTAGCTTTGATCCTATTACAATAGGTCACCTCGATATAATTAAAAGAAGTGCGAAGCTTTTTGACGAAGTTACAGTGGTTGTAATGTCAAACCACCGTAAAGCAGGTACCCACGCTTTTACAGTTGAAGAGAGAGTGGAGCTTGTCAGAAAGTGTACAGAAGATCTGCCTAATGTGACTGTTGACTCTTATATGGGTCTGCTGGCAGATTATGTAAGACAGAAGAACGCAATCGCAGTTGTTAAGGGTCTGAGAGCTGTATCTGACTTTGAAGATGAATTTCAGCAGGCTCTTATCAACAAAAAACTTAACAGTGAGGTTGAAACTGTATTTATCCCTGCTTGCAGTGAAAACATGTTCCTCAGCTCAAGTGTTATCAAACAGGTTTGCGCTCTCGGCGGTGATGTTACACCCTTTATACCAAAAGAAGTATCAAAAGAAATAATTGATAAATTAATGAAAGGATGATTTAGATATGGCAACTTACGATATCGAAGATCTCGAAGTAGAAGACGTAGAAGGTACAGAAGATTATATTGATGAAGCTTATGAAGAAGAGGAGTATGAGGAAATCCGTGAATTCGGTCCCTACGATCCCGCAGCAGCTGAAGAAAAGTGGAAGGATCTCGACTTTGAACAGTTAGTTGAGCAGATGTCACTTTATGTTTCAAACGCAAAGAAGTTCTTCTTCTCAAAGACAAAGAGAGTTGTTAACGGCCACGACGTTGACACACTTGTTCAGTTCATGCAGGAAAAGTTCCCCGATGAGTTCATCAAGTCAAAGGACATCATCGAAAGAGAAGCTCGCATCATCTCAGAAGCTAACACAAAGGCTGACAAGCTTGTTAACGATGCACACAACTACAAGAATGAGACAACTGCAAAGTCACAGCAGTACTATAACGACGTAGTTAAAAAGGCTCAGGCTGACGCTGAAGCTATCATCGCAAGAGCAAACAACCACGCTGCAGAACTCGTTAAAGAGCACAACATCACAAGAATGGCAAGAGAAGAGTCAGAGAGAATCAAGCTCGAAACAGAGAAAACAACTCAGGCTATGATTGCTAAGACAACAGGTGAGTGCAACGAATACAAGAAGCAGGCTAATGACTATGCTAAGAGCATTGTTCAGGGTGCTTACAACTTCATCACAAACGGTCTTGCAGGCTATCAGGGCATTGCTGCTAAGAACCTTGACGAAATCAACAAGGTTAATATGCAGTTCCAGCAGGAATACGGTGTTCAGGTTAAGAACCTCGGTCTTGACAACTGATAACAATTTAAAAATCAAGGGGTACCCTGCCGAAATGGCGAGGGTACCCTTTTTATGTCAGTGGTGATGATGGTGGGAGTGATGGTGATGTGTGTGCTGTAAAGTGTGGCAGTGCTTTTCGTGGCAGACCTCGGAGCTGCTTTCGGTTTCAATGGTGGCGTGTACAATGCCGTGGTCTTTAAGCTCCTTTCTGACTGCGTCTTTTATGGTATGAGGGTCTTGGTCTGTGACGATATGCATAGGGGCATAATGGTTATATCCGTCAAAGCTTCTGATGTGAATATGGTGAACATCTGCGACGCCCTCAATGGCAAGCAGGTGATTTTTTATCTCTTCTATGCTGATATCATCGGGTGTTTTTTCAAGGAAAATCTCAACAACAGCCTTAATATTTTTCATAGCATTGATGAGTATGAAAACTGCAACTGCCACCGACATAAGGGGATCAATGATATAAAGGTCAGTGAATCTCATCACTATAGCACCGATTAACACGGTTATCCAGCCGAGGACATCTTCAAGCATATGCAGATTAACAGCTTTCTGATTTAACGAGTCACCGTGACGGGTGATGTATGCCGCCGCAAAGTTGACTGACACCCCCATAAGAGCGAAGATTATCATACCGTCATAGTTGATTTCCACAGGGTTGATGAGTCTGCCCGCAGCCTGAGTTATAACCAGTACCGAGCCGATAATAAGCACGATAGTTGTGATAAGTCCGCCTATAACTGAATATCTGCCGTAGCCGTAGGTGTAAACCTCATCGGGGTGCCTTTTGCTTTTCTTTTCAAAAATAAAAGCTAAGCCTATACTCAGAGCGTCGCCTATATCGTGCAAAGCGTCAGACAAAATAGCAACACTTCCCGTTAAGATACCCCCCACAAACTCAAAGACAGCAAAAAAGAGATTGAGCAAAAAGGCTATGAGTATATTTTTTTCGCTTTTCATAGGATTCTCCCTTGACACAGATAATATTATACAATACAATAAATATGATACAGAACATATTGTTCGATAATATTTTATACTTTGGCAGGTGAAAACACAATAAATAATTTATTGCAGATGTAAGATACTGAACATCTGCTTAAATTTGTGTGGAAAATTTATGGACAGAAGACAACGAAAAACAAGACAGGCTATATTCGACTCTTTCAGAGAGCTCTTAGAGCATAACAGATATGAAAACATAACCGTGCAGGATATCATTGATAAAGCCGATGTGGGCAGAAGCACATTCTATGCTCACTTTGAAACAAAAGATGCGCTGCTCAAAGCAATCTGCAGTGATATTTTCGAGCATATATTCAAGGGTGAAATATGCGACTATCCCGGTCAGACACATAATCTTCAGGAAAAGCTAGCTCATATATTATGGCATCTTGAAAATCACAAAAAAGATATCAAGGGTCTTCTTTGCTGTGAAAGTGCCGAGCTTTTTATGGGGTATATTGAGGATTATCTCCGAGAGCTTTTCAGTATGCATCTGGAGGATTTCATCAAAGATGTGCCCCGTGACTTTCTTATCAATCACCTAACCAAGAGTTTTGCGGCAGTTATAAAATGGAGCGTAAAAGACAAAATCGATACCACACCCGAGGAAACGGCAGGGTACTTTATGACTCTCATATCATAAAAATAAGGTGCAGTTCAAACTGCACCTTTAAATATTTGCTATAAATTTGTCTGCATCCCGTCTGCTTTTGAGGATGACTATATTTTTTTCACCGCAGTCTCTGAGCATACGGTGATATTTTTTGCGGTTCTTCATATTGAAAGTTGCAATAAACCAGAAGAAGGCGGGATCAAATTTTTCCTTACAATTGCCACCCATATCCTCGCGTACCCTGCCGTAATTTTTGATTACACGCTTCATTGCACCGAAAAAGCTCACTCGGGTCGGGTAGTCAAGATAAATCACCGTATCACAGTAGCTCAGTCTCATTTTTATGGTGCGATTGTAGTTGCCGTCGATAATCCATTGCGGTCTTTTCATTTCTTCTACGAGTATTCTGTCGAAGTCTTCACCCCGTATGCATTGCCAGTCGCCTTGCCACTGAATTTTATCAAGATGTATAAGAGGCAGACCCGTCTTGTCTGCAAGTGCTTTTGCTAAGGTTGTTTTACCGCTGCCGGGACAGCCAATGACTATAACGCGTTTCATAAGAGATTTTCCTCTTTAATTTTGTCGCGTAGCTTCTGAAAATCTTCGAGTGCGAGAGGTTTGTTGCTTTCCTGACGAAGCAGTGCCGAAGGGTGGAATGTACCCATAAAGAGCATACCGCCTTTTTCGATAAACTCACCGTGCTGAGCCGTCACGCGGAAATCGGGTGATATGAGCTTTTGTGCCGCAATTCTGCCGAGACAGACTATAATGCGGGGCTTGATGAGCTTTACTTGCTGACGGAGATACTCAATACAGACATCCTGCTCTTCAGGTTTGGGATCACGGTTCATAGGCGGACGGCATTTGACGATGTTGGCGATATAGATATTGTCTTTTCTGTCAAGGTCGATGAGGGAGAGATATTTGTCGAGAAGCTGTCCGCTTTTACCTACAAATGGCTCGCCTTGCAGATCCTCCTGCTCGCCGGGTCCTTCGCCGACAAACATTATCTTAGCCTGAGCGTTACCCACACCAAAAACCATATTTGTTCTTCCGGTGTGCAAAGGGCATTTGTCACAGCTGATACATTCATTTTTTAATATGTCAAGTTCATTACTCATAAAATCTTCTCCGGAACACATATTCATATCATTATCATACATACAAGAACGGCTCAAATATTTAACAAGGTGTTAATATTTATATAAAAATAATATTAGATATTGCTTTATTTTAAATAAAATGTTATTATAACTAACAAATCCAAGGAGGTATTACTATATGAAAAGAGTAATGAGTAAAATTTTATTCCCCGCATTTTTAATCATCATTATGTCTCTGACTATGATGGTATCCTCTGCAGCAGATGAGTATGAGATTATAATCTCAGCCGACCGTCTCGGTGCAGCTATTGATGAACGTGTTCAGCTCGAAGCAGAAGTTGACGGTCTCTTGCTTCAGCCTCAGATCGAGTGGTACTCAACAGACGAGAGCATCGCAACAGTTAACGATGCAGGTGTTGTAACCGCTATCAGTGAAGGTGAAGTTGACATTATCGCTAAGACTACTGTTGGCGATGAAGAAGTTTCAGCTACATACCCTGTAAGAGTTTCTCCCGACGGTGTTATAAGCACATTGCTCAGCAAGTACCCCATCATCTCTTACAGATATACTCCTACATACGGTGGCTTCTATTACAACGATGACAAAGCATCATGGCAGAAGTACTTCGGTTTCGCTAAGTTCTATGACTATTGCGCACCTATGGTAAGTATGGAATATGACCACTTAAGAATGTTCTATAAGTATGACGGTCAGGAATTTATGTTTGAGTTCTGGAAGGGTCATTACGGTGAGTTCATCGGATGTGAACTCGGCCTTTATCACAGAAAAGACTGGGGTTTTGATAGAAACGACTTTACTTTATATGCTTGCGCAAAAGAAAAATATTGGCCTGTAATGGATATGGGCTTATATCGTCAGCAGAACGAAGGCGATGCAGACGAAGATTACAAGCTTGAATTCAAGCGTGAAGTTGACAGATACTGGTGGTGCACAGGTTTTATTCCCGGTGAACTCAGAAGTTTCAGACCTGCTGATGAGCTCAGAGTAGAAGCAACTCTCACATTTGATACACAGGAAGTATCTGATCTTGTAGCTGTAGCTATGGAAGAAGCAGGCTTCGTGCCTGTTATGACAACAGAGAATATGCCTCTTGATTCATTCTGCCAGAATGGCACCTCAATCACATTCAGATGGCAGAATCTCACTGAATCACAGATTGTTCCCGGCTTCTTCGGAAAGGGCTTCAGCAGTTTCATGTGGTTCCTCGGCAGACTTACCGACTTATTCGGCGGTTGGATTCCCGAATTCCTCAAACTCTGATAAAACTTAAGGACACTCATCGGAGTGTCCTTTTTTATTGCAACAATAAAGCAGATGGAATAAAAAAAGAAAAAATATCTTGTTAAAAACAAAAATCTGTGTTGCAATTGTGGGAATTTTGTTGTAGAATATTCTATGTAAATTTAATTATATTTGTTTTTGGAGGACAATAATATGAACAGACCTGTTTTAATTGAAACATCAGCAAGACATATCCACGTTAGCCGCAGAGTGCTTGATATCCTTTTCGGTGAAGGCTATGAACTTACAAATAAAAAAGACCTTTCACAGCCCGGTCAGTACGCTTGCGAAGAAAGAGTACAGGTTATCGGACCTAAGGGCAGCTTCCCTGCAGTATCAATCCTTGGCCCCGTACGCCCCGAAACTCAGGTTGAGCTCAGTGCAGGCGATGCACGCTCAATCGGTGTAAAGGCTCCCATCCGTGAGTCAGGAGACCTTGAAGGCAGTGGCGGTTGTAAGCTTGTTGGTCCTAAGGGTGAGGTTGAACTCAACGACGGTGTTATCATTGCTAAGAGACATATCCATATGACACCTGCAGATGCTGAAAAATACGGTCTTGTTGACAAGCAGATCGTATCAGTTAAGGCTGACAGCGACGGCAGAGCTCTTATTTTCGGCGATGTTATCGTAAGAGTAAGCCCCTCATATGCTCTTGCTATGCATATCGATACAGATGAAAGCAACGCTGCTTCATGCACACCCGGCATGGAAGGCGACATTATCTGATTCAGTTTCAGCTGTTAAGGCGGTCGCTTATCTGCGGCCGCTTTTTGCAAATTATGAGTGTAAGTGGCGAGCTCAATTTAATTATGAATGAAATGCACTTTGTGCATGAAATAACCCAAGGGTTATGAAATGGCTGTCGCCATGAAATGCAACGAAGTTGCATTAACAAATGTTAAAGGAAACGACCTCAATGAAAAAAATACTGCAAAATGTATCTCTCATATTTATATGTATCCTGGCACTGGTGTCTTTCGGCTATATCAGCCTGACATTTATCGGGTCAGGAGATGCCCTTGCGCCTTTTGTGGGTGCGACAACAGCTGAGAGCACCACGCAGACGACAACCAAAGAGGTTACCACCACAAAGAAACCCACTACAACCAAGGTCGTTACAACAACTCTGCCACCGACTACTACCACAGAGGTGACAACTGCCCAGGTAACTGAGGTCGAGATTGAAAACTTCACTGTTATCGACTATTTTCCATTGTCTCTTGCAAGCGGCGGCTCCTGGGATATCAAACACTGTCAGGGTATGGCTATTGATCAGGACAAAGGCTACGCCTACTACTCATACACCAATACATTTGTCAAGTGTGATATGGAGGGCAATGCTGTTGGCAGTATTATAGGTATAGAGGGTCACCTTGGTGATATCTGCTTCAATCCAAAAGACGGCAAAGTCTACGCTTCCCTTAATCCTGAGGGCAAAAAGGCCTTGTATCTTGCAATTATTGATGTGGACAAGCTCAATGAAATGGGTGTCGATGCTGTAAAGGGAGGTCTTATCCGTACAGTGCATCTGACTCACGTGTGGAAGGATTTTTCAGCCAAGGTTAAAAATCAAGGCAAAACTTATTCCAGACGATATGGTGTATCGGGTACCGACGCGATGTGCTTTGGCCCCTCCTTTGAAACGGGTACGGGTCACTATCTGACAATTTCCTGCGGTACTACACCCCAGATAGAAAGAACTGACAATGACTATCAGGTGCTCGTTCAATATGACGTAACGGGTTGGTGGGATAAGTACGGACAACCTCTGAGATACGATAAAGTCCATCACATCGGCCCTGATAAAATCCACGGCAAATTCTTTGTTTACACGGGCAACACCAACTACGGTGTGCAGACTATGACATATTTTGAAGAGCTTAATCTCTGGTTCCTCAACGTTTATACCACTAAGAAAGAAAACTTCCCCGACTATAATCTGTTTATTGTTGACGGTGATATCAAGCCTGAAAATAAAGCTCTCAAAAATCAGGAGAAAAAAGATGTGCAGAAAGTGCTGACTCTTTATCAGGACGGCAGATACGACAAAGATACGGGCATCTACGGTTGGTACGCCGCCAACGGTGCAAAAGGTATGGAATATCTTACAGGCGGGCTGTTTTATATAATCCATCCCTATAAGACCTGGTACGGCAAACAGACAGGCGTAGCTTATCTTTATCTCTGGGATCCCACTAAGGATGATCCGTTTACTATTGCGGCAGGAGTGCCGAGTGACTATACTATTTCGAAGAAAATAGCGAAAGATAAATAGCATCATCGCGTTTTGGTTACTTTTCCGCGATAGGAAAAGTAACGCCCATTCTCTTGTGGTTCCCCAAAATTCATTGCGGCTTGGAGCGCCGATGAATTTTGACCACTGCGCCATCCTCACCTCGCTTTATCCACCACAGGTGGCGCTTCGGTGACGATGCAGCGAGCGCTTTATAATTATGAATTATGAATGTAGGAGTACCTATTGAGTATCCTGACAAAACTGAAATAGGGTAATGCCTGATAGTCTGCGCAGAGTCGATATGTTGCCTAGGGCAACTCGATATGCTGTCTGAGACAGCTCGATATGTTTGCTAAAGCAAACTCGATATGCAATCTTCGATTGCAAGAATTTTAAATTAAGGAGAAAACTAAATGAGCAACCATTTTTTTGCAATGCACTCAAGGATGAAATATATCAACCGTTGGGCGCTTATGAGAAACACCGTCAGTGAGAATATCAGTGAGCACAGCAATGACGTGGCTGTAATCGCTCACGCTCTGGCTGTAATAAACAATGTCCGTTTCGGCGGTAACCTTAACGCCGAGCGAGCAGCTTACCTAGGCCTGTATCACGATATGACAGAAATTATCACAGGTGATATGCCTACACCCGTCAAATACTACAGCGAAGATATGCGCGAAGCCTTTCAGCAGGTGGAAGATAAGGCTGGAAAGAAACTTCTCTCTATGCTCCCGGAAGATATTGCCGGATACTATGAAAGCGCCTTTTTCAAAAAGGATGAAGACGAGTACCTGTGGAAAATAGTCAAAGCTGCCGATAAACTTTCAGCTCTCATCAAGTGCATAGAAGAAAAGAATGCAGGTAATAATGAATTCGGCAAAGCCCTGGAAAGCACCGAAGCTTCCCTTAAGAAAATGGCTATGCCTGAAGCTGATGTATTTATGAAAGAGTTTCTGCCAAGCTTTTACCTTAGTCTTGACGAGCAGAATGAGGTTTCGTTTTAGTTAGTATTGCACAGTTTAGCTTGTGAATTTTGCCTATTTTGTAGAGAATAACAAAATTTTAAATATTTGGTAAAAAATCAATAAAAAGGTTGAAAATCCCGACGAAATGGGATATTATATTAGGGTAGATTTTTTAAATTTTCAATTTAATTATTGGAGGAAAAAATTATGTCAGTAAAAGTTGCTATTAATGGTTTCGGCCGTATCGGTCGTCTTGCTTTCCGTCAGATGTTCGACGCTGAAGGTTATGAAGTTGTTGCTATCAACGACCTCACAAGCCCCAAGATGCTTGCTCACCTTCTCAAGTACGATACTGCTCAGGGCAGATACGACGGTCACACTGTAGAAGCTGGTGAAAACTCAATCACAGTTGACGGCAAGGAAATCATCATCTATGCTAAACCCAATCCCGCAGAACTTCCCTGGGGCGAAATCGGTGTTGACGTAGTTCTCGAATGCACAGGTTTCTTCTGCTCAAAGGATAAGGCTGCTGCTCACATCGAAGCAGGTGCAAAGAAAGTTGTTAT
>JAZTWC010000051.1:0-23784 GCA_045635665.1 Acutalibacteraceae bacterium
CAAGCTTGATATCGGACTTGTTGAGATATTCGGCTGTGATAATCTTTTCGTCGGTCTTGTTGAAGAATTTCTTGACAAGAGTTGATGCAACACTGTCGTAGTCGCCTGCGTTATCTGATACGAAGAGAACGTTACCGCAGAGGTTGTTGATTTTACCGAGAAGATATTTCTGTTCGTCTGTGAACTTGAGGTTGTTCTTTCTCAGGAAGAATACGTCGGGGTCGTTCATCCATACTCTGCCGTTCATATGGCGACGGAAGATGGAGTTGTTGATAGCACTTCTTGCATTGAGCATTTCGTTACTTACCTGAATACGGCTGTAGAACTTGCCTTTGTATGTAAGGTCAACGTCACAGCTGATGCGGCAGGCATCGCAGATACCCATAGCGGGACCCATAGGCACGCCACAACCGAGGAAGAGCTTGTCGCCTACACACTCACGAAGGAATTCCATAGCGTCGCACATAATTTCACCGCGGCTCTTGCCGTGACGGGGTTTGATACACTGGCTGTAAAGGAAGTCGAGCTTAACCATATCATAGCCCCACTCGTTGAGTACAACGTCGAAAACTTTTTTGAGGTATGCTCTTACTTCTTCGTTGTAGATATCGAATGTGTAAGCACCACCCCAAGCGATACAGCCAACCATAGGCTTGCCGTTTTCGTGTTTGATGAGCCAATCGGGATGCTCTTTAGCCATACGTGAAATCTTCTGGCAGTTGAAGGGAGCGAGCCAGATACCTGCCTTGTAACCCTTCTTGTGGATTTCATCAGCAATATATTTCATACCCTTGGGGAATTTTGAGGGGTTGGGATCAAGCCAGTCACCGATATATGTTTCATAACCGTCGTCGATCTGGAAAATGTTAACCTGATCTTTATAGGGATCAAGGCCGTTAAGGTCGCGGATAATGATATCTTCTGTGATGTTCTGGAAGTAGTTATACCATGATGTGTAACCACTCATCATGCCGTGTCTTGTTTCGGGCATTTTCCACATAGCGAAGTACTTATCAAATACTTCTTCATAGTCGCCCTCGAAGTAAACGATATCAAAAATTTTGAGAGGTTCGGATACAACCTTGCCGAGAAGGTCCTTTGTGAAGTAGAAACGGCCTTCATTCATCTTAACCTTAAAGATTGTGTAACCTGTCTTTTCGCTGAGTGAACCCCAAAGTTTAACAGTGTCACCGCGCTTAACGTATGTATAGCAATGGCTGTGGAATTCGCCGGGCTTGTATGAGTAGTTTACAATCCACTCGTCGCTTGTCTTTCTTGCAAGGTCCTTGGTGTATTCTGAGATGTTTGCAAGTTTGATGGTACCGGGCATAATTTCATCAGCAGTCCATTCTTTTGACTTAGTCCATGACTGATAACCTGCACCGAAGAATTTGTCGCCTTTTTTGAAGTTGAAAGGCATTTCAGCATAGAAATCTACCATTTCAAAGTTCTTTTTTGGTACAAGGGTAACTGCGTATCTGCCATCGGTGTTTTCGATTTCAAGACGGTAGAAGTCGTTTTCTTTTTCTTTAGATGTAATAATCTCGTTGCCGTATTTGAATTTTACGGTATAGTTCTTGTTCATACTAGTCAGCTCCTTTTTTATTTTTAATCATACATCATAAATTATAGCTGTTATTAACATAACAGTCAAGGAAATTTGAATATTGTTGTTTTTTGTTTACATTTAGTGTGCACAAAAACGAACTGCAAGGTTTGATTGCAGTTCGTCTGAAAGTATCCTTATTTATTTGTAATATTGCGTGCGACATGTACACCGCTTGCAGATGCGTGTGAAAGAGAGTGGGTGATACCGCTGCCGTCACCGATGATGTATAAGCCTTTGTGCTTTGACTCTAAGTTTTCGTCAACCTCAACCTCCATATTGTAGAACTTGACCTCAACGCCATAAAGGAGAGTGTCTTCGTTGGCTGTACCGGGGGCAACTTTGTCAAGAGCATAAATCATCTCTATGATGCCGTCAAGGATTCTCTTGGGCAGAACAAGGCTCAGGTCGCCTGGGGTAGCATTGAGTGTGGGCGTGATGAAAGCTTCTTCAATACGGCTTGGGGTTGAACGGCGTCCTCTGATAAGGTCGCCGAAGCGCTGAACAATAACACCGCCACCGAGCATATTGCTCAGTCTTGCTATTGATTCGCCGTATCCGTTGGAGTCTTTGAAAGGCTCTGAGAAATGTTTAGCAACGAGAAGGGCGAAGTTAGTGTTGTCAGTCTGCTTTGCAGGGTCCTCGTAGCTGTGGCCGTTTACGGTAATAATGCCGTTGGTGTTTTCGTTAACAACAGAGCCCTTGGGATTCATACAGAATGTGCGGACTTTATCGCCGTATTTTTCAGTGCGGTATACGATTTTGCTTTCGTAAAGCTCGTCGGTGAGATGAGCAAAAACTGCAGCAGGAAGCTCGACGCGTACACCGATATCGACTCGGTTTGATTTAGTGGAAATTTCCAGGTCACGGCATACTGATTCCATCCACTTACTACCGCTTCTGCCGACTGAAATGATACATTTTTCGCATTGATAGGTTGCATCCTTGGTGATAACATTATAGATGCCGTTGTCGACGGATACTGAGTCAACCTGAGTATCAAAATAAAATTCAATCTTATCTTTAAGGTAGTTGTATAAGTTTTCGAGAACAATATAGTTGATGTCTGTGCCAAGGTGGCGTACAGAAGCATCAAGGAGATGAAGATCGTTCTGTATACATTCAGTTTTAAAGCGGGTACCTGCGGTGGAATATAATTTTGTACCCTTACCGCCAAACTCGAGATTGATATCGTCAACATATTTCATCAGGTCGAGAGCCTGCTTTTTGCCTATGTACTCATAGAGGGTACCGCCGAAATCATTGGTGATGTTATATTTGCCGTCTGAGAAAGCACCGGCACCGCCGAAACCGCTCATAATACTGCAGCTTTTACAGTTGATACAGGTTTTGATTTTTTCGCCGTCAATAGGGCATCTGCGTTTATTCAAAGGGTGACCTGCCTCAAAAACAGCCACCTTCAACCGGGGATTAAGTTTAACTAATTCATAAGCGGCAAAAATGCCTCCGGGGCCTGCACCGATGATGATAACATCTCTTTTCATAGTAAAAACTCCTTGCTTGGATTGTAAATTAGAAAAGACCTCTATCGGAATAGATAAAGGTCAGCTTCAAAATATTCCTCCTAATTGTAACACGATATAAAGTATGGTGTCAATAGTAAACTATGGGAGAAAAACAAAGAAGAAAATTAATCAAAATATCTATTGACTAAATAATAGTTTTGTGATAATATTATCTAGCTGTCATTGGCAGTTGTATACGGATTAAGCTGAATGTATTAAGCTCCGTCTCGGCAAGCCCTGCCGTGTAAAAATTTGGGCACTTAGTTTTATATGCGGATGTGGCGGAATTGGCAGCTTTGAGCATTACTGTGTCCCGTGGACAAAGAAAGGAATGCGAAAAGGCGTAGCGGTCAAAATTGTTCGGCGTTCCAAGCCGATAAACAATTTTGGGTACCGCAAAAGTCACGCGCTCGCTGTAAATACAGCATAAACAAGTTAATATGCGGATGTGGCGGAATTGGCAGCTTTGAGCATGACCGTGTCCTGTGGACAAAGAAGGGAATGCGAAAAGGCGTAGCGGTCAAAATTGTTCGGCGTTCCAAGCCGATAAACAATTTTGGGTACCGCAAGAGTCACGCGCTCGCTGTAAATACAGCATAAACAAGTTAATATGCGGATGTGGCGGAATTGGCAGACGCGCTAGTTTCAGGTACTAGTGAATGTACATTCATGTGGGTTCAAGTCCCGTCATCCGCACCACGGCTCAGCAGCCCAAAGACTGCTGAGTTTCTTTTTGTTATAAATATTAAGTGCAAATATTGATGTTTACAAATCTTTGGTAATTTTAACCAATCATAAAATCGAAATTTCGTCAAAATTACGGTTTAATTTGATATAAATGTTAACAAATTAATAATTGGTTTACATTTGACTTGAATTTAATCTTACTTTGTGTTAATATACGTCAGGATTTTTAAAAATATAACTTTATGATTTAACCAAAGAGTAGTACCTTTCTCCGATAAGCCATATATGCGCGATATTGGGGATTTAATTATGTAAAAAAGAAAAATACAACAAGGAGTTTAGACAATGGCAGATGTAAAAAGAAAGGCTTCTGTAGAAAAGCCTTGGCTTCAGTACTATCCGGAACCCCTCAGAAATTTTGTGCCCGCAGAAGATACTCTTACAGACTTTATATTAAAGAGTAACGACCGTACAGATAAAGAGGTTGTTGAGTTTTACGGCAAAACTTTCACTCTTGATGAAATCGTAGCAGAAACAGATCGCGTTGCTAAAGGCTTCGCAGCTCTCGGCGTAAAAGAGAATGATCGCATCGTTGTTTTCCTTCGCACAGTACCCGAGTTTATTTTTACATTACTCGCTGCTGAAAAGATCGGTGCTGCAATCCTTTGCCACGATGGTGAGCCTGAAGAAAAGGCTGCTGCTATTGCAGATGCCGATGCTAAGGTTGCTGTTTGCTTCGACTTTGTTTCAGAGAGCGAAGAGAAAGTTTTCTACAACAATTCAAACCTTGAAAAGCTTGTACTGGTTTCACCTTATACATATTCGGTACGCGAGGCAATGCCTGAGTATATTCAAAATAACATCCGCGCCCTTTATACTGATGCTTCAGCTTGTGATGAGAGAAGTATCAAGTGGGCAGATTTCCTTAAGATGGGTGACGAAATCAAGGAAGATGTTTCAGTAGCAAAGAATCCCGACAGACCTCTTTACTGCTCATATACAAGTGGTTCAACAGGTCCTTCAAAGCAGGTTGTTCATACTGCTCGTACAATGATCGGTGTATTGGCTCAGCTTGTTATCCCCGGCGGTATCGGCTTCAGCCTGAGAGTACTTCATACTCTTCTTCCTCCCGCACTTGTTGCTATTGTTAACTCAATTCTTATGTTTAACCTTGCTTCAGGTAACTATCTTATCCTTGGTGCTTTCTCAGAGCCTGAAGATATTGACCTTGAGTTTATGCGCTATAAACCCAATCAGATGATTGCTGTACCTATGATGGCAGATATTCTTATGAAGAGCGAGAGAATTCCCGAAGATTATCCCATGAATGATCTTTATGTAATCGGCGGTGGTGCTGACCCCGTGCACAACAAGTGGCTTGATCAGATACAGGCATTCCTCAGAAAGCACGGTTCACCCGCTGTATTCTCAATGTGCTATGGTCTTAGCGAAGCAGGTTCAACTGTTGCTAATCCTCATCCCAATCAGGACTTCAGAAACTGCGGTGCAGGTATTCCTATGAGAGGTACAACAATTTCAGTTTTCGAGCCCGGTACACAGAACGAGGTTGAATATGGTCAGATTGGTGAGATCTGCACAAGCGGTCCCTCAAGCATGATCGGTTACGGTACAGCTGAAGACACAGCTAAGGTTTTACAGCGTCACGCTGACGGAAAAATCTGGGTACACACAGGCGACTATGGTTATATGAATGAATCAGGTGAGCTCTTCGTATATTGCAGAGGTCTCAATAAGCGTTTCGGTGGCGGATACCTTTATACAACTGTTATGGAAAACAAGGTTGTTTATATCGACGGTATCAAAGACTGCTTCTTTGTTATACCTGCTGATAAAGAGCACGAAGGTTACTTCTTACCTTATCTCTATGTTGTGCTCGAAGAAGGTGTTGCTCTCGAAGCTGTTGAAGACGAAATCAGAAGCAAACTTGATGAGCACGAACAACCTGTTGACATTTTTGTTGTTGAGAAGAGAGAGTATTTCCACTTCAAGACAAACAGAAGAATCCTTGCAGGCAAGATTCTCAATGGCGAACATTAAATTATAAATTGAAAGGACAGCAGTTTCTGACTGCTGTCCTGATTTTATTGTGCGATAGGAATTTTTACCGTGAAGGATGTTCCTATACCGGGTTCACTTGATACAGTAACATCAGCATTTATCATATGAGCTATACGTTTGACCAGTGCGAGACCCAGACCATTACCCTGGGTCGAACGGGAGGAATCTCCCTGATAGAATTTGTCAAAAATATGTTTAGATGTTTCACTATCGATGCCACAACCTGTATCTGATATAATAACAACTGCTTTTCCTGACTGAGTGTAAAGCTTCAGTGATACGGTACCGCCTACTTTATTGAATTTAACAGCATTGGAGAGTATATTGTTCCATACAATTTCCAACAGTTCACTATCACATTCTATTATTACATCGTCTTGCAAATCGGTTTCGATAACAAGCTCCTTTCGTTCCCATTCATCTTCAAACACAAGCATACATCCGCAAAGCTGTTCCGTGAGGTTATAGCTTTTTTTGCTGAGGATTATCTGTTGATTTTCCAACTTGTTGAGCTTGAGAATGTTTGTAATAAGACTTCCCATTCTCTTAGAAACATCAAAGAGATGCTTTGCATAGTGAGTTCTTTCTTCCTCGCTTAATGACGGGTCCTGAAGAAGTGTGGCATAGTTCTGTATGGCTGAAAGGGGAGTCTTAATCTCGTGAGATACATTGGAAATAAAGTCGGTTTTCAGAGTTTCAATTGTTGCTAACTCTTCAATCATAGTGTTAAAGTCTTCGATAATAATATCAAACTCATTGTGGAAAGGCTTAAGATTGACATAGGGAATTCTGACGGAAAAGTCGCCTTTTTTTACCTTATGTGTTGCATCGAGTATTTTTTCGACAGGCTTTTTTATAAGAGCTCTTCGTCTGACTGAGTCACAGATGCTGAAGAAAAGACAAAGAAGCAACAGATTGTTGGCTGTGATAATAGCTCGGGTGCTTATGGTTTCATCAAAGATGATTATGTTTTCCTCAAAATGAGTACCGTCGTTAAAAAATATAAGAAATGAGGAAGTAACCATAAAAGCTGTGAATAAAAAGTATAAAATAAAACGCCAAATACTGAAATATGAGTATTTTATTCGACGGTCCTTTTTGTTTCTTTTAATTTTCATTTATTATCACCTTATATCCGAGACCGTGTACAGTTGCGATTTCAAAGTCCTTACAATCGGCAAGCTTTTCTCGGATTTTTGCAACATAAACATCAACTGTACGGGGACTTGAGGTTGTGTCGCTTGCCCAGAATTCATCCATAAGCTGACTGCGGGTGAAAGTCTTTTTGGGGTAGGAGAGGAATTTATAAAGGATATTGAACTCTCTTGCAGTGAGTATGATATCGTTACCCGAGAGCTTTGCAACTCTTTCGTCCATATTCATTTCAAAAGCACCGATCACAAGCTTCTTGCTTGAAACTATTCCGGCTCTTCTCATCAGTGCTTCAATGCGAAGAACAAGCTCGCCAAGGTCAATGGGTTTTACCATATAATCATCGATACCTGCCCCGTAACCCAACTGTTTAGAGGTGAAATCGTCTCTCGCAGTAATAAAAAGTATAGGTGTTTCCTGATCGGTTGCCCTGACAGCTTTTGCAAATTCGTATCCGCTGACATCGGGCAACATAATATCAGATATATACATATCGAAAATATCGTCGTCCATAGCTTTATAAGCGTCTTCGACATTGGTGACGCCGACACAGTTATAACCGTTTTTGCTAAGATATGAGCAGACTGTGCGGTTAAGGTCTTTATCATCTTCGACAATCAGAAGTTTGAACATATGTAAAATCCTCCCTGTGGTCTTTTGTGAAAGTATAGCACCTCAATGTTAAATATTTGTTGAAATTGAGAAACTTTTATTTGTATTGACATACTACTTATATAATTATATAATAAAAACCGGATAAATCAAGGAGGAATTTTAAATGTATAATAAATATCTTTTCAGCTATTTCAAGGGTAACGAGCCTCAAAACGAGTCAATCAATTTTGCTGTCAGTGAAGACGGTTATCGTTTCAGTCCTCTCAATAATAACGAACCATTACTTTTTAATGAAAAGGGTACCAAGGGAATAAGAGACCCCTTTATCTTCAGAGCAGTTGACGGCACTTTCTATATTATTGGTACAGATATGCGCAGTGAACTCGGTTGGGCATCAAACCACGCTATGTGTGTCTGGCACAGTGATGACCTTATCAACTGGCAACAGTACGATGGCATAGATATGGAGGATTACGGTCTTGTCGGCAGTGTACGCACCTGGGCTCCCGAGGTTTTTTATGACAAAGATAAAGAAATGTATATGATTTACTGGGCAAACGCTCAGCACAACAAAGAGACCGATGAGTGGACTAATACGGTTATGTGGTACGCATACACCAAGGACTTTAAAACCCTTGAGACAAAGCCTCAGATTCTGTACGCGCCACCTTGCAACAAGGATGCAATCGATGCGGATATCATAGAGCACGACGGTACATATTATATGTATTATAAAGATGAAAATGAGAAGTTCATCTGTTATGTATATTCCGACTGCCTCACCGGCCCGTACAAAGAGCCTGAGAACAAAAGAGTCAGTGTTTTTGAAGATGAGACCGAGGGCTGTTGTATGTATCCTATTGCGGGTACGGACAAGTGGGCGCTGATAATGGATGTGTACTCCAAGGGCGGATACGCTATGCAGGAGACCACAGATTTTGTAAACTTCACCAAGGTTGAAGACGATAAATGTTTCTTTGATTTTTCACCCCGTCACGGCGCTATGATGCTAATCAGCGACGAAGAATACGACAGGCTTGTTGCTTGTTTCGAAAAATAACAACCGATTAAGACTATATGTTGTGGCATATAGTCTTTTTTCGTCAAAATTGCCAAATTTGCACAAAGTGTCCGTTCTGTGTTGACTTTATGGTGCGGTAGTGCTAATATCATATATGTAAAAATATTTCCAGATTAAGGAGGAAAAAATCATGCAAAAATCATTCAAAAAGACGCTTGCACTTATACTCAGCATCGTGATGATTATAGGTGTATTGCCAATGGGTCTCTCATTTGCGGCTGAAAGCGATTATACTTACACGGTAACCGATGAAAAAGTTACGATTACCAAGTATAACGGATCAGATGAAGAACTCACTATTCCTGATACTTTAGGTGGCTATCCTGTAGTAGCTATCGGCGATAGAGCTTTCAGGGGTAATTTATCAATTAAAAAAATCAGACTTGCAGATAGTATCGAGACTGTAGGTAATCTCGCTTTTTATCAGTGTAAGTCACTTGTAGAAGTAAACTTGGGTAATGGTGTCAAAACCCTTGTTTCCTCTGCTTTCAGTAACTGTGGTACTATTGATACTCTTATAATCGGTGTTAGCTTAGCTACAGTTGGCGCAAGTGCTTTTAACGGTACTACAATTAATGTAATTAAGTATAAAGGTTCTGCTGAGCAATGGAGTGCAATTACTGTAGAAACCAGTAATAACAGATTTGAAAATGCAGAAAAAGTATTTAATTACTGTGAACATGTTATCACAGAAGTTCCTGAAGTTTCTGCTGAGTGTGAAAAGCCCGGTAATATTCAATACTGGACTTGTACACTTTGTAATAAGAATTATTCAGATGCAAACGCAACAACTGAAATTGATGTTGAAGATACTATAATTGATAAAAAAGGTCACAACTACTCATCAGTTGTAACAGATCCTACTTGTACAGAGACAGGTTATACTACCTACACTTGTGCAACTTGTGCTAATACATACACAGATAATGAAGTTGATGCCAAGGGTCACTCAGCTGGTGAAGCAGTAAGAGGAAATATTGTTGAAGCTGACTGCATAAATGCAGGTTCATATGATTCAGTAGTATATTGTTCAGTATGTGAAGTTGAACTCAGCAGAGAAACAGTAATTGTTGAAGCTCTCGGTGAAGCAGGACATAAGGCTGCAGAAATCCCGTCTGTTTCTGCTACATGTTCAACAATAGGTTATACTAAAGGCGAGAAGTGCTCAGTATGTGATAAAATCCTTAAAGAGCAGGAACTTATCAACAAAATTCCTCATACAGAAGTTGTTGATGAAGCTGTAGCTGCTACATGTACACAAAGCGGTCTTACAGAAGGTAAGCATTGTTCAGTTTGCAACGAAGTTATTGTTGAACAGACAGTTGTTGGTGCTCTTAATCATACAGAAGTAATTGATGAAGCTGTAGCTGCTACATGTACAGCAGCAGGTCTTACAGAAGGTAAGCATTGCTTACGTTGTAACGAAGTTCTTGTTGAACAAACAGTTATCAAAGCTGCCGGTCACACAGAAGTTGTTGTTGAAGCTGTAGCTGCTACATGTACAGCAACAGGTCTTACAGAAGGTAAGAGATGTTCAGTTTGTGAAACAATCACTGCTTCACAGGAAGTAGTTCCTATGATAGCTCATACTTATAGTGAGACAGTAATTGTTAAAGATTCTACATGTACAGAAAAAGGTGAATCAAAGAAGACTTGTACAGATTGTGGCTATGTTCTCAAAGAAGAAATTAGCATGAAAGAACATATTATTGATGCGGCTCCCAGTAAGGAACCTACTTGTACCGAAGCTGGTTTCACAGGTGCTAAGTGGTGTACAGCGTGCAATAACTATCTTGGCGAAAAAGTAGATATTCCCGCTCTTGGTCATAACTTCGTAAAAGTTGAAGACAAGTCATATGCTGCAACTTGCACAACAGAAGGTCGTGAGTATAAGCAGTGCTCACGTTGTAATGAAACAGAAAATACAGTCCTTGCAAAACTTGATCACGATTTAAATACTTTTGAAGGTAAGGCTGCAACTTGCACAGAAGCAGGTTACAAAGCATACGAAACATGTAACAGATGTGATCATAATACATATGAAGTAATCCCTGCGCTTAATCATACCGGTGGAGCAGATGCAACTTGTACAACAGCTCAGAATTGTACAGTTTGTGGCAAACAGCTCGTAGCTGCACTTGGTCATAAAGAGGTTGTTATTAATGCTGTTGAGCCTGGTTGCGAGACAATAGGTAAGACAGAAGGTAAGGTATGCTCAGCTTGTGGTACAGTCTTAACTGCGCAGGAAGATATTCCTGCTATTGGACATAACTATGTTAAAGACACAGAAAAATCACAGTTGCCTACATGTGATGATGCTGGTGTTGATGTAAAAGTTTGCGCAAATTGCGGTGATGTGAAAAATGATCCCATTAATGCTCTTGGTCACGATATAGTTGAACACGAAGGTAAAGCTGCAACTTGTACAGAAGCAGGCTATAAGGCATATCAGACTTGCACAAGATGTGCTCATAATACATATGAAGCTATTCAAAAGCTTGGTCATACACCTGACATTCCTGCTGCAACTTGTACAGAAGCTCAGAAGTGTGTAACTTGTGGCAAAACTCTTGTTGAAGAACTTGGTCACGTTGTAGTAATTGTTCCCGGCAAAGAGGCTACTTGTACCGAAAACGGTCTCACAGACGGTGAATATTGTAGCAGATGTAATGAAACTCTCAAGGAACAGTACATTATTAAATCTACCGGTCACAAGACTAAAACAGTTAAGGGTACACCTGCTACTTGTACAGAAAACGGTCTCAAAGATGGTGTATATTGTACAGCTTGTGAAACTTGGGTTATCGCACAGGAAGTTATTACTGCACCCGGTCACAAGAGAATGACTATTGAAGAGGTTAAGCCTACTTGTACTGACAAGGGTTCAACAGAAGGTATCGGCTGTGAAAACTGCGATTATTACTTTGATGAGCCCCAGGATATTGAACCCTATGGTCACGATGTAGTTGACGTTTATGGTTACGCAGCAACATGTACTGAAAATGGTCTTACAGATGGTAAAAAGTGTAGCAGATGCGACTATTATGAAGTGCCTCAGACAGAAATTCCTGCAGCTCACAAGCTCGTATATATTGAGCCCCTTGCTCCCACTTGTACAGAGGCTGGCCATACTTTCGGTCAGAAGTGCTCAGTTTGCGGAGAATTCACTATTCAGCCCGAGGAACTTCCTGCTACAGATCATACTGAAGGCCCCGCAGCAACTTGCACAGCTCCTCAAACTTGCACAGTTTGCGATGCGATTCTTGCTGCAGCGATTGCTCATACTCCAGGTGTAGCAGCAACTTGCACAGCACCTCAGATTTGTATAGTTTGTAGAAACGTTTTAGTTGAAGCTCTCGGTCACGACCTCGTATATGATGAGACTGTTACTAAACCTGCAACTTGCTACAGCGACGGTTATGAAAAGGCTAACTGTAAGAATTGCGATTACGGTTTTTCACATGAGCTTACTAAAACAGGTCATAAAGTTGATTTCTGGACAACAATTGAGATTCCTACTTGTCAAAAAGAAGGTAAGAATGTTGGTGTTTGCATAGAGTGTAAGTACACCATAGAAGATAAATTAGATATTCTTGATCATAAAGATGACAACAAGGATAATAAGTGCGACTTCTGCAGCAAGTCAATGGGTGGCATTACATGGCCTGACTTTGGTGGCGATAAGGAAGACGACGGCAAGTGCAAGTGTAATTGCCATGCAGTTGGTATCAAGGGTCTTATCTTTGATTTCATTCTCTTCCTTCAGAGACTCTTCGGTCTTAACAGAACTTGTAAGTGCGGTGAAGCACACTATTAATAAATAGTATTACGGCTCCGATTTTTCGGAGCCGTTTTTGTGATATTATGGTTCTGCTGGTAACTTTTGGTTGACAATGCTTTGGGATTTTGTTATACTGATTGAAAAGAAAATATTATAGGAAGGTGAGTATAAGTGAAACTCAAATCCAGAATTATCAGCCTTATACTGTGTGTTGTAATGATTTTTACAGCTAACTGTATAGGTGTTGAAGCTGCCTCAGTCAAGGTTGCTGCTACAGAAAAACTTGTAGCTGAAGCTACAGCGGGTAGCATTGAACTCAGATGGAGAAAAGTAAGCAAAGCTACAGGATACAAAGTATATCAGATGGTGGATGGCAAGTATAAGGCCATCAAAACTGTGCAGACAAATAAGTATATTGTAAATAATCTCACAGCATCTGAGACTTATAGATTTGCTGTCAAAACTTATCGCAAATATAATGGTAAGACCTATTGGAGCAGCAGCTTTACAAGTGTAAAAGCAAAGACAAGCAAAATGGATAAGTCTCCCACACCTAAGGCAACAGGCTTTGACAAGAGTGTTACACTCAACTGGTCGGAGGTTGAGGGTGCTACAGGTTACAGAGTTTATCAGTACAGTCCCAGTAAGGATAAGTATGTGGTTAAGGCTTCAATTAAAGGCACAACCACATATAAGGTTACAGGTCTTAAAGAAAATAAGACTTATAAGTTCAAGATCAAGCCTTATGCTAAAACATCAAAGGGTGTTGTATGGAACAAGGCATCTTCCGCAGTGGCAGTGCAGACTATTGATAAAACAAAAGCTAAATTCAAAGATCCCGTAATTGGTAGTAAGGGTGTAAATCTTTCTTGGTACAATGTGCCGGGAGCTACAGCTTACAGACTTTATAAAGTTGAAAACGGTAAGTATATACAGATTGCAAGTGGTATCAAGGGTCGAAGCTACAAGGTTGAAAGACTTGACAGCAATACTGAATATACATTTGTTGTAAGAGGCTATAAAAAAATCAACGGAAATCCCTTGTGGTTTACAAAGAGTGATCCTCTTACCATTAAGACAAAGGCAGCAGGTACTGCGGTTAAGCCTGAGGAGACTACAACTGTGCCTACTACTCAGCCTTCAACAGAACCGACAACTCAGCCAAGTACAGAGCCCTCAACAGAACCTACAACTGAAACAACAACGGTTATTGCTCCGGAGTCAACCACAGTTGTTGAAACTGAATCAACAACTGCTACTGTAACAGAATCAACAACGGTAGATACTTCAGAGGCAACAACAGAGACTACCGAGACAACTGAGACTACTGAGACTACTGAGACAACAACTGAACCGGTTACAACTGCGCCCACAACAACAGAACCTACAACAACGGAACCAGTTACAACAGCGCCGACTACAACCGAGTCAACTACTGCTACAACTACACAGTCCACTACAGTTACCACAACTGAGTCAACTACCGTTACAACAACGCAGCCGACTACAGTTACAACAACTACGACTACTACTCAGCCGATAACTCAGCCAACTACTCAGCCAACTACTCAGCCTACAACTCAACCAACAACAACTCCATCAACAGAAGAAAAGGCATACAGAATTGAGAATTACAAGAAAATTCTCGATAAGCAGGAAATCTACTTCAAAATTTCAAGCAAATATGCCGATGGTACAGACGTACCCGTAGAGTTTGCGCGTAACAGTAAGGGCGATATGTATATGAATACTACAGCTGAAGGTATGAATATGAAGCTGTACTATACCAAGAAAAGCGATAAAATGGAAGCGTATATGTATCTCTCTGAAAAGATGATTGATGAGCTGATGGCAGGCGAAAACGAAGTGCTGAAGCTGTTCCTTAAAGGTTTTGTTAGTTTGTTGGATTCAACTCCTCTTTATACTGAGGTGCCTGAAAATGAAAGAGAGTCTATGAAAATGGACGAGATCCTTGACTCGATGACCATCAAGAATGTTGGTACAATCAAGGCAGGGCAAGATCTTTTTAACGGTAAGACAGTTGATTGCGAAAGTTTCGTCGATACAGCAACCGGAGACACAAAAAAATATTACTTCGAGGGCGATAAGCTCATCGGTGTAGATACTTTCTATAAAAATGAAAAGCTCGGAATGGACAGAATCATTGTTCATAGTGTAAGCAATAGTGTTTCGGGTGATCTGTTTAAAGTTCCGTCATTTAAGATTAATCTGCCGGCAGGTATGATGTAAAATTTAAAGACAGTCATTTGGTGATACAAGTGACTGTCTTTTTTTGGTGTGGAAAATGTGTATGTAATATTCACCTATTGTTAAAGGAAATTCGTTGACAATGTAAAAGTGTTTTGATAGACTCAGTATCAAGATTATTATACGAAAGGTTGATATTATGAAGATTATATCAAAGCTACTTAGTCTTGTTATATGCATGTTGATGGTGTTTATGACGGGTATGGTGGCAGCTGAAGCGGCAACGGTAAAAGTATCTCCACCGACTAAAGTTACAGCCACAACTACTTCCGATACAGCAAAACTCAGCTGGTCTAAGGTATCAAAGGCTACGGGATATAAAGTGTATAAAAAGACAGACGGTAAGTGGAAAGCAATCAAAACTGTGACGTCAAATACATATACAGTTAAAAATTTAACTGCAAGTGAAAGCTACAGCTTTGCGGTTAAGACTTATCGTAAAGTCAGCGGTAAAACTTACTATAGCGCGAAGTATACCACCGTTAATGCAAAGACAAAAAATATGGGTAGTACACCTAAGCCTGAGGCGTCTGCAGATAAAAACAGTGTCAGCCTCAAATGGTCAAAAGTACCCGGTGCCACAGGATACCGCGTGTATCAGTATAAAAACGGTGAATGGACCAAAATTAAGTCTGTTACAACAAACAGCTATAAGGTGACATCTCTCAAGGTTGATACAACCTATAAGTTCAAAATCAAGCCATATGCAAAGACAGCAAAAGGCACAGTTTTTGGAAAAACCTCCTCGGCTGTCAGCGTAAAAACTATCGATAAAACCAAAGCAGTTTTTGCTTCGTCAGTTGTCGGTACAGACTCAGTTACCCTTAAATGGAATAAGGTGTCGGGTGCTACGGGTTACAGACTGTATATCCTCAAAGGTGATTCCTGGTCGGCGATAAAAACTACATCGTCACTCAGCTATAAGGTTACCGGACTTAACAGTAATTCCTCTTATACTTTTATGGTCAGAGCCTATAAAAAAGCTTCAGGCAAGACTACCTGGTACACCAAAAGCAATAGCTACTCTATTGTGACTAAGCCCTCCGAAAGTGATCTGAAAGCTTATAGAATTGAGATGTATAAGCCTATACTTGATAACTCGGAGTTGTCTTTTGTGATGAGTACAGTTGACCCGGAGCTTGGCGAAACACCTGTGGAGTTTGCACGTAAAAACGGCAACCTTTATATCAAAACCTCTATGGACGGACTTACAATGAGAATGTACTACGTCAATAAAACCAAAAAGACCTATATGTATGTCGATGAAATGTGGATGTATTTTGTTTTGTCTGAAGAAGAAGCAGAGGGAATGGATATGAATGAACTCGTCGAGGCTATGTCTATTAAAAATGTCGGTGAAATCACGGTCAGTCAGGAAGTATTTGACGGTAAAACAGTGATATGTGAGAGTTATATCGACACGGAAACAGGTCTGCTTACGAAGTATTATTTTTATAGCGATGTGCTTATTGCGTCTGAGACAGTTTATAAAAGCGGTAAGTCAGATATTGTGCGTGTTTCAGACATTGCTACAACAGTATCCGACAAAGTCTTCACAAGACCTAAAGGTTATATCAATATGTCAGGTCTGATGTAATGTAAATTTAAGGTTTCTGCCGGATGGGCGGGGGCTCCGTGAAATCGCCTGATGGCGATTTTCGTGAGTGCGAAGCACTCACGCGCCGTCTACGGCGACGGAGCCCCCGCTCCAAGTAAAGTACCCACCTGAATTCAGCGGTTCAGGTGGGTATAAATTTTTATGTAATTGTATTATTCAGCAAGACCATTTTCGTCAAAATCATAAACAGCCTGAAGCACAATGTTAAGTACCTTGTCCATAACCTCGGGAATGAGGATATCTGCAGTATCAAGACGTGTGTGATAATATCTTGCAGGGGCGGGATCCATAGCAACAAGTGAAGCAGCTTTGATGCCTGCCTGCGAAGCTGCAGCAGCATCTGTTGAGCCGAGAGGAATAGCACCAACGGGAATGTCTTCACCCTGCTTGAGACCTGCTTTTTTAAGAAGGTTGCAAACCTCTCTATCATTCTTTACCATACCGGTCATATCTTTTTCATAGATCATTATAAAGTCGCCGTCGCGGATGTTGTCAAGAGCAATGTATACTGTTTCTACACCGTCATTTTTAAGCTCTGGATGAGCCTCGAAGTAAGCTTTTGCACCGCGAAGACCGCACTCTTCACCACCGGTCATAATTGTAACAACTTCAGTGTTTTCAAAGCGGATATCGTTGTCACTGAGATATTTCATCACAGCCGCAGAAATATAGCAGCCTGTAAGGTCGTCGTTAGCACCGTCAACATAGTTTTTGTGGTTAACAAATTTAAAAAGACCTGCATAAGCGGGGAGGAAAGCGAGCTGACCGAGAGCCATCTTCTTTGCCTTTTTGCCTGCGAGAAGAGCGGCTGTAGTTGCAGCGGTGTAACCGAGACCTGCAACAGCATAACCTGCAACAGCAAGAACACCGTGTGAGCCGAGTTTATATGTATAAGTCCATTCGGGAGCTGAGTCACTGTGACCTGAGATGATGATTCTGCGCTTAGTTTCTCCCTTGGCTTTTCTTACAGCGATAACGTTACCTGAAGTTTCTTCTTTGAAGAGGGGGTCATACATCTTTTTGTAAAGGAGGAATTCACCTACGATGCCTGAGAGAGCGCCACCCATAAGAGCTGCTGAGCCGAGGGCTTTGAGCTTACTGCCCTTGCCTAAAGCAGTAGCTAGATTAATAGCAGTTGCACCCATAAGGCAAGCACCTGCGTGGGGCACGAATGACATAAATGCTTTGGGGTTAACTTTGAAAGTTTCTCTTGTTACGCTGTCGCAGAAGGGTTCAACATCTTTCATCATCTGTTCCTGAGCATATTTTTCACTGTCACTGCCGCAAGGACGAGGGCCAAAAGCGTTGCAGATATCAGTGATACCTTTAACGGCAAAATCGGTGCAATCAGCGGTGCTGGATTTTAAGTTTTCAGCATTCTTTAAATATTCCATATTGATTCTCCTTTAAGTTTTATCTATATGATTATATCTAAGTTTTGGAAAATAATCAAGGGGGTATGTGTTATTTTTCAGCGACTGATAAAGGTGGCGACGGAGCCCCCGCTTTACCTCTTCATCCCACTTAAAACAAAAACAAGCAATCAACAATTAACACACTGTCCCTCGTGTTTAATGTGTGTTTTTTGGTTAAATGCTCACTTTCTGACATAGTAAGACAAAACAAAAAGAGGCGGGGTTGAACCTGCCTCTTTGCTGCTGTTTATGCGCATACCGAAGTAAAATGCCACAAAAACGTAAAAAATGCCGTATTTTAAGCAAAAAAATGCTAAATAAAAGAAAAAATATCACAAAACCTCTTGACTTGCTTGAGGTAAATGTGATAAACTGATAGAACCTATAATGTGGTATTATGCGCAGAGTATCCTCTCACTAAAAGCATATTATCATTTTATCGGAGAAATGTCAATACATTTTCAAAAAAAACTGTGTCAGCAGTTATCAAATAAAAAAGATATGGAGTGATAAGCAAATGGCTAAAACGACCGATGTCAAGGTTGGTACCCAGGTGAGAAAGAGCTACGGCAAAATTCAAGAAGTTATGCAGATGCCCAACCTCATTCAGGTGCAAAAGGATTCTTACAAGTGGTTCCTGGAAAAGGGTCTTAAGGAAGCACTTAAGGACATGGCTGAAATCACCGACTACAGTGGCAACTTAGTTCTTACTTTTGTTGACTACCGTATGGACGACAAGCCAAAGTACAGCGTTAAGGAATGTAAGGAGAGAGAAGCAACTTATGCTGCTCCCATGAGACTTACTGCACGCCTTTACAACAAAGAAACAGGCGAAGTAAAAGACAGTGAAGTCTATATGGGTGAATTCCCCCTTATGACAGACAGCGGTACTTTCATCATCAACGGCGCAGAGAGAGCTATCGTATCACAGCTTGTACGTTCTCCCGGTGTATACTTCGGTATGACACACAACGTAACAGGTAAGAAGCTCTATACTTCAACTATCATCCCCGGCCGTGGTGCATGGCTTGAATATGAAACAGATCAGAACGATCTTTTCTATGTAAGAATTGATAAAAACAGAAAAATCCCCATCACTACTCTTATCCGTATTCTCGGTTGCTCAACCAATGCAGACATCCGTGAGTTCTTCGGTCCTGACGACAGAATTGAAGCTACTCTCGAAAAGGATAACACAAAGAATGCAGAAGAAGCTCTTATCGAAATCTACAAGAAGCTTCGTCCCGGCGAGCCTCCCACACTTTCAAGTGCGCAGACTCACATCGAGGGCATGTTCTTTGATGAGAGAAGATACGACCTTTCAAGAGTAGGCCGTTATAAATATAATAAAAAGCTTGCGATTTCTGACAGAATCCGTGGCTTTAAACTTGCAGCACCTATCATCAATGACCTTACAGGCGAAATTATCGCTGAAGAAGGCGAACTCGTAACAAAGCAGAGAGCCTTCGAAATCGAGCAGGCAGGTGCAAAGATTGCTTACGTAAGTGTTGAAGGCAGAGAAGAACCCGTTAAGGTTATCTCAAACCATATGGTTGACTCAGTGCCTTATTTTGCAGAGCTCGGCTACACCAAGGAAGAACTCCTTGAAATCGGCATCAACGAGCATGTAAGATATACAGTACTCACAGAGCTTCTTTCAGAAGTTGCTGAAATGAGCAAAGAAGAAGGTCTTGCATATATCGAAAGCAAGGCTGATGAGCTTATCCCCAAGACAATTATCGTTGACGATATCCTTGCTTCAATCAACTACCTCAACTGTCTTGCATCAGGTGTTGGTACAGCTGACGATATCGACCACCTCGGCAACCGCCGTATCAGAAGCGTAGGCGAACTTCTTCAGAATCAGTTCCGCGTAGGTTTCTCAAGAATGGAAAGAGTTATCAAGGAAAGAATGACCCTCCAGACCCAGGAGAGTGCAAAGATTACTCCTCAGGCTCTTATCAACACAAGACCCGTTATTGCAGCAGTAAGAGAGTTCTTCGGTTCATCACCCCTTTCACAGTTCATGGATCAGAACAACCCCCTTGCAGAGCTTACACATAAGAGAAGACTTTCAGCTCTCGGCCCCGGCGGTCTTTCACGTGACCGTGCAGGCTTCGAAGTTCGAGACGTACACTACTCACACTATGGCCGTATGTGTCCCATTGAGACTCCTGAAGGTCCCAACATCGGTCTTATCTCATATCTTGCTACATTTGCAAGAATCAACGAATACGGTTTCATTGAAGCTCCCTTCCGTCCCATCGATAAGGAAACAGGTGAGGTTCTCGAAACATTCGAATATATGACAGCAGACGTTGAAGACGAATTCACAGTAGTACAGGCTAACGAAAAGCTTGACGAAGAAAACAAGTTCGTCAGAAAAAAGGTTAATGCACGTCATCGTGATGAATTCCTTGAAATCGACCCCGCAAGAGCCGATTACATGGACGTATCACCCAAGATGGTTGTATCAGTTGCTACATCACTTATTCCCTTCCTTGAAAACGACGACGCTAACCGAGCTCTTATGGGTGCGAACATGCAGCGTCAGGCAGTACCCCTTCTCACTTGTGACTCACCCCGTGTTGGTACAGGTATGGAATATAAAGCAGCTACAGACTCAGGTGTTTGCGTACTGGCTAAGGATGCAGGTACAGTAACATATGTCAGTGCCGACAAAGTTGAAGTTATGACTGACGAAGGCAGAGTTGACACATACAACCTTATTAAGTTTATGCGCTCAAACCAGGGTACATGTATAAACCAGAAGCCTGTTGTTTCCCTCGGTGAAAGAATCGAAAAAGATCAGGTTATCGCTGACGGTCCTTCAACAGACAACGGTGAACTTTCACTCGGTAAGAATGCTCTTATCGGCTTCATGACCTGGGAAGGTTACAACTACGAGGACGCCGTTCTTATCAACGAAAGACTTGTACGTGAAGACGTTTATACATCAATCCACATTGAAAAATACGAACTCGAAGCAAGAGATACAAAGCTCGGACCCGAAGAAATCACAAACGATATTCCCAACGTTGGTGACGCTCTCAAGGATCTCGACGAAAGAGGTATCATCCGCGTAGGTGCTGAGGTTCACTCAGGCGATATCCTTGTTGGTAAGGTTACTCCCAAGGGTGAGACAGAGCTTACAGCTGAAGAAAGACTTCTCCGTGCTATCTTCGGTGAAAAGGCTAGAGAAGTTCGTGATACATCACTTCGTGTACCCCACGGTGAATATGGTATCGTAGTTAATGTTGAAGAGTTCACAAGAGAAAACTCAGACGAACTTTCACCCGGTGTAAACAAGGTAGTTCGTTGCTATATTGCTCAGAAGCGTAAGATTCAGGTCGGCGATAAGATGGCTGGTCGTCACGGTAACAAGGGTGTCGTTTCACGCGTACTTCCCCAGGAAGATATGCCCTTCCTTGCAGACGGTACTCCTCTTGATATCGTACTTAACCCCCTCGGCGTTCCCTCACGTATGAACATCGGTCAGGTTCTTGAAGTACATCTCGGCTTTGCTTGCCGTGAACTTGACTGGAAGATTATGACTCCCGTATTCGACGGTGCTCACGAAGATGACATCAGAGAAGCTCTCAGAGAAGCAGGTCTCAACGAAAACGGTAAGTCAGTTCTTTACGATGGCCGTACAGGTGATCGTTTCGACGGTGAAGTAACCGTAGGTGTTATGTACTACCTCAAGCTCCACCACCTTGTTGACGATAAGATGCACGCTCGTTCAACCGGTCCGTACTCACTTGTTACTCAGCAGCCCCTTGGTGGTAAAGCTCAGTTCGGTGGTCAGCGTTTCGGTGAAATGGAAGTTTGGGCTCTTGAAGCTTACGGTGCAGCTTACACTCTTCAGGAAATTCTTACAGTTAAGTCAGACGACGTTGTTGGTCGTGTTAAGACATATGAAGCTATCGTAAACGGCGAAAATGTGCCTCAGGCAGGCGTACCCGAATCATTCAAGGTTCTTGTTAAGGAACTTCAGAGTTTGGGTCTTGATGTCAAGGTGCTCGATGGTGAAGGTGGAGAAATCGACCTTAAGCAGAACATCGACGGCGACGAAGGTGTTTCAATCCACAGAAGACCAGTTATGGAAGACGAGCATCACGATGACGATGATGATTCAATCGACCTTGATCTTGATCTCAGCGATGACGATGATGATATGGATCTTGACTTCGAAGCAGATTTCGACGAGTCAGCCGACGAAGAAGAATCATTCGACTATGATGCATTCTTTAACGAAATGAACCCCACCATCAATGATGCCGGTTTCGCTAACGGCTTTGTTCCCGACGAAGACAATATGTAATTGACACTGTCAGGGTGCCCTCTTCAGCAGGGTACCCGGGCAGACACCGAAAAGATATATAAATCTAATAAATACAGGAAAGGGCTGACTTAATAATATATGGAAAATATAACCTTTGAATCAATCAAAATAGGTCTGGCTTCACCCGAAAAGATCAGAGAATGGTCATACGGCGAAGTAACAAAGCCTGAAACTATAAACTACCGCACACTCAAGCCCGAAAGCGATGGTCTTTTCTGCGAAAAGATCTTCGGACCCCTCAAGGACTGGGAATGTCACTGCGGACGTTATAAGAGAATCCGCCACAAAGGAAAGATCTGTGAACGTTGCCACGTTGAAATCACAAAGGCAAAGGTTCGTCGTGAGCGTATGGGTCACATCGAGCTTGCTCCTCCCGTTTCACACATCTGGTATTTCAAGGGTATCCCCTCAAGAATGGGTCTCATTCTTGACATCTCACCCAGAGATCTTGAAAGAATCCTTTATTTTGCTGCTTATGTTGTTATCAATCCCGGCTCAGTACCCAACGTAAAGAAGGGTGATGCCATCACAGAAAAGCAGTATGACGATATTAAAGAATACTACTACAATGACGAAGAATTCAAGGTAGGTATGGGTGCTGAGGCTATCAAAGAGCTTCTCAGCGAAATCGATATTGATGCTCTTGATGCTGAACTTCGCGAGCAGCTCGCTACTGCAAGCGGTCAGAAGAGAGCAAGAATCCTCAAGAGACTCGATGTTGTCGGTGCTTTCAAAGCAAGCGGTAACAGACCCGAGTGGATGATTCTCGATGTTATCCCCGTAATTCCCCCCGATATTCGTCCTATGGTACAGCTTGACGGTGGCCGTTTTGCTACAAGTGACCTTAATGATCTTTACAGACGTGTTATCAACAGAAACAACCGTCTTAAGAAGCTCCTTGAACTTGGCGCACCTTCAATCATTATCAGAAACGAAAAGAGAATGCTTCAGGAATCTGTTGACGCTCTTATCGACAACGGCAGAAGAGGCAGACCCGTTACAGGTCCTAACAACAGACCTCTCAAGTCACTTTCAGAAATGCTTAAAGGTAAGCAGGGTCGTTTCCGTCAGAACCTTCTCGGTAAGCGAGTTGACTACTCAGGCCGTTCAGTTATCGTTGTAGGCCCTGGCCTCAAGATCTATCAGTGCGGTCTTCCTAAGGAAATGGCACTCGAACTCTTCAAGCCCTTCGTAATGAAGAGACTTGTTGAAACAGGTAAAGCTACACATATTAAAACTGCAAGAAAGACAGTTGACCGTCAGGAAAAATGCGTATGGGACGCTCTTGAGGTTGTAATCAAAGACCATCCCGTAATGCTCAACCGTGCTCCCACACTTCACCGCCTTGGTATTCAGGCATTCGAACCTGTACTTGTTGAAGGTAAGGCTATTAAGCTTCATCCTCTTGTATGTACAGCCTTCAACGCCGACTTCGACGGTGACCAGATGGCTGTTCACGTACCTCTTTCAGCAGAAGCACAGGCAGAGGCTCGTTTCCTTATGCTTGCAGCTAACAACCTTCTTAAACCCTCAGACGGAAAGCCCGTTGCAGTTCCTTCACAGGAAGTCGGAGGCCAAGCGGTCTTAGGAAGACAATTACTGCCTTCAACT
>JAZTWC010000052.1:0-24066 GCA_045635665.1 Acutalibacteraceae bacterium
ATAGGTATAACCAGAAGCGGTGTTCCACCAAGAATAAAAGCGAGAGGATATACAGCAAAAGGCAAAGCTAATGTTATATATATCGCTTTAAAAGCATTGTTCATAGATTTGCGTTTTGTGAAATAAGCCATCACCGCAGCAAATACTATGAATATAATCGGAGCAACAAATCCGTAATAGGGAATACCCGAGCCGATACGGCCAACGTCCCCTCCGACGATTACTCCTGTACCGAGGACATTCATCACATAGAGGAAAATGGTTACGATTACGCCGATAACAGCAATGTCGCTTTCTTTCAACGTAAAGTTAAAGGTCTGTTTCTTCATAAAATCACACTCCTTTGTGTTTTAATTCTCTCCCTTACAGTTAAAATATACCTAAAAATACATAAAAAGTCACGCAACCATCTGTTGCATCGGGTATTTTAAGCAAAAAAATCATCGATATGCACTGCATACCGATGAAATTAGTCTGTTTTTTTTATTTCGCTCGCCGCGTGGCGTTACTTTTTGCTAACGCCCAAAAAGTAACCAAAAAGACGCTGATGCTTTTTTATCTTGTCAAAACTCCGCCGTCAGCATACAGCAAAATTAAAATATCCTTCTCTTCACCCGTAACCTTGTCAATATAAATCAGCACCTGCTGACCTTTTTTATCCCTGCAGTGAAACTCATAGCAATAAGCCTCCTTGCCTGTATCGGTAGGTATCACGGCAGATTCCGCAGAAAGAACAGTCAAACCGTCAGAGAGTATAGACTGAGCCTGAGCTTTAGTCAGTTTTTTCTCATAGATGTCTCTCTTTGTGTGGTTCATAAGATACCCTCTTGCATCAACAGACAGCACCTCTCCGTTATCAAGAGCAACACTGACTTTTATAAGGTCGCTGTAGTGGATAATACCGTTTTCCGTATAGGCAAAATTCACCGTACACACACCGTCATAAACTGAATAATAGCTGTCTTTCATATTTTTGTATCCTGCATCCTGCAGGAATTTTTTTGCCCTTTTGATACACTCCTTACTGCTGATAGTCTCACCGCTCACATCACGAGGGTTGACCATATAGCAAAGCTTACCGCCTTTTTTGGTAACAGCTGCCGCCACATCACCCTTGCTGAAACAGTAAAGCTCAATATCCCCGTTGACATCACCATTTTCCCTGAGTCCCTCGACAGTGGTACCAATATAGTCAGCGGCTATTTTTTTAGCCTCCTGCTTTGTGATTTCCCCGAGACTTTTCAGCATTTTGCCGCCCTCTTTGTTGATAACACTGTCCGCAAAAGGTCCGTCATAAATAAGTGTGGGATAATCGGCAAGACTCTGCCCTGCGTCAGACATAGATGAATCAAAGGTTTTCGGCATCTCAGTTTTATCCAAAGATAGGGTGCTTTGATTTTTACTCTGCACAATGTCTCCCCTGAAAGACCCCTGCCTGATTTCGTCAAGACTTTTGCTGAGAGACTCAGAATATTTAAGCAAGGCATCAAGACCTTCTTTTTGTTTTTTGCTAAGAGTCAGCTTGCCCTCTTTTTCAGCCACTGAAATCGTGAACGCACCAATCTGCGAGAGGAATTTATATATCTCATCACTGTCTATATTTTTTCCCGTCAGCTGACCGAGAGACACCTTGGCTGAGGTTGCCTGACGGCTAAGGTCGTTGCCTATATCAGACAGCATTTTACCCGTGGAGCAATAGGTTCCCTTCTGCAAGGATACGGTGATATTATCAAGACTCTCGCAAAGCTCACTGAGTGCTTTTTCATAGACAATCTGCGTTGCAAACTCATATTTTCTCGCTCTGTCGGCATAAACTACTGTACTCACTGTCAGTATTATGCAGGCCACCGACAAAAAGCTTATGGCCCTGATGAAATGTTTTCTCTTCAGGTATTTCATACACATTTCCCCTTTTTTGTGTTAGTTTATTGAAAATAGATAAAATTATTTTACGAAGTATTCACAAAAATATCCCTAATTTTTTGTGTGACGCGTTGCAAAAATTACTTATTTATAGTATAATGTATTTTGATTATTATGAGGAGGTATGCCCATTGACAGCTTATCTTGATAACAGTGCCACAACAAAGCCCTGCAAAAGTGCAAAAGAAAATATCCTCAAGGCAATAGATGAGTGTTGGGGTAATCCCTCATCACTTCACTCAAAAGGCATCGAAGCCGATATGCTTCTTCTCGATTGCAGACGACTTCTCGCAAAGACTCTCTCCTGCGAGGATAAAGAAATCTACTTCACAAGCGGCGGCACAGAAAGCAACAATATTGCGATTTTTGGTGCAGCTTATGCCGGCAAGAGAAAAGGCAATAAAATCATCACTTCAGCAATAGAGCATCCAAGTGTGCACAAGTGCTTCGACAAGCTTGAAAGCGAAGGCTTTCAGGTGGTAAAAATCGGTGTCGACTCAAAGGGTATGCTCGACCTCAGTGACCTCGAAAGAGAAGTCGACGAAAAGACAATCCTTGTGAGCATTATGGCAGTTAACAACGAGGTGGGTACCATCGAGCCCATCGAAGAAATAAAAAATATTGTTAAACGCAAAAAGTCACCTGCGCTTATCCATATAGATGCAGTACAGGCTTTCGGCAAGTTACCCATAAATGTCAAAAAGCTCGGAGCCGACCTTTTAAGCGTTTCGTCACATAAAATCCATGGCCCCAAGGGTGTAGGTGCTCTGTTTATCAAAAACGGCACCAAGCTTTCACCGAGAGTTTTCGGTGGCGGTCAGGAAAAAGATATACGCCCGGGCACAGAGCCTATGCCCGCTATTGCAGGTTTCGGCGGTGCAGTCAGCGAACTGAAAATCAAAGATAGTCTCACAAGACTTACCGCTTTACGTGACGAGTTTGTCGGTGAGCTTCAGAAAATCGACGGCGTTATCATCAACAGCCCCGACAATGCATTGCCTTATATCGTCAATGTGTCACTTATGGGTCTTCGCTCAGAGACAGTCCTCAACCTTATGTCACAGATGGGTATATATGTATCCTCAGGCTCAGCTTGTGCAAAGGGTCACAAGAGCCACGTACTGACAGCTATGGGACTTGATGACAGCATTATAGATTCATCACTTCGCGTGAGTCTTTCAAGATTCACCACTAAAGAAGAACTCGACTATTTTATAGAAGGCGTAAACAAAGCTTTCGCCACAATTATGAAGAGGTAAAAAATGAAAGAAGTATTACTTGTTAAAAACGGTGAGCTTGCTCTCAAAGGTCTTAACAGAAGTACCTTTGAAGACATCCTCGTTAAAAATATGAAAAGACGCCTTATGAATAATGTAGGCAAATTCCGTTTCACAAAGTCACAGTCAACTATTATTGCAGAGCCCTGCGACGAAGATATCGACTTTGAAGAAGCAGTTGAAACTCTCAAAAAAGTTTTCGGTATTGCAGCATTTTCAAGAGCTGCCGTTACAGAAAAAGATATAGACCTTATCAAAGATGTTGCCCTTGAATATCTCGGCGATGACCTTCGCAGTGTTAAAACTTTCAAGGTCAACGCCAAAAGAAGCGATAAGCGTTTCCCTATGACTTCACCTGAAATCTGCCGTGAAGTTGGCGCACATCTTTTAAGAAATATAAAATCCCTCAGCGTTGACGTACACAACCCCGACATCATCGTAACTGTTGAGGTAAGAGATAACAACGTATTCATCCACGGTAATCAGATCAAAGGTGCCGGCGGTATGCCCGTAGGCTCAGCAGGCAGAGTTGCACTTCTTATCTCAGGCGGTATCGACTCACCCGTTGCCGGCTATATGATGTCAAAGAGAGGTCTTCAGCTTACAGCTATCCACTTCGCAGCTCCTCCTTACACAAGTCAGAGAGCTGAAATGAAGGTACGCGACCTTGCATCTATCGTTGCAAAGTATTCAGGCAGAATCAACTTCGCTGTTGTCAACTTCACTGAAATTCAGGAAACTATAAAAGAACAGTGTCCCGAAGATCTTTTCACTATCATTATGAGACGACTTATGATGAAAATCGCTATCAGACTCGCAGAAAGAGATGCTTGCGGCGCTTTGGTAACAGGTGAAAGTCTCGGTCAGGTTGCATCACAGACATTAGGTGCTATTGCCTGCACAGATGCAGTAACCAATATGCCCGTTTTCCGTCCTCTTATCGGTATGGATAAGGATGAGATTATCACTATCTCAAGAAAAATCGGTGCTTTTGAAACATCAATTCTTCCCTATGAAGACTGCTGTACTGTCTTTACTCCCAAGCATCCGAGAACAAGACCTACTCTTCAGCAGATTGAAGAAGCTGAAAATGCAGTTGACTTCAGTGAAATGATTGAAAGAGCAATCGAAACCGTAAGATACGAATCAATAGACTAAGATTAAGAAGGTTTTAATATGAACTGTGAACTTATCAGTGTCGGCACAGAAATACTTTTAGGTGACATACTCAACTCCAATGTGCAGTACCTCTCAAAGGCACTTGCCTCAATAGGTATCGGTGTGACTCATCACACCACTGTGGGCGATAATGCTCAGAGACTTCTCAAGGCTCTTGAGGATGCTTTTCAAAGATGCGACACTGTTATTCTCACAGGCGGTCTCGGACCAACACCCGACGACCTGACAAAAGAAACATGCGCCGAATACTTCGGCAAGAAGCTTTATCTCGACGAGAGTATAGTCGAAGAAATAGAAAGCTTTTTCCGACTTCGTAATATAGTGATGCCCGAGAGCAACAAAAAGCAGGCTCTCGTACCCGAAGACAGCATCATACTTCCGAATCACAACGGCACGGCTCCGGGTTTTATAATGGAAAACGATGGCAAAAGCATCGTCATTCTTCCGGGTCCGCCAAAAGAGATGGTACCTATGTACCACGAAAGTGTGGAGCCATATCTTAAAAAGTTTACCAACGAGATTATCCTCTCAAAAAATATACGCACCTTCGGCATTGGCGAAAGCTCTATGTCAGAAAAGGTTGCAGACTTACTCGAGGGCAGTAACCCTACAGTTGCTCCCTATGCAAAAAGCGGTGAGGCTCTTTTAAGAGTCACTGCAAAAGCAGACAGTGAGCAGGAAGCTGAAAGGCTGATGGCACCCATCATAAAGGAAATCGAAAACAGACTCGGCGACTATATTTACGGCATTGATGTCTCAAGCATCGAAGAAGCTGTAGCAAAGCTGCTTATAGAAAGAAAGCAGACAGTTGCCTTTGCCGAGAGCTGTACAGGCGGACTTTGCGCCAAAAGATTGACAGACATCTCAGGCTCAAGTGAGATATTTCACTGCGGTGTGGTTTCCTACTCAAACGAAATAAAGCACAAAGTTTTAGGCGTAAAAAAAGAGACCCTCGACAACTACACTGCTGTAAGTGAACAGACTGCCAAGGAAATGGCAGACGGTGTGAGACTTATAGCTGACTCAGATTATGGTGTGAGCATCACAGGTTATGCAGGCCCCGGTGATGACGAAGAAGTCGGCACAATTTATATCGGCATTTCCACTGAAAATGACACCTATGCCGTAAAACTTCTCACAGGCCACAGAGGTGACAATTGCCGTGACTATAACCGTCATGTTGCTTCATCAAGAGCCTTCAACGAATTAAGATTGACTATCCTCAGGGTAAGTAACCCCAATAACATATAAAGGAAAATGCGTAATGAAAAACATCTATGAAGACGAGACTTTACCGTCAGGCAACGCGAAACCGCCTATGCCGAAAAACGACAGTAAAGCACCTATGCCCTCAAGGCCAAGGCGTCAGGTAACTCCGCCACCTATGAAGCAGGTGCCGACTCAGCCGGTGGCACCTCAACAATCCGTAAATCCACAACCAGGCGCGTACCCTTATAACCCTCAGTATCCGCCTCAGGGTCAGCCTTATCCTCAGCAGGGTGTAGCATATTATCCCGTATATGACCCGGGTACTCAGCAACCCGTTTACCCTCAGGGTGTACCCTATATGCCCTATGGCTATGTACCTCAGGCTTCTCCGATTCCCGCTGCACCTCAGCAATCGGAAGAAGAGCCGAAAGAGGATTACGATCCCGGCACACGAGTGCTCTATCAGAGTCCTGACTTTGATAATCACGGGGACTCAGCTGTTTCTGAAAATGTAGGAACAGACTTTGCCAATATGATGAAGCAGGCAAAGGATGAAGCGGAAAAGGAAACAGACGAAGAGGTAACAGAGGTACCTGTCAGCAATGATATCGACTATGAAGAGGTTTCAATTGACATTCCCCAAAGTACTTCTAAAAAGCCTCCCGTTATAAAATCTGCTCCGCCGATTATAAGCACCTCAACACTCACAGATGAGGATATCTATACTGACAGCAAAACCGGTGACATAAGCTTCTCGGCATATAATGCTGTCAAACCCTCTATGGATGTTGAAGATTTCGAGCAGGAACTCCCACCTTACGAAGAAGAAACAGATGAAGATTTTGACGGTAAGAAAAAGTCTTTACCCAAATCTGAAATCATCAGAAGATCAGTTCTTGTTGTTGCTATTATAGCTATCGTTATCTCTGCAGGTATGCTTCTCAATGAGTGGCGACTTTCTATACAGAATGATAATCTTATGGAAGAGGTTGAAGGTCTTATCGAAGAAGAGGCGACAACAAACAAAAAAGATAAGGACAAGAACAAGGATAAAACTACCACTGAACCTCTTACTCCCGAAGAACAGTGGGCTCAGATTAAAGAAGATTATCCCAACGTACTCTTCCCTGCTAACATTCAGCTGAAATATGCTAAGCTTTACGGCGAAAATCAGGATTTTGTAGGTTATATTTCAATTGATGCTTTCAACCTCAATCTCCCTGTTGTTCAGACAAATAACAACGATACTTATCTGAATAAGAACTTCTACGGAAGCAACACAAAATATGGTTGTCCTTTTGTAGATTACCTTAACAATATGTCATACAATCACCTTGATATGAACACGGTAATTTACGGTCATCATATGAATAACGGTACAATTTTCGGTGCTCTTGATAAATACAAGACCATCACCGGCTATAAATCAGCTCCCGTTATTTCATTCAATACTCTTTATAAGGACTATCAGTGGAAAGTAATCGCAGCTATAATTACCAACGGTCACTCAAAAGATGACAACGGTTACCTCTTCCCCTATACTTTCACAAATCTTTCCTCATCAAGCAAAATGTCAGCATATCTCAGCGAGCTTGCTCAGCGCTCACTTTATGACACAGGCGTTGACGTGTTACCTACAGATAAGCTGCTGACTCTTTCAACCTGCTCTCACGAGTTTGACGATGCCAGATTGGTTGTTGTAGCAAGACTCGTAAGACCTGGTGAAAGTACTGATGTAGACACTTCAAGAGTTGTGGTAAACTCAAAACCCAGATACCCTCAGGCATATTACAATAAAAAAGGCATAGCCAACCCATACAAAAACGCAAGTAAATGGGTTGCTAACTAACAGGAGGTAAAAAAATGATGAAACTGTTTATTTTAGATAATCTTTCAGCTTTTTCGTCAGATACTGTTTATAAAATCTGTCTTTCCCTTGAAGAAAGAGGTCTTCAAGAAGAAAATATTGAAAGATTTGACAGCTATGATGCTTTGTTTGAAACAGCTGCTACTGCTCTTGAAGATGGCGAGCATATAATTATTGCCTCTGAGTCAGGAGACTTTGTTTCTGTAAAAAATGCACTTATACCTTACTTCTCACTTCAGGGAGCTGCCTCATCTGCAGTTGCAGAGGCTATCGCTAAAAGCTCAGCTGATACAAGCGATATTGATATGGAAGGCCACTGCATGTCACCTATAGGTGCTATACCTCTTATCAGCGATGACGGACTTTACAGCGGTTTCTCCACACTTGTATATTCCGGCAGACTTACCTGCATTCCTCTTGATTTCACAAGAGTTGACTCAATGATTTCAACTCTCATTGACCAGATTATCTCAAGAGAAGAAACTATGGCTGAAATGGGTGTTGAAGGCGAAATAGTGATGCCTGATTTTGATCTTATGCCCGCTGTAACAGACATGGTTAACGCTCTTTACAAAAGCGACAAGACAATCGCCCTTTGCACAAGCGAAGCAACCATGTGGATATATAACCTCTATGATAAGGTTGACTATCTCACAGATGCAATCAAGTTCGCTGATGTAGCTGAAACTGAAGAACCTGTTGACGGCAATGAGTCAGCGGCTGTTATTGCAAAAGCAAGAGAGGCTATGATGAGTATCGGTACTGACTTTGGCGGTGCTGTATCAGAAATCTACTCTTCCTATAACGAAGAAGGTAATATTTCCTACTATGCTTTTGCCGCTGTTGTTGACGGCGAGACTGCAGGTGCAAAAAAGATCAATATCAACGATCCTGCAAACCTTTCAATTATGCTCCCTCACGCAGTTACTCTTCTGTCTGATATGATCTGCAAAAAGCTCAAGGTTCAGGAGAAAAAAACTCAGCAGCAGACATCTGCAGATCCCGCTAAGAAAGAGCCTATCGTTATCACTCCCAAAATGATCGGTATCATTGCAGGTCTTCTTTTGGTGATAATTATTCCTCTTGTGCTCGTATTCAATATGTTTGGTAATAAGGAAGAACCCACAACCACAACTTTGCCCTCTCTTCCGCCACCGACTGAGCAGTCCACAGAGCCCACAACCGAAGACCCCTTCGGTCCCGCAACAACAAAACCAACATTAGCTAATACAGAAATTGGTGCAACTGATATTTCAGCATCAACAACAGCTGCTCCTCAGCCCTCTACAAAAGGTCTTTTCACTTTCTATGTATTTGGTTACGGTCACGGCGTTGGTATGAGCCAGACAGGTGCCAACTACCTTGCAAATCAGGGATGGTCATGGGCAGAAATCCTCGCTCATTACTACTATGATCCCAACACAAAAATCATCGAGGGTGACATTTATCCCGATAAGATAACTTATGCAGGTGCCGAGTACGAGACAAGAGAGTATCTTGCAAGAGCACTTGAATCTGAAATGGGTTCATCTTTCCATACAGAAGCTCTCAAGGCTCAGTGCGTAGCTATTTATACCTTTGCAAAGCATAATAAGTATAAGCTTGATGCTGACGCTACAGCTTTCACAGCAACATCTCCCTCAACGGCAGTATACAACGTAGTCGATGACGTGATGAACAAGGGTTTCTACATAGCAAACAACGATGGCGTTGCCCTTACACCTTTCCACGCTATGAGCGCAGGTAAGACCACATCTTACTATAACGTATGGGGCAAAAACTCAGAGACTCATGTTTCTTACCTTGCAGGTGGCAGAAAAAGCTACGGTGACTATCTCGACAATGAGTTCAAATCAGTTTATACCATCACAAGCGATGATCTTAAAAAACTTATCGAGTCAAATGACAGCCTTAAGGTAAAACTTTCAGGCGATCCCTCAACATGGCTGACAATCCTCACACACGACCAGGCAGTACGCGAAGACATCGGTTATGTTTCAACTATCAATGTCGGCGGTATGGTGCTTACAGGTAACGATTTCAGAATCAAGGTTATGGAAGGCCGTATCCGTTCACACTGCTTCGCTCTTCAGTATACTCCTATGTAAAAGCTGAGTCTTGACAAGACACAAAGAATAGAGTATACTTTCAATCAAGTAAAATAATATACTTAATAATAAAGGAGTTATCTATTATGGCATTAGTAACAACAAAAAAGATGTTTGAAGATGCATACAAGGGCGGTTACGCTGTTGGTGCTTTCAACGTTAACAACATGGAAATTATCCAGGGTATCACAAGAGCTGCTAAAAAGCACAACTCACCCGTTATCCTTCAGGTATCAGCAGGTGCTAGAAAGTACGCTTCACACGGTTATCTTGTTGCTATGGTAAAGGCTGCTGCAGAAGAAACAGGTCTTCCCATTGCTCTTCACCTTGACCACGGCCCTGACTTCGAGACATGTAAGGCTTGCAACGACGGCGGCTTCACATCAGTTATGATCGACGGCTCACACCTTCCCTACGAAGAGAACGTTGCTCTTACAAAGCAGGTTGTTGACTACGCTCACGCTCACGGCTGTGTTGTTGAAGGCGAACTTGGTCAGCTTGCAGGTATCGAAGATGACGTTAACGTAAGCGAAGAAGATGCTAACTTCACAGATCCCGCTCAGGTTTACGATTTCGTTACAAGAACAGGTGTTGACTCACTTGCTATTGCTATCGGTACAAGCCACGGTGCTTACAAATTCAAGCCCGGTCAGAAGCCTCAGCTTCGTTTCGACATCCTTAAGGAAGTTGAAGAAAGGCTCCCCGGTTTCCCCATCGTTCTTCACGGTGCTTCATCAGTTAACCAGGAAGATGTTAAGACAATCAACGAGTTCGGCGGTGAAATGCCCGACGCTATCGGTATACCCGAAGAAATGCTTCGTGAAGCTGCATCAATGGCTGTTTGTAAGATCAATGTTGACTCAGACATCCGTATCGCTATGACAGCTGCTATCCGTAAGCACTACAGCCAGAACCCCAAGCACTTCGACCCCAGACAGTACCTCACACCCGCTAGAGATGCTATTGAAGGCGTTGTTTCACACAAGATTGAAACAGTTCTTGGTTGCGCAGACAAAGCATAAGCGAGCAAGTTCTTTTGATTACTTTTCTTTCAAGAAAAGTAATGCCCGCCCGGCGAAGGCATAATAAAAAATTAAAGTAGCAGATATAAAATCTGCTACTTTTTTATTGCAACGATTAAAGTCTAATGAAACAATCATAAAACTCCTTCTTCCCTTAATATCATTTATATTTCAACCGCCTCACTCTAAAAACACTCTTTTAACTTAAAGAATGACAGCTTAACCCTGTTTTTTACTGCAAAAATCAATTTTTTTCTTTTACATCTATGGTTCAACGAATTTCGACACACAAGATATGGTATAACATACTCACAAAATAACAAAGTGAGGTAAATAAAAATGAAAAGAGTTTATAATGAAATAGCAAACAGATATGATACAACATCTGATGAAGTTGAAAGAGAAATTGCTTATGCCATTTCACTGGCAAGAAAAAACCCTTCACCAACAGCAAGAGCTTTTTGGGGAAGAGTAAAAGATGATTCGGATGTGGCAGATATAATCTGCAATATAGTTTCGAGATTGGCCTTGGTCGTGTGAAAATATTTTTATAGGCAAATATCTATATCTTACAAAAAAAATCAACTGCCCCACATAGGTGAGGGCAGTTCACTTTTGATGTAAAAATATTTTGTTTATTGTTTTGAATTTTCTTTAACTGTTTTACAAGAAGAAATCAGCAAAACTCTCAGAGTTGTGCATTTAGATGATAACTCATTGAAAGTAACATCATCAATATAATCTGTGCGATATAATAATTCCAACCAATATCCAGTTTCACTAGCTTCCTTTAGTGCTATCTCTAGTTTAGATATAAAATCTTTTTTACCCTGAGCGTATTGAGCTTCATATATATTAGCACCAATCGATGTACCGCTTCTACCAATTTGATTTGCAATAATTGATTCATGGTTTGATTTAAGATTTTTGACAAGATTTACAATATCTACAGAAAAATCTATAGAAAGTTCTGTGAGTTTATTTTCCTTTTTCAAGAAACCATCTCCAATTTTTATTATTGCGTAATAAATAAAAGTTTCAATGATGCATCGCCGTTGGCGACATGACGTTATGCTGCGCATAATGATGTTGCTCCCGTTGGTCGCAATGATGCGATGTTTGCCAAGCCATCAGGCAAAGCCTACATCATTCACGAAGTGAACATCATTAGCGTAAGCGACATCAATTGCAGAAGGCAAACATCATTAAAAAATCCTGATTTGTATAAACAAATCAGGATTTTTTGGTGACCCGAACGGGAATCGAACCCGTGTTCCCGCCGTGAAAGGGCGATGTCTTAACCGCTTGACCATCGGGCCATATATGTGAAAGAGGCGGACACGTTATCGCGCACTCTTTATCTTACTAAGTTGGTAGCGGCAGTGGGACTTGAACCTACGACACTCCGGGTATGAACCGAATGCTCTAGCCAACTGAGCTATACCGCCACATAACCGCACCTCATTGGTGCTTGGATATAATACTACAAGTTTTTCAAAATGTCAAGCCTTTTTTGAAAGTTTTTTCGATTTTTTTCAAATTTATTTTTTTCACTTATTTTTTCTCTTTTTTTCAAAAAATATACTCAGAATCTCACTGCATTCTTTTTCCATATATCCGCCGATAATATCCGGCTTATGATTAAAAGACAAGTCGTTAAAGTTCGTCAGGGTACCAAAACAACCGGCCTTGTCATCATAGGCACCGAAAACTACTTTTTCAATGCGTGAATTAATAATTGCACCCGCGCACATAGGGCAAGGCTCAAGAGTCACATAAAGAGTGCAATCTGTCAGATATTTGCTGCCGAGAACCTGACAAGCTTCGTTAATTGCGACTATTTCTGCGTGCAGGAGAGAATTTTTGTCTTTTTCACGTTTATTTTGCCCTTTGGCGATGATTTTATCATTTTTTACTATTACAGCCCCAACGGGCACGTCACCGTGTTTTTCGGCGTTTTTTGCTAAAATCAGAGCTTCGGACATAAAATCTGAGTGTGTCATTTTTTCTTCCTCTTTTATTTAAAACTGAAACCTATAAACTTTGCGGTTATATAAAGCATATAGCATATGGGTGGTATCATTGCAGGGTTGATAAAAAACAGCTTCATTTTTTCTTTTGTCGCTGTACCGAGAGTGTCTTTTCTCATAGGCAGCATTTTATCCGATGACTTTAGAAGCCACAATGCTATCATACCGAAAACCATAAAGCCGTAAAGCACAAAAACATAAATTATATTTACCGTATCCTCGGTCAGAATTTCCATAGCATAAGACACTGCCGTGGAAATAAAATTGTTACCTGCGTGTATAGCTATACCTGTCCATATAGTACCCGTCTTTACGCTTAGATAACCCAGGCCAAAACCCGCAATAAGAGCAAAAGGTGCCTGTACAAGATTTCCGTGCATAAGAGCAAAAACAATGGAAGTGACAAGTATAGCAAATGTATCACCGTACTTTCTCAGGTTGCCCATAACAAAACCTCTGAGTGCAAGCTCTTCTGTGAGAGCAGCAACTATAACGACTCGCATAAGGCTGGTCAGTACACCTAAAGAGCCCGTAGGCATAGGAATCTCAGGTGAATAAAGCTCAACACCGAAAGCACTCACAAATACTGTAAAATATGATGTCACAATATTAGCCATCATACAAATGCCCATACCCGCAACAACTGCCAACACAAAAGTCAGGGGCGATGTAGGTTTGCCCAAAGCTAAAGGCTCTCTTTCGCCTGAAACAGATTTCATCTTTTTACCTATAAGCAAAAAGGGTACAAGCATACCGATAGTGACGATTATAATATCTGTGCAGTTCTGAAAAACGCCGTCACTGAGATATTTTTCTGTCAGACCAAAAATCTCAACCAGCTTAGCGAGAATATTTTCAAGAACTATCTGACAGACCAGAGCAAAACCCGTATAGTATCCCATATATTTTATCTCTTTGCGCTGGGCTTCTTTTTTAGTGAAATATTCAGGGTCAAGATAGCGATTATAAGCGTTATTCATAGTTTCTCCTTTATGAGTGATTAAAGAAAGGCGAACATTAGTCCGCCCTTTTTTATTTATCTGAGTTTTCCTTTTTAGCTGTTGTCTGATCTTCGCTTACACCTTCTGTACTTGAGGGTATAAAGAGAATCTTGAAAGTCATAAGCATAAGCTTAAGGTCTTCCATAATCGACTGATTTGCCACATACATCAGGTCCATCTGTACCTTATCATAGGGCGGAGTGTTATACTTGCCGTAAACCTGAGCGTAACCTGTAAGACCTGCCTTAACCTGAAGTCTCAAGGCAAATTCAGGCATATCTTTTTCATATTCCTTGGCAATTTCGGGCCTTTCGGGTCTGGGACCAACGAAAGACATATCGCCCTTGAGGATATTGAAAAGCTGAGGAAGCTCATCGAGACGAAGCATTCTGATTACTTTACCGACTGGAGTGATTCTGTCGTCGCCATCTTTTGCAAGTCTGGCAACGCCATCTTTTTCCGCATCCTGAATCATACTTCTGAATTTGATAACCTCAAATTCCTTGCCGTTTTTTGTAAGTCTTGTCTGACGGTAAAATACCTTACCGCCGTCATAGAGCTTGATAGCCGCAGCTGTAGACAGCATAAACGGTGAAGAAATAACAATTGCAATAAGTGAGAGCACAACGTCCATTATTCTCTTGAGTGCGAGATATATGATACCTGTATCTCCTCTTTTACAGCGGTAAACAGGCACATTCATCATCTGAATTGTCTTACCGCCACGGATAATAGTATCTGAAATTTTCGGTTTAATGAAACAAGCTATATCATTTGCGATGCAATATTTGAGAATCTCATTTCTGTAGTCAGAGGGTACACCGCACATAAACACGGCATCGAAACCCTTTACCTTATCAAAAAGAAACTCAAGTGTTGTTTTTTCACTGTCATATATTTCATCAACAACAAAGCGCTTGGTCATACCTTTTACGCCTTTGAGTGATTCGTATGATTCCTTGTTACCGAAAATAACAATTGTTTTTTTAGGCTTATGAAGTCTGAAATACACTTTATCTGCAATAAGACACCACAAGGCTGCGACGATACTGAAACCAAAAAAACCTATTATCAGCGGTACCGGGTTAACGAGCTTATAGCTGAGAAGTGAGAATATTGCATATGAGCTGCCCACAGTAAAGCCGATGGCAATAATCTGAGAAAATATCAGGTCAATAACACTTGCTGTACCCACCATAAATCCGCCGTATACCCTGTTGAAAACAAGATATATAACTACAAACACTACTGTCATAAGATAGTGACCCTTAGCATAGAAGGGAAGATTAATATTCGGGTTATAGAAGAAGTACCATATAAGGAACTCCATACCGGTAATCAGCAGTGTAATAAATATTTTAAGCAGATAGAGAATACTTTTTTCTCTTAAATATCTTTTATTCATAATATATTACAATCCTTTGTATTACGATGTTATCGGTTAATTCGCCATTATAATAGCACAAAAGATTAAAACTGTAAAGTCTTATTATACTTTACTGCCGGTTTTGCAGTATTCTTTTATACAGCACTTATCACACTGAGGGCGTCTTGCTATACATACAGCTCTGCCGTGAAGCACCATTCTGTGACAGAAATCGTTACTCTTTTCACCGGCTATAATTTTCTTAAGCTCAAGCTCAACCTTCTTTGGGTCTTTTGTTTCAACAAGGCCGATAAGATTAGTTATTCTTATCAGATGAGTGTCAGCCACAATTGCAGGCTGTTTATACACGTCACCCATAATAAGATTTGCAGTTTTTCTTCCGACACCGGGGAGTGATGTAAGTTTTTCAATTGAGTCAGGTACCCTGCCGTCATAGACATCTCTTATCATAATTGCCATTTCTTTTATATCTTTGGCCTTTGTCTTATAAAATCCGCATGAATATATGAGTCTTTCAATATCCTCAATCTCGGCATTACAGAAACTTTCGAGGTCGGGATATTTTTCAAAAAGAGCCGGTGTAACTTTATTTACTCTCTCGTCGGTACACTGAGCCGACAGGCGTACTGCAATAATAAGCTGCAAGGGATCATCGTATACAAGTGAACATATTGCGTCGGGATATTCTTTTTCAAGAGCCTCAACACAGAGAGCTCCTCGTTGTTTTTTAGTCATATTATCAATCCTTATCTTAAAATAAATCTGAGTTTCTGCGCCAATGGAAAAGATACTGCTGAGCGATGCCCTCTATGTTTTTACAGCACTCGGGCAAACCCTCAGGATACATCTCAGCCATAATTTTTTTTACCCAAACGTCAACGGGAAAAGCCTCTTTTCTGCCAAAGCCGTAAAGCAGAGTACACTCGGCAACTTTTGCACCTACACCTTTGATTTTCATAAGCTCATTTCGGGCTTCTTCTATTGGCATAGTCTTTATCTTTTCAAGGTCTATTTCACCGCTGCAGAGTTTTTCTACAGCATCGACTATATACTTGTGTCTGAAACCTGCACGTAAGGGTGCAAGGTCTTCGACTGTGAGATTTTTCATACTTTCGTATGTAGGGAAAGTATAATCGTTTTCACCGATTTTTTCACCGAAATTTTCACAGAGTCTCTGTATAATTCCCATAATTCTCGGTATGTTGTTATTCTGAGAAATTATAAATGAACACAAAGCCTCCCAAGGCTTCTGATGAAGAATTCTGATTCCGTAATATTCCTGACAAGCCTTTTTTATATTATCATCTTTACTGATAATTTCGCAGTAATTTTCATAGTCTGCATCAAGATCAAAATAGTCTTTCCAGAGTTTTTCAAAATCTTCCTTTGACGTATTTCTGAAGACTATTTCATTTTCGTTTTGTATAATGTCAGTAACCTTGCCGTCAACAATACCATGAAAAGAGCCATCTTCATTTTTTATCCATCTGAAAGCCTGTCCGCAAAAAACGCAAAGCTCAATATCAAGGCAGGGTACATCATAAACTTTTATATCATTTTCTATGATTTCATACTTCATAAATTTCACCGTCTGTGGTAATTTTTTTATTTAATTATAGCCATAAATTATTTTAAAATCAACTACCGGATACAAATATGAGGACTTTTCAACATATTACCTTTTATTTGTTATAAAAACACTTGCAAGGAAATAAAATTTATGCTAGAATAAAGGATAGAATATTATGAGATAATGTTTTTATTTTTATCTTAATTATTACTTATATATTTATATATATAATAATACCATATATCGCAGTGCATTTATTTAAATAAAAAGGAAACGAAAATTAAAAGGAGGATATTACAATTGGATTCATTCAACGAAATTTGGGAACTGGTTCAGCAGGAACTTCAGAACAGCGTAACAGAAGTAGCTTACAAAGTATGGCTTCAGCCTCTTGAATTTGTAAGCTTCAAAAATGATACTGTTTACCTTTCAATCAACGAATTTAAAAAAGGTATAGTTATAGATAAATTTTTAGGTATCATCCATAATACTCTCGAATCAATCTTCGGCTTCCACGTCAATGTTGAATTTGTAAGTACTGAAGATGGTAAAAAAACTTCTTCAGGTGACGGCGACAATCAGGATGATACAAGTGATGAATACGATTACACCTTCAATAATTTCATCACAGGTCCCTCAAATAAATTTGCCTATGCCGCAGCTATGAACGTTGCAAGCAATCCCGGTAAAAGTTATAATCCCCTGTTTATCTATGGCCATTCGGGTCTTGGCAAAACTCACCTTCTTATGGCAATTATGGATGACATCAAAAAGAATAATCCAGATGCAGATATTATATACACAAGTGCAGAACATTTTACCAACGACCTTGTTCATCACATAGGTAACCATAACACTCATGTCTTCCATGAAAAATATAGAAGCTGTGATGTTCTTCTTGTTGACGACGTACAGTTCATTTCACGAGGCGATCAGGTGCAAGAAGAATTTTTCCATACCTTCAATGCTCTGACGTCAAACGGCTCACAAATTGTTCTCACTTCTGACCGTCCTCCAAAAGAAATGGTTACACTTGAAGAGAGACTGCGTACCCGCTTTGAAATGGGTCTTATTGCTGATATTCAGCCTCCCACTCTTGAAACGAGAATGGCTATCGTAAAGAAAAAAGCTTCCGACCACGAAATTGAACTGACAGACGATGTTATCAAGTTTATAGCAGATAATATCAAAAAGAATATCAGACAGATCGAAGGAATCATTAAGAGAATCAAGGCTTATCAGGATGTTGAGGGTATAAAAATAAACCTCTCACTTGCAAAGAGAGCTATCAGCGATATCATCAATGACTCTCAGCCGTTACCCGTAACAGTTGAAAATATAATCAACGAAGTTTCCCGTACCTTTAATGTAAGTGCGGCGGATATCCGATCAGATAAGAGAAATGCAAATATTTCTCAGGCAAGACAGATTGCTATTTATATAGTTGATCAGGTAACAGGCCTTTCACTTAAAGCAATCGGCTCAGAATTCGGTAACAAACATCACTCAACTATCATATACGCTCTTAAGGAAATCAAGACAAAACTTGAAAAAGATGTGGCTCTTAAATCCACTGTTGATGACATCATAAAAAACATAAATGAGAACTGATTTATTCAACATATTATTTAACATTCCACACACATTTATCAACACTTCCAACACTACAAAAAACGCAGTGTTAAAAAGATAAAATTTTACACAAAAGTTTTCACAGAAAAAATATAGCTCGAAAGTGCTTTAAAACTAGGGTTAAGGCTGTTTTCCATATTTTCCACAGCCCCTACTACTACTACTATTTTTAATTATATTATTTTATGATTTTCCGGAGGATTAACCATGAAAATACAATGCAACAGCTCAGAGCTTGCTAAAGCTTGTTTAAACGTTCAGAGAACAGTTTCAAACAAGTCAACTATACCCTCACTTGAAGGTATTCTTATAGATGCTAAAGAAAACAATATTACACTTACAGGTTATGACCTTGAAGTAGGTTCAGTTGCAACAATAGATGCTGAAGTTTTATCTCAGGGTAAAATTGTACTTAACGCAAAAAATCTCTGTGACATATTAAGAATGTTACCCGATGATGTTGTATCTATTGATTGTGACGAAAGAAACATCTCAAAAATTAAGAGCGGTGAAACAGAGTATTCACTTATCGGTACATCAGCAGACGATTATCCCGAGCTTCCCTCAATCAGCAAATACACATCAATTACAATTGAGCTTGGTACAATAAAAGATATGATAAAGAAGACTATCTTCTCAGTATCAACAAGCGAGAGAAACCCCGTACACACAGGTGTTAAATTTGAAATCAGCGGCGGTAAAATTGTACTTGTTGCAGTTGACGGTGCAAGACTTGCTATCAGACGCGAAGAAGTTGACTTCTTATATGAAAATGAAGAGTCATCAGACAAGATGCTTGAGTTTGTTGTACCCGCTAAGACTCTCAGCGAAATTTTAAAGCTTACAGGTGACGACGATACTCAGATTGTTATTTACATAGGTGACAGACACATTATCTTTAAGTATAGAGAATATGAAATTATTTCAAGACTTCTTGAAGGTAAATTTATTGATTATAAGGCAGCTATTCCTATGACTCATTCAACAAGAGTTATTGTATCAACAAGAAGCCTTATCGAATGTATCGAAAGAACATCACTTATTATTACAGATAAATCAAGCCCCGTACGCTGTGTAATTGAAAACGGAATTATGAAATTCTCATCAGTTACTGCTATCGGTACTGCAAGCGATAAGCTCGCTGCTGATATTGAGGGTAACAACCTTGAAATAGGTTTCAATAACAGATTCGTACTCGATGCTCTTAAAGTTTGTGATTGCGATGAAATTAAAATCGAAATGGGTTCATCAAATCAGCCTATCAACATCACACCCGTTGAGGGAGACAGTTTCTTCTTCCTTATTCTTCCCATCAGAATATAATCATAAAGAGTTGGTATAAATGAAAATTACAGTTAAAGTTGCCGATAAAAAAATAGTACCGGTAAAAATAACAACAGAAAATATAAGACTTGACGCTGCCCTTAAGCTTTCAAATGCTGTATCAACAGGCGGTCAGGCAAAATGGATTATTCAGGATAATCTCGTTAAGGTTAACGGAGAAATCTGTACCTCGAGAGGTAAAAAGCTTTTTGAGGGTGATAGCTTCCAATATGACAGAGTTGTCTATGAAATAGTAAAATAATTCGGAGTAATTAAAAATGAATGTAAATTATCTCCAGGTTAAAAACTTCAGAAATATAGAGAAATGCGAAATTGAGCCTTGCGAGAGTGTAAATATTATTTACGGTCAGAATGCTCAGGGTAAGACAAATCTTCTCGAAAGCATATGGCTTTTTACAGGCTGCAGATCTTTCAGAGGTTCAAAGGATAGCGAGCTTATTAATTTCAATTCAAATAAAGCTATCCTTGATATGGATTTTTATGCTTTTGAAAGAGAACATCAGGCTCATCTTGAAATATGCGATGGTAAGAAGTTTACTCTCAACGGTATAAAGAAAACATCAGGACAGATAATGGGTAACTTTTTATCTGTTGTGTTTTCTCCCGTTCATCTTTCTTTGGTAAAAGAGGGTCCCTACGAGAGACGAAGATTTCTCGATATAGCTATAAGTCAGCTGAAACCCAAGTATGCTGTTACACTTTCAAATTACAATAAGGCAGTTGCTCAAAGAAATATATTGCTTAAAGATATAGCTTTTCATTCTGAGCTTTATGATACTCTTGATATATGGGAAGACAGAATTGCTTTCTTTGCATCAGAAATTGTAAGACAAAGACTCGGATACATAAATAAGCTCAGTTTATATTCTCAGGATATATATGACGGTTTATCTTCAGGCAGAGAAAAACTTGATATATCATATTTACAGCAAACTGTGATTGCAGGCGACACAAAGCAGGAACTTTATGAAAACATAAAAAATCAGCTTTATCTGTCGAGAAAAAATGACCTTGTGACAGGATTTACTTCTGTAGGACCTCACAGAGATGACCTTGATATAAAGATAGATAGTCTTTCTGCAAGAAACTACGGATCTCAGGGTCAGCAGCGTTCAGCTGCACTATCTCTTAAATTAGGTGAAGCCGCAGTTATAAAAAGCTTCTCATCTGAACAGCCTGTAGCACTACTCGATGATGTAATGAGCGAGCTCGATGAAACAAGACAGAATTATATTTTAAACCATATAAGAGATTGGCAGGTGTTTATCACTTGCTGTGACCCGTCAACAGTCAGAAATCTCAAATCAGGCAAAAAGATTGAACTAAAAGGCGGAAAAATTATAAAGTGAGGCAGATTTATTATGTATCTTCACTTAGGACAAAGTACGGTTATAGTACACGATGAAATTATAGGTATTTTTGACCTTGACGGAACTACCGTATCAAAGAACACAAGAAATTATTTATCAGAGGCTGAAAAACACGGCAGGGTACACACAGTATCTAACGAATTGCCAAAGTCTTTTATAGTCTGCAGTGATAAAAATAATGACTTTAAGATTTATCTTTCACAGATATCCTGCTCGACTCTTTTAAAGAGAACTCAGGAAATGAAGTATTAAATTAATTTATATATGTAAAATTACGAAACGGAGGTATTAGCCATGGATGAAATCAAGGCTAACGCTGAAAATCAAGAAATTACAACAGTTGAAGAAATAATCGAAACAATGGATACCGTTGTAACAGAAGAGTATAATGCCGACGCTATTCAGGTACTCGAGGGTCTCGAAGCTGTAAGAAAAAGACCTGGTATGTATATCGGTTCAACAGGTCCAAGAGGTCTTCACCACCTTGTATATGAAATCGTCGACAACTCAATCGACGAAGCTCTTGCAGGTTACTGTACCCATATAGAGGTTGAAATTCTTCCCGGTGATGTTATTACTGTACGCGATAACGGTCGTGGTATCCCCGTAGGTATCAATGAACAGCAGGGTCTTCCCGCTGTAACAGTTGTTCTTACAGTTCTTCATGCCGGTGGTAAATTCGGTGGCAGCGGTTATAAGGTATCAGGCGGTCTTCACGGTGTTGGTTCGTCTGTAGTTAATGCTCTTTCCGAATGGATGGAAGTTGAAGTATCACAGAATGGACATGTGCATCATCAGAGATTTGAAAGAGGTAACATTAAAACTGACCTTACAATTATCGGTGATACAGATAAGACAGGTACATTTGTAAAATTTAAGCCCGATGCTCTTATTTTCCAGGAAACAACAATTTACGATTACGAAATTCTTAAAAATCATCTTCGTGAGTCAGCTTTCCTCAACGCAGGTCTTGCTATCACTCTTACAGATAAGAGAGACCCTGAAAATGTAGTTGAAGACTATTTCTGTTATGAAGGCGGTATCGGTTCATTCGTTGAGCATATCGGCGAAACCTACGGTCTCACACCCGTACATGAGAAAGTTATTCACTTCTCAAGTGTTGACGGTGACAGAAGTGCAGAAATCGCTCTTATGTATAACGACGGCTACAAAGAGAGAATTTTCTCATATGCAAACAACGTTAATACTGTTGACGGCGGTACTCACGAAACAGGCTTTAAAACAGCTCTGACTAAGGTATTCAACGAATACGGTAAAAAATATGGATACATCAAAGATGCAGATACAAAACTTACAGGTGAAGACTGTCGTGAAGGTCTTGTTGCTGTTATTTCAGTTAAGCTTACAGAGGCTCAGTTTGAGGGTCAGACTAAGGGTAAGCTTGGTAACACAGAAATCACTAAACTTGTAAGTAACACAGTTTATAATAAGCTCTCAGACTTCTTTGAAGAGAATCCTCAGATTGCCAAAACTATAGTTTCAAAGTCACTTGATGCTTCAAGAGCAAGAGAAGCTGCAAGAAGAGCAAGAGAAGCTGCAAGAAGAAAGTCTCCTCTTGAAAGCAACTCACTTCCCGGTAAGCTTGCTGACTGTACTGAAAAAGACCCCTCAAAGACAGAAATTTACATCGTAGAGGGTGACTCAGCGGGTGGTTCAGCAAAAGAAGGCCGTGACAGAACAATTCAGGCTATTCTTCCTCTCTGGGGTAAGATGCTTAACGTTGAAAAGTCAAGACCTGACAAGGTTATCTCAAATGAAAAGCTTCTTCCTGTTGTAACAGCTCTCGGTGCAGGCTTCAACGAAGATTTTGACGTTGAAAAGCTTCGTTATCATAAAGTTGTTATCATGGCCGATGCCGACGTCGACGGTGCTCACATCAGAACACTTCTTCTGACATTTTTCTTCAGATATATGAGACCTCTTATTGATGGCGGTTTCGTATACATTGCTCAGCCCCCTCTTTATAAGCTCAGTAAGGGTAAGAGACACGAGTATGCATACTCTGACGAAGAGAGAGACAGAATTATGGTAGAAATGCCCGGTGCTGATATTCAGCGTTATAAAGGTCTTGGTGAAATGGACCCTGAACAGCTCTGGGAAACAACAATGAATCCGGAAAACAGAATTATGCTTCGTGTCACTCTCGAAGATGCTATTGCTGCAGACGAAACCTTCTCAATTCTTATGGGTGATAAGGTTGAACCTCGCCGTGAATTTATTGAAAAGAACGCTAAGTACGTTCAGAATCTTGACGTATAATTAAGGATTTGATATATAATGACACCCTACGGAATAGTTTATAGGGATAACCCATATGCTCTGCAAAAATCAGTAGAGATATGGCAGAAAAAATACGGTATTTTTAATATCATAACTTTTTTAAAAACATTTGCTTTGTCTTTGATACTGTTAATTCCGGCAAATATATTACTCTCTTTTCTTAATAAAGGAGATTTAGGTGTATTCTTTATTACATTTGCAGGAATGGTTATACTGACCTTTGTGCTTATTTATATTGTGGTCAACAACACTTATATAAAACAGATGGCACTGACCAATGCCCAGAAAGAAGACAAGCAGATTGTAGTTTATGAAGACAGAATAGAATATGGTACCGGATATACAAAAGCTATTTATTATTATAGTGATATAGTTTATTGCTGTGAATGCGCCGACATCATCACTATAATCACAGATACCGCCGCAATTCCGCTGTCAATACAAAAGGCAAGTGTGAAAAAAGGTGATTATCAGGAATTTTCTACTGTGCTCAGAAGATATGCAGGCAGTAAATATGAATATATGGGAGGAAAAAAATAATGAAATACTTTTCTCTCTTGTATATGCTGTCGGAAAAAGATTACAGTGACTATGAAAAGATAGTTTTTAAAGGTTCACTTGTAATCTCGCTGAAAAGAATGATTGTACCTTTTTGTATAATGTTAGCTGTTAGTCTTTTTATGGATATACAATTTTTAGTACCCGCAGTTGTTTATTTTATAATATCTCTTATTATTCCTCAGATGATAAGCAGAGAATTTTCTCACAAAACAAGAAAAAATTCTAACCTTCTTAAGAGAATGATGATAGTTGATTTTTATGATAATCACATAGTAGTCAATTATG
>JAZTWC010000053.1:0-59932 GCA_045635665.1 Acutalibacteraceae bacterium
TCGCACCAGACCAGATCGAAAGATCTGGTTTTTTTGTTATCCACACGTTCCTCAAACGTGGTTTGAGGGGCATTGAGCATGACCGCGTCCTGTGGACGATGAAGGGAATGCGAAATGGCGCAGCGGTCAAAATTGCTCGGCGCTCCAAGCCGAAAAGCAATTTTGGGAACCGCAAGAGGGGTGGGGCAGCTCGTACGGGTTCAAGTCCCGTCTCTCGCACCAAGAACTCAGTAGTCAAAAGACTGCTGAGTTTGTTTTTTTATCAGATAAAAAGTGAATACACTCAAAAACGCCATCCTATGTTTCAAGGATGGCGTTAACATATTTATTTTATGTAATTCATTATAAGTCTTTAAGCAATTCAGGGAGATTACCGAGGTCTGAAAGCACCTTAAATAAAGCTGTCATAAACCAGATGAAGCTGTGAATGGCGCCATTTTTCTTAGGCTGTGCTTTCTCGAGAACCTGTGTATTTTCAACAAAGTCAGCTGTTTTGATAAATGTAAAATCACATTCTGCAGAAGCATGATCCGATATTATTTTTCCGCTGTCATCGCTGACCTGAACATATCTGAAATCGCTTACAGCAATATCTACACCGCCGCCGGCTCTGTACATAAATCTTTCAACTGAGTCCCAGTTAGCCCATGAAGAAAGACCAGTCTTGTACCACTCGTCCATATTAAAATAATCACCGTTGTTGTGATATTCAACCCAAGCATCTTTAAGACCGCACTGCTGATTAAGTATATTGTAAAGTGAGTAGTTATCTTCACGGGTATGCAGATGGTAGTTGAAGTCACCTGTTACGATTACAGGTCTGTCATTTTCAGCTGAGCGAGCCTTGATAAACTCAGCGAGCTGCTTGTACTGACTTGTTCTTGCAGCCTTGGAGCCTGCTCCACCGTAAGCATCAGCGTGTAAGTTATAAAAATCTACATAGATACCGTTGCCGATATCAATAACAGTATAAACAAAGCCCTTTGGTGTAAGTTCGTCCGAACCGTCTGAAAGTATACCGCAAGCCTCATTCCAGGGTTCTCTTGTCTCGTTGTAGATGGGCATATCTTTTGTGAAGATATTGAGACCATCACCACCAGGGATACCACCGGTATGGTTAGTCTCATAGTTGAAGCCGCTCATACCCTTGAGGAGCTGTTTGTGGTAACCGAAGTCTTCCTGAATTGCAACTATGTCAAAATCATTCTCCGAAAGATATTTGCCTGCAACAACCTGGTTAGCACCTACATCTTCGCCCTGGAAAATAGCAAATGGTAAACCAGCAACATTGAAGTTAACAGTTTTTACTGTGTACTTTTCGGAATTATCATAATCGTAAAGCTTTATATCGAAGTATTCTGTAAACTCTTCGCCGTTACAAGTATAGTTGAGCTTCCAGTAGATTTTATCGTAATCTCTGAAGCCCTGTGCATCTGTGTCTTTAAGGAAATCTCTGTACTGAACACCGTATTCATCCTGTTCGGCAATTTCTGCAATTCTCTTGAATGTCAGAGGCTGAGTAAGATCAGGCTTGCCGTTTTTATCTTTTTCCCAGTAGTTCGGATTGTCAGTTGAGTTGATTTTGAAGCCACGCCAGTTATCCTCACCGTCAAGAGATAAGAGACATTCGATTTTAGTTGTACCTGCAGGGAAAACCAGAGTGTAAGCAAGATCATTGAGTTCACGTGATATTACATAATCCCCTGCTATACTTTTCTCTTTGATACCGTATGACTCATGACTGGGATATTCCATCTGATAGAGAGTTGATTTGTAAAGGAAAGGTGCCATTTCAACCTTAACACCATTTTCGGTTACAAAGCTTCCGGCGTTAGCCGCTATACCAAAAGTAAACCCAAAACAACTCAGAGTAATTGCCAAAGTAAGGATCAGACAAAGTAATTTTTTCATAAGTAATTTCTCCTTTGAGTTAATATAAGTTTAACTGTATAATAGCATATTTTTAACCAAATTTGTTAACGGCCTGTAAACTTGTTTTGCATATACAAAATCAAGTTTTCTTTTGTAGAATTGTCGTTGACTTCAGCGAGGCAGAGTGCTATAATCCATTATATACTTTATAATCCAATCAAGGAGAATCGATATGAAAAAGAAGAATATTACAGCCATTGCACTGGCATCTGCAACGGCTGTTGCAGGTATCGGCTATGGCATTTACACTAAGTCCAGACCTATAGACTTCGGTGAGATCGTCATTGACGGAATTCCTGAAAAGCCTGAGGGTGCCCTAAGAATTATGTCATTCAACTTACGTTATAATGATGATAAGTCCGGCAAGGTCACCGACCGATCAAAAATAGTTGAGGCTATTCTCAGGCAGTACTCCCCTGACTCTTTCGGCACTCAGGAAGCAACAGGCAAATGGATGGACATACTCACTGAAAGACTCGGCGATATCTATGACTCAGTCGCAGTAGCCAGAGACACTCAGGGCTATAAGTCTGAGCGTAATGCTGTATTTTATCGCAAAGATAAATACAACCTCATGGACAGCGGTACAATATGGCTTTCGGAAACTCCTGAAATTCCCAACACAAAAATTGAGGATGTCAGTTGTTACAGAATTGCAACATGGGCAGTACTCGAAAACAAAGCAACCGGCTACACCTATACCCATGTGAACACACACCTCGAGCACATTATTGACAAAGCAAAGCTATTTCAGGTCAAGGTACTTATCAACAAAATAGCCGAGCTTCAGAAAAGCGGCAAGGTTATCTGTACCGGCGACTTCAACTCTGAGCCTACAAGTGAAGTTTACAGCGAAATGACAGCTATCCTTGATGACACGAGGGTATCGGCTGAAACCTCAGACAGCGGCACAACCTTCCACGATTACGGCAGATTCACCGAAAACTTCGACGGTGCAATCGATTACATCTATGTCCCCAAGGGCACAAAGGTTTACACCTACAAAATTATCCGTAATACTGTCAAGGGTATGTACGCCTCTGACCATTATCCCATCGTTGCAGATATAGCCATTGACAGATGAAATAATATTTAATTGAATTCGAACTTTACTTTATTATCTTAATGATATATAATTATTCTAACATTCAGTTTTGAGGTGAAAAATATGAAGAGAATTAAAAACTCCCGAGCAACAGACGTCAATGAGAAACTCACTCTACGTGAATATGCCGCCTACAGTTCAAGCGTTGCTGTATCCAGAATAGGTTCTGCTATGAGCGGCTTTTTCGGTGGTCTTGTTGCATCAACATTCTTAGGTCTCAGCGAAAGTGCTTTCGCAACCTACAGCACAATTGTATTTATACTCGGTTTCTGGGATATTGCCAATGACGTAATCGTCGCAAGCTTCCTTGACAAAAACCGCAGAACCTTCGGCAGATGGGGCAGATTCAAGCCTTGGCTTATGATTATGCTTATCCCCTGCAACCTTGTTCTCATACTTCAGACCCTGCCTATCAAAGAGTTCTTCCCTCAGGCAGGCGATACATTAAAAGTTGCATATCTTGTTCTGCTCTACTTCCTCAACGATGCTTTCACCACATTCTATAATGCAGCTCTGACTGCTCTTAATGCAAGAAGAACTACTGATAATATGGAAAGAGGTTACATAGCAGCTATCGACAGTATCCTCGGCTCAGCTATCGGTTCAACCGGTACATATATTGCCGCATTCCTGCCCTTCCTTCTTCCCAATATGTCAGAAGCAGAGAGATATTTCTGGGGTTACAGCGTTGTAACACTTTTGGCTATTCCTTTCTCAATCTGGAATATCATCGAAACCAAAGAGCGTATCACAGACCCACCTATTGAATATGTACCCAAGCTCAAAGATGTTTACAAGACCATCCTCCACAACAAACCTCTGATGCTCTATATGCTTTCTGAAATTCTCGGACACGGTTTCTCTATCGGCTACGGCTTTATGACCTATGCTTTCATCGCCTGCTTCAGAACAGAGCAGTTTGAAATCGTATTCTTCAGAGATACATTCCTTGAGTTTACCTATACATATAATGACGGTAACTATGCAGCTCTGCTGTCATTTGCATCACTTGCATCATTTGTTACAACAGGTATATCACTCTTCCTTGCTCCTATTATCCGTAAGTGGGTTGACGATAAGTTCCTTTACATCGGTATGAAGCTCGGTACCGGTATATGCTATGTTGCAATGTTCTTATCAATCTATCCTTATGAAAACCATCAACCTCAGGAAATCTTCATCAATGTTGTTTTCTGGTATGCTCTTCACGGTCTGACAACTGGTTTCTACAACACAGTTCCGGGTCTTATCCAGATGGCAGCTTATGACTACGGTGAGTACACCTTCGGTGAGAGAAATGAAGCAACCACAAGTGCAGTAAAGGGCACATTATCAAGAATTCTCGGCAACTGCACCACCTATTTCACCAATATTTTCCTTATATATGTAGGTTACACACAGTTTGCTGACACCCCTGAGCTTATGCCTACCGAGACAAAGAGTAGTCTGCTTTATCTCTTTGCACTTATGCCCGGTCTTTTCTCATTCTTATCGATAATCCCTATGTTCTTCTATAAGCTTTCAGGCAAGAAGCACAAGGAAATCGTCATGGGTCTTGAAGAGCGCAGACAAAATAGTCTCGACGAAATCAACAAAATTCACAACTAAATCACTCAAAGGTACTCGCTGTCGCGGGTACCTTTTAACATAGACAGAGCAAATGTTAAATTGCATTGCTTGAGTCAACGGCATATTCAGGGATATAATGGACTTACAAAAAAACAAGGAGGCGTTTAATATGCTAAGCGAAAACATCAAAACACTCAGAAAGCAAAAGGGTTACTCTCAGGAGCAGCTTGCAGACAAACTAAATGTAGTCAGACAAACCGTATCAAAATGGGAAAAAGGTTACTCAGTCCCCGATGCAGATATGCTTGAAGATATTGCAGATATCTTTGAGGTACAGGTGAACGAGCTGTTAGGCGGTGAAATCATCACCGAAGAGGAAACCACAGATATAGGTGAGCTTGCAAAACAGCTAAAAATTTTCAATGAGTATCTGGCTGAAAGGGTACGAAGAAGAAAAAGAAGACAAACCATTTTTAAGCGTTGTATAAGTGTTATCTGCATCATAGCTATATTATTCTCTGCTTACATTGTAACAGGCTTTGTTGTCAGCAGTTGGGAACAGATTTTCAGAGGTGAAGCATCAATTGCTCTTGATTGCACCCTTGAAGATAAAACATACAATGTTAAAATCAGATATTGGCAAGACAACGGCGAAATTAATGCTGTTAGCTGGTCAGGCAACAGCCCTGAAGCAATAAATAAAATTCTCGAAGGTACTCCGGGTTCTGACCGAACAGCTGAAGATGTTGCAAGTGAAGTCGAGTCCTATTTTAGAAAAAACGGAGGTTCCTGCGAAGCAGAATACAAAACAAAAACCCTAGAGGATGTTTTAGAAGAAATATTATAAATACAAAAACTCCACCGATACATTTCGGTGGAGTAAATTTTTTGTCTCAGCTTTCAAGACAAGGCACAAGTGAGTTGTCTTCAAGCAGGGTATTGATATTATACAAAAACAGCAAATGGCTGAAATCGTTTTCTTTGATAATGCTTTCTAAGCTGTCGGTAAGATATCTCGGGTCAATGACCACAATCTTGCTGAAATAAGGTGTCAGCATAGGAATCATACAATTGGCATATGAATCCTTGATAAGAAGAAGATTTCTTCCTGAGGGGCATACGGTGTCAATTATGACCTTATCGTAGTTGCCACCCATAAAGACTTCATAATGATTTTTCTGCTGGAGCTTATCGGGGAAGAAAAGCGAAGCTGTCTTATTTCCTGATGACTCAAAGTTGGCAACATAGGTGCCCTCCGAATCTTTAGGCAGGCATATCTCTATCTCATCCTGCACACCGTGTACCCCTGACGTAGAGGCAAGTGTACCCTCAAAAGTGGTGGAAATCTTATGGAACTCAAACTTTTTGTCGATATCTTTGGTGGTCTTTTCAAGGCCCCATGAAAGGCAGATTTCCTTAAAGAGCATATATGCTCCTCTTGTAGTCCAATGGTGGTCAGTCTTGTAATAAAGCTGAGTCTTGTCGGCATTATCTTTGAGAAGCTTAGCCGCACCGGGCCAGAGTATCTCATCATTTTTAATCTGATTATGCACTGATCTTATGAGCACTCTCTGATCAGACATCTCTAGATATTTAGGCAAATACTCTGAATAGACGTAGCTGGAATTCGGAGCGAGTATGAAAGCCGTCTTGAAGTCATCATATTTCTCTGCAAAAGCTGTCACCGCCTTGCCGATTTCAACGATATGTTTACCGTTGAAAGGAGTCTGACTGTCAAAGAGAAAGCCCTCTTTACCGATGTAAACGCCATTCTCTTCATTTTTGCCGAGAAGTCTGTCGGCAGTGGTCTTGAGTGAGATAAAACCGTCTCTTAAAGGAAACTGATCATTAAGATAAGTCTCAAACTCTTTCATAAAACTGCCGTCAGCAATAGATGAAACTGTAAGCTTCGGAGTCTGACTCAGGACTCTGTTTTCACTCTCAGAAAAGCTTTTATCTTCTGTCAGAAAGTGAAGTCCTGCCATACCGAAAACCACAAGACAAAACAACCATATCGTAGTTATGCTGATAATGGCACCTTTTGATTTCAGACTGTTATATCTGAAATCAAAGAACTCCTCTTTGTCCTCTGCAGTTTCTTCTTGCAAAAGTTCTTGATTTTCTGTATTCATAGTTATTATCATCCTCAGAATCTGAAATAAAGGAAGGGATTATAGGTTTCACTGACAAGATAAGCGATGCAAAGTATAAATATAATGAAGTACATCGCACTCTTGAGAGCCTTGTATACTCTTGTCTCTTCACGAGTTGATATCATATCAAAGACACCTACAGCACTAAGGCTCATAGCAAATATCGCAAATAAGTTTTCAGTCAGCAGGAATTTAGCCTGATTGTCTATGAAGCCGCCGCCCATACCAAAGAGAGCACCGATGAACTCCATGGCCTCGGTCATATTTGTGCTTGAGAAGAAGACCCAACCTATCATCACAACGATAATTGTGCCCATATGTCTCAATGCAAGAGGTATCCTGTCGAGGAGGTTACCCAGCAGATATTTTTCTATAATCAGCAGCACACCGTAGAACATACCCCAGGCAATAAAGTTCCAGGCTGCGCCGTGCCACAGGCCCGTCAGGGCCCATACAACAAAAGTGTTGAAGATGGTTCTTGCAAGACCCTTTCTGTTACCACCGAGAGGAATATATACATAGTCTCTGAACCAGCTCGAAAGGCTTATATGCCATCTGCTCCAGAAATCTTTGATACTGGACGCTCTGTAGGGGTAATTGAAGTTCTGAACAAACTCAAAGCCGAACATTTTGCCAAGACCCACAGCCATATCACTGTAACCGCTGAAGTCGAAGTAAATCTGTAAAGTGTAGCATATAATACAAATCCATGCCGTTACAGCTGAAACCTCTTTAAAGCCATCGGCTGATATATCAGTATAAACTGCTCCGATGGTGTTGGCGAAAAGGACTTTCTTGCCGAGACCTCTGATGAAATATACTATACCGTCATAAAAACTGTCTATGGATATAGTTCTCTGACTGAGCTGTTTCTCGATATCCTTATACTGCACAATGGGACCCGCAATAAGCTGAGGGAACATTGATATATATGCAGCGAAGTTGACGATTTTAGTCTGAGCCCTTGTCTGTCCATTATAGATATCTATAACATATGACAGTATCTGGAAGGTGTAGAATGAAATACCTACAGGCAAGGGAAGACCTTCATAGTCTGTCTCAAAGCCAAAAACCGAACTGAGATTTTCAACTACAAATCCCGCGTACTTGAAAAATCCCAACATAAACAGATTGAAAGCAACACCGAAAATCAGTAGTTGTTTCATCTTCTTAGGACTGTTGCGGTGGTCTTCCATATCAAGTCCAAGGTGGAAGTTGAAAAATATGCTAAGGCACATAAGCACTATGTATAAGGGCTCACCCCAGGCATAGAATATCAGACTTGCAATACACAATATTAAATTTTTACGCGATATATCTTTTTCCTCGTTTCTCGCCGGAATGAAATAGAGAACCATTGTCAGCGGAAAAAACACAAAGAGGAATACAGCACTGCTGAAAACCATTATTGCACCTCTGCGTAATTATCTGATTGTTGATATAAATGTTGTCAGAGCATCTGTTGCTCCGTCACCTACGGCATAAAAAATGAAGCCGTTTTTATAAGTCAGGACATAATCTTTTAAAAGAGCACTCTGCTCAGGGGCGTACCCCTCGAAAAGCACCTGCTTCTCTTTGACTCTGTTTTCTATTTTTTCCAGTGTACCGTCAGCCTTGTAACCCTCTTTAAGCTTCATTACCATAATTTCGTCAACATTCATAATTGATTCACTAGCATAATAAAGGAAGGAGTCAATGCCCTGAAAGTCAATACCGAAATCTTTTTTTATCTCATTCTTAGTGACTTTGGTAAGATCATCCATATTCATTTCGATCTTTACGGCTTCAAAAACCTCTTGAGGGGTCTTGTCACTGTAAGAGTCCTCACGGGAAATTACCCCTATAAAGCACACCAAAAAAACAACACAAATTATTTCTATAACACGGTGTTTGTTCATCCTGTTATCCCCATCTCTCTGATAATAAATCTGAGCCAGTATTTTTCATAGAAAGCTTTTGAAAGATGTATACCGTCTCCACCATAGCACTCGGGATGAGCATAGAGTACAGAGGAGCTGTCCATATACTCAATATCAAGTTTTTCACACATAGCTATGAGGTTCTGATTATATTCATTTATCATACCGAAACGGCTGGCTCTTGCAACATTTCTGTCAACGGGGAAAATACCGCTGATAATTATTCTTGTATCGGGCAGTGATGCCTGAAGCTTCTGAATGAGGCTCGTATACATAGTAATATAATTATTCATGTATTTTCTGTCAGTTGAAATCATATTAACACCATAGTGAAGAATCAGTATGGGAGGATTCATCCTGATGATTTTGTTAAGGTTGCCGTCAAGATGATAAAGACTTGCACTGACCTGAGTCACAAGATGGTTTGAGTTGAGGATGTTGTAAGCTTCAAGACCGTTCATCAGAGAGTCTCCGACTATATACACATCCTGAAAAACTTTTCTGTAAGTGGTCTTGCCGCTGTCGATATCAGCAAGCACATCATCAACTCTATGATAATTGCCGAACTTATGCTCACGTTCTTTTTCAGCTATATTTACATTTTTCTGAGCCTTTTTCACATCGTAACCGGAAAGATTTCTGATAATCTCACTACCCTGAGACAAATCAATATCAGACGATGTTTCACCGTTTTTTGAAAAACCCATAATATTAAAAATCGGATAAACCGATAACATTAAAATCAGAATTACAATCAATACTATTTTTTTCAATTTTTTCACCCTAATTTAACTTAACTCATTATATTATTTATATTAAGATATATCTTTAAATGACATAAAATGACACACTTTCGCATTCTATTATAGTTTACAACTTTTTATGCCGTAAATCAATAGAAAGTCACATCTTTGAATGTAAAAAATATCTTAACGAGAAGTCAAGATTTCGTATAAATTGACACATAGTTTCTTAACTTGACTAAATAAGCGATAAATGTTATTATTAAAATACAATCCGACAAGAAGGAGTAATCATATGAACGCTGATAAACTCAACTCTATACAGCCTGTTTTCGACAGTTGGTATATCGAATCAAAGATTTCAGAGGGCAGAAACTCAAAGTTTTATAAAGTCTATGAAACCGACGGTATCGAGAAGCATTATGCCGGTCTTAAAATCGTCAAGTTCCCCTCAAGTGAACAGGAGCTCAGCCGTGTCATAGCCTCAGGCAAATACAATAATGTTGACGAATACCTTGATGAACTTCAGTCAAACGTCAATGCTAATATGGGAATAATGCGTTCTCTCTCATATCATAAAAACATCGTTCGTGTACATAACTTCACTATCATCAGAGAGGTTTCCTGCTTTTATCTGTTGAGTCTTGTTGAGCTACTGACACCTATGAATGAATATCTCAGCTTTGAAACTGTCAGCAAAAACGATGCCGTAACTGTCGGCAAAGATATCTGCAGAGCTATGCAGGCCTTCAGAGACAAGGGCATTATCCACCACAACGTCTCTCCCGACAATATTTATGTGGATGCCAGTGGCAACTATAAACTTGGTGATTTCGGTGTTTATGATTACAATACTGCTATGTCAGAGGCTTCAGTCTTTATGGCTCCTGAGCTTTATGACAAAGAGTCACTTAATGAGATCTCATCTGACATCTACTCATTGGGTATGCTTCTTTATAAGCTTCTCAACAATAACCGTCAGCCTTTCCTGCCACCCTATCCGGCTCCTGTTTCTCTTTCAGACAGAGAACAGTCATTTGCAAAATGTATGAGAGGTGAAATTTTCCCGACACCTGTTAATGCTGACTACAAACTTGGCGCTATCATCTCAAAGGCTACATCATTCAACCCCGAAGCAAGATATATCTCACCTATGGCTATGCTCTCTCAGCTTGAAAGCTATACTCCCTATACTAACACAGTATCTCCCTCGGCGTCAGCGTACCCACAAAAAAGCAAATTTGAAGTAAACAGCAATGATATACACTTCGGCACTTTTGAGTACCCTGCCGAGACTAAAACCGATGATTATTACGATGAAGATACTACCGATACCTATGACGATGAAGATGACGATGAGCCTCAGAAAAAACGTTGGTATTTCCTCGTTTTAGCCTTGGTAATAGTCTTAGCACTGGTTGTAGCTTTAATCGTAAAATCAGGTTCTGACGGCAAGGATAAAACTACCACTGAAGCAACAACTACTACATCACAGCCAACAACTCCGTATACGACCGAATCGACTACGGAAGAAACCACCACTGAAGAGTCCACTACTGAGGAAACTACTACGGAAGAGACAACTGCCGAAGAAACCACAACGGAAGAAACAACAACGCAGCCCACAACAGAAGAGACTACAACCGAAACTACAACAGAGTCAACTACAGAAGAAACTACAACTGAGGAAGAAACTGAGCCATATACCGAGCCTGTGCTTGTCACAACAAGCCGTAAAAATGGTGACAAGTCAGAGGATGGTAAGACTTATATGAAAATCAGTTCTTTCAATGTGGAAGAAATTCCCGATGATGAATTTTTTGATGAGATTATTCTGAGTATTGATGATAATCTCGGTGAAAATGTAACTGCTTCAAATGTGTATATCTATCAGATGTACGACGAGACTCTGGTACAAAGAGTGACAGCCAATATGACAACTGAAATCAGCGAAGATTTTGGCGGAGACATCCTCTGTACTATTACGGTTGACGATACCGACTTCTACTATGAGCCTGACAATTATCAGTATTTCCTTTGCTTTGAGGAGGGCGCTATCGTTTCAGACTCAGTCATTACCTTACCTTTACAGGTGAGAATCGAAACGAAATTTTAAACTTTAAGGGACAGATACTGCAAAACGCAGGTCTGCCCCTTTCTTTATGTAAGTCGGCGGTGAAGGTGAGGCGGGGGGCTCCGTGATAATCGCCACAGGCGATTATCTGAGGATGCCCTTTGAGGGCATCCTCACGCCGTCCACGGCGACGGAGCCCCCGAGCACCAAGATCAGCACAAACTAAAAAAACAGGGAGCACAAGGCTCCCTTTAAGTTTATTCATCACTATTCTTTTTAGGTTTGAACTTCTTAATTATAATGACCCCTGCAACTATGATAGCAACACCCACAGCAGCATTCATAAAAATCATCGCAAAAGCAGGCACTGCAAATCCTGAAGGAGCACCGCTGAATGATAAAGCACCAAGAAGATTTGTCACTACTCTGTAAACGCCAAGCACAATCAGCACTATACCGCCAATCCAGCCGTACCTTTTAAAAAAGGGAGCTAACTTAGCAGGAAGAGCATCAAGCCAGTTATAGAACTTTTCAAAAGGGTCAGCAGCCTTTGCCTCCTGACTGAAGAACACATCTTCATTATCATTGAGAAGAAAATCAGTTGTAACTCCGAAGACCTCAGCGAGACCTTTTAGTTTAGTTATTTCGGGCAAGGCTTCACCTGTTTCCCATTTACTTACAGCTTGTCTTGATACACCGAGTTTCTCGGCAAGTTCTTCCTGAGATAAGCCTTTGAGTTTCCTCTGATTAAAAATCTTTTCATGAAGTTTCATTTCAACTTCCTCCTTTCATTACAGCAAAAGCATAACACATATAGCCCCGAAGAGCTATAAAGTCAGCCTTGCAATTACGCAACCAGCGGTTGCAAAAGGAGATTTTCTCAGTTTTTATAGTGATTTTTGAGTCTCTCATATTCCTCATCAGTAATCTCTACAGTACCGCCATGCTTGAAGCCATAGGGGAAAGAGAAGCTCTCTTTAGCCATAGCGAAGTTACTGTCACCCGGCTTGGGTGATACGAATGGTACATATCCCATCTTAGCTTTTTCACATCCGAAGAAGTCAATCATAAGACACCATCTACCGTCAGGTAAAACAATAGTTGTCGGAGCCTCGTAAGAGCCTGCATTACCGAGAGATGCCATATATTTTTCAAACTCTTCATCATGCTTATATGGGCCGTAAAGATTATCGGAAGTAGCATGCATATTCATAGGCGGATGTTCAGCATTCTTATAGAACATATGATAAACGCCGTCAATTTTTCTGATATGGGTGTCAAGGATTTCGTTATCTTTAGTAAAGAAGAGCTTAGGCTCTGAGAAATTCTCGAAGTCTTTGGTGACAGAGCAATATATCGACATATGGCTGTAATCGTCTTCAGCTACCGTTGAACCCCAATGGATAAGATACTCCCCTGTCTCTTCTTCATGATAAACCTCAGGTGCCCACATACAGCCAAAGTTGGGCGTACCGATGGGAGCAAGTATCTCTTCGGAAAAATTGATAAGATCGGTAGTCTTCCACATTCTCAGGCATTTACTGCCGGTACGGTTGACTATCTTCCAGTTTACGTTATAGTTTTCATCATATCGGTTAGCTATACACTCGTCAGTGGTGAGTATGACAAATCCGAAATGGGTTCTGACAATTTCGATATCACGGCAACCCTTGAAGCCTTTTTCAGCAGTGAGTATAGGTTTACCACCGTTGAGCTGTTCCCAGTTGAAGCCGTCACGGCTGACAGCAAAATATACCTGTTCTCCGTCGGGAGTGATTTTTTCTTTGAAGTGAGTGAATAAGTATGGCATAGTAGTTTTTTCTCCTTTTCTTCTTGTCGCTTCAGCGACATATCGAGTTTGCCTCAGGCAAATATATCGAGCAAACTTCCGTTTGCATATCAACAAACAAAGTATATCATAATTTATCTTTCATTACAACAAAAACACCTTGAAAAATTCTCAGACTTGTAGTACAATTCTATCATAAAATATAAAGGAGAAAACACCATGCTCGAATATAACGAATATAATGCCAACGGCGAAAGACTCATATGCGAAATGGGCAAGAAACACGCTGATATGCTTATGACTATCAAGGTCAAAAAATTCACCGAGGGCGAAACAATCACCGTACTCGACAGTGCTAACGAAACTGCTTTTCTTATCCTCAGAGGTGAAGCTGACATTACATGGCAGGGTACCACCGAAAAAATGAAGCGTAGCGGACCTTTTGAAAAGACTCCCTATTGTCTCCACGTACCCCGTAATGTCGAGGTATCAATCACAGCTAAAGAGGGCACTGAAATCCTCATTCAGCAGACAGATAACGACAAAGACTTCGCTCCCGTTTTCTACAAACCCGAAGACATTCTCTATCAGGAGTTCGGCAAGGGTCAGTGGGGCGGTACAGGTCACAGAATCTGCTCAACAGTTTTTGACTATGACAATGCTCCCTATTCAAATATGGTACTCGGTGAGGTTTTCAATCAGCCGGGCAAATGGTCAAGCTATCCCCCACATCATCACCCACAGCCTGAAGTATATTACTATCAGTTTGACAAGCCTCAGGGCTTCGGAGCCTGCTTTATAGGTGACGATGTATATAAGAGTGTCGAGGGCTCAGCTTCATATATCACCGACGGAAACGACCACCATCAGGTAGTAGCACCGGGCTATGAAATGTGTTATGTATGGATGATAAGACATCTCCCCGATGACCCCTGGTATAAGACCACCCGATTCTATGCTAAAGAGCACGAGTGGCTTGCAACATCAAACTGATGCAGACTCTTGACGAAGCTTTAGACAAGCTTCAGACTTCAAAGTTCCGTTCTTCTTTTCATCTGAAAGAAAAGGACAAGGCATACATCCGAGATAAAGGTATAGACACTATAAGGCTTCATGCCGATGATTTTATCCGTACCCGTCTTGCCCCTGAGGTTATACCCAATGACGGCAAACAGACCCCTATGAAAGGTCACCCTGTTTTTATAGCTCAACATGCAACGGCCTGTTGCTGTCGGGGTTGTCTTTATAAGTGGTACAAGGTCAGACCCGACAAGGCTCTGACTGATGAGCAGATAGGCAAGATTGTGAATCTGATTATGGCCTGGATTGAAAGAGAAATGCAAAGATAAAAAGCAGCAGTAAAAACTGCTGTTTTTTTAATGCACCGCAGGTGCATTTCATACCATAGTATTTCATGGCAAAGCCATTTCATGACCGAAGGTCATTTCATCAAAAACTAACCTCCACCTGAAACTAAATTGGGTGGAGGATTTATTCATATACGCCCTCGCCGGGCGGGCGTTACTTTTCCTATCGCGGAAAAGTAACCAAAACGCGATGTTATTATTTAAATGGGAACATCTTACGAAATCTCTTCTGCCATTTGACAAGATATATAGTAACCATCATAGTCAAAAGCTTGTCAAACATAGCAAAAGTCACATTACCAAGCACCAACAGTATAGGCAGTGCATACTCTACCCACCAATCAGTCTCGCCCTCAGTGCCAAGAAGCTCAGCCATAGGCATACCGAAAACCTTGACCATAATAAATCCTGCCAACAGCACCTCAACGTTAAAAACTATAAATTTGATGATATACTCAAGTACCCTTGGTATCTTTTTACCCTCAAGAATACACTTGATTATAGGGTAGTTACCGAAAAAGCAAAGGTAAAACACCGCCGCTTCTTTGTTTGGCAGAAGTATAAGACTAAGAAGTGATACGGCAACAAATATGCCTGTTGCCCATTTTTTATCAAGCTCGATTATGCTGAACATTACAAGTATCCCTGCAAAGGCAGGTAAAGCATATGTCCAAAGGCCCATAACCGTCGGCAGCATAAGCACAACAGATAAAGCCGCCGTCATACCGCCTATAGCGGTTTTCGCACTCTGACTCATATTAACCTCTCAAAATTAGTTCTGACTGTATGTTGCCTAACGGCAACGCGATATATTTGTCTCAGCCAAATACGATATGTTTGCTTAAAGCAAACTAGATTTATTTTACTTTGTAAAATGCGATATGATATAAATTCCCACGGAATTTACATCGCTGTGAGCAAAGCTCACTCAGCAACAGGGAATACAGTCTCCACCCATACACTCACAGCAACAGTCAGCACAGAGTAAGCCCTGACATATACTGCAGGTGTCACAGTCATTGGATGATGAATTATGTCTTGAAGATGTTCTGAAACCACCCGTACGCTGACGGCTTAAATTTTCGAAAGCATGACGGTACTCAGCATTATTAGGCTCCATATTATGAGCCGTAGCAAAATATGTGAAAGCCTGATCAGTCCAACCTCTCTGATAGTTTATCTGACCTTTGAGATAGTACCACTGAGCATCTCTGCTGTTCTGAGGCATATTTTCAAGTACCTGCTCCGCAGCATCAAGGGCACCTCTTCTCATAAGCTCTCTGACCTGAGAGTAGTCGTTATATGACCCACCCGCTGATGAGTAAGAGCCGGCTGTACCATTGACAATGGCATCATAAGCCTCATTGATTTCCTGCATCTTTTCATTGGCAGTTTCAGCCAAGGGGGTACCGATATAGTTGTCGGGATGATATTTTTTAGCAAGTTCTCTGTATTTAGCTTTCACCTGGTCTTTGGTGGCATTTCTCGGCAAACCGAGCACTTCATATGGATCTCTCATTATCTTATTTCCTTTCGTCTTTGGTGTCGCCTTTGACTATCCTGTCAAGGCTTTTATGAATACCCTCATAGATTATATTTTCCATTATTGGGGTTAAGATTTTATTTTCAATATTTTCATAAGCATTTATAAAAACTACACTGCTCATATTTATAGTAGCCGTGATATCTTCTCTTATTTCGTCAGTAAACTCAGCATTTCTTAGATTATACTTATTAACAAATACATTGTAATTGCCGTCTTTCAGGTCTTTTTCTATATCGTCAAAAGCATCGGTGAGATAGACCCACTTACCTATACCGTAACCGAAACGGTAGATATTGCCCTCATCGTCATCTATATTATATGCAGTTATTTTACCAAGAGCATGAGCACTCTGGTGAGAAGCCTCATCGCTAAGATGTGAGTTTCTTTTTTCCGTATCCGCCTGAGCCTTCATCGAACCTTCAATTATTCCCGCTATTTCGGGATACATCTTTTTTGCCTTTTTATACTTTACTACAGCCCAGAGTAACAGAAGGTACATCAGAAGTCTTTTTAAAATATTGCCGTCTGATATATTGTCTTTTAGCTTATGATAAAACATCATCATTGACACTGCAGCAGCATAGCGAAGCTCTTCATCACAGTTACAGCAATAGTTACACTTTTTGCTCGGATTAAAGGGACACCGACCACTGTCAAATTTCGGCAGGGCACCGATGAAACTAAGCCTTGTCAGAAGAAGAAATGTGATATCATAGCTTAAAGTCAGCCTTGAAAGCACACCAAAGTGTTTACCCATAGCTTTGCAAAGAGAGCAGTAAAGTCCCCTGTAGGCCTCATACTCTTTAATTTTCATTTCGGGTTTATCGGTTTTAATATAGCCAAACATTTTTTACCCTCTCTGAAATCATATTAAATTATATTATATACCAAATTTTTCACATTGTAAACCATATTAAGCTCATAACCTTAAAAATACATAAAGTTAATGTTTTCTATTGACTAATTTTACGGTTGTTGATAAAATTAATAAAACTTAATTTAAGGAGAATATTATGCTTAAGAAAGATACTTTTGCCCCGAGGCCCCCTATGGGCTGGAACAGCTGGGACTGTTACGGTGCCGCTGTCAATGAAGAACAGCTTCTTGGCAATGCCGAATATATCAGAGATAACCTTAAGGATTACGGCTGGGAATATGTTGTCTGTGACATTCAGTGGTATGAGCCTAAGGCTACCTCAAACTTCTATAACAACTTCACAGAGCTCTGTATGGATGAATACTCCCGACTTATACCTGCTGTCAACCGTTTCCCCTCATCAGCAAACGGAGTAGGCTTCAAGGCTATTGCTGACAAAATCCATAATATGGGTCTTAAGTTCGGCATACATATTATGAGAGGTATCCCCCGTCAGGCTGTACATCAGAACACACCTATCAAGGGCAGTGACAAAACAGCAAGAGATATAGCATCAGGCTTTTCAGTATGCTCATGGAACACTGATATGTATGGCATCAGACATTGGGTCGAGGGAGCTCAGGAATACTACAACAGTCTCTTTGAGCTTTACGCTTCTTGGGGAGTTGACTTTGTCAAAGTTGACGATATTGCCAATACTGAATTCAAACCCCATGACCCTTACAGCGCAAGAGGTGAAATCGAACTTATCCGCAAGGCTATAGACAACTCAGGCAGAGATATGGTGCTTTCACTCTCTCCCGGACCAGCTGTTATAAATGAAGCTTTCCACCTGTCTCAGAATGCAAATATGTGGCGTATGACAGGAGACTTCTGGGACCACTGGGACAAGCTCTATAATATGTTCGAACGCTGTGAAAAGTGGGCTCCTCACGTTAAAGTCGGCTGTTGGCCCGACTGCGATATGTTACCCTTAGGCAAGATAAGCAAAAACTGCTCATGCCTCGGTGACAGAGACAGATATACAAACTTCACACCCGACGAGCAAAAGACTATGATGAGCCTCTGGGCGATTTTCCGTTCACCTCTTATCTTAGGCGGTGAGCTCAGAGAAAACAGACCCGAAGACCTTGAAGTTATCACCAACAAAGATATCATCGCTATCAATCAGTATTCAAGTGAAAATCAGCAGCTCAGACGTAATCGTAACGAAGCCGTATGGACTTGTCTCGACTCTGAGGGTAAAAGAGTTGTCGCTCTGTTTAACCTCTCTGATGAAGAGAGCACTGTCACCGTCAGCCTTAAAGAAGTCGGCTGTCATGGCGACTATATGGCTACAGAGCTCTGGACTAAAGAGACAGCAAAAATCTCCGAGGGCATCGTCTCTCAGACAGTTGCACCTCACGGTGTCAGAATTTTAAGACTTGACTAATAAAAAAGTTGCAGGCGACAAACCTGCAACTTTAGTTTTTTATTCGGTTTCAGCATCGCTCTTAAAGACATCGGCAACCTCACTGATGGTCATATATGCCTGAGGGTCAATAGAATGCACAAGCTGTCTCATACGTGAAATTTGGAAACGATTGACAACAAAATAGATAACTGTCTTATCTTTACCGGTGTAACCGCCCTTAGCTGAAATCTTGGTGGTACCCGTCTCAAAGGCAAGCATAAGAGCATTGCTGACATCTTCACCCTTACTTGTAATTATCATAACTCCCTTTGAACGGTCGAGACCCTCAACAATGAAGTCCACGGTTTTTACACCGGCGGCATAGGTGATAATAGAGTAAAGGGGAAGTATCCAGCTGCTGAGCACAAAACCGCAGATTATGTAAAGGATGACGTTATATATCATAACAAAGGTACCCACTGTAATTCCCAGTTTTTTTGAAAAGACAACAGCCATAACCTCTATACCGTCGATAGCACCGCCATAGCGGATAGTAAGACCGCTACCGACACCTGATATAAGACCGCCGAAGATAGCACATAACAGCAGATCATCTTCAGCAAGGGGCGAAGCCATACTCACATCTATGGGAAGCACATCAGTTATAAGCCAGGCACCCAGTGAATATACAGCCACGGCAAAAATCGAGTATATGGTGAAAGCTAATCCCTGCCTTTTAAGACCGTATAAAAACAGAGGTATATTCAGTATAAGCAGAAATACCGACAGTGTCATATACTCAGGGGTAAGCTGACCGAGCAGCATTGAGGTACCCGATATACCGCTGTCATAGAGGTTGACAGGGGAAAGGAACACTGTTACACCAAAAGCATTTATAAGACCCGCCAACAAAAGCATAGGGAAGTTTATCAGTTTCAGAGATTTCAGTTCAGATATGATTTTCTCTTTTTTCATAGACATCTCCTTTATAATATGAGTACCTGCCTATTATAGCAGGTACTCTTTAGTTTTACTTTAATATTATAGTGGCATTATAGTCATCAATGCCGTAGTTGCCGGCTGTATTTTTAAGTATATCATAAAGGTCAGCTTTCTTGCCGTCCCAACCCTTGACATCAATTTTCTTAAGTACAAATCTTATTCTCTTTAATAGAGCAAGGAATACATCACCCTTAGGTGTACCCTCAGTAAAGGTCTGATTACCTGCAAAAGCTCCGTAAACCAGCTCCTTGGCATAGTCAAGGACTCTCATCTTTTTTATACTCTTATCACACTTTATAAACAGCAATTTAGCCATGGTACCCACCTTGACAGAGCATATAAACTTACCTGCAATACCAAGAACCTTTTTAGTGATGCCTTCATCGTCAATATGGAACTTATTCATCATACGCTCAGTGTCATCTCTCATATCCGTCAGGACATTGACAATCATTCTGTCAAACATATCTCTCAGGTACTCTTTACAGCTTTTACCCTTGGTGTCCCACTCAAAGTCGGGAGTAGCTATACTCTTAATATCCACGGTCTTTTCATCTTTGATGGTAACGAGTCTGATGAAAGAGGGGTCAGCGATAATTGAACCCGTAGTAATATCATAGAGCTTATTGCCCTTTTCGGTCTCGATAAAATTGATACTCTGATTATGCATATGACCCGTAAAGAGCATATTCACACCCTCATCAGCGAGGAAAGAAGCAAACTTATGAGCATCTCTTATAAGCATAGGTGAAATCAGCGAAAAGAGAGGCTGACCGGGAATAATAGGATAATGACACATAGCAAACATCATCTGTCCGTCTTCTCTTGCCTTGGCAGTCTGCTTTTTAATCCATTCTATCTGGTCGGGGAAGAAATGATACTTACCGTCTTTTTTAATATCACAGTTGATAGCGAGAAGTCTTACATCATCAGACAGCTGAGCCACATAGCTAAGATGCTCTTTATCAATAGCTATAGCATCGCCGAAACCGTAGTCGGCATAGAGCTCTGTCAGTTCTTCTCTTTCAGTATGTTCAGGGCTGTATCTTCCGTCTTTACCGAAAGCAAAGGTATCACCCTTATCCCACTTGAAGTCATGGTCAGCGGTTACAACATAAATTTTCTTACCGTGATTTTTAAGTGACTCAAGAAGCTTCAGGAAACCCTCATGGCTCTTTTTTTCACCGTTAAAGATAAGGTCACCGACTATGAGTATAATGTCAGCTTCATCTGCTTTTTTAAGAAATTCAAAAACAGAGTTGTTTATACTCTCAGTTTCAGCAAAGCACTTCTGCTCATAATGCATAAAGTCTTCATACTCGTCACCGCTACAACCAAGCTCAGTGGCGAAAAAATGGGGGTCCGCCATTACATAAAATTTAAGTTCCTTCATAATTTTTTCCTCTTGTACTTGTATTTTCTATTTAGTTATGATATGTTTATATTACCAAAATCCACAGCCGAAAGCAAGGATTTAAAAGTAAATTCTTTTTGAAAGGACATTTAAACTATGAAGATTACATTTATGGGCGCAGGCAGTACCATATTCGCAAGAAACGTTATCGGTGACTGTATGTGTACCCCAAGTCTCTGCGAGAGCGAATTCGCCCTTTACGACATCGATGAAAAGAGACTCAAGGAATCGGAGATTATACTCTCAGCTATCAACAGAAACATCAACGACGGCAAGGCTAAGATTACTACATACTTAGGTGAAGCTGAAAGAAAAGACGCACTCAGAGGCGCTTCATTTGTTGTCAATGCTATACAGGTTGGCGGTTACGAGCCCTGTACCGTCACAGACTTTGAGATACCTAAAAAATACGGTCTTCGTCAGACTATAGCTGACACTATGGGTATCGGCGGTATTATGAGAGCTCTTCGTACTATCCCCGTAATGAAGGCTTTCGCAGACGATATGGAAGAAGTATGCCCCGACGCATGGTTCCTCAACTACACTAACCCTATGGCTATGCTCACAGGCTATATGCTCCGCCACACCAAAATCAAGACTATCGGTCTTTGCCACAGCGTACAGGGCTGTTCAAGGTGCCTTCTTGAAAAGCTTGGAATGGAAGACAAGATTGAAGGCAGAACAGATAAAATTGCAGGTATCAACCATATGGCTTGGCTTCTCGAGGTAAAAGACAAGGACGGAAACGACCTTTACCCTGAAATCAAAAAGAGAGCCAAAGAAAAGAACGCTACAGAAAAGCACGGCGATATGGTACGCTTTGACTATATTGATAAGCTTGGCTACTACTGTACCGAAAGCTCAGAGCACAACGCCGAATACAACGGCTTCTACATCAAGTCAAGATATCCCGAAATGATTGAAGAGTTCAACATTCCCCTTGACGAATATCCCAGAAGATGTGTCAACCAGATTGCAGGTTGGGAAGAAGAAAGAGACAGAATCCTCGCTGACGGCAAGATTACTCATGAACGTTCAGAGGAATATGCTTCATACATTATGGAAGCTATCGTTACCAACAAGCCTTATAAAATCGGCGGTAACGTCCTCAACAACGGTCTTATAGACAATCTTCCCAAAGAAGCATGCGTCGAGGTACCCTGTCTCGTTGACGGCAGCGGCATCACACCATGTCAGGTTGGTGAACTTCCCTTACAGTTGGCAGCTATGAACGCAAGTAACATCTATCCTCAACTTCTGACTATCGAAGCAGCAGCAACACTTGAAAAGAAGTACATCTACAACGCAGCTATGATGGACCCTCTCACAGGCACAGAGCTCAACATCAAAGACATCTATGCTATGGTTGACGAAATGCTCGAAGCACATAAAGATTGGCTTCCTGAGTACCATTAATAATTATAGTGGGACGCGAATTTACTTTCGCGTCTCTTTTAGTTTATCCCCGCCGAGTTGGAATGTTGATGTTTTTAATACAGTATGATATAATGAGTTCGGCAAACAAGAATTTGTGTAACTTTTTAGCGTAATTACCGGAGGGATTGATATGGAATTTACTAAATATCTTTTTTGTTATTTTACAGGGAATCAGCCGAAGGAAGAAAGAGTACATTTTGCTTTATCTGATGATGGCTATAATTTTACTTCTGTCAATTCAGGCAAACCTGTAATTATACAAACAAAGGGAAAAAAATGTTGCCGTGATCCTTTTATATTCCGTGATGAAGATAATATGTTCCATATCATCGCAACAGATATGAAATCTCAAGACGGGTGGAACAGCAACAATTCAATGGTTGTCTGGGACAGTAATGATTTAATCAATTGGTATAATGAACGTATAATCGATTTTTCCTGCTTTGAAGAAACCAAGAGTGCAGACAGAGTGTGGGCTCCGCAGATTATTTATGATGAATTCAGAAATGAATATATGATTTATTGGACTCACCACAATGCCGATGACGACTTAGATACAATTATCTGGTATGCTTACACAAAGGATTTCTGCAATTTAACAACCGCACCGAAAGTTTTATTCAAACCTAAAAGCGGTATGTGTGCGATTGATGCGGATATAATAAGGTATAACAAAAAGTATTATCTTTTTCAGGCTGATGGCGAAAAAGAAGCGATTTGCTATTGTGTGTCAGACAGACCTGATGGTCCCTATTATGAGCCTGACAATAATAAGATTTCCGTTGCTGATACTGCTCTGGAAGGCAATTGTATATACAGAATACTAGGTACAGACAGATTTGTTATGATTGCCGATCAGTTCAAAAAGGGCGGATATTTTATGCAGGAAACAACCGATCTTATTAATTTCAGAAAAGTAAATGAAAGCAATTTTTCTCTCAATCACTTGAGACCTCGTCACGGCTCCGTTCTTCACATCACCGAACAGGAGTATAATCTTATAAAAAAACTCAGAATTCCGGACTGAATGAACCCCGCAAATTCCAATTTATATAAACCAAAAAGTAGCAGACATCAAATCTGCTACTTTATCTTTTTTATAATGCCCTCGCCGGGCAGGCATTACTTTTCTTGAAAGAAAAGTAATCAAAAGAACTTGCTCGCCCTGCGGGGCATTCACTTCAGTTTTATCTTCTGAATGCTCTGAATAAGGGTAAACATGAGCCGAAGAATGTCTTGTAGCTTTCGCAATAGTCGCCACTCTCTTTGTTGCGTTTGCATCCCCCTGCTCTGCATAGGGGATAAAACTGACACTTTTTGCATTTCTCGTCTACACCTATGCTCTCTTTGATAAACTCGAATGCTGTCTTGCTCTTTGCCATTTCTTCGAGAGTCAGGTCGTTTATGTTGCCGAGGCACCACTCGTCTGTGCAATAGAAGTCGCATGGATAAATGTTGCCGTTACCCTCAGCGACAAATTGATGAGTACAGTGACCCATAAGGCCGCATTGCTCCGCTTTTTCTCCCAGATACATTCTCACCCAGTTATCAAACTGACGGATACTTATATAATTGCCTCTTGCAAAGTCTTTGACATAGAGATTGAATATGCGGATAAGAAAGTCGCTGTATTGCTTCGGGGTCATATAGAGTTCACTCTCGGTGTTGTCACCCATAGGCCGAAGACAAGGTATAAACTGAAGATACTTAAAGCCCTGAGAGCGGAAATACTTATAAATTTTCTCTGCATTTTCGGCACAATACCCCGTGAGTACTGTGAGAATATTAAACTCCGTTTTGTGCTTTTTGAGCTTGTTTGCGGCAGTAATAATTTTGTAGTATGAGTTCTGTCCGTGGGCATCAACTCTGAACTTATTGCCCTCATAGTCACCGTCGAGGCTAAGACCGACGAGAAATTTATTCTCGGTGAAAAATCTTGCCCATTCGTCATTGACCAGAGTGCCGTTAGTCTGAATTGAGTAGTATATCTCACTGCCCTTTTTGTTGTAGACGTTTACAGTTTCGGTAAAGAACTTAAAGTAGTCCATACCCGCCATTAAAGGCTCTCCGCCCTGAAAAGCGAAAGCAACACTTGAGCCGTCAGCGAAATTCAGGGCGTCTTTTATAAGTTTTTCAGCCGTAGCTTCGGTCATTTTACCAAGGGAGAAAACCTCTCTGTTGGCTGCGACATCGCAGTAAAAGCAATATTTGCATCTGAGATTGCATAGACTCGAAGCCGGCTTTATCATTATAGAAAGCGGAGGCATTACTCGATGATACCTCTTCTGTTGTCAGCGAATGACTTCTGGATACCCTTAAGCTCTTCGTTCATTTTAGCTGAGATTTCCGGGTATACAACTGTTCTGTTGTAGTTTTCCTGATAGTCATCGGTGAGGATGTGGAGCCAGTTCTTACGGCTCTTATCAAAGAAAGCTGAGTTATCGTTGGGTGCCTTGTCGAAGTATTTGAGGGTGAGATATTCGCTATCGAGAATATCGTAGTCATAGTCGGGATACATATCTTTCACCGTCTGTGAGGGTACAGTGTACTGGATAGCCTTGATGTCCTCTCTCTTCATATGAAGAATGGGGTGGTCTTCATTATGTACGGGTACATCTTTTTCAATAACGGGTACGAATGATACACCGTCGATAATACGATCAGTAGGCATTGCATTGTTTTCACCCTGGACTGTGATGTTACAAAGCTCCATAAGTGTGGGGAAGAAGTCAACGAATGTTGCGCTGTTACTTCTTGTACCGCCCTTTTCAAAGAGACCGCCGTTGTTATCCCATCTGATCATAAAGGGTACTTTCTGACCGCCTTCATAAGGCAGGTACTTAGCACCTCTCAGGTCAGCTGTGCTACCCTCAAGAGCCGGGCCGTTGTCACTTGTGAAGATAATGATTGTGTCTTCAAGTACGCCAAGGTCTTCCATAGTATTAAAGAGCTCGCCGAGATATGTGTCAAACTCTGTGATACAGTCGACATATGTACCCATACCGCTGACTCCGTCAAAGTCATCGCCTGCGAATACGGGGCCGTGAGGCCATGGTGTAGCATAATAAGCGAAGAAAGGCTCGTCTGAGTTGGTAACTGTATCGGTAATCCAAGTGTTAATTTCCTCGTGAATCCACTGAGTAAGCTTACTCTGGTCTTTCTTGCCGTTTTCGTCTTTCATTTCATCGACGCCGTGTACGATAGTATACTCGCCGTTTTCTTCCACTGCGTGATAGAAAGGCTTCATATCGTTAACATGATGTGAGCCGTAGAAATAGTCGAAGCCCTGATTTGTGGGCAGATACTCACCGTAGTCGCCAAGGTGCCACTTACCGAAAGCACCTGTAGCATAACCTGCCTGCTGGAATACTTCAGCGATAGTGATTTCATCGCCCAGCATACCGTCAACATTGTTGCCCATTTCAAATGAGTTGTATACTCTTGTCTGAGCGAAGGGGCTGAAGGTTGAAACTGTAGGATAGATTACGTTATCAGCGTAACCTCTGTAGGGGTAACGGCCTGTGAGAGCTGCGAAACGTGCCGGTGAACAAACTGAATAGCTTGAATAGAAGTTCTCGAAGTTAAGACCGTTTTCACCGATTGAGTCCATATTGGGTGTGTCATAGATAGCACCGTTAAGTGATGTGTCACCGTAACCCATATCGTCCATAAGGATAACGAGTACGTTGGGTTTGTCCTGAGTGTTAGTATCAACCTTGTCAAGGTAATCGTCGTGACCGTCCCAGAGTCTGTCAGTTACGGGCTTTGTTCTAAGGTTACCTGTGAGTACGCTGAGTACTGATGAACCCATAAGAAGAACACTGAGAAGTGCTGACACTGCACCTTTTACACCTGACTTATTGCACTTTTTCTTTGCAATAAAAGCAAGGCCGAGAAGTGAAGCGATAGCAGGTAAACCTAAAAGCAGGTTACCTAACAGTCTTGTGAAAATACTGCCCTCGCCTGCGAAAAGGCTGTTTTCGGTTGTTGACCAGCCTGCAAGACCTGAGCAGAAAGCACCGAAGCCTGCATCAGCGCCCCAGATAACGTGAAAAAGAAAAAGACCTATAAATGAGAAGCCATAGCCTAAAACCATGGGTAAATATACCTTTTTCTTAATGATGAGTGAAAGGAACATGATAGCTGACATTATACAGCAATAAAGAAGACTGACAAGACCGACAATGTTTTGTCTTGTGACAAGCTGAGCTACCATAATTCCGAGACCTATAACCATAAGAATTATAGGAAAGACTTTTTTTGATTTGTCGAGTGAAATCTTATTTTCCATAATTTTTCATTCCTTTCTCCGTAATAGATTAATTATATACTAATTAGCAATTGCAGTCAACTGATTTTTTCAAGTACCGCTGTACATTTAAAAAGTTTTGTGATATTATACTATCAGCAACACTAAAGAGGTGTAATATGTTTATTTTAAACGAAGATATACTCGCCTTAAAAGGCAAAATCAAAAAGCTTGCTTTCAGCGACCTTAAAGATAAAAATTACGAATATACTAAAGTTACCGCCCGTCCCTTTGAGACTAAAAATGGCATCAAGTGGCAACTTGAAAAGCATAAGAATAATCAGGTCTTTCATGAGAATTTAAATGAAGATGATTTTCTTTCTTGGTGCGAGGACGCGGGTAAGTCGGCTTTTCGCCAGGCTTGTCTCACCGCCGAGGGAACTACAGTCCAGTATACCATCTTCCCCGATAAGACTAAGCGTAAGGTTATCGGCAATGATATAAAGAAAGTCGAAACCGCCAAACACAATAAAGAGAAAAACTATATTCTGCCTCAGGGTCAGAACATACCTGCCCTTGTTGATTTGGGCGTCTTTGGTAAGGACTTTATGGTGGTTGCCAGCAAGTATGATAAATATAAACAGATTAACCGTTTTATTGAAATTATAGATGACAGCTTTAATAAGCTCAATACGGATGAGGTAACCATCCTCGACTTTGGTTGCGGTAAATCATATCTGACCTTTATCGTTTACTACTACTTCACCGAAATCAAAAAAGTAAAGGCTAAGGTTTTAGGCTTTGACCTTAAAGAAGACGTCGTTAAAAACTGTAATGATATTGCTAAAAAATACGGCTATGATAACCTTAAGTTCTATGTCAACGATGTGACTAAAGGTGAAGTCTATAAAGACAATGTTGATATGGTTATCACTCTCCATGCCTGCGATATAGCTACTGACTTCGCTCTTTATCATGCTATCAGCCATGGTGTTAAGCATATCTTCTCGGTACCCTGCTGTCAGCATGAGGTCTGCTCTTCAATCAAAAAGGGCGGAGACTTCAATTTACTTCTCAGTCACGGTCTCATCAAAGAGCGCTTCTCTGCTCTTCTCACCGACAGCATCAGAGCCGATATACTTAAAAAGTGCGGTTATGAAGTTGACATTATCGAGTTTGTTGACTTTGCTCACTCGCCTAAAAATCTTATGCTTCGCTGTAAATTAAAGAAAGCTACCAAGCCCGACCTTAGCGAAGTGGAAAACCTTATGAAAACTTACGGCTTTAATCAGAAGCTTTATGACCTTGTGAAAAATCAGGAGGACTTAGAAAATGATTAATCTTATCAAGAGAAATACTCCCGCTATTGCTGAGTGTTTCATCCTCGAAACTACCGAGAAAATGGGCGGTAAAAACTACTATGAAATAGCTGAAAAAGACGGCAGGGTGCTCATAAAAGGTGACTGTAAAATCAGTCAGGCTATGGGTTATTATGCTTATCTTAAAAAATACTGCCGTGTGAACTTTGCACATTGCGGTAACACTAAGCTCGATGTTAAAAAGGCTCCCCTGCCCACCGAGAGTACTTTACATATCATCGATCAGGAAAAGAGAGCATATCTCAACTACTGTACTCTCTCATACTCTATGCGCTCGTGGCAGTGGGATGAGTGGGAAAAAGAAATCGACTTTATGGCTATGAACGGCATCAATATGCCCCTTAGCGTTATAGGTAACGAGGCTACTGTTTTCTATACTCTCTTAGACCTTGGCTTCAGTGAAGAAAAGGCTCTCTCATTTGTTGCGGGCCCCTCATACTATGCTTGGCAGATGATGACTAACCTCGACTCATTTATGCATATACCCGACCGTAAGTATATCGATAAGCGACTAGAGCTTGGCAGAAAAATCATTGGTCGTCAGATAGAGCTTGGTATGACACCCATTCAGCAAGGTTTTGCAGGTCATATCCCCACTTTCCTTAAGGAGATTTATCCCGAGTCAGAGTTACAGCAACTGCCCACTTGGTGCGGTTTCCCGGGTACTTGTCAGTTTGATCCCTTAGATAAAAACTTTGCTATCTTCGGCAGAGCTCTCCTTGAAAAACAGAAGGAGCTTTTCGGTGCTTATCACTACTATGCCTGTGACCCCTTCCATGAAAATGAGCCTCCAACTGACGGCGGAGTTTATCTTAATAATGTAGGTAAGACTATCTCAAAGATGTACTCTGACTTTGATAAGGATGCCGTTTGGGTAATGCAGGCTTGGTCTCTTCGTGAAGAGATTGTCAAGGCTGTTGATAAGGATAAGCTTCTCATCCTCGACCTTGACGGTAGTAAGAGTGAGCTTCACAAGGGCTTCTGGGGTTATAATTTTGTCTGTGGTACCCTTCATAACTTCGGAGACAGAAACTCACTTCACGGCTCTGCTGAATTACTCGCTGAAAATCAGTACGCCGTAAGAAAAGAAAAATATCCATCAATTGTTGGTACGGGTCTGTTTATGGAAGGATTTTTCCAGAATCCTCTTTACTATGACCTTGCTTTCCATACTATCACTCAGGAACATAAAGTTGACCTTGATATGTGGCTCACCGATTACGCTGAGAGACGCTATGGTAGCGATGAAGAGTGTCTTAAAAAGGCTGTTTTTAATCTCAGAGACAGTTGCTATAATCCAAAGTGCATCGGTCGAGAGACCAGCTCAATCGTTGCGTCCAGACCCTCAACTACTCACTATCATACTGCTCCCAACGATAAGGTTGAGCTCAGATACAATAATAAGGTACTCTTTTCTGCTTTGACAGAGCTTCTTAAAGCTGAAAACGCCACCACTGACGGTTACGCTTTCGATGTCTGTGATATCTTAAGACAGGTACTATCCAACAAAGCTAAGGAAGTTTACTTCGCCATTATGGAAAGCTTCCGATATCACGACAAGGAAGCTTTCGAAGATAACTGTTCACTCTTTGAAAAAATTCTTCTCAGCATCGACAGGATACTTGCAACAAGAGATGAGCTGAGCTTTGACACTCATATCAATGAGGCTATTGCCAATGCCTGCTGTGATGAACATAAAGAGCTTTTCAGACAGAATGAGGTTGCACTAATCACTATCTGGGGTCCATATGTCAACAACGAGCTTTTCGACTATGCATGGAAAGAATGGGCAGGTCTTGTGAAAGACTATTATCTCCCCCGTTGGCATATGTTCTTCAACGAGCTTCGTGCTTCATTCGGCGAAGATATCAGTCACATTTCAGATACTGAGTTCCACCACAACGAGAGAGACGACTATGAGACCACAGAATTCCAGCAGAAACTCCGCGACTTTGAGTATAGCTTCACTTATTCATATTGCGGTACTCAGCGCAAAGGTGAGTGTACTTTGAAGGTAGCAAGAGAATTAGTGGAGACATTTAAAGATATAATATAACTATGCACCTTTGGTGCATTTCATAGCGCAGCTATTTCATGCCATCAGGCATTTCATGACCGTAGGTCATTTCATAAATAAACAACCTCCACCTGAAACAGACTCGGGTGGAGGCATTATTTATTCTTGTGACAGGGCTCTGCCCCGTACCCCGTAAGCTTTTGAAAAAGCTTAACCAAAACTTTGCTCGCTTTAGTCTATATACTTTGCGATGAATTCGTCAATCTTCTTTTCATATTCATCCTTGCCGTTAACATGAGCCTGAGCATGGTCAGCACCCTCGACAATCAATATATCTTTGTTGGGCTCAGAGCAGGCCTCATAGAGCTCCTGAGCCATAAATGAAGGCACTAGGTTATCCTCTTTGCCGTGTACGAAGAGCATCGGAACTCTCGCATTTTTGACAGATTCTACGGGTGTAACATCACTGAAATCAAAGCCATGGTTGATCTTGTTAGCGAGATTTACTCCTTTTACAAAGCCGATATCAGGCACTTTAAGATCCGTGAGCTTAAACTTAAACAAAGCATCTGCAGTAGTGAAACCACAGTCAGCAACGGTAAATTTAACATTTTTCGGCAGATTATTTCTTCCACTCATCATACACACAGTAGCACTGCCCATTGATACGCCGTGAAGAATAATCTTGATATCCTCGCCGAAGTGGTCGATCATATACTTCAGCCACTTCATGCAGTCCTCTCTTTCATAATAGCCAAAACTGCAGTGGCTACCGTCACTCTCACCTGAAGCAATATGGTCAGGGAAGAACACATTGACACCTTTACTCAGATAATACTGCGCAAATCCGCAGAATTCTTTTTTACCGTAGCTTCTGTAACCGTGTGCACCGAAAACGTAGACATTGCTTGGCTCTTTAGCCTTCATAAGATAGCCAACAAGTCCGTCACCACGGTCAGACATAATATAGTGCTTCTCATAGCCGTAATCCTCAACCCACTTGAGATTATTGGTCAGAAGATCTTTGAGGTGACTCATATCGCAACCTGAAACAGCCGCACCGACACTATCTGGAAGAATCATATTTTTATTGAAAAGCAGCTCATCTAAAAGTGTGCATATGCCGTACCCTGCCGTTGCAAGACCCAGGGTACCTGTAATTAACTTTGTACAGAATTTCATAACCTATCACCTTTTCTTATACGGCTCAGCCGTACTTTTTTTATATTATAGCAAAGTTAGATTTTTCTGTCAACATAAAAACAGACAGCCACCCGAGGGTAGCTGTCTGATAATTTATCGGGTAATTTCAGTTACACGAACAAGAAATTATTTACCGAAGCTGAAAAGGTTTTTGAACCATTCACCGATGCTTCTAAACCAGTCAGCAATCTTCTGGAAGAACTTGATGATACCGTTAGGTGCAAAGCCCTCTTCAACATCAAGAATGTCTTCGAAGATTTCCCAACCAAGGATTTCGTCGATGATAGCACCAGCGCTTGAGTCGTTCTTCTTAATTACTGTTATGATATCTTTCCATGAGTTATTGATATCGCTCATGCTGCCTGCAGCATTACCAACACCTGTGTCAGCTACATAGTAAATTGTGTAGATGAGGTAGAGAGTTGAATCCATACCGTCAGCTGTGTTTACGGCGTACTCAGCAATAACGTCAAGGATTGCATCTATATACTTAGCTGCATCGTCTGACATGCCGAGGTTGTCCTTAAGAAGGCCAACGAGCATATCGCGGTTGTTTTCGTGCATAATGAATGTTACAAGAAGTCTTTCAATTGTAACAACCATTTCTGTCTTTGTACCGCTTTCGCCTTCAGCATAAACCATTCTGTAAGCAGTCTTGCCGTTAGCTGATGTGTATGATTCAAGCTTACCTACTGAAAGCTCTGAAAGAGCATCAATGCCGAGGTCTTCAAATTCGTAACCTGTCTTTTCAGCTACAAGATCAAGAAGCATATTAAAGAGCTTATTGAAGTCGAGATCTGCAAAATCGATACCAATAATTTCATAAAGGTCGATCTTAGCGATAGGTTCGATAGCTGAAAGAAGTGAGAATACAGCATTGAGAGTGTTCTTAACTACCTTGTCAACACCGTTTGAGTTGATGAAGTAGATAAGGTTGGGAAGGATTGCAATAAGTTCTTCTGCAGGGTTAGCGATGATTTCGTCAACTCTGTTAAGAAGAGGATTGAGGATTGATGTGATAAGTACATCGTTCTCACCGTTTTCGAGTGCTGCATAGTAATCATCTGATGTAACTACATCTTCACAACCAAGAACTTCAAGGAGAGGAATAATACCAGTTGCATAACCCTCTGCACCGTAAAGTGTGATAGCCTTTGTACCATTCTTTCTTACGAAGAATGAGATATCTTCGTCAGCAAGTAAATACTTAAGAAGACCTGAGAGAGGTTCAAGTATTTCACAGAGATATGTTACGAACTGCTCTCTGTCAGCTGTGAATTCGGGCACCTTAACTTCTGCAACCTTAGCGATATCAGCAAGACCTGTTGTCTTGATTACATCAGCGATGTAACCGCCAACTACTACGCCTTCAACTTCGAGTTTTGTAATATTTTCGATTATACCAACAAGAAGATTCTGAATAGCAACAACGTTGCTGCTGTTGTAAAGTGAACCGCCGAGTAAGTCGTTGATTACTGTTGTAAGGTCTTTTTCTACATTGCCGTCACCGTCAACGTCGAGACCAAGAAGATAGATTGTGTTGTCTACGAACTCACCGAAGTTGTCAGCGATATAATCTGCTCTTTCCTTAGTGAAGCTTGTGCCGTAGTCATATTTATAATCTTCATAGATGATTGTTGAATCAAATGCTGAGAATGTTTCGCCAACCATATCAGTGTATGCCCATTCGATTTCCTGAGCAGGAACATCTGAGAGCTTAAGGAAGTTAGCGATTACTTCATAAACTTCCTGACCAAGGAGACCCTTGATAATTGCTGAATTGCCTTCGTCTAAGAGAACAAGTACAGCAACTGTAGCAATTACAGTGATTACTGATGACTTTTCAGCTGTCATCTTGTATGTGAAGGTACCCTTTTCAAGCTTGCCGAAGCAAAGGTCAACAAGGATGTCTTCTACTTCGCTGAGATCGAGGTTGAAGCTCTCACCGTTGATGTTAAGAGCTACCTTTTCTTCAACAAGATTGATGATGTCAGCAAGTGAGAGATACTTAAGATCGAATCCAAGGATATCGTTGAGTACGATGGGATCAATAACACCAAGAGCATTAATCTTATCAATAATAGCATATACGGGAGCGAGGAGGTTATTTACTGCAACGCTAGCACCGTTTGCGTTAAGGAAGTAAACAAGGTTGGGAAGGAGATCAAGGATCTCATTTACGGGGTTAGCAAGAATTTCTTCTACTCTGGGACCGATAGATGCAAGAATTGTTGCTACTGTAGCTTCGTCAGCTGCAGGTACATCACAACCAAGAGCTTCGAGGATGAGTGCAAGACCCTTTTCGTAACCGTAACCACCGTTGATAACGATCTTGTCTGTGTTATCTGCTGCCTTAGCGATTCTGATATCGTCGCCAAAGAAGAGAAGATTTACAAGACCCTTAGCATATGTGTCAAGGATGTATGCAAGTTCAGCAAGGAAACCATCAATTGTTGTGATCTCCTTTGTGCATGTGTAGTGCTTAAGACCATCAACGTCAAGATCGAGGATATAGCCAACATCAAGGAGAGCATCATCAATGTTTGCAAGGATACCCTGGATGAGACCAAGAAGAGCATTGATTGTTTCGTCTGAGAAGAGATAGTTGATAACAATAGCATCTTCGCCTTCGCCGATTGTGATGTTAAAGTCACCGTATACAAGGCTGTTGAGAAGTTCTGAAACTGAAGTATACTTCTTACCGTTGATTTCGATAGCACTGATTACTTCGTCAATAACCTTTGCGAAGTTCTCTTCGAAATACTTAGCTGTATCAAGTGTCCAGTTTGTGGGATATGTGAGAGCTTCAAGTGTGTTGGGAAGGTCTTCGTTGCCTGCAATGTAAGCATCGAAAGCTTCCTCTGAATCGAACCAATAGTACCAGTTGGGTGTACCATAAGTGATTTCTACATCTGCAAATACTTTGTTGATGTTAGCGATAATGCCGTTTGTACCAAGTAACTCATCAAGGTCTTCAGCATTGTCAGCGATAGTTGCCCATTCAAGAACGAATGAAAGAACTACTGTGAGAAGATCAACCTGATCAAATTCTTCGCTGTAAGCAGCCTTCATACCTGTACCAACAAATGCTGATGCTGATGTGTACTCTGAAGCTGTTGTGTAACAGATATCATAGATGAGTGACTCGATGTCTGTAAGGTCGAGTTCAGCAACCTGGGGAACAAGTGCGGGAAGAAGAGTATCTACTACGAAAGCAAAGTCGAGTCTTTCGATATTATTGAGATCGCCACCAAGGAAATCAGCAATTGTCTTCTCGCCAACCTCAATATCACCGAGGAGACCCATTACATCAAATACGGGACGGATTGTGTCAACGATTGTAAGTACGGGCTGGAGAAGATTCATAACAGCTGTTGAAAGACCGTTAGTTGTGATGAAGTATACGAGACCGGGAAGGATATCGATGATACCGCTTACAAGGCCATTAGCTGTAAGGCTATTTACCTTAGATACAACAGCAGCAACTGTCTTTTCAAGGCTTGAGCCTTCTGTTGCGAGTTCACAACCAAGTGCCTCGAGGAGAGGAACGATAGCATTGTTGTAACCGTCAGCACCAAGAAGAGTTACCTTCTCTCCACCAACAGTGATTTCAATATTTTTGCCATCAAGGATGAAGTCAAGAACTACACCGAGAGGAGCGAGCATTTCAGCAAGAACGTCTGCGAATGTCTTTTCACCTGCATCTACGCCGAAGTTGTGTACATATTCGGGATCAGCCTCAACTGCTGCTGCGATGTCAGCATATGTAGCTGCAACTGCAGCAAGGTCAAGACCAAGGAATTCATTGATAAGACCATTTACGTCAAGAGCATTAGCCTTTTCTTCTTCTGTCTTGTCCTTATTGAGCATTTCATTAAGATCAAGCTTAGCAAGAAGAGCTGCAAGTGATGTGAGAGTCTTATCTCCGAAGAGACCACTAATATCATTAGCAACTGCGCCAAGATCAAGTTCTACACCAGCCATTGAAAGAGCTGCTGAAAGGATTGATTCGAGATTATTGTAAAGGTATTCAGCCTTTTCTCTTGTCCAGTCGTTGTTGGGGTTCATGTAGATTTCCATTGCTGTGTTACCTACAACTGATTCACCATCAACGGTGCCAGTGAACCAATCATATTCCTTAGCAGGATATGACTGCTGGTTAAGAAGTTCAACAAGAGCCGCGATTACATCATTAGCGTTGTTTTCGAGGTTGCTGAAGATTGTAGCAATAAGCTCTGAGGGTTCTGCTACAAGACCATTGAGGAGACCGCTTTCAAGTACCCACTGAATGAGGTATTCAAGAACAGCTGCCTTATCAGCCTTGATGTACCAAGCTTCATCTGCAGCAAGAGTCTTGCCGTTTGATGATGTTGATGTGTATGTTCTTACGCTTCTGTTTGTCTTAGCAGGAACAAGTTCACCAAGTGAAGCAATGTATGCTGCATCGGGAGCTTCAAGGCCTGCAAGGAGTTCAACACCGCCTGCAATCATATTCCAGATAGCTGCGAAGTTAGAAATGTCAAGACCCATATCCTTGAGGTTGATCATCTCACCGATATTGATATTTACGGGTTCTTCTGATGTCAATGCATTAAGCATACTACCTGAAGTAATTGAAGCATCATATAATGCGTCAGCATAGTAGTTGATAACTGTCTTGAGTTCATGAAGAAGAGGCTCAATCATACCAGCTTCAATCATATAAGCAAGGTTGGGAAGAGCATTGAGAAGGAACTCAACGGGTTTGTCATTAAGCTTAGCGATAAGCTGATCAATCATAGCAAGCAAACCATCTTCAAGAAGCTTTCTTGTTGTCTGGAGATCTTCACTATGAGGAATGTTTGTAAGACCGAGTGCTTCAAAGATGGGAACAAGTGCGTTGTCCCAACCGTCGTTTTCAGCAAAATCAAGAGTAAGTGTGATGGGTTCGATGTCAACCTTAACTGTAACAATCAATACAGTAGCTGTACCTGAACCGTAACCAACTCTGATACCACGAACATCACCGTCTGTTACGTCGGGGTTTGTGAAGTGTTTGTTTGAAATAAGAGCCATAAGAAGAGGTTCAAGACCTGAAAGAGCTGCAACAGCTGCATCAAGGAATGCTGCCTTCTTATCTGTAGCTTCGTCTACACCCCAATCGAGTTTGTAAACGCGCTTAACGGTACCGTCATCATTGAGTACAGGCTGGCCGGTTGTTTCGTCAATAACATCTTCGAAAAGACCAACGTTTTCCCAGGGGTTTCTGAATGTATCTGTAGCCAAGTCATACTTAGCTTTCTGAGTAATTGTGCTAAGAACATCTTCAACTGCCTGATACTTGTCACCGTAAACTTTATTAAGGTTTGCAGCAAGAGTTGAGGGAGCGATGTAAAGACCAACGTCAGCAATAGCTTCTTCAACATCGTTAAGAGCAATACCGCACTTAACGTTAGCACTAAGGCCAGCTACAACATCTGGAACGGTTACTGTGATTGTAGGTTCAATACCTGCCCATACCTTTGCGAACTCTTTAAGAACGAGAGGATATACAAACTGAACAACTGTGTTGATAAGTGAGTCAGTGTATACTACGTCTTCAAGAAGACCGTTTACAAGAGCACCAAGGCTGAATGCTTCGCCTGTGGGGTTACCGTCTTCATCTTTGTTGATAAGGTCACCAAGAAGCTTTGTAACTGTTTCATCTTTAAGAGCTGCGTCAAGAAGTTCGATGATCTTTTCAACATTTGCATCTGTAACTTCGTATTCGCCTACGCCGTCATTATCGAGATCAGCATTTTCACGGAAGAACTCGTCTGAGTTGTCTTCTCTTCTGATAAGAATATCTTCAGCCTTGAAGCTTGTGAAACCACGGTCAGCTTCAAATGCTCTAAATGCGGGCATAAGTTCTGTTTCAATTGCAGCGTACTTAGCTCTTGTTGCTGATGTTACGAGAGAACCATAACCTTCAGCATCGAGGAATTCAACGATAGTCTGTTCGATACCGTTAACATAAGCATTGAGCTTTGAGTACTGTGAAATTGTAAGATTGCTTGTGGGTCTGCCGATAGCTGTGTATGTTTCATCAACGATTTCTACCTGTGCTGTGTAACGAGCACCAAGAAGTGAGTAGAGATAATCGATGAATGTTTGAGCATTATCAAATGCACTGTCAAGAAGTACAGCATTTTCAGAATAGTCGATGCTGTTTGCAAGAGCGTTGAGAGCTGCAAGCTGAGCCTTTGCTGTGCCTACTTCTTTGATTACATCTTCTGTACCAACATCTGTGTAATCCTTGTTTACGTTTTCTGCGAAGTATACTACGCAGTCAGCAACCTGACATTCAAGTTTTTCCTGAAGGTCGAGGAGGTGGTTGATTGTTTCAGGGAAGATAGCATTCTGTACCTGAGCTGTGTAGCTGCGTACGTTATTGATATAACCTGAAAGCTCTGAATAAGCAACCTGCTTTTCAGCAAGAGAAATTTCTACGCCGCCTTCCATGGGGAATGAAAGAGCATACTTATTATAAAGAGGCTCGATCTTGTCAATCTTGAGATCTTCAAGGTCGTAAGCGATTGTGTTGTCTCTGAAGTTGTTTACATAGTCGCCGCTGAATACATTCTGTGATACAAAGTAGTTGTAAACAGTTGCGTTGTTAAGAAGGCTAGCATATGTGCTTGTGAATGTAGCATAGTCAGCCTTGATTGTTGCTTCGTCAAAACCGCCCCAATTGAATGTACCGTAAGTGGGGTTAGCAGCCTGATAAGCAGCGATTTCATTTGCAACACCTGCATAAAGAGCAATAGCCTTAGCGTCTTCTGCGTTAGTGTTGAATGTGTTTATTTTTGCAGCGTAGCCGGGGAAGAACTTATTGTAAAGATCATCCTGCTTGCCTTCGCCTGCGTCAGCAATGTAGTTTTTGATTTCAGTTGTCTTATCAGCAAGTTCTTTCTTAAGAGCGTCGATAGCTTCTGTTGTCTTAACTGCCATTGAATCGAATGTGTTTGTAGCAACAAAATTATCAACATAGTTAGCATAAGTTGTAAGAGTTGTCTTTACAGATGAGTTGCTCTTATCGCTGATAACTGAAGGAGCATTGATGGGATATTCGTTAATCCAGATTGCATTGTGATAGTAGTTAGTAGAACCACAAGTACCCTGAACACTGTAGTAAAGACCACCCTTCATATACATTGAGTATGTAAAGCCCATTTCGATTGAAGCGTCTACAGTTGTGTAGTTGCCGCCTTCGTGAGCTTCAAGATAACCCTTATAGTCTTCTGTGTAAACATTAAGAGTTGCTGTGTGCTTAGCGGGTGACTTGTTACTGTCACTAGCAGCACTGTGCTGAACTGCCTTTGAGTCTTCAAGAACATAAGCAAGGAACTCTTTAGCAGCAGCTGAAGGTGTAGCGTAACCGCCCATACCGTCAAGAATTTCAGCTTCAACGTCGCCTGCACTTACGCAAGACTTTGTCTGTTCGTCGTTGGAGTCAGCTGTACCGGTTTGGTAACACTCAGTAGCTTTAACAGCCTTGTCAATATAGATAAGGATGTCTCTTAATTCACAATACTGTTCATATGTATCAACCTTGATGTCTGTTACATATTCAACATTGTTTGTGTTGTTTGCATTACCTGTGGCTTTTGTGTTACCGATGTTGTATTTGTCGGTAACTTCTTTTACTGTTTCACCATTGAGGTGCTCTGCAAGATATTCAAAGGCGTCAGCAGTGTAACCTGAAAAATCTGAGCCTATGTTAGCAGCCATGGTGAATGTGCCAAAGCAAACGCTCATGCTTGTCATAATCATTACAACTGCAAGAAGTAAGCTAAGGGCTTTTTTAGAAACGATTTTCGCTTCTCTTTTTGTTACTAACATGTTTTTTCCTCCTGAAAAATATTTTTTACACTTTCGTGCATTATTTCCTTACTCCTAAGGCGTGGGTTGGTTCTTTTTCTCTCTCGCTTATCAACTCCTATTGATTCGTGTTATTTATATTTAAAAGTTTAATATAAACCTAAACATATACTATTATATTATATATGTATTTATTTTCTCTTCTTGTGATGTACAATATTTTTGTCGTTTCTGTGCTTAAATTTTTCAACCTTATCTGTAAAGGCTTTATACTTGTCACCTGTAAAGTCATAGAACTTTACTTCAGCTTTGTTGAATTTTTCGTTTTTGAGTAACATTATCCATACACAAGAAACAACAATTGTCATTAAACAACAGAACTGCCAGAATGTCATACCTAAAACTAAATGACGCATCTCTTCGTATTTATAATATCTCATAAACTCCCAGAAGAATCGGGTAACCGAATAAACAGCAGCGGTCACCGGATATACAGAACCCGAAATGTACTTTTTAGATTTCAGCAGATACCAGAAGCAGAAAGCAACAACAAAGCACATTGTCACACCTTCAAAAAGCTGTGACGGGAAAACTGTCAACTCAAGATCGGGATTGTAGACGCCAAAGCTGCATTCTCTGCCGGGACAACAACCAGCCATAAAACAACCGAACTTGGCACTAGTGAGGATGATAAATATACCGGGTGCAAGCAGGTCCATAATCTTTCTCCAAGGTTGTCTCGCTATCAAAGCAACAGCAGTCATAAAAATCGGAGTAAATACAACCGCGCCAAAAATAGCCACACTGGAACCGCCAGCTTCAAATCTTTCGATTATAGCTGAATATGCACTACCCATTATAAGTGCACCTGTAACACCGGCAACATAAGTTATCAAGGTAAAAATTACTGCTGTTTTTTTTGTCAGTTCATATCTTTTATATGTTTTTAAGTTGACCAACATCATAATTATAAAGCCAACTAAATACATAGCGTAATACGCATATAAACTACCTTCAAACATAACAATTTCTCCTTTTTAATCTTCTTGTTATCACATACATGCATATTGTTGACTGCAAAATCAAAGGCATAAAAATGCAATCATCCATTCTTATGTGTTATTAAACCATATAAATATTACAAAATTGTTACAAATTGATATTTTTATAAAAAATAATATATTGCAAATTTAACCTTACATAGCCCCGCTTATTTTTAGCAGGCGCAAAAACAAACAAAAAAGCTGACCCCGAAGTCTGCGGAATCAGCCTATATATAATTGTATACGTTTTACTCTATATAAGATCTTTCAAACACATCAGAATATGCACCCATAGGCCACTCTGAAAGTATACACATAAGCAAGAAACATTCATAGGGATTTGCTACATACAACTCGCCCATATTGCACTCGGTGAGTATACGGTTTATGTCATCGGTGAAATCAATGTATCTTGTCTTGCTGTTGAGATATTTCTCATTCATGGCATGAACAAAGAAGCATAAAGTTATAAGGTCAAATCTGTCAACGTCTGTCTTGCCGGACAGTATATCGTGTATATGCTGTCTGCTCATTCTCTTATTGCTTAGGTGACCGTAAAGAGTTGAAGCTGAAAACTTGAGCAGATTACCTTTACCGTCAAAGGGAATGCCGCAACACAGATATTTTTCAGCATCAGCCTCAGTAATGTCATCTTTCGTATACACCTTTGCGGAGGACTTGATCTTATTGTATTTGTCAAGCTTGGAATCATAGGAAAACGCCATAGACTCTCCAAGACTTTCCAGGTACTCCCCCGCTTTTCTGCTTGACTTTTCTTCTTCGTCACGATTGTAGTCATCTGCAATTATTGTTCTGACCCTGCCATAGAGCTCATCAAAAGCTTTTCTTGCACTGACACTGAATAACTTACCTTTATTTTCATATTTAAGCTCTGACAGCTTTCTCATCAGTCCGTCTTCGTTGTCGATACTGTAAAACAGATCGCGTATACCGATAGTAGCATCATAGAGCACCGAGTTTTCCGAATAAGGCAACTCGTCATAAGCTTCCATCAACTGCTGAAACTTCGGGAATTTATATCCGTTTTTATAACAGAACCAACACATTATCTCGAAAGGATTTTTGAAATCAAAGTTTCTTTCACCCTGAGCATTAGTCAGAAACTCCGAAACATCTTCAACACTCATATTAAGGCCGAAACCCAACAGAAAAATTGTCTGTCTTTTCACCGCCGTCTGTGTCAGCCAATTTTTTGATAAAGCACTTAGCTTTGACGATGTAGGCTCAAATGATTTTGGCGTATAGTTTTCTGAAAAGGAGCTGATGATAACTTCCTGATACTCTCTTATACTTACATCGTTGATACTCCCTTCAAACTCGGCCTTTTTGAAAATATATCTTTTAAGATAGTCACAGAATGGAATTATTCTCATTTTATTATGCAGATGCTCATAAATAAGGTCAGCATCCGCATCACGAAAAGCACCCATATCAACAGTGTCGTAAAAATCATCCTCGGACTTCATAGTAAAATCAAGATTTGAAATTTTATATTCCATAGTTATCACCCAATTTCATATTTTTTAAACGTCTCGGATTTTTTGCCGATTTTATAAATCAGACCATTATTGATTTTTACAGATTCATCGAGGATATCGGTTTTACCGACATATGCAAGTTTGCCGTTTTCTTGTATGCTATAGAAATAAACCATATTATCTTTCTCGACCGAAAGAACTATTCTGTCTGAAATCTCAGGAGCAACAAACACTGCATATGTATCGTCAATATAATTACTGAAATGTATCTTATTCAATAGTTTTTTTGTAGCACCAACACCATTACCATCACCGTATGTAATCAGACTCAATATTTCATTATCGCTTACCAATGCATATTTATCATTCATAGCAAGAATTTCTGCATCATAAGATATACCTAGTGTTTTAAAATCAGCAATATGGTATGTTTTCCCTGTATTATCAAAATCATACATACAAAATCTGATATTGCTATCTTCTATTTCCTCAGCAAAATAGAGTTTGCTATCTTTGTAAAATATATGACAATCTTCATAAAGAGTCCCATTTGATATAGGGTGAGACTTGTTCAAACCCGCATTAAACTCATAAAGCTTTTTATACTCTGAATAAACAATATATTCCTCAAAGAAATATATCTGTTCCATTGTAGGATTAAAATAATCCGTTTTATTTTCCACCTTGTTTGGAGCATTGTAAAACAGCCACTGATTGTTGGCACTATCAATATACGGAAAATAAATCTTTTCATCTTCACGATATAATATCTTATACATCGGCTGATCACCATCTCTGTTATTTTCGTCGATGACAGTCTCGCCTGTTTCTACATCATAAACATAAATAGTATTTTTATAATTGTGTCCGTATAGGTTATATGTCTCTTCAACAGAAGAATAATAAACTTTTTCGCCATCATAATATGCATTACCGGGTTTAGCATCTGTAACTTTGACATATTTATCATCAATTGTATCATCACCAAGCAGATAAACTCCATCTTCATCATAATAAAGATATCTGCCTTTGATACTTTTTGACGACATTTCACCAAGCTCAACAGAGACATATTCGGGTTCTTCGTAATCATCCGGTCCGCCATCAATATCAAGTTTTAGTGCATTATAACAGACAAATGCACCCGTTCCCAAAATCAATGATACCACTGAGACGGCTATAATGATTTTTTTGAGCAAGGATTTCTTGAACCCCTTCTTTATCTTCTGACCGTTTATAATATGCTGAATCTGAGATGCAAACTCCTCAGCACTTCTGTATCTGTCCACAGGATTAAAGGCACAGGCCTTGAGAATTACTCTGTTTAGCTCACTACTCACCCCCGATACAGGTGGTATATTGTCACCACGCATTCTTTTTTCAAATGCGCTTTGTCTTTCACTGTATCTGACCGTATCTTTATTCTTATCTATAAACGGCATTCTGTTGTTATTCAGAAGCTTATACATAACAATAGCAAGTGAGTAAAGGTCAGCTCTGTTATCGCACCTTTTACCGCCGAAAACTTCAGGCGACATATAGTTGAAAGTGCCCTTGATTGACATTGACCCCTGAGTTTTTTCCATCTGCTTTGCCACACCGAAATCACCCAGTTTGAAATTACCCTCACTGTCAACAAATATATTCTCGGGCTTGATATCCCTATGAAGAATTTTAGCTTTATGACAAACTGACAGTGCACTGCAAAGATCCATACCTAATTTGAGCACATCAGCCTCAGTGAACTCTTTATTGGCAGAGTAAGTCTTAAACTCTGTCAGAAGCTCCATCTTGATAAGTATATACCAACCTACACCATGTTCTTTTTCGACTGTTTTAGCATCATAGATTTCCACAATGTTGTCAGTTCCCTTAAGAGACTTCAGAATTTCTATCTCTTTTACAAGGTCATCTGCAATTTCTTTATAGTAAGCCTGCGTTTCTTCGTGAGACAGCTTATCCGTACCGTATTCCACCAGACCGTTTTCCGAACTTGGCACAGAGATAACCTTTACTGCAGAGTACTCGCCGGTAACAGCATCAATGCACCTATAGACATTGCCATAAGCACCTCTGCCGATTTCTTTTTCCAACTTCAGGTCAGACCATACCTTCTCTATAACTTTCATCTTATCCTCATCCAATTTTACACATTATAATTGTTACATTGTCTTTGCCACCATTTTTTAACGCTGTATCAAGCAGTACCTGACCGACATCTCTGAAGTCATTACCAAGCACTATTTCAAGTATACCCTTTTCATCTATCATATCTGTAAGGCCGTCACTGCACAGCACAAAAACGTCACCCTCCAGGCACTCGCAAGTGCTTTCGTACGGCTCAAGCACCATTTCCTGAACAGGTATACCGAGATGCTGTGTCAGTACTCTTCGCTGTCCGACATACATCGAATGATCAACACTCAGCTGAGATATTTTACCCTCAGAGATTCTGTAAACCCTGCTGTCACCGATGTTACATACCTGCGCCTTTTTAGAGGTTACCCTGAGAAAACTTGCAGTTGACCCCATTCGTTTTATACCAAACTCTTCCATATATTTACATATGAGACCATTTATATAAAGTGTGAGCTTTTTCAAGCTGCACAGCGGTGACTCTTTCATCACCGCTACACACGCATCTTTGGCAATAGCAGAGGCCTTACCACCAGACTGCTCTCCGCCCATACCGTCAAAAACAGCAAAATTTGCAACACCACCGGAATCGCCGGTGGAATCAGGCACAACATAACTGTCCTGATTCTCACTTCTGACTTTTCCACAATCGCTTAACGCGTAATAAGTTACTTTCATTTTTCCTCTTTCCGTACTTACCAAGAAAGGCCCAGTACTTTATCGCAATCCTCAACCCTAAAAGTAGCTAAAGGCTTAATATTATTTGAAGAACCTTTATATTTTAAATCAGACTCAACAATACCTTTATTATCATCTATGTTAATAACTTTCAGATCAATAACACCATTTTGATCTGGCTCTTTGCTATTATTTGCATAGTAACATATCGACTCCATACCTTCAATTACATACAACTGTATTTCTTTAGCTGATATTTTATTGTTTACATCAATCTTTTTAAATGTTCTTTCGGAATCGTTTAAATAGTATACACCATGTCTTTTTCCGCCTTTATCTTTGTGAGCAATCAATTCATAGATGCCATCTTTATTTATATCATAAAGACTAAAATGAGAATAAATACCTGTAATCTTATCACTCTTGATATAGTCACTCAACCAATCGAAATAATAAGGCAACATATCTCCTTCAACATGTATAACCTCCCAATTGTTTTCACTATTGAGAGTTGCTACCATACGGATATTCATCTCAACCGGAAAATCACCTTTACTTATAGCATTGATGTTAATTGAACAAACATCACCATTGGTATAATGATCATAAGACTTTACATTATAAGCAGCATCTTCCGTAACATTTTCTACAAGATTTTTAATATCAAGCTCACTTGCTACCCGTGCCCCCAACTCAGATGACTGTATATATGCAATTTCATCAGTTCCACCAACATTGACCTTCACCTTGTACCACTTATCGTTTATAGAACCTAATTTGCAAACCGGTTCATTGCTTCTAAACTTTGTAACCGATCCGCTGAGTACGGTCGGTGCAATATAAACATATACATTATCTTTGGTTGTACACAAGATTTCTTCATTTTCTACAAACGCTAAATCCCCTTCAACTGCAATTTCTGAAACCATGTTACCATCGGCGTTTATAAGAAAATACTTGTCCGATATTCTGTAGCAGGCATCCATCTTATCTTCCATAAATACTTCATGGCCATTGTTGTAAGGATGGATTGCACCACTCGGATACACCTCGCAAATCTTATAAGAATAGCCCTCCCAGACAGCAAGCATAATGTGATCTGATAAGTCTTTATCTATAAAAATTTCATAGTTGCCATCAACAAAGAGTGCATCTGCTTTCTCAATAGGATTAAGCTCATTGGATTCATAGTACCAGATGTACCACTTATTATCACCCTCCTGAGCATTTTGGTTACATACAACAGCATACTTGTCATTAAATACACTAACTATACTCTTGAACGAGTCAACTTTATCAAGTTCAGCAATAATACTTGTATTATCCTCTGCCTCGGAAGCACTATCGGTACCATCGGCTGTAACCACTTCGGCTTTTTCAGTTACTGGCTCCGTACTGTCGGTTTTATTTTCCGCAGTCTCGAAATCAAAGCATCTGATAACAAGGTTTCCGTTTTCTCCATTTTCAGCAAAATAGAATTTGTTATTATCCATATAACAGCCGATATCTGTAATGGCATTGCTTGATATAGATATGGGAGTCGGATACTCAGCCGCTGTATCATAATAGTAATATCCCGAATCATCATCGGCACTATAGATTATATAACCGTCATATTCAAACGCATCTTTGACTCTTACAATCGGTGAATGGCCGGTACTTTGATTAAATTTTACAAGGCTTTTGTATTCATTTCCTCTAGGATCTTTATTTTTCTCAACAAAATAAACGAACTTGTTATCAAAATATATTATTGAGTCAATGTTTTCATTATCAATATAAGGGTTCTTGCTTGACACTTTATTTTTATAGTTATAACGATAAACTCCGGAACCGTCTATGCTGTAATAAAGTTTTTCTTCACTGTAAGCAAGTATTTTGTGACCATCCTTTATTTCGGGGAGTTCTGAAAGATTTTCTTCTACCTTACCCTTACTGACAAGATAATACTTGCCGGCATTTTTATCCTTGCCCTCAATAAGATATTTACCAGCTATTGAGTTGTTTTCGGTGCGTTCCACACCAAGAGATGTTACTTCATTAAAGGTTCTTTTCTGGGTTTCATCAACTTCAGTAGCAGGCTGCACCTTGTTTAAATTTGAAAAATAGTACGCACCCGCTACCGCAGAAACGAGCACAACAACTGCAGCGGCAGCAGCAATAGCAATCTTTGCTTTCTTGCCTGATTTTTTGCCCTTACCGATTGATTCCAGTTGTTTTCTGAACTCATCAATATTCTTTTGTCTGTCAATATTTCTGAAAGAACAAGCTTTGAGGATTACTGTATTGAGTTCATTGCTGATACCCTTAATGGCAGGTATACTCTCACCCTTGATACGCCTCTCAAAAGCCTGCTGTCTCTCACTGTACTTAACTATCTGTTTGCTAGCATCAATAAAAGGAAATCTGTTATTATTGAGCAACTTATACATAACAAGAGCAAGAGAATAAAGGTCAGCTCTGCCGTCACACTTTTTACCGCTGAAAACCTCAGGTGACATATATCCGTATGTACCTTTCACAGAAACACTGCCCTTGGTCTTTGCCATCTGTTTTGCAACGCCGAAATCCCCCAGCTTAAAGTTACCGTAATCGTCAACAAAAATATTTTCAGGCTTAATGTCTCTGTGGATAATTCTCGCTTTATGGCATACCGACAACGCAGAACAAAGATCTGTACCAATCTTGATTACGTCTTCCTGAGTAAACTTTTTATCACTTGCATAGGATGTGAAATCAGTAAGCATCTCCATACATATAAGAATGTTCCAACCGATACCGTCTTCCTTTTCTACAACTTCGGCATCATATATCTCCACAATATTTTTGGTACCCTTGAGAGATTTGAGGATTTCTATCTCCTTGAGAAGATCATCAGCAATGTCCTTATAATACGCCTTGGACTGTTCCTGAGTCATTTTTTCTGAAACTACATCTTCCATTTCAAACTCATCGCGAGGTACGGATATCACCTTTATAGCCGCATATTTCTTATGATTTTTTTCCTCTTTTACACATTTGTATACTACGCCATAAGAGCCTCTGCCTATTTCTTTTACAACCTTCCATTCAGGCCACACTTTCTCTAAAGTATACATTCATATTCCCCCTAGTTTTTCTTCATAGTAAAATTTTAGTATTTTTATTCAGGTTTGTCAATAAGATTGTGTATAATTGCTACATTTTAATCTGATTTTCCGGCAGTTATAATCATTACTATATATGTTCTATACATATAATAACATATTACTTGTTGTATTTGTAAAATCGAATTTACCCTTCGTTATTTTTTACTAACACCAAAAAACCTCAAACTCTTCAATCAGGAATCTGAGGTTTGATATTTTGCATTTGCTGTAACTCTTCTTTTAATATAAAAAAGGCAAACTTGTTGACCTTTTTGCATTTTTCGGGCATTTTCAGAGATAAATTAAAAATGGAAGAACCCGCCAAAACCTAGTGTTTTAGCGGGTTCTTCCATGGTGAGGATGAGTGGGCTCGAACCACCGACCCCTTGCATGTCAAGCAAGTACTCTAACCAACTGAGCTACACCCTCAAACAATACCTTGTTTGAGATTATATCACAACCATCATTTATTGTCAATTACAAATTCATTGTTTTTAAAGATATTTATACATAACAAATCAGCCACCGGTTAAGAAACCGGTGACTTGGCTATTAATAGTGAGCTACTCCGCAAGCACAAGTTTTATTAGTCTTAAAGAGCTTGTTGAAGAAGAGTATAATCTTCCAGATGAAGCCCATAAAGCCTGTCTTGTGGCAGTTACATGAGCAATCAACAGCACCACCACATCTGTCACAAAGACCGTCAGCGTTAGTATCTGAGTGACCGAGAGCAGTTACTTCATCAGCAACATAGCTATGACCACAAGCACACTTGTATGTTGTATAACCCTTAGTTGTACAAGTAGGCACTGTTACTGTCTTACCATATGTGTGAGCTATTGTAGCTATTACTCTTGTTTCAGTGTTACCGCAAACTGTACAAACTCTGCTTTCCTCACCCTTTACTGAGCAGGTGGGAGCCTTAGTCTGTGTCCAGTTACCATATGCGTGACCAAGTGCTGCTACTTCATCAGCAACGTAGCTATGGCCACAAGCACACTTATATGTTGTGTAACCCTTAGCTGTACAAGTCGGTGTAGTTACTGTCTCACTGTATGTATGAGCTGTTGTTGCCACATCTCTTGTTTCAGTGTTACCACAGGCTGTACAAGTTCTGCTTTCCTCACCCTTTACTGAGCAGGTAGGAGCCTTAGTCTGTGTCCAATTACCATATGCGTGGCCGAGTGCAGTTACTTCATCAGCAACATAACTATAACCACAAGCACACTTGTAGGTTGTATAACCCTTAGCTGTACAAGTAGGTGCCGTAACTGTCTTATCATAGTTGTGACCGGTTGCTACGAGTTCTTTGAAAGTTGTGTAACTACATTTTTTGCAGTATTCATAAGCTTCATAACCGGGCTCAGTACAAGTCGGAGCCTTCTTTTCAACATAACCATATGAGTGACCTTCAGCAGTAATTTTTTCTGTGTAGTTATCACCGCAATTTGCACAAGTGAATTTTCTGACACCATCTTTTGTACAGGTCGGAGTCTCTGTTATTTCAGATGAATAACTATGACCTATAGCAGAAACCTTGTCTGCTGTGTAGCTATAACCGCAAGCACACTTATAGGTTGTATAACCCTCTTCGCTACAAGTAGGCTCTGTTACTATCTTATTATAGCTATGTCCTTTTGCTGGGATTTCTCTGTTTTCTACATTACCGCAAGTTTCACAAGCACTGCTTTCCACACCATTTTCGAGACAAGTAGGTGCTTTGGTCTCGTTCCACATCTCATAATTATGACCGAGTGCAGGAACTTTGTCGGTTATATAGCTATCGCCACAACCGCACTTATGTGTTGTGTAACCCTCTTCGCTACAAGTAGGATCTGTTACTATCTTATTATAGCTATGACCTTTTGCCGGAATTTCCCTGTTTTCTACATTACCACAAGTTTCACAAGCACTGCTTTCCACACCATTTTCTAGACAAGTAGGTGCTTTGCTCTCGTTCCACATCTCATAATTATGACCGAGGGCAGGAACTTTGTCGGTTATATAGCTATCACCACAACCGCACTTATGTGTTGTGTAACCCTCTTCGCTACAAGTAGGATCTGTTACTATCTTATTATAGCTATGACCTTTTGCCGGAATTTCTCTGTTTTCTACATTACCGCAAATTTCACAACCACTGCTTTCCAGACCATTTTCGAGACAAGTAGGTGCTTTGATCTCGTTCCACATCTCATAATTATGACCGAGTGCAGGAACTTTGTCGGTTATATAGCTATCGCCGCAATCACACTCATATGTTGTATAACCCTCATCGGTACAATTGGGATCTGTTACTTTCTTATTATAGCTATGACCTTTCGCAGGGATTTCATTTATCTCTTTATCTCCGCAAACTGCACAAATGCGGCTTTCCTCACCTTTATCAAGGCAAGTAGGTGCTTCATCCACATTCCAGTCATCATATTCGTGGCCGGGAGCTGTTACTTTATCCTTGATTTCTGTAGTTCCGCAGAACGAACATATATAAGTTGTATAACCATTCTGAGTGCAAGTTACTTTAACAGTTTCTCCCTTGACAAAATTGTGTTCTCCTGTAGGATCTACAGTTTTATATTCAAAGTTACCGCATACACAAGTATTAAGTGCTGTGCCGTAATTCTTACAGTCAGGCTCTTTGTTCATATCAGCCATTGCTGTATCAAAGCTGTGTTCAGCATGAAGAACCGTACAAGTATACCCCTTGGAATCAGCCCAGGTCTTAATAGCAGCATTTTCGCTGTCAGTGTAGAATTCGGGTATAATATAAGAACTGTATCCATTGGTGGTAAATGCGTTTGCACCTACACTCGTCACAATTGAAGGCACATATATGCTCTTGATTTTTGTCATATAAAATGCATTATTATCAATCTTTTTAATACCCTTAGGGAGAATTATATTTGACAGACTTGATGTCTGATTGAATCTCTGCACAGCAATTGATGTAAGCTTACAATCCGACATGTCAAGATATTTAAGATATTGTGTATGGCTGAAAGCGCCCTGGTATAAGGTTGTTACCTGTGAGGGAATCTTATAATAGAGGTCCTTCTTTGACGGAGGATATGATACGAGAGTTTTCATATCCTTTGAGAAAATTATACCGTCAACATCACAATAAGCAGGGTTTTCCTCTGCAACTGTGAACTTAGCGCCATGATTAAAGTTCAGAAGAGACATAGATGTTACCGTTGAGGGAATAACCAGCTCATCCAAAGGTGTTGTTTCCCAGATGAGACTTTCAATATGTGTTATGCCCTCTCCGACAATAAGTTTCTTTAATTTGTGACAGTTACGATATGGGAATTTGCCTATATTTTTTACACTGCCGGGAATTGTAACTTCAGTCAGTTTTGTACACTGCATAAAAGCTTCTTCGCCTATTGAATAGAGTATTTCATTATTGTTAAACTCAGTGATACCTGAACCATAAAAACCTCTGTAATCAATATAAAGAAGATTTGCCGGACAATCAAACTTTTCAAGAGCGGATGTATTGTAGAAACATCTCTCACCGATTTCTTCAACTGTATCCGGAAGAGTAATGTTTTTCATTTTAGTAAGACCGCTGAAGAAATATGAACCGAGTCTTGTAATTTCACCTTTTACGTTGACCTCAGTAATTGATGATTTATAGCTATCCCAAGGCTTGGTATCAGATGAAGTATAATCTGGCAATTCACCATCGCCCATAATTGAGAGATAACCATCAGCATATTGCCACCAATAACCATCTATCTCTCCACCATTACTACCCTCAAGGATAGTATAGTCACCATAGTAGCCTTCACCGCAAGCTTTACAGGTATACTCTGTATAACCTATATTTTTGCTTGTTGCAGGTATAACTTTACTCTCGGTATTGTGAGCAACCACTGCCTCTTTTACTTCTTTGCCGCAGTAGATACATCTATACTCAATTACACAGTCACTATTTTCTGAAAGCTTGCCAACAGTGAGATAGCAATGAGTTTCGACTGTAACATCATGAGTCACATTATCACCGGTAAATGCTTCTCCATCATATGTGAACACATATGTATAACCTAATCTCTCGGGAAGAGTTACAACAGAGCCATCAGAAATAACCACTTCGTTATATTTGATACCGTCTTTGAATGTAACTTTGTAGTCACCAATATCCATAGGATACTTGGCGATAGCTCTGATACATGAGTTGTTGAGAATATAGGGAGTACCGCTGAATTTAACAGGCTGAGTTGTATCAGTCCAAGCGGAGTTAGAAGATGATTTATAGAAGCTCTCACCGGGATTTGCATTATATCTGTAGAACTCTTCTGACTGTTCTGTATCCGAGCCCTCATAGAACAGTTTATTCATTTCAAGCACAACTGAATATTTTGTACCCTTTGAAATATTTACTTCGCCTTCAATGTCAATGTAACGACTACCAGCAGTATCACCGGACTGGGTGTAAGCGAGAGTACCTTGTGTAGGATCGGTACAGTTATCAGGAAGGTCAGTATAAATTTTGAGGGTATATGTTGTATCAACTGTACTGCCATAGCTTACTTTCGTCAGATAGATATCACTTTCAGCTACAAAAACATTAGCCGCTGACATTACACCACTACTTGTATAGGGAGCAATATTGTAGCCGAGTCCATCATACATATAAACACTTTCAAAGTCATCTTTGTCAGCAACATCAAATACAGCTACAACACCATAGATTGTTCTGTCTTCATATGAAAGCCAGAAGTAACCATCATCACCCCAGTTTGTACCCCAGCTGTTTTTAATAAGCCAGGCACCATCATTGTTGGGCTTGACACCAAAGTTTTCTCTGCTGAAATTATCGTCCCAACCTACTATTGTAACAGCGTGGTTAGTGCTGATATCGTTTGGGTTATAGTAAGCAGTCGGAGCACCGGAAGTACGGGCGTTGACATAGTATGAGTCGTCTGAGTTATATGAAATAAATGCTGCACCGTAATCCATAACAGCCTGCTTTACATATTCAATACGAGGGCTGTCTTTGTCGTGTTCAAAATCAAGTGTGCCGGGTATATTTTTTAAATAGTAATAATCAATACTCTTGATGCTGTCAAGTACAACGTCAGATATATACTTGCCCTCGTATATAAAATCATTTTTCATTTCTGAAAGAAGACCTGATTCAGTAGTTGACTTCAAAGGGAATGTTGATTCAAGAACTCCACCGGCAAAGTTAAGCATTGCATTTGAAACGTCGGTAGTATTACCGCCTTTGCCGAGAATGTCAGCTTCATTCTTTATTTCGTAGCCGTCATTAAGTGAGTCGGTATTATTTTTGAAATAACCGTTCTTACTGTACCATACTGTGTGATACTCCGAAAGGTCGATTGTTTCACCAAAGCCTTGTTTTATATAGTTTGCTTCAACACACGCAACAGCTGTATGTGCCCAGCAAGAACCGCCTATCTGATTTTCGACAGGTGTGATATAACCGTAATCTCTTGAGTCATAGGCAGCAGGAAGATTATCGATGTCTACCATTACATCAGGCTCACCGTCTGAGTCGATATCAGGATAAGCAGGAAACACGTCGGGGTTTTGTGCCGCTTTGCCGTCAGCATAAACCCAAAGATCTATAGGAAGCACCTCATCACTGTCGAGGGTGTCTATCTGATAGATAGTTGTTCCGTATTGGTCGGTGTTTGTCTTGCCTGTAAAATAATATCCCTCAGGCACAATGGGGTCAATCATTTCTCCGCCAATAAAAACAGGCTCATCAGTTTCGGTTGCGAAAGCTGTAAGCCCTGCTGTCGTTAATGACGAAAGTATCATTATGATTGCGAGAATAATTGTCATTGACTTTTTAATGTTCTTCATCAAAATCACTCCATTTTGCTTTATAATGCGTCTTTGACATTATCATCATATCACGTTGCACAAAAATAATCAACTAAAATTTTAATTTTGATTAACATTTCACTTAAATATATATACCTATATCGGTCTTTTATTGACAACTACTCTGACTCAATGGTATAATCACATTAAATTAAGTTATAACAACACGAGGAGATGCTTTATGAAAAAAATATTTACTATCGCAACCGCTCATCTTGACACCTGCTGGCTGTGGACTTATGAAAAGTCAATCTCGACTTTTGTGCCTGCAACTATGAAAGAAAACTTCAGACTTTTCGAAAAGTTCCCCGACTATAAGTTTAACTTTGAAGGCAGTAACAGATATGAAATTATGGAAGAGTACTACCCAGAAGATTTTGAAAAACTTAAAGCTTACGTAAAAGAGGGCAAGTGGAATCCCTGCGGATCGTGCTATGAAAACGGAGATGTAAACACTCCCTCACCCGAAGCTCTGACAAGAAACATCATCTACGGCAACGGCTATTTCAGAGAAAAATTCGGTGTTGAGTCCAATGATATATTTCTCCCGGACTGCTTTGGTTTCGGCAGAGCTCTGCCAAGTATTGCCGCGCACTCAGGCCTTACTGGCTTTTCAACTCAGAAACTGACCTGGGGTGGCTCGGTAGATGTACCCTTTGACATCGGCAGATGGCAGGGCAAAGATGGCAAAGGCATATGGTGTGCTCTTAAACCCGGTAACTATGTAACTATATTAGACAATCCCCGAAAAAACAAAAATGCTCTTGATAACCTAAAAGAGAACCTCGCAAAATACGGCAATCCCCGCACATTCATATATCACGGCAACGGTGACAGAGGCGGTGCAGCAGCAAAGGTTTCAGTCAAAAATATAGCCAAAGCTGTTAAGCTCAACGCAAAAGAAGATATTAAAGTCCTCTTCGCATCAACCAAGGAATTCTTTGATGAGCTTGAAAACATGACATCAGATGAAAAATCTCGTATGCCTGTATTCAACAAAGAGCTTCTTCTCACAGAACATGGCACCGGCAGTTACACATCAAGAACTGTAACCAAACGTTGGAACAGACGTTGTGAGCTTCTTGCCGATGCGGCTGAAAGATTCTCTGCGGCAGCATTCAGCGAAGGGATAGCCGACTACCCCGCATACACCTTTGAAAAAGCCTGGAAAAAAGTTATCCTCCATCAGTTCCATGATGACATAACCGGCACATCTTTTGAAGAGTGCTATAAGAGAAGTCATAACGATTACGTTCAGGCTATGCACTCATTCTCAGCTGAATATACAGCTTCGCTGAAAGCTCTCACCTCAAAAATCAACACATCTTTTGTCAAGGGCATTGCTGTTGTAGTATCTAACCCCGTGCAAGCTGTAGACTCAAGACTCGGCTGTGTATCAGCTGATATTGATTATGATAGCGCAGTGGCTTATTCAAGAGTTTATGATAAAGGCGGCAACGAAGTGCCATCTCAGATTAAAAAGCTCTCTGATGGCAAAATACGCGTAAGTTTTATGGCAAATGTACCCTCCAACGGCATCAAGGTATACGACATACGCTTCAGTGATGAAAAATCACCTGTAGAAACATCTCTTTCTGCCGACGGCAGTACTTTGGAAAATGACTACATAAAGGTTACTCTTGATAAAAACGGTGATATCGCTTCAGTATATGATAAAAATAGAAACACCGAAGCTCTCAGCAGTAGTTTGAAGCTCGCTATACATCACGATGTAGACAGCTTCGTATGGCCCTCATGGGAAGTAAAACAGTCAGATTTCAGCAGACCTGCTTATATGTACCCGGCAAACCCTGTCATTACAATAGAAGACAACGGTCCGGCTCTTTGCAAAATCAAAGTAGTAAGAAAAGCCGGCAAATCAACCTTTACCCAGTTTATATCTCTTGATGCCGAAAGCAGATATGTATCTGTAGAAAATGAAGTTGACTGGCGAGAAGAAGCATCACTTCTCAAGGCCGAATTCCACACAAAAGCAAGAAATGAAAATGCTCTTTATGATATAGGTTTCGGATACACTGAGAGAGGCACCAACACTCCCCGACTCTTCGAGGTACCCGCTCAGAGATGGGCAGGCATTACTGATGAATCCGGCAATTATGGTACTGCAATTTTCAGTGACTCACGTACAGGATGGGATAAGCCCGACTCTTCAACTCTCAGACTAACCTGCATACACACACCTCTCAACAACTACCGTTGGGAATGCTCACAGCATATTATGGATCTGGGTATCAACCGTTTCGGTTTCGCGGTTTATCCTCACGGCGGTGAAACAGAAAATATCATCTCAAATGCCGACACATTCTGTCAGCCTATGCACACATTTATCACTGATAAGCATAAAGGCTCAATCAAAGATGAGTACTCTGCTGTAAAGGTAAGCTCAGACAAAGTAAGAATGACAGCTATGAAAAAAGCTGAAAACTCTGATAAAATCATTGTCAGAGTCTGCGAATACACAGGTCAGCCACAGAAAGAAGTTACTCTCACATTCCCTAAAAAAATAGCAGAAATCACTGAAGTCAGAGGCGACGAAAAAGAAATCGGCAGTGTACCCGTAACAAAAGGTAATCTCTGCTTTGATATTCAAGCAAACGCCATTAGGAGCTTCGCTATCACATTTAAAGATGCTGTGGCTCCTGAGAGCACTCAAGCAAGCGTTGACCTTCCATATAACGCAGTTGCAATCACTTCTAACAGCAACAAATCAGCGTCCACACTTAAAGGCGGTATCTCTGTACCTAAAGAGATTTTACCTGAAAAAGTTCTCACATCAGGCATCAGCTTCGATATGCCGAAAGACAGCAATAACGGTCTTATCTGTAAAGGTCAGACTCTCTCACTTTCCAAAGATTACAGCACATTAAGCTTACTCATAACCTCTCTTGGTGGTGATAAGCAGACCAAATTCAAGATTGGTACAAGGGAAGTTTCAGCTAAAATTCAGGATTGCTTTGAAGCTCTTGGTATGTGGGACCTTATGAGAAGCAGAATTATGGCTTATATCAAACCCGATCCTCAGGCACTGACTTTCTCACATACTCACTCAAAAGACGGCGATATGCTCGCAAAACAGATGTATTTCTTCAAATGTGACATCCCTCTTGAGGGTAGCACCGAGATAACTTTGCCTGTAGATGAAGACATCCTCATTCTTTCGGCTACACTTCTTAAGGATGATATGCTCTTTAAAAAGGCTGATGAACATTTCGACACTATGAAAAAAAGAAAGTTTGACTATACATTTTCAGACTATGCACTCAAGGCGTCACAGCCTGCCAAGTTTGAAGTTATTCTTGACAAGTTCATCGACAGAACCTGGAGTCCCCAAATCAATGCTATCAGCGCTTATACAAAACTTTCATTCGGTGATTTCTATTCGCACATCAGAAATGTACCAAACGCAATAATCTATCCTTTACGAAAAAAGAAAATGCTCAAAAGATAACAAAGCATAGCAAAAGCAGGTGGTAAAATTACCACCTGCTTTAATTTTTATTTACGCCTTAGCCTCGCAATACATGCATCTGTAAACGCGTTCTTCTCTGTCTGTAAGAGTGAAAACCTGCTCGAGTTCCTGCTCGCATGAAGTGATGCATCTTGGATTCTTACAAGTAAGCACACCGTGGAGAGTTTCGGGGAGATCAACATTTCTCTTTTCAACAAGGTTACCGTCACGGATAACATCAATTGTTACACCGGGATCAATGTATCCGAGTGCTTCAAGATTGAGAGGAATATCACTGTCAATTTTGATGATATCCTTTTTGCCCATCTTTTTGCTGCTTACATTCTTGATGATAGCAACACTGCATTCAAGCTTATCGAAACCTAAAAGCTTGTAAATTCTCATAGCATTACCGGCTGTGATATGGTCAATAACTACGCCGTCTTTGATTGAATCTATATTCATTGTTCTTCCTCCCTTTTATTCAGCCTTAAGACCCAGAAGTTCCATAATAAGAGCCATTCTGATATATTTACCATTGAGAGCCTGTTCAAAATAGCAAGCTCTGGGGTCATCGTCAACATCAACTGAGATTTCGTTAACTCTGGGCAGGGGGTGAAGTACAATAAGATCATCCTTAGCAGCCTTAAGCTTTTCAGCTGTGAGAATATAGCTGTCACGAAGTCTGATGTATTCTTCTTCACTGAGGAAACGCTCTTTCTGTACTCGAGTCATATAGAGTACATCAAGCTCGGGAAGTACTGCTTCAAGATTATCGGTCTGAACATACTCAACATCCTGCTTAACAAGGACATCCTTTTTGATATATGAGGGAAGCTTGAGCTCATCAGGTGAGATAAGCACAATCTTGATGCCTGTATAACGAGCAAGAGCTGTTATAAGTGAGTGTACTGTTCTGCCGAACTTAAGGTCACCGCAGAAACCGATAGTGAAGTCCTTGAGTCTGCCTTTTTTACGACTGATTGTAAGAAGGTCAGTAAGTGTCTGTGTGGGATGGTTGTGTCCGCCGTCACCAGCATTGATAACAGGGATCTTTGAGTTCATTGATGCTACAAGAGGAGCACCCTCTTTGGGATGACGCATAGCAATGATATCAGCATAGCAGTTAACCATTTTTGTGGTATCCGCTACGCTCTCACCTTTGGTTGCAGATGATGAACCTGCATCGGAGAAGCCTAAAACGTGGCCACCAAGCTCATACATAGCAGCTTCAAAGCTGAGTCTTGTTCTAGTTGAGGGCTCGAAGAAAAGTGTAGCAAGCTTCTTGCCGTGACAAACCTCGCTGTACTTCTTGGGATTAGCAATAATATCGTTAGCTGTAGCAATAAGAGCTTCGATTTCTTCTACTGATAAATCAAGAATATTAATTACACTTCTCATTATTTGTTACCACCTATCCAGCTTTCGTCTGAGGGATTGTCTCTGAACTTGAGAAGACGAGCAATGTCTTCCTTTTCGATATATCCTTCTTCAGCAGCAACCTCTGCAACTGCATCAAGGTTTGAAAGTGAGTAGTTGATTACATTTGCTGCAGCCATTCTGTCGATACCCTTCTTCATACCGTATGTGAAGATTGAAGCTACACCGAGTACGTCTGCGCCTGCTTCACGAAGAACTTCTACAACTTCGAGAACGCTGCCGCCTGTTGAGATAAGGTCTTCAACAACAACAACTTTCTGACCTTTTTCGAGCTTACCTTCGATCTGGTTGCCTCTACCGTGATCCTTGTGACCGCTTCTTACATAGCCCATAGGAAGACCGAGAATGTGACCTACGATAGCTGCGTGAGCGATACCTGCAGTTGATGTACCCATAATAACTTCACATTCGGGGAAGTACTTAAGGATAGTCTTAGCAAGACCTGTTTCTACATCAGTACGCACAGCGGGTGATGTAAGTGTAAGTCTGTTGTCACAGTAAATGGGGCTCTTGATTCCGCTTGCCCAGGTAAAAGGCTGCTGGGGACGAAGGAATACAGCTCCGATTGAAAGTAAATCTTTTGCGATGAGTTTTTCCATTTTATATCAATCCTTTCGGTTTTAGTTACTATTTAAGTCTCGATGAAATCTCTGATTTCATCATATCGAGTTTTATGCAGTAAAACATATCGAATTCGCGTCAGCGAATATATCGAGTTGCTGTGGCAACATATCGACATTAAGTCTCTGCAAGAGGTTGGCAGGGGGCTCCACAGCCGAATGAAATTCGGCTCAAGGACGCCCGTCGGGTGTCCCCCAGAAATCGCTTCGCGATTTCGTGGAGCCCCCGAACTGCAAGTCTGCCATCATCTTTTTATTCGTGGGACTCCGTCCCACACCCTGCAAACTTTTGTAAAAGTTTGACAAAACTTTGCTCATTTATCAGTCTACAAATTCAGCTACGCATCTCTCATATGCTGCAACGGGGTCTGCTGCTGCAGTGATGGGTCTGCCTACAACAATATAGTCTGAGCCGATTTTCTTAGCTTCAGCGGGAGTCATAACTCTCTTCTGATCGCCGATATCTCCGTCAGCAAAACGCACACCGGGAGTAATTGTAAGGAAATCTTTACCGCAGGTGTCGTGAACCTTGCCTGCTTCAAGGGGTGAGCATACAACACCGTCAAGACCTGCATCAGCAGCATTCTTGGCGTAGTGCATAACAACCTTATCGATAGGCTCTTTGATAAGAAGATCATTTTCCATACTTTCCTGATCTGTTGAAGTCAGCTGTGTTACAGCAATGAGAAGAGGTCTTGTGCCGTCTTCTCTTGTAAGACCTTCAAGTGCAGCTTCCATCATACGCTTTGTGCCGCCTGCGTGAAGGTTGGTAATATCAACATCAAGGTTTGAAAGCACATTCATTGACTTTTTAACTGTGTTGGGAATATCGTGAAGCTTAAGATCAAGGAAAATCTTATGACCTCTTGCCTTGATTTCTTTTACTATCTGGGGACCTTCTGCATAGAAAAGCTCCATACCGATTTTTACGAAAGGCTTTCTGCCCTGAAACTTGTCAAGGAATGAAAGTACTTCTTCTTTGCTGCTGAAATCGCAAGCAACAATTACATCTCTACCCATTAGTGAGCACCTCCGATAATTTCATTTAAGTCT
>JAZTWC010000054.1:0-39387 GCA_045635665.1 Acutalibacteraceae bacterium
GATATAACGTTTTGTGGTATCAACCACGTCATCGGGTAAATCCTCAAACTTCAAATTATATACAAAATCAGAAAGTATCTGACTATAGTGAATCATACTATTCCTTCTTTCAATTAACTTTAAAGATAAATAACTTATTGATTATACCACAACAAAAAAATTAAAGCAACTGCCCGAAGACAGTTGCTTCAATAATGAGTGAAATTATATACTTCTTCTGATATACTTGCCTCTGCCGCATTCAGCGGTGATAACGCCGTCTTTCTGAATGATTTCGCCACGGCTGATAGTGTACTTTGGCCAACCCTTGAAAGTCATGCCCTCATAAATTGAGAAGTCACTGTAACCGAATAACTCGGGAGTGATCGTCTTTTCAAGGTCAAGGTCAACAATTGCAAGGTCAGCATCTTTGCCGATAGCGATTTCACCTTTGTCTTCAAGGCCGAAAACTCTTGCTGTATTGATACTGTTAACCTGAGAAAGTCTGTGAAGAGGAATATTTCTCTTGTGGTAACCCTCACTGAGAAGTACAGGAAGTATCATACCGGGGCCGCCAAAGCCTACATATACACCCCAGATATCATCACCACGTTCGTACTTTTTAGCCTTGTCAACGGGCACATTGTCTGTACCCATAGTCTTGACACTGCCGTTTCTTATACCCTCCCAGAGAGCTTCGATATCCTCCTGAGCATGAAGAGGAGGATTAACCTTAGCGAGCAAGCCTGCTTCAGCTTCATCCGTAAGAGTCAGGTACTGCGGACAAGTCTCGAGTGTCACATTGCCACCGAAAGCCTCTTTAAGAGTCTCGTACATTTTAACTGTACTGCCTGCAGCTGTGTGTACCACATACATATTACCGTCAACAACTTTATTAATCCACATTGAGTCAGCAACACAAGCTGTTTCAACAAATGTGGGTCTTGTCTTGCCGAAATTTGCAAGTGAGTATCTGTCGATATCCTGCTCTTTGAGATCTCTTTCAAGTGCACGGAAAACGTCAGGATCTTCACAGTGTACGCAAAGCAGAAGCTTAGGAGAAATCTCACGAAGCTGTTTTAAGATAAAGTACAAGTCAGCTTTATCGAGTGTGAGAGCTTCTTCCTTGGGAATATCATAGAAAAGATGTGCGATATCCTGCTTGTCGAAGAAAAACTTGAATGATGTGATACCGAGCTCTTCAATGTAACCCTCAATCTGCTGAAGGTGCACCTTAGCACAAAGGCCGAGAGAAATCGCAAAGTCTACCAGAGAGTTGCTTTCAGCCTCTTCAACAGCCTCTTTTACAGTCTCAAAGTAGTTCCCCTTACCTCTGTGATAGTTGATAAGAGTTGTCAGACCACCGATAGCCTGACGGGGTGTGTCATATCTGAAGGCATCACCCAAAGGCTTATAAAGTCCCATATGCATATGAGGGTCGATGGTACCGGGCATAACATATAAGCCCTCGGCATCGATAACCTCAGCTTCGCCCTCATAGGTACCGGGTGCAAGTATAGCTGATATTTTTTCACCGTCTATGAGCAGATCAACCTTTTTCTCTTCGTGCTCAAATATGACTGTGCCGTTTTTGATGAGTTTTTTCATAACACAATCTCCTTAATACTAAGCTGTTATTTTATTAATAGTGTTGATATCCGCAATCACAATATTCGTTTATTCTGAAGAGTTTCCATATTTTAACAAGTATATAGCCGATAAAATATTTGAAACCATATTCGTGACAAAGGCAATTGCAGACCTCTCTTGCATCGCGTCCGTTAATCCAATGACGCACACTCCACACATCTCCGATTTCTATGTATAAATAATAGTAAGTACTATGTACCATCAGCTCCACAACTACATCATATCCGTCAACCGTATCAATTATCAGTTGATCATAGTAATTTTTAGTACCATCAGGTTTACATGTTTTTTCAATAACTTTTCCGTCTTTGTAAGTGAGTCGGTATGTAACTTCGGTTACATTTCCTTTGCCTTCAATCTTGTAGTCAACAAACTCAATTTTTTCGTAAGGGCAAACCACTTCTTCCCTCACTATCGCTGTATTAGCATCCAAAAAATCGATCATTACGCCTTTGATATAAACAGGCTCCTTGCCATCCTCATAAATTGTATCTGCAAAATATTGTAAACTTGCTGATTCATCACCGATGTGACAGAAAGACGTGTTTTCCGCATCTATACATACTATTTTCTGAATTTCTTTTCTTCCGTCATAATATTCTATTTCAACATCTCTGCCATTAAGTTTATTAGCTATACCTCCGCTATATCTTAGATTCTTAGGCATTTCACCAATAAGTTTAACAGACTTTACATATCCTTCGACTATTTCTTTTTCTACTTCAAAACTGAGAGTTTCATTTTTTCCTAAAAGCTTATCAAGCTCTACACAAACTGTTACCTTAACACTTGATCTGCCTTCATCGATTGCTTTCTGACAAGCCGTTGCATCTACATATGTTTCTACATTATAGTCTTTAATACCGCAAGCCCAATACTCATCCGTATAATTTCCCTCAAAAGTGTTAAGGGTACGGCCGTTTGAAAAATACAGCTTGTAATAATACTTATAAGCGTTACCTACCTCATAAAGCGACTGTTTTTTGCCCAATTCAGGATTTAACGCAGCGACATACTGAATATACTGATTTGATATAGGTGTATTGTCAATAAACTCAATCTTCTCTAATGTGGGACCGGCAGCAAATATCTGCATCGGCAATACAGACAACAGCATAATTACAACAAGTATAAAGCTGATAGTTTTCTTCATTTTTTTCATTGTGAACTCTCCTTTGGTTTTGGTGATAAGAAATGCCCTGCACTTCTATTATTATCATAATAGCACAAACGCAGAGCACAGTAAAGTATTAAATTAAATTTTTATTTTTCTTCTTTCAGGCTATAGAAATACTCTTTTACATAATCGCTGTTTACTACATCGCCATACTTCATCCATACATCAAGAAGAGCAGCCTTGTGTGAGATTGTAATACGGTCGAAGAGACAGTCCTCAACATAGCCGAGATTGTAGTTTCTTGTTACAGCATCAACTGCAGTAGCTCTGCAGCAACCGCTTGTAGAACCGCCCACGATGATAACAGTATCAATGCCAAGCTTTACAAGATAGCTCTGTAAAGGTGTGCCGTAGAAAGCACTTGCATAGCTCTTCGGAATAATCATTTCGGTAGGCAGAGGCTTTACGCACTCAAGCAAATCAGCCTCAGGTGCGCCGTCTATATACTTTGTCTGGTCACGCTTTGTCTTTGTTGCAAAGCTGTCAAAAGCATTGGTAGCATTCTGCACGTTACGGGTATAGAAAATAGGTACACCGCACTCTCTTGCCACGTCACGGAGTGAAAGAATTCTTCTTACACCTGTCCAGCAAGCTTCACCGCCGCCTGAGGGCCACTCATCGAGCTGGTCTTCGATAGGCTTATCTGCACCGATGTAGTTAGGCTGAAGGTCGATGATTAAAAGTAAAGGCTTTTTACCAAATCCTCTGGGCTGACCATAGTGGCCTTTTTCGATTACTATTCTGTCAACTTCTGTCAGACAGTCTTCCCAAGCATGTTTCATAACTTTATATCTCCTTTGATTTTAGTTTTCTTTTCAATTGCTCGCGTTACTTTTTGCTAGCGCCAAAAAAGTAACCAAAAACGCTCTGTCGCCGAGTTAGTTTTATCTTAATTTTATACTTATACCCGTAAACAAAAATTACATACCAATATATATTTTCTTGAGTTCATCGTTGGTGGAAATTTCGCTTGCCTTACCGCTGAGAACTATTTTACCCTGCTGCATAGCATAAGCTGTGTCAGCCATTTTCAGCACCTGCTGTACATTCTGCTCAGTAATGAGTATACCTATACCGCTTTTGTTGATGAGCTCAATTGCATCGAACATTTTCTGAGTTGCAATCGGTGAAAGACCGATTGAGGGCTCGTCGAGAATAAGAAGCTCCGGTGAAGCCATGATACTTCTGGCAATAGCAACCATCTGCTGCTGACCGCCGCTGAGGTTACCGCAAGCCTGCTTTTGCATAGACACAAGTTCAGGGAAAACTGAGAATACATACTCGAGATTTTCTTTTTCCTTTGCTCTTGCACGTTTGGCATATGCTCCCATTTCGATGTTTTCCAACACGCTCATCTGCGGGAAAAGCTTTCTTCCCTCGGGCACCTGAACGATGCCTGTTTCGACAATTTTATCGGCAGAAAGATCTGTTATATCTTCGCCTTTAAAAAATATCTTACCGCTCTTTATTCCGTTGAGCTTAGAGATAGCTCTTACAAGAGTAGTCTTACCCATACCATTAGCACCGATAAGAGCAACTATCTCACCACTTCCTACTTTCAGTGACACATCCTGAATGATACTGAGATTGCCTATATTTACATATAAATTTTTAATTTCAAGCATTCTGATCCTCCTGACTTCTGCCGAGATAAGACTCGATTACCTGAGCGTTCTGTGAGACTTCTTCGGGGGTACCCTTGCAGATGAGTCTGCCTGACTCGAGAACATAAACTGTATCTGAAAGCGCCATAATAACAGGCATAATGTGTTCAATCATCAGAATGGTTACACCCTGCTCTTTGACGTTTCTGATAAGCTCAACCATTTCCTGAGACTCGGTAGGTGTAAGACCTGCCATTACCTCATCAAGAAGTAAAAGCTCAGGTGAAGTAGCAAGAGCTCTCGCAAGCTCAAGACGTCTTTGCTCGCCAGTGTTGAGAGTACCTGCATTGGTGTCCTCCTTACCTGAAAGACCTGTGAAAGCGATGCACTCTTTTGCTTTTGCATAAGCCTCAGCCTTTGTCTTGCATTTGTTGTATGCGCCTACGGCAACATTTTCGAGCACACTCAGATCGCCGAAAGGCTTAGCTATCTGGAAAGTTCTGCCGATACCCATATGGCAGATAACATGAGGTTTGAGACTCTCTATACGCTTGCCGTTGTAAAGTATCTTGCCTGAGGTTGCTTTGTAGTAACCTGTAAGGCAGTTGAAAAGGGTGGTTTTACCTGCACCGTTAGCACCGATAAGGCCTACAATTTCACCCTTGTTTATCTCAAGAGAAACATCGTCCACAGCTTTGTTACCGTGGAAATATTTGCATACATTCTGAACTGAAAGTAACGCCATATCACTCACCCTTTCTCTTTCCGATATATTTTGTCATTCTACCGTAAATACCGTCGGGGCAGAACATAATAAACAGTACAATAAGCACACCGTAAACAATCATATTGATACCGCTGATTGATGTGAAAAGGCTGTTGCAGATTTCCTGCAGAGGTATAATCAGCAGTGCACCGAGAAGAGGTCCGTAAAGGGTACCACTGCCACCAATGATGCAAGGCACAATAGCCTCAACTGAAATTGAGCTTGCAAAAACAATTGACGGATCGATGAAACCATAATACTGAGCATAGAATGTACCTGCAAGAGCAGCGAAGAACGCCGATGATGAAATAGCTATAAGCTTATACTTGAGTACATTTACGCCGAGAGCTGCAGCAGCTTCCTGATTTGATTTGATAGCCACAAGGTTGAGACCTGTCTTACTCTTTGACATGAGAGCAATAAATGCAGTAGCAAAAGCTACAAGAGCAAGAATAACCCAATAATATGTCTTATCACTTGCAAACTGATACTCTGAGGGCTTTACAAGGTAAGGAATAAGAATACCTGTAGCACCGCCAAGAGCACTTGTGTTGTTTACAAGTATACGGAAAATCTCTGCAAAAGCGAGAGTTGCCAGAGCGAAATAGTCATCTCTGAGCTTATATCTGAATGAGAGGAAACCGATTATTGCACCAACTAAAGCTGCAAGTAAAGCACCAAGTATCATACCAATCCAAGGGCTTACACCAAACATAGTGTAAAGAGCTGTTGAGGTGTAGGCACCGATACCGAAGAAAACAGCATGACCGAATGAAAACTGACCTGCATAGCCACTCATAATGTTCCAACTCTGACCTAAGAGAGCTGCAATGAGTACTGATATACCGATGCAAAGAACATAGAAGTCAGCTATAAACGGAAATACTACAGCAACTACAACGAGAAGTGCTAATGTGATTTTATTAAAATTCTTAGTGTTCACGTCTGTTACTCCTTCCGAAAAGTCCTGAGGGTTTAACAAGTAATATAAGAATGAATGCCACATAAACTGTAAGGTCACTCCAGCTGCCGCCTGCAATATAGCCTGTCAGAGACTCAACTATACCAACAATAAGACCTGAGATAAGAGCACCCCAGAGGTTACCCATACCGCCGAGAATTGCAATAACAAAGCACTTGAGCTGGAAAGTCTCACCGAGTGTAGGATAAATGCTGAGAATAGGCGTCAGAAGAGCACCTGCAATACCTGTACAAAGTGCACCGATACCAAAAGCGATGGCATTTGTCTTTTTGATTACAATACCCATAAGCTTTGCGCCCTCTTTATTCTGTGAGCAAGCTCTGATGGCTTTACCTGTTCTTGTTTTATAAAGAATAAGATAAATAACTGTTGTTACTACAAGCACCACGGCAAAAGCAACTAATTTTTCGGGGCTGAGACTTATTGCACCAAGCTGAATAGCACCGTCAAAATCGTCAACATCGAGAGTCTTGTAGTTGGGGCTGAATACTGCAAGAAGTCCGTTTTCGAGAATGTATGCCACACCGAGAGTCAGAAGAAGCTGATTGTGTGTGGGCGCATTTGAAATTTTATCAATAAGGAAGTGCTGAATTACATAACCTAAAGCAAAAAGTGTTATAGCCGCAAAAACAAGTGCAATGTATGGGCTGATACCAAGAGAAGTTGACACCACATAAACAGCGTACATACCCACTGTCATCATAGCGCCGTGAGCAAAGTTTGTAATTTTCATTACACCGAATATAAGTGAAAGTCCGAGGGCAGCCAAAGCATATACGCCACCCATAAGGGTACCGTCAAGAAGTGCCTGAAAAAATTGCATATTCATTAGCTGTCACTCTCCTCTTTCAGTATAATTTCACCCTCTGCATATTCTTTCGGGAATACGATTACCTGCTTACCATTCTGAATCTGAATAAGCACACCTGCAGAGTTGATGTTTTCACCTGCTTCATCAAAAACAATTTCATTCTGCGGAAGAAGATGGTCAGTCATATTAGTTTCAGCGAGGGCATCTCTGAGAGCATCGTGGTCTGTTGTACCCGCTCTCTTGAGAGCATCAGCAATAACCATAATTGATTCATAGCCGTAAATAGCACATACGGGAATCTCTTCTCCGTGCCTTTCACGGTATTCTCTGAGAAGATACTCAGCCTCTTCGCTATTGGGATTATATCTGTAGTTAATATCAAAGAAACCGTCTGCCGCTGTGCCGTAAGTATCAGTAAACTTAGCATCTGAAAAAGCACCGTTAGCAACACCGATAATTGCAGGGAAAGTTATCTTTCTGTCGATAAGCTCTTTTGCAAGAAGATTCTGGTCTGAATAGTAACCTACAGGAATAAGAATATCGGGGTCAAGTGACACAAGTTTTGTCACCTCAGAGCTGAGAGTTGACGCTGTTGCACTGTAAGGCATCATGCCAACAATTTCAAGACCTGTTTCGTCAATTCTTGACTTGATGTATTCGGCAATACCTGTGCCGTAGTTTGAATCTTCATAGATAATGGCAACTGTCTTCATATCGTCTGTTTTGATTGACGGCAGGTACTCAATGAAGTTTGAACTGAAAACTGTAGTGCTTGGCTGTACTCTGAATGAATATTTATAGCCGTTGGTAAGAAGTGTCTCACTTGCTGCAACTGTTACAACAAAGGGTACGCTGAACTTTTCAGCTGTACGGGAAACAACCTGAGCCGAGCCGCTTGTGTATGTGCCTGTAAGTGCGCAGACATTCATATTGATAAGCTTCTGTGCTGCAGTAGCCGCACCGCCGGCTGTGCCAAGTGAGTCAACTGTTTTAAGCTGAAGCATTTTGCCGTTAATACCGCCTTCGGCATTGATTTTGTCTATGGCGATTTTCTGAGAGTTAACGAGAGCCTGACCCTCATAAGCCATACTGCCGGTAAGTGGATGAATTGAGCCGATTTTTATTACATCGGTATCCTCTTCGTTATCACAAGCTGTAAACGAAAATACTACAGCCGTCACAATCAGAAGGCTCAGCACAAGACACAAAATCTTTTTCATATGTTCGACACTCCTTAATTTATTATCATAGCAACATCAATCGTTTTTTTCGATAGCTATTATAGCAAAAACCGATTATACAGTCAACACTATTATACAGGTTAAATGTAAAAAGATTGTTACACATCTTTCACAAGAATCTCAATAAGAGCTTTCATAGGCTTGTTGATATACTTATCTTTTCTGTAAATGACAGCTATTTTTCTCTTGGTAGAAATCTGACTTATACGGTAAAAATCAAGTTCACTTTCCAACGAACCGTAGTTTTTATAACTCGAGGGTAAAAGCATAATGCCCAGGTTTTCTTTTACCATAGCTATTGCTGTTGAGAGCTCAGACACACAGAGACTTATATCTGCCTGAGATGCACTCTTGTTTTTAAGGCTGTAGAAATAATCAGTGAGCATCTGACTGTCCTGCAAGGCGATAAATTTTTCATCGCCGAGCTTTTTGAAGTCTACACTACCGTCATCGCATATACCACCGATATCTCTGCCTTTTTTGCAGACAAGCATAACCTCTTCATCAGTAACGGGTACTATTTCAAAGTCCTTAAGTTGTTCCTGAGACGAGAGCACCGTATATGCAAAATCTATATTACCCTCACTGAGATCTTTCATAATATCTTTGGTCTTATTTTCAGCAAAATTGAGTCTGACCTCAGGATAAAGCTTTCTGAATTCAGTTACCACACCGGGCAGAAGAAAGGGCGCTCTCGAGGGAGCGATACCAACAGTGACACTGCCTGCAAGGCCCGTATCCGCATCAGTGATGCTATCGAGAGTTTCAGTATAGGTGTCGATTATCTTTCTTGCGCCTTTGATATAAAGCTGACCGTACTGAGTTAGTGTGAGACTTGATGTGGTACGGTCAAAGAGAGCAACACCTATTTCTTTTTCTGTTTTTTGTATCTGCTGACTGAGAGTCGACTGAGAAATATTAAGCTTTGCCGCTGCCTGAGAAAAGTTGAGGCACTCAGCCAGAGCAAGGACATATTCAAATCGTTTTAAGTCTGTCATATAAACACTCCTATCCAAGACTAAATATAGCAAAAAAGGCGATAGTTTGTCAAGGCAAATTCTGTTCACAAATAGACAGTTCTGTACTAATCAAAAAGTCCGCCTGACCAAAATCAAGCGGACTCCGATATTGACTTTTACATAGAAATTACTGACCTATCCACATATCCTCAAACTTGAGACCTGCGATCTTTTCAAGAGATTTCTTCTCTTCATCTGATACAACAGCTTTACCTGTTTCTTTCTTCTCTTTGATCTTCTCGCGGATGAAGTTGAGCTTATTCTTAGTGAGTCTGTAATTCATAATTGAAAGGAATGAAAGGAACATAAATACCATGGGGATAAGTGTAAAGCAGATTGTTACACCGAAAACGGCACTATCTGACTGCTGTGCAGCTTCAAGCTGTGTATCATAGCCGAAGGCACCCAGGAGTTTACCTATACCAAATGATGCAAAACCGCTGACGAACTTTTTGATGAAAGTTGAGAATGTTGCGATTACGCCCTCACGTCTCTCACCGGTAATCATCTCGTCGACATCGGTGACATCGGGGAAGATATTGTTCTGTACACTTGCCATACCTGCAAGACCGAGACCGTACATAAACTCAACAATAAAGATAGTCACGGGACTGCCCATACCTCTTGTGAGCCAAGCCAATGCGAGAGCACCGACAGCTACAGGCATAAAGACTTTTGCAGGCATCTGCTTGTTCTTTTTGATTGAAAGGAAGTAGGCAGGGAAGAAGCCTAAGACTTCACCGACAGCCTGAACAATTGTCAGCATTGAGTAGTCTTTTTCCTGCATGAGCACTGTATCCAGGAAGTAGTAGAAAGTCTGTGATACAAAAGCAGAACCGAAAAGCATTATAAAACCAAAAAGGAAATACTGACGGAAAACTCTGTTTTTGATAACCTTCTTATACTGACCGATGAACTCGTGAATGTCAAGCTTTTCGTTGACCTGATTAAGTGAGCTCTCTTCTCTTGTTCCTTTATAGGTAAAGATCAGCGGTAAGCTGGTCCACAAACAAAGCACCAGGGACATTATTGTAAATCGGCTTCTGTGTTCAGGGCCGAAGCTGGGAGTGACAAATATACCGTTGATACCACCAAGTACAATGGCCGCCACAGCAAATGACGAGTAGCTCGATACGGCATCCATAACTGTTCTTATGGCATTGAACTGTGTTCGCTGATTATAGCCGGGAGCTATACCCGGAAGCATTGCCGTGTGGGGCACCATAATCATTGTGCTGACGGTCTTGTAGAACATATAGGCGAATATGTAATAAAGCATTGTAGCATTTGAGTTGCCTGATTCCTGAGCCAATGTGGATATACCAAATGAGTTCCACATAAGGAAGTATGCAATCAATGCAGGTATTACACCCCACTTGAGGTATGGTCTGTGTCTGCCGTCTTTATGTCTTGTTCTGTCAGTGATGATACCCATAAGCGGGTCGGTGATAGCATCACAGACGCATGAGAAAAGAGCAACTGTACCATACTGTGCAGTCGATAAGCCCTCAACCTTTGTAAGGAAAGGTAAAAGATAACAACCTAAAACATAGGGTCCGCCACCCGAAAAGAAGATAGCTGAGTTATATGCTATCATCGGTTTGAGCTTAACATCATCCTCAACACCAAGAAGCCCTTTGACTTTGGTGGCAAGATTTGACTTTTTTGTTTCTGTTGACATTTTATCTCTCCTCTTCTATGAGATATCCGCATATGAAGTCTGATCTTTTTGGCAAAAGTTCTTTTCTTGACTCGTAATCATATGGTAAGTCTTTATTGTTATATCGATTATAAATTCTGATTTTGCCGTCTATATGCTGTACAGTTACAGTATGCAGACCGTTGAAAGGCTTTTTCTTATTCCAAAAAGACAACACAGCAACGGGTACTTTGTCAAGACTGTCGAAGAAATCATCATACTTATAGGTCATTCTGTAAGAGATTCCTCTTCTTTTATAAAAAGGACCTAACAGGCAGGGATTTGACCCTAAAATTCCTGACATCATCTGACTTCTGCCATACATTTCCCTGCATATCTCCTGCAAACTTGACGGTCTGTCTGTGAGCACCATTGAATTATGAAGAGCTATCATTTCACAGCCGTTATATGACACATGACAAAGGCCGTATTTCATTTTAGCAACCTCTCCACAGCCCTGACCGTTGACTATGGTGTTATCGGGAAGAGGGATTTCTCTGTTATGTTTATAGTTAAACTTCTGTAGCATATTTTCACCACTGTCCTGTTTACACTTGCCCTCGCCGTGCAGGCGTTACTTTTCCTATCGCGGAAAAGTAACCAAAACGCGAACTCTTTATGCGGGTAGTAAGTTTTTCCTTTATCTTACTACCATGCAATTCCGAATTTTCTATCAGTCCCACTCGCAGCCTGTTACTGTATCCATATCTATACCCTTTGTTTCGTTTGTCTTGCGTATAAGAGCGATGAGCGCAAGAATAAAGCCGGGTACCAGAAGAGCAAATGAAACCACACCTGTTACGCTGTTGCCGAGAATTGTGATGAGAGGTAAGCTGACAATATATGAAATTGCAACACCAACTGCAGTTACAATAAACTGAGCTGACATAGTTGATGAGCGAAGGTTTGTGGGTGAAGATTCGCCAATCATCATGATAATAACATCGTTGGTTGAGTAGTAGCTACCGATAAACGCACCGCAGCAGAAGCCGACAATATAGGGATTCCAAGCCATCGATGCACCAACTGAAAACAGTACAAAGAACAGCAGGCAGTCAAATGCAGTGGTAATAGCTGCCGCTTTTCTGCCCTTTGAGTCTGAGATGAAGCCCATAATTACCTGAGACACTGCACAGCCCACAGGGAACATAAACAGCGCTGTAGTAACATCACCGATACTCACAGCCTCAAGTGCTGATTCGAGACTTTCGAAAAGGCCCTTACCAAAGAAGTTTTCGGCATAGCCGTATGACATAATTACCTGATAGTTGATGGTACCGATGAAACCTAAGTTAGCAATAGCAGATGTGATATAGAGCCACTTGAGCTGACGGTGCTTCATAGCAAATTTAAGTGCGGGAATAAGACCGCCCTGAGCATCTTCGGCTTTTTTCTGTTCTTCCTGAGCTTTTCTTTCTTCATCAGTCATTCTCAGATACTTAAGACGTGAGTCAATAAATGTGTCAGGCTCTCTTGCAAAGAGAAGAGCTATAAGGCTTGTGATGATACCCACAATAGCGGGAATGAGATATACATTTCTCCACTGTGAAGCCTCAGCCATAAGAAGTCGTCTTAAGAGAGGCACCAGCATAACTGACATATTAGCAAAGAATTTGATTACCGAGTAAAATCTTGCTCTGTGCTTTGCAGGTGAAGATTCCATAATATATACAACGTGCATATCGTGAGGAATAAAGAACTGAATCATACAAGCACCTATAAAGTACATAATGAGATTGCCCGAAAGAAAGACAACAAACATCGCAAAACTCATACCGAATGTATTGATAATGAGAAATTTTTTTCTGCCCCACTTGTCGGCAAGGGGTCTGTAAAGCAAACCGAGAGCCTGGAAGGGTACAACAAGAATTGACAGAATATCCAGAAGACCGACTGAGCTTTCACCGAACTTGGCAAAAAGGTCATTGGCAATTTCTGTTTTCATCAGAGTACTGATCTGAGAAGCGATTTCGTCTGTGGCATAAATGATACAGATAATCAGCACTAGATATGCAAAGTAATAATTTCTCTTGGGTCTTGCTTTTTCTTTTTCCCATTTAGCAATTTCTTTTTCGCGCCTGAGCTGCATTTTCCTGAGTTTTTCAGGAGCAAGTGTCTTTGTTTTCATAACATTCTCTCCTTTTAATAAAGCACTTTTATATGTGTATCAATTATATAGCAATTGTCTGTCGGTGTCAACTTATAAAACAAAAAGAGCCATCCGAAGATAGCTCCTTATAATTAGTAGTCATATGTAAACAGTGCTTTGTAAAGTCTGTCAAAAAGTGAAACTATATATTCGAGGATTTCTTTCAGTGAATGGAAAACTATACCACTGCTTTCACCACCAATTACATCACCGCTTGAACCGCTGTCATCGTCGTCAGGAGTTTCTGGATCATCACCAACAGGTCCGTCAAGGCTCTGAGAAGAAAGCCATGCAAGGAAGCTGTTATCCTTGCTCAGTTCAATCTTCATACCGCTACCGTTTATGGTAACCATATTGGGATACATAGTGCCGTTTTTCATTATAAGGTCATGCATCACAGGGTCCCATACATTATGCTCGCTGTAACCGACTGTCAGAATCGGCGAGCCATCATAGTTGTAAAGTGTTTTTTCAAACTGAGTCCAACGGATACTATCTTTCTGATTTGTTATACTGCAAAGATAATTCCAGTCGCTTGTCTGCGGTATAGGTTTGCCCCAGAAGTTATCGTCTTTACAGGTAAAGAACCATACGGGAGTGTTCACAAGAGATCTCATATCCGACTGCGCACTAGCCATCAGATATATTGAGGACGCGGGGAAGATAGCCGCAACATAGTTAGGATATGATGCCGCGAAAGACATAGCAGCCTTACCGCCCATTGAGTAACCGCCCACATAAATACGGTTCATATCAACATTAGCTTTGTGTTTTGCAATAAAGCCATCAACGAATTTTTTGATAGTTGCATTCTCACCTGCCCAGGCAAGATTAACATTAAGAGTCGGGTAACGGGGTACGAGAATAAACGCACCGCCAGCCTTTTTGATTTTAGCCTGATTTTCAGCTGTAGCGAGATAAGCGATATCACTCTGACTTATCTGATCACCCGGATAGTCACCTGACAGCTGACCGTGGAGCCAAAGAATAATAGGATATTTGGTTTTGTCACCTGCACCTTTAACGGGTGAATAATAGTAATAGTCATATTCATAGATACTCGCATCAGTTTCTACTTTAAAAGCTTTTCTTATTGCTGATGCACTGTCACTGTTAGTTACAGCAAAAGCCGCCATCGAGCAACTGAGAAGCAGCATTGTTATCACGAGAAAAACAGATAATACTTTTTTCATAGCCTACCTCCGTCATTATACATCATTAATTATACTACCTTTGCAAAATAAGTCAATGTATAAATAATTAAAATTCCCCTATTTATATAACACATTTTCTACAAGAATTAAAAATCATTAAAGCCTTGCCAATATACACTCAAAGTGATATAATTAATAAAAATAATTATGAAGGAGATTTTAGTTATGAAAACTTTCAGAAAATTTCTCAGCTTTATGTTAACCTTGCTCTTGATATCGTCATGTTGCACAGGGCTCATTGCATCAGCTGCAGATTACGACCATCTGCCCAAGATTTATGTTGATGGTATCGGTTCAAGAGCAGTTTATATGGCAGATGACCCGGAAAAGAAGCCTGTTTTCTTCCCGATGAACAATGATCTGCTTATGGAAAACTTAAAGAACTTCACTAAGTATCTCGAAGATTCCGCAAAAAATCTTGACCCCGATATTGTATACAACCTTGCCTACAATCTTATGTGGGACACCGTTGGCATGTCCGTTCTTGATACCGACGGTATTTCACCCAAGTTCAACTCAACTATTGATCCCTGTCCTCTCGATTACAGAGGTAATGGAGAATATCAGTTCAACTATGACAGCCGTCTTAGTCCTCTCGACATTGCAGATCAGCTTTACGAATATATCGGTTGGGTACTCGAACACTCAGACAGTGATAAAATCGAGCTCGTAGGCTCAAGCTATGGCACAGCATCTCTTGTCGCTTGCCTTAAGAAATATCCCGATGTTTATGAGCACCTTGACACTGTTCTTCTCTGTGTACCCACAATCGGCGGTATGGAATTTGTAGGTGAGCTCTTCAGCGGTCAGGTAAACACAGACGCCTTACTTCTCAAAGATTACCTGGGCAATATGGTCGGCAACGATGACCTTAACTTATTGCTTTCAGTTTTATATCAGACCGGTACCCTCGACTTTATCATTGAAGAGGCTCTCGAGCCCGCAATCGAAGCTGTACTTCTTGAGGCGGCAAAAGATATTGTTCACGACATTTTTGCTACTTTCCCCTCAATGTGGTCATATGTGAATGATGATTATTTCGATGATGCTCTCGAGTATCTTTACGGTGAAAACTATGCTGACGAAGACCACGAATATGCAGGACTTATCGGCAGAGTTACCTGGTACCACGAAGAAGTAATGATGAAGATGGATGAAATCTTCAAGTCCCTCAAAGATGCCGATATTCACACAGGCATCCTTGTTAAATACGATAAGCCCCTTATGCCTCTGACAGAAAAGAGCAATCTTATGAGCGATGACCTTGTTACTGTTGAGGCTGCGTCATTCGGTGCAATCAGCAGCAGATACGGTGAGACTCTCCCCGCTGACTATCAGCAGAAGTTACATACTGACTACGATATGGTTTCACCCGACATGTGCATCGACGCTTCAACAGGTGCTCTGCCTTTCACAACCTGGTACATAAAAAATCTTGACCACGGCACAAGAACCGACGGCTATATGAAGCTTATGAACGCTGTAGCTTATAACAATCTCGACATCAATTCAGATGAAAACTATCCTCAGTTCCTTGTACTCGGTGAAGACGGTCAGTCAGTTATTCCACAGACTGAAACTGAACCCGAAAAGAAGATGACCTTCGTTGAAGAGTGCATCGCCCTTGTGAAGAGACTCATCGAAATCATCATCGGTGCATTTCAGAAGCTTTTCGCAAAATAATCAGCAATAATATGAAACTGTCCGTCACAAACGGGCAGTTTTTTATATAGTAAAACCACGCGTTAGCCGCGTGGTTGTTTATTGTATGAGCTTAAATAAGAAATAAAGAAAGCACCTATCTTTCGATAAGTGCTTTAACTTTGGCTGCGGAACTAGGATTCGAACCCAGACAAACAGAGTCAGAGTCTGCTGTGCTACCCTTACACAATTCCGCAACGAACATTTGATATTATACACATAGGCACCCTTGTTGTCAATACTTTTTTGAAATTTTTTCAAATATTTTTTCTAAGTGCTTATTTATAAAAAAAGGATGAAACCTTTCAGTCTCATCCTTTTGATTTCTGTATCGCTCGCTGCGGGGCGTTACTTTTGCTAGCACGCAAAAGTAACCAAAACGCGCTGATTTTCTTTTATGCGCTGATTATTTTTCGGCGAGCTTCTTCTTGAGTACGGGCATCCATAAGCCTGCCTGTACTGTTCTGTGATCAAAACCGCTCTGCTTGGGTTCTTTTGTCTCTACCCAGTCGCTGAAGCAGTTTCTGTCTTTTGTGTCGTTAAGATAAGCAACTATCCTACCTGAGAACTTCTCAGTATTTTCATTTGTATCATCAAGACAAGCAGCCCAGAGCATCCAGTCTGTTTTTGTAAATGAACGTCTGTAATCAAGGGGCACACCATATGCATTAAGCTCTTCACGATACTTCTCACTCTCTGCTTTATAGAGTTCTTCGGGGAAGAGTCTGAAGTCAAAGAGAATATCCCACACAAGATTGTACTTAAGACTCCATGAGTCATCTTTACCAATGCTGAAAGGAAGATAATCCTTATCTGTTTTAGCAACCTGCATAAGCTCGGCAGTGTACGCCTTGGCAATCTCAAAGTAATCGCGCTTGATTTCAAGTTCCTGACAGATTCTGTCAAAGCAAGCGATACCCATAATTCCCTTTATTGCTAAATTGACATTCTTCTTGCTGTGACCTGCAAAGTCATCGGTACACAGCTGATTATCAAGCACAACGCCCTTCTTTTTAAGGTAATCTGCCCAAGTCTGAAGTGCAATGAAGTTATCCTTAAGGAACTTCTTATCGCCTGACATCTTATAGTAAGCATAAGTGAGAATCAGCATATTACCGCACTCTTCAACAGGCATCTGGAACTGAGGCATATAGATATTGGTTGATTTCTCTTTATAGATAGTCTTGTAGCTGTATTTGTGAGGCTTAAGGTGAAGATGTGGCTTAAGAGCATATACCTGACCGCAAGCAAGTGGATAACGGCCGATATCGTGAGGTGCAAAATCTACATTCCATAAATCAGTGGATGCAAAGTAGAAGATACCTGTAAGCATAGCCTTAACAAGCTCGGGAGCATAAAGAAGATACATCGGCATAGCGGGATATGATACGTCAACTGTGTTGATACAGCCATTTGAATGACATTCCTTTGACATATAAAGGAACTCACCATCTTTGTTTCTTACAAGTTTATGAGCAGCGAGCACCTGTCTTGCAGCTACTGTGAGGATAGTCTGATATGCTTCACCGAATTCTGCAGCATCGTCAAGGATTTTCTTTTCCCATGCCTGTACCCTGTCGAGAATTTCAGCACGGTTATCTTTGCAGTACTTCATTGCCTCATCTATAGTACCGAATTTTTCTGCCCAAAGACCTTTGAGCTTATCACCGAAGTAGTCGATTGAATAAACATCATCATAAGCTATGACTGTAGAGAACTCAGCTTCTTTGCAATTCTTTGCAGTACCCATGGACTTGATACCCTCTTTGCAGATACTGTTTTCTTCGCCCCAAAGGCACACATAACCCCAATCGGCAGCATACGTATCACCTGAATCATTGAGTGGATCCTGCTTTGTAAGACCCATTCTGACAAATCTTACACCCTCCACAGCATCGCTGTACTTTGTCATATGACCTTTCTTTTTACCCTGGCAGAGTTCTTCATATGCAGTAAAGCAAACGCTGATATCGTGTTCTTCACCGTCAAGAGATTTAACGGCAGTATCAAGGTAAGCACATGGAACACTGAGCATATGAAAATCGTCAAGAATAAAGGGTGACCATGTAGTAAACTTAAGCTGAACTTTTTTGTTTTCAAATATATATGTACTTGTATAAGGTGTAATCTCATTTCCGGTCTGCTTGAGAGCAGTTTCATAGCCTTTGCCGAGAAAACGGAAAGTCTCTCCGTCAACTGTGATTTTACCTTCAATTCTCTTTTTTATGCCGCACCAGAGATATGTATCGTCATCAGCAAGATTGTCTTGTCTTGACCATATGCTGAAATGTGGATCGATTGTTGCAATAGGATATGTTGGAAGTCTCATAGTTATAAATCTCCTTTTATGTCAATAAGGGACTGTATCAACAGTCCCCGTTTTTTAATAGAGTTCTCTTGAAAATACAAAGAATATACTTGCTGCAAGGAGAACCTGAGCAGCATAATAAGTTGTGATGTTGAAAATTCTCATACCTTTTTTTGTATCCTTGTCATCAACAAGAATAACACCAAGCGACAAGTCGGAAAGGACAAAGAGAATTGATCCGAGTCCTACAGTAAGGGCAATCATAAACATATTATCATTTACGCCGAATGCGATTTCATCGATAACATATCTGACAGCCTTTGCGAGCATAGTCGCAAGCACAACACCGTAAGCGATAAGTCCGTAAGCCATCGCACCTTTTTTCTTGAACGCATCAGCCTTAATGGCATATATGACAGCTGCAACAATAATCGCAACGATAATCAGTATCTCATACCAAAGGAATGCACCCTTGCTGAAAGCTGTAGTGTAAATTGCTCTCTGCAAACCCAAAATGTAAAAGATATGACCTATAAGGAATGCAATAACGCCAAGAATATACGGCAACATATTCTTAGTCAGGGAGTGAAGTAACAAGTCGCCAACCATACCTAAGGCAAGACCCCATATCATATACTCTGCATAAAGAGTATTGTTGCCTGTTTCTTTAGCGGCAAAGACACCTAAGAGAACAAAGATAAGTGAACAGAAAATCTTTGTTGTAAAAGATTTAATGGATCTGTCGGGCCGATAGAACTTAAGAAACAATGCCACCAAAGGAATCTCAACTACTAAGGCGATTAAAAATAAAATCTTGAACATATTATTTTCTCCTCTCGATTAATTCCGATTATTTTTTCTTGAAACGTCTCAGAGGACCATCAACATTTATCTTACCTCTCTGCACAGCGTCAACCAGAGGCATTACGTGAGGCAGCGCCTTGCTGACTGCAGTCTGCACCACAGGCTGTTTGATAACGTCTTTTACTGTCTCCTTGAGAGATTCTCCGACAACTGCAGAGTTAGGCACTGAAGAGGGTCTCATTATAACATTATCTCCGTTGAACTTGAAGTTGATAATTCTCTCTGAAACTGCTTCGATACAGCGTATATGAAGCTCGAGCTCATTTTCACTGTTCCAGCAACCTGTAGCGCAGGTTGTGAAAGGCATGCCTCCAAGCACTATGTCGTCCCAACGGTACTCACCGTCAAGACCGATTGCAATACTGTTGATTTCATCACCCTCAGCCCAGCTCATCTGCATATCGTTTTCACGGAAATTAAATGTAACATCGCTGATATTACCTGCCTTATCTGCCGCAATAAACAGTGCGGGCAGAGGTACAACACTTACGGGGTAACCGATAACATTGACAACTATAGGCTTTCTGAATTTGATTTTCTTACCCTCAATTCTGCTTTCAAGAGCAAGTGAGCGAGGTTTTACTTCTGCCTTTGTGAATGCGGGAACTTTGATCTCTATGCTTTCAGCTTTTTTGTCAGCTTCAATAAAGGCTTTGGGTATATAGTTCCAAAGAACATCTCTCATTCCCTGCTCATCAATTTCACCACCGGTCATACTGATACAAGCATCATAATCGGGGAATACCATGCCAAACTGACAGAACATACCATCTGCACGGTAAGAATTTTCTACACCGCCGTTCATCCAGAAACAGTATCCGTAACCGGCAACAGAGTCAAGGCCATCACAAGCAACAGAGTTATCTGCATGATATGCAGTAGCCTCTTTTATCCACCACTCGGGAATAACCTGCTTACCGCCGAATTTACCCATCTGCTGATAGCAATATGTAAACTTGGCAAGGTCTTCACCGGTAATCATAAGGCCCCAACCGCCAGCTTCAATACCTCTGGGGCACTTTTCCCAGAAAGGTTCGCTCATACCTAAAGGCTCAAAGAGACGAGGTCTGAGATAATCAATTACACCCATACCTGTGAGCTTGTGGATACAGCAACAAAGCAGATACATATTTTCACTGATATAAAGGAATTCTGTTCCCGGCTCTGAAATCCAGGGAGAATCCATAATGTCCTTGAACCAACGGTCTTTTGTTCTATCAAGGAATACACTTACATTCTTACCGCTTCTCATTGTGAGAAGATCTTCAATAGTCATTTCTTCCAAGTATTCGTCATCTTTGTCGCCTCTTGCCTCGGGGAAAATATCAACAAATCTTGTATCAACTGTCATGTATCCCTCATCAACAGCAAAACCGATAGCTGTAGATGTAAAGCTCTTGGACACGGAGTACATCATATGTCTGTGTTCACGGGTAAATGGCTCTCTGTAAATTTCGCAGGCAATTTTACCATGACGAATAATAGTAATTGAGTGAAGTTCCTTTTCCTTTTCGATGCACTCATCAATGAATGCCTGAATATCGTGTGATGAAACGCCAACCTCTTCGGGAGTTTTAGCGTATTCAATCCAGCCTTTTTTTGCTTTTGCCATAAATATTCCTCCTTAAAAATGTTTTCTAATATGTGATGTTATTTTTACTTAACTCTTTTGCGCTTTTGCATTTTGTATGTGTAAATCTGAGCTACAAGTATAGCCATACCGACTAAAATTGCAGCGATGACCTTACCCGCTGTGATGTTTAGCGCACCTTTCTGAGTATCAGTGCCGTCTGAAAGTGTTATATTGTTAATCGCTCTTTGCAATGAAGATGCGGCACTCTGAAGTTCATCATTTGAAGCAAGACCGCCATTTATAAGGTCTTCACCTGTTTCAATGCTGTCTGCAAGATTTTCTTTGCTCACAAGAGAGTACGCCTCGGTATCAATGGCACTTGCTTTTCCAAGTAAAGCAATAAGATTATCTCTTAACTGACTGTTAAGCTCTTTATAAGCCACAAAACTATCAATATTGTTAGTTTCAATTATGCTGAAATTCTTTTTGATAAGGTCATTCCAACCGTCTTCACTGTCACTTCTCTGGCCGCACAAATCAGGGTCGTACATAGGAGCAACCGCCCTTGTACCCTCATATGAATCATAAAGGCTATAACACCACGAATCATACATTACATTGAAGTAATTTTTGCTCTGAAGCTGTACAGCCGGCAAGTGATTTAGGTCTTTTACAAAACTTCTTATGGTGAAGATATTAAAACTTGATGTAACGCCTATAACATTCACATCGTCTTTATCGGCAATCCACTTGTTTATTTCCGATGCACTATCTTTAATTCTCAACCAGGCTTTATCAAGAGCGTTTTCATTTTTGAGCAAATCGTAAATTTCATCTTTAAGATCTTTGTTAAAGTCGAGTATGAGAAGCTGATTTTCCGAGAGCAACGACAGCATATCTTTTAATAGTACGCCTGTAACCTCAATGGCGTTTTCACCGCAGAGCACAAAGTCACCATTCTGCGACTTTCTGACACTTACACTGACGAAATCAGCTCCCTTGGAAAAAGCCGATAAAACAGCCTCTTTTGAGTTTGCTTCATACAAAGCTGTATCACCTCTGTATGAGATGCACATAAGCTCCTCTACAGGATGGTAAACCTCAGCATTTTCTGCCGAAACGACAAGAGAAAAAGCTGAAATCGAACATATAATTGCGAGTAAAAAAGTATAGATTTTTTTAGTCATATCTGAACCTTTCGGATAGTTTCATACATATAGTTAATGATACCATAAATATACAGTCTTGGCAACATTTTTTGTGATATTTTTCATAAGATTTATCCCTCAGTTTATATATGAACATCAACAAAATCTTTTATAATCATTTCTTTATCTGTTACATCACAGTCGACTGCTATAATGTTCACTCCTGCCTTTTTTGCCGATTTCAGAGCTGTAGCAAAAACGGGGTCATTTACTGAATTCGGCTTAAAATAAATCACATCTTTCATCTGTACTACAAATATTATATAGGCTTCATAACCCTCTTTTATGCATTCGGCAAGCTCGCTGACGTGTCTTGCTCCGCGCTCTGTCGGCGCATCGGGAAAAGATACAACATTATCGTTTTCCAAAGTCACTCCCTTAACCTCTATAAAAGCTTTTTTATCCTCATACTCACAGTAAAAATCAAACCTTGATGATCCGTACTTGCTTTCAGGCTTAAGTAGCTTTATATTTTTGAAGTAACCACCGCCAGAAAGCCACTCGCCCACTGCTTTGTTGGGAGCCTGAGAGTCCATATTGACAAGTCGCTCACCTTTTTTCACAGTTACAAGAGAGTATCTGTATTTACGTGCCGGGTTTTCACTATCCTCCAGCCACACGGTTGCACCGGGTACAAGAAGCTCTCTGCATCGGCCTGTATTTTTAACGTGACAATAAATCTCTTCCCCATCAAGGCATACCTTAGCAACAAAACGATTTGGTCTTTCTATAAATATAGCTTTCACTGTTTTATTATATTTCATATTAAACCCTCATATATACAAATGAGCCGGCATTTCTACCGACTCATTAATTTTAGATTATATTTCACTTTATGTCAAGATATCGAGGTCAAATGTTAAATATGCTTTCAGCTATTCTGACACCTTCCATAGCATCTTTGGCGTAGTAATCAGCACCTATCATATCTGCATATTCCTGAGTCAGCACCGCACCGCCAACCATTACCTTAACATCTGAAATCTCTTTTTTTAACATCGCCACTGTATCTGCCATAGCCTCCGTGGTAGTTGTCATAAGTGCACTGAGACCTACGAGCTTTACACATTGCTCCTTAGCTGTAGATACAACTTTTTTAGGCTCTACATCTTTGCCAAGGTCAATAACATCATAGCCGTAATTTTCGAGGAGTACCTTAACTATATTTTTGCCGATATCGTGGATGTCTCCCTTAACTGTTGCGACGATTATCTTGCCTTTGCTCTCGCTCTGAGAGTCACCCATTGACTCTTTGACAGCATCAAAAGCCTTTGATGCTGCCTCTGCAGCCATAAGAAGCTGAGGAAGATACATTGTCTTTTTCTCGAAGCACTTGCCTACTTCATCAAGAGCTGGTACAATCTCACTGTTTATAACATCAAGTGCGGATTTATCCTTGAGGGCGTCTTTTGCATAGATGTAAGTCTCGTTTTTTACACCCTTGATAATTGCTCGCTGAAGCTGACTTTCATACTGTACACTTGCCTTTTTGCCGGTGTACTGAACAGCAACGTCTGTTTTGATATCTGAAGCAAAGTCTATATATTTCATACAACCCTCATCCATACCGAGAAGAGCCATATAACTGTAATAGCTCTGCATCATAGCCACGGAATAGGGATTCATGATAGCACAGTCAAGACCCATACTGAAAGCGAGGGACATAAATATGCTGTTAACCTCGTCTCTTCTTGGAAGACCGAAAGAAATATTAGATACACCGAGACTTGTCTTGACACCAAGCTTTTCTTTTATGAGCTTTACACTTTCAAGAGTAATCTTACCGCTGTTGTCGTCTGAAGACACTGTCATTGCCAGAGGATCAACTATGATTTCTTTTTTATCTATACCATACTTTTCGCACTCTCTGACAATCTTTTCAGCTATAGCACATCTGCCCTCAGCCGTATCGGGTATACCATTTTCATCTATGGTCAGCGCAATAACGCAACCACCATATTTTTTCACGAGGGGCAGAATAGCATCCATACTCTCCTGCTTACCATTGACGGAATTGACAAGAGGTTTGCCGTTATATGCTCTCATAGCTTTTTCTAAAGATGTAGCTTTGACACTGTCGAGCTGTAAAGGCAAATCCAGCACACTCTGCAATTCTTTGACAGCCGTAGTTAACATTTCGTCTTCGTCAATCTCAGGCAAGCCGACGTTAACATCGAGAATCTGCACACCTTTTTCCTGCTGTGCTATACCCTCATTGAGGATATAGCCGATATTATGTTCACGAAGAGCCTGCTTGAATTTTGGCTTACCTGTGGGGTTGATTCGCTCGCCTATGAGTGTTGGTACCCTGCCGATTTCTACAGCATGGGTATAAGAGGATACCATAGTGATATTTTTGTTTACGGGAGCAGTATAGGGCAAGTCCGCTGTTTTCTCTACAGTTTTTCTGATATATTCGGGAGTAGTGCCACAGCAACCGCCTAAAACTGATACACCTATAAGAGCGATATCTCTCATTATGTCAGAAAACTCTTCGACAGTTACATCAAAAACTGTTTTCCCGTTTTCTGTTCTGGGCATACCCGCATTTGGGCTGACACACACGGGGATTGATGCATATTGAGCGTAATCTTTCGCCACCTCAAGCATCTGCTTCGGGCCGAGTGAACAGTTCATACCTATTGCATCGACACCGAGACCCTCGAGCAAGGCAATCATAGCCTTAGGGTCAGCACCTGTCATAAGCTTTTTATTTTCATCAAAAACATTACTGACAAATATAGGCAGATTGGTATTTTCTTTACAGGCAAGCACAGCAGCCTTGGTTTCATAGCTGTCATTCATAGTCTCGATGATTACAAGGTCAGCACCGTATTTTTCACCAAGGACAGCACTTTGTCTGAATACTTCAACAGCAACCTCAAACTTCATATCACCGAGAGGCTCTAGCATTTTGCCGAGAGGTCCCATATCAAAAGCAACAAAACACTTATCTTTGTCACCATCAAAATCTGCTATTGCATTTTTTGCATTGGTAACAGCTGCAGATATTATTTCTTCGAGATTATCGAACTTAAGGCAGTTTGCGCCAAAGGTGTTTGTGGTGATAATGTTACTTCCTGCCTTAAGATAGCTCAGATGTATATCTTTAATTATATCCGCGTGGGTCAGATTCCACATTTCAGGCTTTTCACCGGGCTTCAGGCCCTCAGCCTGCAGTAATGTCCCCATACCGCCATCGAAATATAATCGCTGTTTGCCTAATAAATTTCTAATACTCATTTTTTCTCCTTAATACCTACAAATGCCGTCACCGATTTCACGGGAGTCATCATAAGAGCATCATTCAATGTTATGCCAATCTTTCTTTCCGCATCAAGAAAAGACAATATGTCTTTCTGATATTCGAGACTTACTCCTCCGTACCCGGGACTAAAGCGAGGCTTGGTTTCATACTCAGAATTTATTATTTCGTTGATTTCATCGCACCATACTTCGACAGCACTTGAGCCTATACTGTCACATATTATAGTTGCTGAAGGTGACAGCTTACTGTAGCGCATTATCAATCTGTCCACAGCTATACCCGCAGTAGCAGCAAAAATATATGCATCCTCGCAACCGCTCAGGTTTTTATATAAATTTTCATTCTGGATTTCACAAAAGCCCAAATCAACAATATTGTTTTCTTTTAATTTTATGGGAACTTTTCTCATCACTGCTTTATATGAAGCTGATTTTTGATACTCGTCTTTAGATTTTTCATAAAGATCTTCCAACTCTTCACTAAGGCAGTCGACTTTACAGCCCATATATCGCAGAACCTCTTTTTTATCAGGTTCGATTTCGTCGCCGTTTTTTGAAAGAAAGATTATAGTATTATCTGTCATAAAATATCCTTTAGTTGGATTATTAATATCCCGCTCGCCGCGGAGGCGTTACTTTTTCCTATAGTCCCAAAACTAACCAAAAACGCGATATTATTACTTAATTATCGCTGACACATTATCCTGGATAGCTTTTGCAACATCAGGCTTATTCATAGAATACACGTGCACTGCATTGATGCCGTTGGCATAAAGGTCAACAATCTGCTGTGTCGCATAGGCGATACCTGCCTGCTTCATCTGCTCAGCATCATCACCGTATTTGTCAACTATTCTGCAAAATCTCTGAGGAAGAGCCGCACCTGAAATACGGCAGATTCTCTTGATAGATTTCGGGTTGGTAACAGGCATAATTCCTGCAACAACAGGCACATTTATACCGGCTTCTCTGATGCGGTACATAAAGTTATAAAGCACATCGTTATCAAAAAACATCTGTGTCACAAGAAACTCCGCACCCGCATCAACCTTTTCTTTGAGATAGCGTATATCGTCAAAGGATGTTGCACTTTCAGGGTGACTTTCAGGGTAACAGGCTGCGCCTATACAAAAACCACCGTATGCCTTGATTTCTGCGGTCAGCTCTGAGGCATAGTGATAATCAAGGTGGTCTTTATGCATACCCTCGGGTATATCACCACGAAGCGCAAGGATATTACTGATTCCCTTATCCTTTAAAATATCGAGTTGCTTGTGAATCTCATCTTTAGTAGAAGATACACAGCTGAGATGTGCGAGTGTGGGTACACCAAAATTTTTCTCGAGATTTTCAGCGATATTTACCGTGTATTCACTTGTACCGCCGCCTGCACCGTAAGTAACAGACATATATGAAGGCTTAAGCAAAGCTATTTCCTGAGTTGCTTCTTTTACGCTTTCAAAGTTGTCGCTTGTTTTAGGCGGAAACACCTCAAAGGAAAGAGACGGCTTTTCACCTTTTATAATATCAATAATTTTCATTTTATCATCTTCTTATTTTGTACTTGCCCTCGCCGGGCAGGCGTTCTTTTTGCTATCGCGCAAAAAGAACCAAAAACGCGATGATGCTATTAGTTTTTCAGTGAGTGCATAGGTGCGGGAATGCGACCGCCTCTTGCAATAAAGTCAGCACTTGAAAACTCGTGTACGGGCATAACAGGTGCTGAACCTAAGAGACCACCGAATTCAATAATTTCCCCAACCTTTTTACCTATAGCAGGAATAATTCTTACAGCAGTAGTCTTAGTATTGACAACACCGATAGCTGCTTCATCGGCAATGATAGCAGAGAGAGTCTCTGCAGATGTCTCACCTGGTACGGCAATCATATCAAGACCTACAGAGCATACGCAGGTCATAGCCTCAAGTTTATCGAGTGTAAGCGCATTTTTAAGAGCAGCTTCAATCATACCCTCGTCTTCACTGACGGGAATAAATGCACCCGAAAGACCGCCTACATGGTTACTTGCCATAACACCGCCTTTTTTAACAGCATCATTGAGCATAGCAAGAGCCGCAGTCGTTCCGTGAGTACCGCAGACCTCAAGACCCATCTCTTCGAGAATTCTTGCAACACTGTCACCTTTTTCAGGTGTTGGAGCAAGTGAAAGGTCAACGATACCAAAGGGTACACCGAGTCTCTTTGACGCCTCGGAAGCAACAAGCTGACCCATACGGGTAATCTTGAATGCAGTCTCTTTGATAGTCTCCGCCACAACATCAAAGGGTTCACCCTTACATTTCTGCAATGCGTGGTACACTACACCGGGGCCACTTACACCTACATTGATTACACACTCAGCTTCACCAACACCGTGGAAAGCGCCTGCCATAAATGGGTTATCCTCAACGGCATTTGCAAAAACAACTAACTTAGCACAGCCGAAACCGCCCTTATCAGCAGTCATATTGGCGGTCTTTTTGATAATTCTGCCCATAAGTGCAACGGCATCCATATTGATGCCTGCCTTTGTGCTTGCAACTGAAACACTTGAACAGACTCTCTCTGTACTTGCAAGAGCAGAGGGAATTGAATTGATAAGATTGATATCACCGTTAGTCATACCCTTGTGCACAAGAGCTGAGAAACCTCCGATGAAGTTTACACCGACCTTGTGAGCAGCTCTGTCGAGTGCCTGCGCAATAGGAGTATAGTCTGTCTCTTTACATGAAGCCGCAACAATTGAGATAGGTGTTACGGAGATACGCTTATTAACGATAGGGATACCGAACTCGCGTTCGATGTCCTCACCTGTTTTAACGAGATTTTCTGCAAGGCGGGTAATCTTGTCATATATTTTTTTAGCTGTCACCTCAACACTGTCGCTACAGCAGTCAAGAAGAGAAATACCCATAGTGATAGTTCTTACATCAAGATGCTGATGGTCGATCATATTAATGGTGGACATAATTTCTTTCTGATTATGCATCTGTTGGTACCTCCCCCGACTTATACTCTGTGCATAAGATCGAAGATATCTTCTCTCTGCATTCTGATGTTAAGACCCATTTCTTCACCCTTAGCTTTGAGTTCATCACCGAGAGTTGCAAAGTCCTTAGTTGACTCTGTGAGATCAATAAGCATTGTCATTGTGAAAAAGCCCTGCATTACTGTCTGGCTGATATCGAGGATATTAACCTTGCTATTTGCAAGAAGTGTGCAAACCTCTGCAATGATACCTGATTTGTCTTTACCGATTACTGTTACGATTGCTTTCATTTTTATCATCCTTTAACTGATTAAAATATATCATTATATATTGTAAACATTACTGAAAAAAAGTCAAGGGCAAAGGCGGTTGTATTTTTTATTTTAGTCTGATGTGAAGGTTAGTCAGGGGGCTCAGGGCCAATCCGCAAAGCGGATTGGCAAAGGGACATCCGTCCCTTACGCCGAATTTCATTCGGCGCCTGAGCCCCCCCACCCCCACCTACAGCACCTACTAACAAAAAAACGGCAACCGCCTGAGCGATTACCGCAAAAATTATAATCTTTTATCTTTATCTATTGCCGCCTGAACAGCATCGATAACAGCTGACTCAAATCCGTCATTCTGAAGTGACGTCACGCCCTCAATTGTCGTGCCCCCTGGTGAACACACCTGATCTACTAACTGCCAGGGATGCTCATCGCTTTCAAGTATCATCTTGGCACTGCCAAGCACCGCACCTGCAGCCACCTCAAGAGCAATATTCTTTGGCATACCATTTTTAACAGCACCTCTTGCGAGAGAATCGATAAACATATATGCAAATGCAGGGCTACAACCACCGATAGCACTGTAGGTTGAGAATAGTTTTTCTTCAATATTCACCGCCATGCCGAAGCTCTCACAAAGAGACTTAACAAAATAAAGGTCATTCTGAGACACATTATCCTTACCGCAGTATGCAGACACAGCCGCACCGACTTTAGCATTGATATTGGGCATAACTCTGACAATCTTAGCATCGTATGAAAGACAACCTGAGATAAACTCGAGAGTCTTACCTGCAGCGATGGAAATAATCAGAGGATCACTTACTTTCAGCTCAGCATCAATTTTACTAAGAAGCGATGGGAAAACATTAGGTTTTACACTAAGAACAACCTTATCACACATCTGCGCAATTTCATTTTCGCTCTCAAAAGCCGTCAAACCATACTCATTAGCGAGAGCTTCTGCTTTTTCTTTAGCAATATCATAAACAGCTATATCTTCACCACTGAGCATACCTGAAGCGATAACGCCCTTGATAATAGCTGTCGCCATATTACCTGTACCGATAAAACCAAGCATTAATTATGCCTCCTCAGGAATGTCTGATGTACAATTAGGGCACTTAACGGCCTTTATGCTGATTTCACTCTGACAGAAAGGACAAACCTTTGTTGTTGGCTCAGCGGGAGCTTCTTCTTCCTTTTTCTTGCCTATATCTGAAATCTTATTGATAGTCTTGACAAGAAGGAAAATAACAAAAGCCATAATAATGAAGTTGATTATAGCTGTGATAAATCCACCGTAATTGAGAGTTGCATAGCCAGCTTCTTTAGCAGCTTCAACAGTTGCGAAAGCTACCTCGTCAGTTGTGAGCACTATAAACTTATCAGCAAAGTTGACACCCTTTGTTGCAAGTGAAAGCACAGGTGATACGATATCGTTAACAAGTGAATTTACAATAGCTTGAAAAGCACCACCTATAATAACACCGACAGCAAGGTCAATCACGTTACCTCTCATTATAAATTTTTTGAATTCACCAAAAAATCCTTTCATTTTACATTCCTCCAAAAATTAATATGTCATATTGTACCACACATCTCACACGCCTGTCAAATCAAAATTGGGAATAAACTGCGTATCGGCTGCATCTGGTTCCTGAGTGAAGATATTTGTAAAACCAAAATCTAACGCAAACATCAACACTTTATCATATTCTCTTTGAGTTATCTTTCTCTGAAGCTCCGCAAACTCATCAATTTTACCGCAAGGTGTATACTGTGCCATAAGACTTATTGATGTATCTCTGCCGAGATTTTCACCTATCCACTTTAAAACCTCTATGCTCTGATTTGTGTTTTTGGGCAATATGAGATGTCTTACAATCATACCAGTTTTCATTATTCCGTCACCATCATATATATTCTCAGTACACTGCCGTTTCATTTCAAGCAGTGCCTTTGATGCAAGTTCGAAATAATCCTCAGCGGCAGAGTACCTGAGAGATTTATCAGTACTTATATATTTAAGGTCCGGCAGATAGATATCAATAATACCCTCAAGTTTTTTTAGTGTTTCTACCTTTTCGTATCCTGATGAGTTATATACAACAGGCAAATCAGATTTGTAATTTCTCAGCACATCAGCCAACGCCTCTGCATAGTGTGTCGGATTTACAAGATTAATATTGTGAGCTCCTTTTGCTTTCAGCTCATCAAAAATTTCACAGAGCCGTTCTTTGCTTATTATTTTTCCTACATCACCGTGACTGATTTCATAATTTTGGCAGTAAACACATCCAAGATTACAGCCGGAAAAGAAAACTGTTCCACTGCCGTTTTTGCCACTTATCGGTGGCTCCTCCCAAAAGTGAAGACCGGCTCGTGCCAATTTGAAATCTGCAGGCATTTTGCAATAACCCTTTGCGATTTTTCTGTCAACACCGCATTGTCTCGGACAAATATTGCATTTCATTTTCATCACCTTGAATTATTTTATCATATGAATAGAGTTTGTGCAAGAGGCGGGGGCTCAGGGCCGGATAAAATCCGGCAAGGAGGCACTTCGTGCCTCCTAAAAAATCGCGAAGCGATTTTTCCTGAGCCCCCGATCCCTATTCATCCTACCAAAAACAAAGGCGCGCAGCGGAACAACTCCGCCACGCGCTAAATCCATATTTATCTTACAGTTATCATACAAACCGCTGTATGCTCACCGTCAACTGTTGTCGCTATTATCTGACACACACCGGGAGCAACCGCTGTTACCTTACCGCTGGAAGAAATCTTAGCGATACTCTTATCTGAAGAGCTCCAGACAACTTTCTGATTAGTTGCATTATTTGGAATAACAGTAGCTTTTACGGTAAATGTTGAACCTACATCTGCAAGAACACTTGTCATATCAAGCTTTACATCCGTCACCTTGACATCTCTTACGGTTATTGTACATGTTGCAGTTTTACCGTTAGCAGATTTGCAAGTAATAACAGTTGTGCCGTTTTTGATAGTTGTAACCTTACCGGTTTTATCAACTGTTGCAACCTTAGGATTGCTGGAAGTCCATGTAAGAGTTTTATTAGTTGCAGCAGAGGGTGTTACTGTGGCATCAAGCTTATAAGTCTTACTCTTACTGAGAGCAACAGATGTTCTGCTGAGCGAAACTTTCTTGACTGATATAGGGCTTACCTTTACAGTAATCTGAGCCTTGAAGTTGCCGGTATTTGTAGTAACGGTAATCACAGCACTCTTGCCGGCTTTTAAACCTTTGATATTACCCGCCTGAGAAACCTTTACTACACTGGGATCACTTGATGACCACTTGAGTGTCTTGTCAGTTGCGTTAGAGGGCTTTATTGTAGGCTTGAGCTTTACTATATCACCATATTCAACTTCAATTGTCTTGTTTGAAAAGCTTATAGATGTGGGTTTTACCTCTTTTACAGTAACCTTACATCTTACACTGACACCGGTATCTTTAGTCTTACAATAAATATATGCAGTACCGGGGTTTATAGCTGTCACTTCACCGTACTGGTCAACTTCTGCAACTTTTTTGTTGCTTGATGACCATACGAGAGTTTTTGTTGTTGTATTGTCAGGGAAAACTGTAGCTTCGAGATAATAGCTCTTGCCGTCATTTAGAGTAAGACTTGACTTATCGAGCATTACCTTTTCACTGTATATTGTTTTCTGCACTGTAACCTTGCATTTAACCGAATACTTTCCGTTAGCAGTGGTGGCTGTAATATATGCAGTACCTGCTTTTACGCCTGTGACCTTGCCATTACTATCAACCTTAGCTATCTTCGTATCTGATGATTTCCAAGTTACACTCTTATTTGAGGCGTCTTCGGGTGATACAGTCGCCTTAAGAGTTTTTGACTTAGTTTCATATACCTTGATTGAAGTTGAGCTTATTTTAATATCTGTCGCTCTGACTTTTACATAAACAGTGCAAGATGCTGTTACCATAGGATTGTCTTCCGATGAACACTTGATAACAGTCTTACCTACTGATACAGCTCTGACTTTACCCATAGGGTCAACTGTTGCCACAGCAGGGTTACTGCTTGTCCAGATTACATCCTTAAAGGTTGCATTTGACGGTGACACCGTGTAGCCAAGAGAAATAATATTTGTACCATTTGTATAGATAGTCTTGCTCTTTACTGTTTCATCTTTGTAGTCTATAACAATTGATTGAACTTCTTTTTTCTTAAGAACGTTGACAACACATTTTGCTGTAAGTCCGCTGTCTGTAGTCTTTGCTGTGATAGTAGCGACACCTGCGCCTACACCTGTAACTGTACCATTCTGGTCTACTTTAGCAACTTTAGTGTTGCTTGACGACCAGATAACGCTTCTATCATTTGAAGTCTCTGGATATACCATAGCTTCAAGAGTCACACTTTTTGTTGTATAGATTTCACGCTCAGTGTAATCGAGCATTATGCTTTCAGGTCTTGTTGTGACGATGACAGTACACGATGCAGTGAAACCACCGACTACCGTCTTACATTTAATTGTTGCCTTACCGTTTGCAACAGCGGTAACAACACCGTTTTCATCAACAGTAGCAACTTCAGTATTAGAGCTTTCCCATACAAGGCTCTTATCTTCTGCAGTTTCAGGGAGAACAGTAGCAATAATCTGTTCCGATTTGCCGAGATTCAGAGCGTACTCTCTTTTATCTATACGCACTCCACCAGCCTTTGTACCGACACCGATAAGCGAGTGCGGGAAATAACTGCTCCATAATCTCTGACACTCTTCTGATGGGTTCATACCGTCAACAGTATATTCAGGTAACAGCGCAGTTTCATCAAGAGGATTAGCTGAAAGAGTTGCAAGATCAACAAAGCCGTCATGTTCATCTGTGTTTGCGAGCCACTCGTTGACTTCCTGAGCAATCTGCCAGTCTTTCATAAACTCTTCTTCGCTTCTTATGTACTGAGCACCACTACTGAAGTAGTCTCTCAGATTACCCTTCCACTGGGTGATACCCATAACAACAACCTTTACACCTGCATCGTGACATCTTTCAAATATTCTGCGATAGCCGTCGATTAAGTTCTGAGCTGTGGGCTGCTTGATTCCGGGATAATCGGATAAAATATCGTCAGAAACGGGATATATAATATCATTAGCAGTTGCTTTTATAACAACATATTCTACGCCCGACTGATTCAAAGCATCTCTGTCCAGACGTGTGTTCATTGATGCACCGTTTATAAAAGAGCTTAATCCGAGATGGTCAACCAACAATGCATTACCAATCATGCCTTTACCAACCACACCGATATTTCTTATATCATTCTGGCCGTAGATTGTATTTGCAAGATACTCAGGGAAATCATTAGCTACGGTAGAGTCACCTAAAACAACTACACTGTAACCTGAACCATCTGTAAGCACATCAAGGCTTTCAATTGCAGGCACAAACTTAATAGACTCATAAGCCAGCTTAAGATTAAGAGTACTGCTGCCTGTGAAGCCTTCAAGAATTTTAGACATCATATCAAGCATATCTTCTTCATCATAGAAGATTTCATACAGAGTATCAAAGTCAGCAACCTTTGTTGCCTGACCTGTTTTAAGATATGTTGTTGCACCTGAAAGACCCATGGTGTTTACATCCTGATATTCGCTTATAAACAAGCTGATAGCAATAGGCTCACCTGCTGTTACAGGAAAGGCAACAGGGTCTGAATAAACAGTTTCACCGGGAGCAACTGTAATTTCTGACTGCCCGTCAACAAGTATATGATTAATTCTGCCGGTATCTATCTTTGAGTTTCCAAGGCTCTTTGCAACAGTAACCTCTTTGAGCTTCAAGGGTACATCGCTGTAACTGTTGGAAAATTTAACTCTGAATTTTTCACCGCTTGCAGTGGGAGTCAGCACAACTCTGACAGTAACCTCGCCTACAAGAGAGCCAATGGTACTCATACCGGTAATACTCATCTCTGTCGGAGCCGCACCCCAGGCAGCTACCCATTTCTGATTATCTTCCGATGCTGCCGACACATCAGTTGATGATGTAATGACAACAGCACAAAGTATCATCACCAGGCAAATCAGCATTTTCAAATATCTCTTCATGATTATAATCCTTTCATCTTGTCTATTTTTTATTCACGGACACACTATAACATATGTCCGTGAAAATAATGTGTTATAATTACAATTATTCTGCAAAGAAACCTGTTATTTCTTTGTATTCTTGGGAGGCTGCTTCCTGACAGGAGTCTTCTGCAGAGTCTTTGCAGGTGCCTTTTTCACAGGTGCTTTCTTCGTAGCTGCTTTACTTGTGGGTACCTTTTTAGTCGGCACCTTTTTCTGAGGAGCTTTTTTACCCGGAACAGAAACATTTTTTATATTTGCATCAACTAGGCTTTTCGCTGCAAGTAACTTTTTGTCCCAACCGTAAAACTTTGACATCATACTTGCAAGATAAACAACTGATGCAATGAATAACAGTATTGTAAGTATCATAAATACAGTAGAGCCTACAAGAGCTGAAATCTTTGACATAATATATCCTGTGAAGCTTCTCTCTACAGTCTGAGCCGCCACAAGATTTATGGTCGCAAGCTCTGTGCTCGCATAATAGACTTTAGCCTGACCCATTACCTCACCTGCTTTTACGGGAGCTGTGATATCTTTTTCCACTGAGCCTTCAACTATTTCAAACATAACTGATGCCGGTGTCACACTTGCGGGCACAAGTGCTGAGATTTCTTTTTCGGGCACAAGTCTGACTTTATCTGTGTCTTTACCCGCCTTTACCTTAACTACAGCGGTAGTTTGGTCCTGAGAAGCAATAACTCTGAAACGGATATTTTCATATACCCAATTAAGCATTACTTTTATATCAGTAAAGCAGGTGTTTTCTTTTACACCGTCATTATCAACGTGCTCAAGCTTACCACCGAGAGTTACAGCAAGATATGAGTAACCGTCCATATTTGTAACAATAGCAGCGCACTCACCTGCATCATCTGTTGCAGTGTACTTACCGCCTGTTACTGAAGCATGGTAGTAGTCGCTGATTGTAGACTTTTTCATTTTGTTGCTTGATGTATATGTTCTCTCGTCATTTTGCGAAGTCGCCTTAAGAGTAACACTATCCGCTGAAATTGCCTCTGAAAAAACAGGATAAGTCAGAGCATACTTCATAAATTTTGCAACGTCTCTGGCAGTGGTGTACTGACCGTCTTGGTCAAAACCGTGGATGTTCTTGATTTTTGTTGAGGTACAGCCAGCTTTTTCTGCAAGAGCCTGCATATCAGCAATAAAGCCCTGAACTGAACCTGATACTTCTTTAGCGATGATGCTTACCGCATCGTTTGCACTGTATACAATAAGACAGTCTATAAGCTCTTTTTTGCTTATTTTTTCGCCTTCTTTATATGACGCTGTTCTGATGCCGTAATCGTATTTTACAAGAGCGAGGTTTTCTTTTGTAACAGTAACCTTTTCATCAAGATTACCCCATTTTTCAATAGCCACAACAGAAGCAATCAACTTGACAAAAGCGGCAGCAGGCATCTTTTTGTCTGCATTCTTTTCAAAAAATACTGTATCGTTGTCAAGACTCTGCAGATAATAAACATCTGAATGAAGTCGATCTGTCACCTTTGAATCTGCAAATGTTGCACCGACTGAAAAGGATACCGACAACACAGTGATGATCATTGTAATAACAAGAAATAATGAAAACGATTTTTTCATTTAATCCACCTCATCTGTAAATTTTTTGAATTTTTCGCTATATATTTGCAATAAATTAAAAGTTATGATAGAATATATAAAAGCGATTATATATATTATTTCTTATTATATCAACTCGCCTGCAAAAAGTATAGACTTTTAAAATAAATTTTTGTTAAATATATAAAGAAACGGTTGTGAAAATATGATATATGTTACCGGCGACACTCACGGCATCGCATCAAGATTCAACGATCCCAGACTTAAAAATTTAAAGCAGGGTGATACTCTTATTGTATGCGGTGATTTCGGCTTTTTGTGGAACGGCTCAAAGGAAGAGATAAATGTACTGAAAAAGCTTAGCAAAAAAAAATATAACATCTGCTTTGTTGACGGCACCCACGAAAACTTTGATATGCTTTCCTCTATCAAAATCAAAAAGTGGAACGGTGGCAAGGTACACCATATCGCCTCGAATATTTTTCACCTTATGAGAGGTCAGGTATTCGAGATTGAGGGTACAAAAATCTTCACAATGGGTGGCGGAGAAAGTCCCGACATCGACATCCGATTTGAAATGGACACCTGGTCGGATATGGAAATACCTACCCGTGAAGAGCTTGTGGAGGGTGTAGAAAACCTGCAGAAGTACGGCGGTAATGTCGATCTTATAATCACTCATGAGCCCCCCGCCAAAATCAAGGACTTCCTTATGCTTCACTCAGGTGCCGATGCAAGCATCACCGCTATCAACACATATCTCGAGGACGTAAGCCGTATCTGCAAGTTCAAGCATTGGTACTTCGGCTCGCTGCATATGGACAAGTTCATCTCCACAAGTCACATCTGCGTGTTCAACAACATCATCAACGCAAAAACAGGTGAAGTTGTCACAAGATAAAAATCAAACCGCATTGCTTTATAGGCAGTGCGGTATTTTTTTATATAAATCAGCAGACATAAATGTTTTAACTGTCAGATATTATACTCGACCGATTAAATTCACTTATCCCCATTGAAAATAGCACTGATTTGTTTTATAATATAGAAAAAGGAGGAATACAAAATGAAAAAAACTATATCTTTAATCTTAAGCCTGATAATTCTAGCTACCTGTTTTACATCCTTTGCTTACGCTAAAGATGACACCCTCAAATTCAACAAAGACGGCAAGTTCACCATTCTCAACATAAGCGACATTCAGGACGGCTATCCTCTCAATGAGCTTACAAGAGATTACATCATAAAAACTGTCGATATGGTTAAGCCTGACCTGATTGTTCTCACAGGTGATAATGTTTCAGGTTATGATATTCCTGAAGAAGAGGATGCAGAAAACGCCATCAGAGAGTTTATGGATATCTTCCAGGAGCGAGACATCAAGGTGGCTGCAGTTTTCGGTAACCACGACGATGAAGAAACAAAATCAACTAAAGAGCATCAACTCTCAATATACGAAAGCTATGACTGCTATGTAGGTAAGGCAGGTTTCTGCATAGAAGACAGAGTGGGTACATATAATCTCCCAATTATGAAAAGTGATGGCAGTGGCTACTGCTTTAACCTGTGGCTAATGGACTCGGGTACCTATAACACCGAAAACGATTATGGCGGATATGCTTGTGTATATAAAGAGCAGATTGACTGGTACAAGAAAACAGCAACGAAACTCAAAAAAGCTAACGACGGTGAGATTGTACCCTCAATAAACTTCCAACACATTATCGTGCCTGAGATTTATGATGCATTGCAGCAAACCAAGTTATTATGGTTCGGCCGCATCATAAGAAAAAAGAATCCTCTCAACGACACCACTAAGTTCTACAAGCTCCCAGACGGTGCAGTCGGTCAGCTCAGAGAGTACCCCTGCCCGCCTTACTACAACAACGGACAGTACGACGCTATGCTTGAGATGGGTGATGTGCTCGCTACAGTAAGCGGTCACGACCACGAAAACTCATTTGAAATCGACTACAAGGGTATCAAGATTATCAACACACCCACCGTCGGCTTCAATGCATACAACGACATCAACATCGGCTCGAGAGTTTTTGTTATTGACGAAAATGCTCCTGAAAATTTTGAGACCTACTGCCTGACATATTCAGATGTTTACCCCGAAATCGACAAGCTTTACGAGGCGAGAATTCTTTACAACATTGATACAACGGGTTGGTTTACAAAGCTTTGCCGCCTTGTGAGAATTGCAATAGGTGATGATATGAGCTTTATGGATTTTATGCGCGGAGTGGTCCACATTTTCAAGGAAATTCAGTTGTTCTGATATAATACTAAAACCGCAAGTCAGATGGCTTACGGTTATTTTTTTATTTTATTTCATCGGGACGCGGTTGGGTTGGCGGTGATAAGAAACCTCACCCCGCTTAGGTGGCAGGTTGCAATAAAATATCATTTAATATCATATCGATTGCAATAATTAAGTGCGATAGTTTTGAAGTGTTCGTATTTAAAATTATTTTTCACATCACTGACATCTACATACATTCCTTGCATTATGCTATGAATTATCGTTTCTGTCAGAAAAGCTTCATAAACATAATCATCAGTAAAAGCGTATTCAATATCAGTATTCAATTCAGCATTTATTCCTTTGATGGCAGAACGAAAAATAATATTTTCTTTGCCTAGAAACTGACCCATATTTTTAAGGCAATTAAGTCCCATTCTCATATCCGAAACACAAATTGAACCTTTATATTCTATCTGTTTTTCCCCACCAAGCAAAATATTATCAATGCTTGTTTCAAGAACTTTTGCCAAATCAGGTAAAATTGCAACATCAGGCAAAGTTTCACCGCGTTCCCACTTGCTTACAGCTTGAAAAGATACACCAACTCTTTCACCTAACTCATTTTGAGTTAATCCTTTATTTTTCCTTAAAATAGCTATTTGTTCCGCAACTTTAGAAATATTCATTACAAAACCTCCGTTTATCTAATATGATAACAGTATAACAGGAGGAGATAGTAAAGTAAATAACTTAATAAGTTAGGCATAGCGTTCTTTCTTCAACTAACCTGTGACACCACCAATTTAAGTGCTCAGAAGAGGCAAGCGATTGTCGGTCAAAAACATAGTCGTCTCACTCGCTTGGTGCACTTCGTGATACTCCTTGTTTTTTCCTGTTCAGCCTTCGCCTTCATCTGCCACAGGCAGCGGCTCGCCTGAACCAGCCGCTAG
>JAZTWC010000055.1:0-52282 GCA_045635665.1 Acutalibacteraceae bacterium
ATATGAAGCTGTTGCAAAAATCGTAAAGGGAGGAGAATAATTATGGCAGAGTATAAAAGACCTCAGTCTCTGAAGCCTATGGCAACACCTTATTGTCCCGGTTGTCTTCATGCACTTGCAACAAGACTTGTTGCTGATGTAATTGACGAGCTTCAGCAGTCTCAGAATGCTATTAACGTTGTATCTGTAGGATGCAGCGCTCTTAACCTTTACACCTGGAAAGGCGACGTAATCGGTGCTGCTCACGGCAGAGCGCCCGCCGTTGCAACAGGCATCAAGCGTTGTCTTCCCGATAGACTTGTATTTACTTATCAGGGAGACGGTGACCTTGCTGCTATCGGTCTTGCTGAAATTATGTCTGCTGCTAACCGTGGTGAAAACTTTACTGTTGTATTTGCTAACAATCAGACTTATGGTATGACAGGCGGTCAGATGGCGCCCACCACACTTTTAGGTCAGAAATCAACAACAACTCCTTTTGGCAGAGACCCTATGACTACAGGCTATCCAATGAAAATGTGTGAGCTTATTTCCGTGCTTGAGGCCCCTGTGTTTGTTGCAAGATATGCTCTTAATTCTCCCAAGGGTGTTATGGATGCAAAAAGAGGTATCAGAAAAGCATTTGAGCTTCAGATGGCAGGTAAAGGCTTTACATTTATCGAGCTTCTTACCAACTGTCCTACAAACTGGGGTATGAATCCTATCGATACTCTCGAATATATGAATACTAATACCATTCCGTACTTTAAACCCGGTATTTACAAAGACAAGGAGGCTGAAGCATAATGAAACAATCGTTTGTATTTTCAGGCTCAGGCGGTCAGGGTATTATGAGCGCAGGTATCACTCTTGCCCAGACAGCTATTGATATGGAAAAGCACTCAACTTTCCTGCCCGAGTACGGCCCCGAGCAGAGAGGCGGTAGCGCTAAATGTACAGTAATCATCAGCGACACCGAGATTATATCTCCTCTGCCTAAAAAGTGCGATACTCTCATCGCTATGAACGAGCAGGCTTACAGCAAGTTCATTGACGATGTAAAAGTTGGCGGTACGGTGGTTGTGAACTCAAGCCGTGTAAAAGAAATTGAAAGACAGGATGTAAAAACCATTTCAGTTCCTGTTGACGAAGTTGCACTCGAGCTCGGTAATGTCAAAGTTGCTAATACTGTACTCATCGGTGTACTTATCGGTGCCGCAGATATCATAAGCAAAGAGGTCGTAATCGCATCTTTAAGTAAAAAATTCAAAGAAAAAAGTCCTAAGATTATGGAGCTTAACATCGCTGCTCTTGAAAAAGGCATAGCACTCGGTAAGAGTGCCGTATAAGTCAGGTACTAATAATTTAGTAATACAAAAATATAAAAGGAGATTTTTATTATGGCAAAGTATAGTTTCGACACAAAATTAAGTGTGCTTATGAAGGATCCCGAGGTTATGAAGATCGTTGACGATCTTTGTCCTGATCTTGTTAACCATCCTATGAAGAATATGGCTCTGGCTATGGGCTTCACACCTAATATGGCTATGGTAGTACTCAGCAAGATGTACTCAAAGGAAAAGATCGAAGAATTCAGACAGAGACTTTCAGAAATCGAATAATTGTTGATGACACCTCTCTTAACCCTTTACGGTTTATTGGAGGTGTCATTTTCTTTTATAAATTCTAGGGGGAATAACCTTCTTGGTGCTTATATATTTTCAGTTATAAAATTGAACTAATAACAATTGCCGTGGATAAATCCTCGATGGTCGCCTGTTACATTAAAATGAATCATTCTCTGAAAATCTTTATAAAATTAAGGAGTTTTGACTTTTCATATCGACTTTTTTGAGTTTTTTCAATACTCCAAGATTGATCGTTTTTCTAAACCACCTGGGTTTGAATTGTGAAAATATGAAAATTGAATAAAAACTCACATATATGACCTGTTCTAAAGAAATCAAACAGGTCTTTTTATTGCTTGAAAAAGAAATATTAAATATGATATAATGGTAAAAACAATGTAATTAAGGTGGTGACTCTATGTCAGACAGGCCTAACATTTTAATTATTAACCCCGACCAGATGCGGGCTGATGCGCTTCATCATCTTGGTAACGAGGCCTCGTATACCCCAAACCTTGATGAGCTGGGCTTTGATGGTGTTTCATTTAAAAATGCTTTTTGTCAGAATCCTGTTTGTGTGCCGAGCCGTTGCTCGTTTATGACGGGACTTTACCCTCACACAAAGGGCCACAGAACGATGTCTTATCTTCTCCACGATGTTGAGGAGAATATCTTCTCCGATATGAAAAAAGCAGGCTATTACACCGTATCCTCTACCAGAGGGGATCTGATGGCAGGCCAGGAGAGGAAATACCACAGAGCGCTTATTGATAAGTATCTGATGTTTTCTCCTGTTAAGACTCCCGCAACCGTTGTCAAATCAAAGCGAGGAGAAAAAGGGAGCGACACATTCTTTTCATTTTTCAACGGAATCATACCTGAAAATAAAAGGGGCAGAGAGATTAAGAATAACGATGACTTATGCATAGATTCTGCCGTAAGGCAGATAAAGAAACGCCCTAAGAACAAGCCATTTTTTATGTTTGTCGGTCTTGATTTTCCACATCCGCCATATCAGATTGAACGGAAATATTACGATCTGATTGATGAAAGTAAATTGCAGGCACGCATACCGAATATAGATGATGCTGACGGTAAGCCATTGATGGAAAGAGGACTCAAAGATGCTCTCGGTATTGCAGGCTGGGATGAGGACAGACTTCGCGAGATAAGGCGTACATATCTTGCAATGTGTGCAAAGGTTGATTCTCAGGTGGGCAGACTTATCACTACTCTCAGAGAAGAAGGAATTTACGACAATACGGCAATTATAGTTCTTTCCGACCATGGTGATTACACGACAGATTACGGTATAGTTGAAAAATGTCAGAACTGTTTCCCGGACTGTCTTACTAATGTGCCCTTCATCATCAAACCGCCTAAGAATATAAGCATTGATAAAGGTATAAATGAAAACCTTGCCGAGCTTGTGGACTTATGTGCTACTGTTTATTACCTTGCGGGTATCGTACCGGAAAGACTGAGCTTTTCAAAGAGTCTTCTGCCTACAATGAGAGATAAAAGTATTCCTCATAAAGACTATGTTTTCTGTGAAGGGGGCAGGCTCAAGGGCGAAACACATTGCTCGGAAAAAAATCTTTTCACGGGTGAGGATGCAATATACTCTCCGAGACTCCTCTTACAGATGAAGGAAGACGGTACTCACACAAAGGCGGCTATGATTCGCTCTAAGGAGTATAAATATGTGATGAGACTCTACGAAAAGGACGAATTCTATGTTCTTTCCGAGGGTGAAAGCATCAATCGCATTGACGATGAAAAGTATCAGCCTATAATATCAGAAATGAAGGAAGAGCTTCTTTTGTGGTATATGAAAACCTGCGACACTGTGCCGCAGAAGTATGATGACCGCTTTACGGATAAGTTTTTGCAGAATAATATTGCCTCGGTGGGTGTACCCCTTATTTTTGCAAAGATTGCAACGGGTGCAATATCTTTGACAGGCAAAACAACGGCACAGTTTATTGATATGATTAAGACAAAATTCAAGCTGTGAGAATAAAAGATGTAACCCCTGCTTTGCGTTAAAAAGGCAGGGAGTTATTTTTATCTTAAGGTTGAAAACAAAATAATGAATGTGTTATAATTGAAATGGTAATTAAACTGAAAAGGAGAAAAATATTATGGAGTTTTTTAAGTTTATTGACAAAGTAAAATATGAGGGCAAAGACAGCAAAAATCCTATGGCTTTCCGCTACTATGATAAGGACCGTGTTATCCTCGGCAAGAAAATGAGTGAGCATCTTCCTTTTGCTATGGCTTGGTGGCATACTCTTGGTGCTTGCGGTGTTGATATGTTTGGTGCCGGTACTGCTGATAAAAGTTTTGACAGTGAAAAGGTAACAATGACTCACGCAAAGGCTAAGGTTGATGCAGGCTTTGAATTTATGAGCAAAATGGGTATAGAATATTTTTGCTTTCACGACGTTGACCTTGTACCCGAGGCTGACGATATCAATGTTACAAATGCTCGTCTTGATGAGATTTCGGATTACATACTCATCAAAATGAAGGAGACAGGTATCAAGTGTCTTTGGGGTACTGCAAATATGTTCGGCAACCCTAAGTTTATGAACGGTGCAGGCAGTACAAACAGCGCAGAGGTTTATTGTTTTGCAGCTGCTCAGATTAAAAAAGCTCTCGACATCACCGTTAAGCTCGGCGGTAAGGGTTATGTTTTCTGGGGTGGCAGAGAGGGCTATGAAAGCCTTCTTAATACCGATGTAAAGTTCGAACAGGAAAATATCGCACGTCTTATGAAAATGGCTGTTGACTACGGCAGAAAGATAGGCTTTACAGGTGATTTTTATATCGAACCCAAGCCGAAGGAGCCTATGAAGCATCAGTACGATTTCGATGCGGCTACAGCTATCGGCTTCCTTCGTCAGTACGGTCTTGACAAGGATTTCAAAATGAACATCGAAGCTAACCACGCTACACTTGCGGGCCACACCTTCCAGCACGAGCTTCGTATTTCTGCTATAAACGGAATGCTCGGTTCAATTGATGCTAATCAAGGTGACCTTCTTTTGGGCTGGGATACAGATGAATTCCCCTTTGATGTTTACGAAGCTACAATGTGTATGTATGAAGTTCTTAAGGCAGGCGGTCTTACAGGTGGCTTTAACTTCGATGCCAAAAACCGCAGACCAAGTAACACCTTTGAAGATATGTTCTACGGTCATATTCTTGCTATGGATACTTTTGCACTCGGTCTTATCAAGGCTGCAGAGCTTATCGAAGACGGCAGAATAGATGACTTTATCAAGAATAAGTATGCTTCATTCAATAAGGGTATCGGTGAGAAAATCTTAAGCGGTGAAGCAACGCTTGAAGAGCTTTCCGATTATGCTTGCGGTAAAAAGGTAACAACAAATCCCGACTCGGGCAGACAGGAATATTTACAGACAATCGTAAATCAGATTCTTTTTTAAGAGGTGGATTATGAGTTATTATGTTGGTATCGACCTTGGTACTTCCTCCGTCAAAACTCTGCTTTTAAACGGTAACGGTGAAGTAATATCCTCAGTCACAAAGGAATATCCCTTATACTTTCCGCAAAACGGCTGGAGCGAGCAGAATCCTGAGGATTGGTATAATCAGACGGTGTCTGCCCTTAAGGAGCTTTTTGAGGGTGTAGAAGCTATGAAAGTGAAGTCATTCTCTTTTTCGGGACAGATGCACGGACTTGTTATGCTTGACAGTGAGGATAATGTTATCCGCCCTGCACTTTTGTGGAATGATTCAAGAAGTCAGGCACAGACGGACAAGCTCAATGATAATAAGGATTTTCTTCTTGATAACACAGCTAACATCGCCTTTGCAGGCTTTACTTTGCCCAAGCTTTTATGGGTAAAGGAAAACGAGCCTGATAACTATGCGAAAATAAGTAAAATTATGCTTCCCAAGGATTATGTTGCCTATAGACTGACCGGTGAGTTTTGCACCGATGTTTCCGATGCTTCTGGTACACTTTACTTTGATGTGGAAAACCGCTGTTGGTCAAAGAATATTCTTGATGCATACGGCATTAAGGAAGAATGGCTTCCGAAAGTTCTTGAAAGTGACGGATGTACAGGCACGCTTAAAGTTGACTTAGCCGATGAGCTTGGTCTCGGTGAAGTGAAAATCATCATCGGCGCAGGTGACAATGCCGCTGCGGCTATCGGCACCGGCACTGTAAAAGACGGTAACTGCAATATTTCTCTCGGCACAAGCGGTACGATTTTTACCGTAAGTGATAAATTCAGCCTTGACAGAGAGTGTGCAATTCACTCTTTCTGCTCTGCCAGCCGTAACTATCATCAGATGGCTTGTATGCTTTCGGCGGCTGTCTGCTGTAACTGGTGGGTAGAAAAGGTGCTTCGTGACAATTACGGCAGTGTACTCTCAAAAGAAAGTAAGCTCGGTGAAAATGACTGTTTGTTTCTGCCGTATCTTATGGGCGAGCGTTCACCTCTTAACGATACCGATGTAAGAGGCATGTTCTACGGAATGAGCCTTGAAACAGATAAAGACGATATGAGCCTTGCTGTGCTTGAGGGTGTTGCTTTTGCTCTGAGACACAATATCGATATTATCAGAAATATGGGTATTGATATCACAAAATCAAATATCTGCGGCGGTGGTACAAAAAATAAGTTGTGGCTTAAAATTATAGCAAATGTGCTCGGCATTGAACTTTCCATCCCCGAAAATCAGGAGGGTGCATCTCTGGGAGCGGCATTGCTTGCGGCAAAGGGTGTAATGACTTCGAGTGAATATACGGAGCTTGAAAGTAAGGTTTACAGAATAGCCGAAACAGTTATGCCCGAAAAGGAGCTTACTGAAAAATACGAAGAGAAATATCTAAAATGGCGAAAGCTTTATCCCGCAATCAAAGGTATAAATTAAGGCGGTGAAAATATGAAAAAAGGTAGAAAGGCTAAAAAAGCTATACTTGGAATTATAATTTCTATAGCGCTTGTTATTATTTTAGGTGTTACAAATGTTGTGCCCTATTTTGCAGTAATTCCTGATATGGTAAAGGTTGGCATTGATTACATAAGCCTTGACAGAAATCCCGAATATCCCGATAAAGAGGAAGTAGAAAAGGCTCTTATGGAAAACGCTGAAAAAGACCATCCTTTTATCCTTGCTGACAGGATTGATTTTGAGAAAGTAAGAGCTGAATATAAAAAGGGTGAATTTTCCGATTACACAGAAAAGCTTTCTGAATATGTTCTTTCAAATGCAGATACCTTTTGTGATATTAAGGCTTATCCGCCTATGGAGTATGTTCTCGACGAAGAGGGCAGCATACTTCCCATTTCCCGTGAGGTTATCAGTCGAATGGTAATTTTAGGTTATGCCTGGCAGATAACAGGAGAGGAAAAATATGCCGAAAGAGCAAAGGCAGAAATTGAAAAGGTGTGCAGTTACGATGATTGGTGCACATCTCACTTTCTTGCAACAGCTGAAATGGCTCTTGCAGTTTCCATCGGCTACGATTGGTTTTATGATTATCTTGACGAGGATACAAAGACCCTTATGGAAGAAAAGGTGTGGGAATATGCAATCTATTCCGCTCTTAACGATAACCATTGGTTCACTTGGTCAAAGAATAACTGGAACAGTATCTGCTACAGCGGTATAGGTATCGCTTGCATGACCTTCTTGCGTTACGATATTGATTCAGCTGCTGAGTTTCTTTCAATGTGCTATGAAAATATGCCCATAGCATTCGAAAACTTTACTCCCGACGGTGTTTATGTTGAAGGTCCCGGGTACAGTCAGTCGGGTATGAATTCCATAGTGTATTTCGTGGCAACATCAAAGAATTTCTTCGGTACAGATTTTGGTATGAGTGAAATTTCAGGCTTCAAGGAGCTTGGTAAATTCCCCGTTTACATAACCACTCCCACAGGTGTGTTCAATTTCGGTGACAATAAGGCAAGAATGTGCTTTACTCCGTCTCTTCATTGGTATGCTGATGAATATGATTGGCCACTTCTTACCTGCTATCAGATGTGGGATGCCCCCGGAGTGTTTGCTCCCGATACCTCAGGAAGCATCGAGATAAGCGGAAAAGGCAGAGAGAACGCACTTTCACTACTGTGGTATGACAGAGGCTACACTGCCGAAACTGCAGACTTTTCTGATGAACGCCTTTACCTCTCGCTTTACTCTGATGTGGGTCAGGAGATGGTGCTTATGAGAAGTGCTTATCTCGATGAAAATGCCACCTTTGCAGGTATAAAGGGTGGATATAACTTCATCAATCACGGTGACCTTGATATCGGTACATTTGTCTTTGATGCTATGGGTGAGCGCTGGGCAGAGGAATTAGGTCCCGGACCCTATGATGCACCGAATTACTTCCTCAACACTCCTGCAGGTGGCAGATGGAAGAATTACAGCAAGCGTGCCGAGGGACAGAATACCCTTGTTATCAACCCGAAAATGACTCTTGAAGATCAGTATGTATTGGCTGAAAGCAAGTTTACATATTGTAAAGAAACATCAGAAGGCGGACGTTGCGGACTCGATATGACTGATGCCTACCGTATGAATGGTGCGATTGAAGTTATCAGAGATTTTGAACTTCAGAACGAATATAACAGCCTTTATATTACAGACAGCATCAAGTGCCTTTTCAAGAGTGATATATATTGGTTTATGCATACTAAAGCTGATATCGAAATTACAGATAACGGTAAAACGGCAATTCTTACTATAGGTGACAAACAGCTCAAGGCTACATCTCATTCCGATGGTGTTTTCTCTGTTATGAAAGCTGAGAGACTCGAGGGTGAATGGGAATATGACCAAGAATATGCGGATATCAACAAGCTCACAGTAAAACTTGAAAATGTCAGAAAGGCTGAGATAAAGATAATTCTCGAGCCTGTAACTGAATAAACAAAAAAATCACGGTGAAACCTTAATCGGAAATTCACCGTGATATTTTTTATTATTTTGCAAGCCAGTCAAAGGACTTTCTTCCGCAGACTGCGTGCTTGCCGGGAAAGACATCAATGTGAAGCTTGTCCTCGGCATTCATAAGCGAATACACTCTTTTTATCTTGCTATGAGCCAATTCAGAAGCTTTTATGGGAAAGAGCTTATCCTTTTCACCTGACTCGATAAACAGCTCTTTCGGTGCCAGAGCAGAAGCAAAATCGTAGATTTCACCTGTTTCAATAATGTGCGGAATGTAGTTGTCAGGGCAGTGCCACATTGAAAGTATACTGTCCTTAAAGGTGTTCACATAACCGCAGATCACAGTTTTATAAATGCTGTCATCAAGCACCGAAGCATAAAGCGCAGTAAGACCACCACCGGAAATGCCCATAAGCGAAACCTTATTTTCGTCAACGGTTTCCAATTTTCTTAAAATCTTAGAACAAGTGAGAGCCTGATAAACTCTCAGAGACGCAGTCGTAAGTCCGTAGGGGAGAAGATGGTGGGAAAGTTCATCGCATGAGCTTATGTAAAAGGGTTTCCACAGGTCGTGCCCCAGCCTTGCCTCGCCGAAGCCGAAAAGCTCAGGGGCAATGACTGTACAGCCTCTTTTGGCCATTTCTACAGCAAAGTTGTTCTGATAGTTGTCGATGTAACCCAAGTGCTTTTTGTTGCCTTTTTTTGAGATGTTCAATATCTGTCTCACGCCGTATCCGTGACCGCAAAGAGCAACAACACCGTTTGATTTACCATTAATATTTTTCGGCTCAAGAATGTAGACTAGACTTTTTAAGCCTTGGAGAATTTCCACCGAATACTTTTTAAGTGTATATTCTGGATAATTAAGGACTTTACCGACGGGAATAAGCTTTAATTCAGTTGCCATGGAGTTTAATCTTTCAAGTGAGAAAAGCTCCCCGGCTTTTTCTTTTATTCTTCTGCCGATTTCGAGTGCGTCCTCGTAAGAACTCGCATTTTTGTAAGGCTCTGTCTTGATTTTTCCGTAAAGGCCCGATATAAATTCATCGGGTGAATAAGGACTTTTTTTCATCGATTTCACCTCTTGTGTCAGAAAGTAATCTTTCCTGCGGCTGTTACATTTTTGCTGTCTGTACCGACATAAACCGTGTAGATTTCGTCAAGCTCCCAGTTGCCGCTTTCGGGGTTATAGAATTTTATATCGTCAATAAGCACGTCTACCTCTGCGGTGATACTTTCGCCTGCTTTAATGCTTACGCGCTTAAAGCCTTTGAGTACCTTGACAGGTCTGTCTGTATCTTTATTATCACTGCCCACATAAACCTGAAGCACTTCATCACCATTAACATTGCCGATGTTTTTCACAGTGGCTCTGACTTTAATTAGATTGCCGACTTTCTCACACGGCAGTGTACCAACCTCAAAGTCGGTATAGGAAAGACCAAAACCGAAGGGGAAGTGAGCTTCAATGCCCTTTTTATCAAAGAGAGTATAGCCGTGATAATAGTTGTACTCGATATTTTTGTCTTTGGCACCAAGATGAAGAAAAGGAGGATAATCCTCAGCACGTTTAGCTATTGTGAAGGGAAGCTTGCCTGCAGGGGTTACATCACCGCTTAATATGTCGGCAAGAGCGTTACCGCCCTCAAGACCGCTGTAAAATGACATAACAACTGCATCAGCAAGGTGGGTCCAATCCTTTATTACATAGGCACTGCCGCCCATAATGTTGACAATAAGCTTTTTGCCGAGAGTGGAAAGAGCTCTGATAAGAGTTACATCCTCTTCGGGAATATGAAGGTCGGCTCTGTCACCGCCTGAGCCTTTAGGCTTTTTCTTTACATTACCGAGGTTAACGAGGAACTCGCCCTCCTGAAGCCAGTCACTGCCCACACATACCACAATATAGTCGCAGTTAACTGCAGTTTTCATAGCCTCTTTACAGCTCGAGCCGTTGTATACAGCTACATTTTCCTTGCCGAAGCGATTGCACATACCCTCATAAGGAGTGACAGCATAGGGGCTGAAAACATTACTGCTGCCGTGGTCACCGGTGTTGTGCTTGTTTGCATATCTGCCGACAACGGCAATCTTTTTATTTTCAGGTACGGGTAAGACTCTGCCCTCATTTTTAAGCAGAACTATACCCTTGGTTGCGGCTTCTCTTGCGAGAGCAATGTGCTCTTTTGAGAGGATGACTGATTTGTCTTGCTTTTTGTATTTAGGTAAAGTAGAAATAAGTGCTCTTAAAATTCTGGCAGCAGATTTATTGATGTCTTCTTCTGTTATATCTCCCTTTTTAAGAAGGTAGGAAAGAGTAGCATAACGGAAAAGGTAAGGCATTTCCATATCCATACCTGCTTTAAGGCTTCTCTTTGCATCATAAATGCCGTAGAAGAAATCGGAAAGAGAGAAGCCGTCAAAGTTCCATTTGTCGTGGAGAATATCAGTAAGAAGTTCTTTGTTTTCGCAGGAATAGGTACCGTTAACCTTGTTGTAAGCGCCCATTATTGACATTGCACCTGCATCGATACACTTTTTGAAATGAGGCAGATATACCTCGTGAAGAGTTCTTTCGTCAGCTATAGCATTAGCCGAAAAACGAAGGTCCTCAATGCTGTTCAGGGCATAATGCTTCGGGCAGGCAATTATACCATTATCCTGCATTGCCTTTGTAAGAGCAACACCCATTCTGCCAAGAAGGTAAGGATCCTCACCGTAGGTTTCCTGAGCTCTGCCCCACATAGGGTTACGAAGAAGATTTATACATATACCTGCAAAAAGATTTGCATCAAGTGCAGATGCTTCCTTGGCAAAAACCTCACCGATGCGGTACTCAAGTTCATCATCAAAAGAGGCACCTCTGAGCATAGATACAGGGAAACATGTACACTTGCCCATAACGATACCTCTCGGGCCGTCGGTAAACATTACGGGAGGTATGCCTAATCTTTTACAGCCACCGGCAGGGTACGCCTCGCCGTTGTAGAATCTGCCTTTTGTGAGGAAGTTTTTTGCTGTTACACCCAAAGCGTGACCCTGAAGCAGACGGATTCTCTCATTGACGGTCATTTCATTTAAAAGTAAATCTGCCACCTCATAAAGTTTTTCTTTTGTAGGCTCGGCAGAATAAAGCTCTGTCGCTTTTCTGAAATCCATAATATTTTCTCCTTTTTATGCCATTATTGAAAGCATTTCTTTTGTAACCTCGTACTGCGTATCCTTACCGTTAAGGTAATTTTCGAGCTGTTCTATCATATAGTAGGCCATGCGGTGCGTTTCGTTGCCCATACTGCCTGCAATGTGAGGAGTAATGATAGCGTTGGGACACCAGAATAAGGGATTTATATAAGGGATAAACTCAAGTTTCAGAACATCAAGCACGGCTGTTCTCGATGGGTGGAGAAGCAGATTTTTTGCAAGTGCCCATTCGTTGACCTGATCACCTCGGCCTGTATTTATAAAGGTGGAATGCTTTTTCATTGAAGAAAAATGCTTGTTAGTGAAAACATTTTTCAGCTCTTTTTTATTTGCAAGATGGTTGCTGATTACATCGCACTCTTTAAAGAGTGTTTCAAGGTCAACAAGTGTAACACCCAGCTTTTCTGCTTTTTCTTCACTACAGAATGGATCATAAGCATAAATCTCAAGATCGTATTCTTTAAGTCTTTCAGCAACCATTGAGCCGATACAGCCAAGACCTGCAAGACCAACCTTAATATCAAAATTGCCTCTGCTTTTCTGTGTGTGAATGAAAGAAGCGGGGAGCGCGAGTCTGTATCTTTTTGCCCCCTGATAAAAGCCTTTTGAAGCTAGGATAATTTGTGATACGGTGTATTCTGCAACGGGTACGGCATTGGCGGCGAAGGCACTGAAAACTCTTACACCGCAGTTGAGAAATGGTTTTGCGAAATACTGTACCGTTCCTGCGGCATAAAAGATAAATTTGAGCTTCGGCAGATATTTTTTTATTTCATCTTCGCTTAATTTAAGCATACCCCAGGTAGAAAAAGCTACCTCGCACTCTGAAAGAAACTCCTTGTGCTTTTCTATGTTGCCTTTATTTATAAGCTCCGGTGAAATCTCACCGTATTCTTTTAATTTTTTTATTACATCATCGGAGAAAACAAGGTTGAATTTGCCCTTGTTTGTGCCAAGTAATGCTATCTTCATATTATCAACCTCAATAAGTTTTAAGCGTTTCTGTGTCTTTGAAGAAGTTCTTTTCGTTGTTACCCGACACAAACTCGATCATAACAATACCGCAAAAGGCCTTTTCCTTGAATTTTTTCAGAAGAGTGTCAAGATAGTTTTTATCTTTCTTTCTGAAAAGTTGTTCTCTTTTAAGGTCGCGGTAGGATACGTGAACATCTTTTATGTACGGGTAAGTCCTGTCTATTCGGTCAAGATCATATTCCATACGGAAATATCTTGACTGAAAATAGGTTCTGAAATTATCTCTTTGCAGATCTCTGATGAATCGGAGTATCGCATCGGTATTGTTGTTAAATGTGTTGTCGTGACATTCGGGGCAGACAATAAGGTCATATTCAGCCGCCATATCGCACATCTTTTTTGTGTTTTCTAAAAGTAGACTGTATTCATCTTCTGATGTGACCTGGCTATTCTTTTTGCCAAGCCATATTCTTATTGACTCTGCACCCATTTCCTTTGCGATTTCACATGTGTCAATCCATTTGCTTTCATCAAAAACGGCTGAGTTGAAATAGCTTCCGTAAGAGCTGATTCTTATATCTGTCTTATCGCAGAGTGCTTTAACTTTTTTTGCCTCGTCAAGAGTTTTGACGTGAACATCTGAGCCCCATTCGATAAAGCTTATACCTGCTTTTTTTGCTAAGTCTACTACTTCTCCGGCAGTTTTATTCCTGAAGGTAACACTGCAAAGACCGAGTTTAAAATAATTCATTTTACACCTCTGCAGCTGTAGCAAGCTCTTTTTCCATAGCCTGTTCTTTCTGCTTTCTGTATTCTACAAGTTTTGCTTCAACTGCATTTTCATCAAACTTGAAGAAGAGCATAGGTATAGCCTGAGCGATAAGAGCGATCGCCCCAAGAGCTGTCAGCATAAAGAAAATACCGTTGAGAAGATTGGTGTAGTTTACACCGTCAATAACGTTTGCTTCTAATGTTGATGAGATAAGAGGTACTCTTGCACCCTCGGTGATGGCTTCCATTTTTTCTGCATTGTAACCTAACTTATCAATAATCTGAAGAATGACAACATTGAATACGGCTGCAGAAATTTTATATAACAGACCCTTGAATGAGTATACGGTTGCTTCTATTCTCTCGCCCGATTCCATTTCGATGCTGTCAGTTACGTCAGCGATAATTGAAGTCAGGAGAACAACGCTCATACCGACAGGGAAGTTGGTAAAGAAGCGAAGAACTGCATAAAGTACAAAGCCGGGAATTGTGTTGTAAGGCACAATGTAGATACCTGTTACATATACGATAATGTTTGCCGCTGCTCCAACAAATGACATCACGATCCACAAGGTTTTCTTTGTCATTTTTTTGAGTAATGGAGGTACGAGAAGCATTGAAAGCATATAAGAAATACCACTTGAAACAGAAAGAAGAGTCGGCAGAATTGCTACTGCATCGATATTTGGATTCTTGCCTACAATACCCTCGATAAAGCTGTTAATCTGATCCATCGGAAGTATACCGATGCAGTTCCATCTTGCAAAGTAAGAAAGGAACATTGCACCGAGATTGATGATGCCGCTGAAGAATGCGGCAACGAGCAATGCAAGGACTCTCTTGTCCTTTATCATTCTCTTAAGGTTGGCTGATGACTTGGCTTTTTTAGGAGGAATGTAAACCTTTTCCTTGATACCGAAGAATGAGCCCATCATAATAGCAGCACCCATAAGTGCAAAGATAGCAGCCGACCAGAAATAACCCATATCAGTCATATCCTTTTTGCCGTTGCCGAGTAGTCCTGCCATAGTCCAGATAAGAACAGAGGGAAGAATAGTGCCAAGTGAACCGACAGTGTTTGAAATTGAAACGGCTTTAACTCTTAAATCCTTCTGTGGGAAAACTAGGGGAGTAAGGCTGTTACGGGGAATTTCCATAGCGGTATATGCGGTGATGTAAACCATATACATAATGAGCATGTAGATGAAGTTACCTGCATTGCCGAGATTTGTGCCGTCACTTGTTATGATGTTCCAGCTTTCGGGGAACTTAACGGGTAAGAATAGAAGTGCTGTGGTAATCGCAAAGGGAATGGATACCCAGAGAAGATAAGGTCTGCATTTGCCCCACTTCGTTCGTGTTCTTTCAACAATCTGACCCATAATGGGGTCGTTAACTGCGTCCCAGAGCTTTGTACCCAGGAGCACGATTGATACAAGACCCATGCTCAGTTTCAGAACATCGGTCATATAAAAGTTGATTACTGTGTAAACTGTGCAGTCAATAAAGAAAAATCCCAGAGGTAAAAGTGAAAAGGCAAGGATTTCTCTGTTTGTTGCATGCTTGATATCGATTCTTCTTTTTCCTGTCATATGCTTTTCTCCTTACATATCGTTTTCATCGATTTTACTTAAATAATATTCAAAGGGCTTTTGTCCGTAGGGTACGGGTGAAACCCTGATGTATTCGGTTTTACCGTTTCCTGTGACAGTGAGATAGTCTCTGTAATAAAGATTTTCTTCTTGTACACTGCCGTCTTTTATAAATACAGCACCGCCACGGCTACCTGTTTCAGGGAGCTCTGAAACGATAGCTTCAAGAAGAGCTTTCATACTAATGAGCATATCCTTGTCACGGTAGTAGTCATAAAGACTTTTGTGTTTTTGGGGGTAAGTGGCAAGAGTATCCTTTATCTCACCGAGAAGAGCGACGCACCCCTCATAATCTCTTTTAAAGGAAGCAACCTTGCTCATTTTATTTTTAAAGTGAGTATAGTTTGTGCTTTCATCGACGGTCAAAGCAGTTTCGTCGTTTGTAAAAGTATTGTATATGCTTTCATCAGCAACGTCATCTTTTTTATTTGCTATATGTCCTGCACACACAAGACCGCTCACCTGAGTATCGTTAAGAGCAGATCCGCCGGGTCGTGACAGTCCAAAGGTGCCTGCAGCTTCGCCGATAACATAAAGACCCCTGATATCAGATTCAAAATTATTATCCGTATAAACACCACCGTTGTTATGCTGAGCACAGACGGCGATGCGAAGCATATCAGTTTCAAAATTTATACCCTGACGAAGATAAACATCAATAGCCTTGCTGTTGAGCTTCTGAAGTCTAATATAGGGTGTATCAGCCATACACTCGGTGGAATTTATGTAATCTTTTGCTTCAATACTTAACTTTTCAAAGGTAAAATCAGCGGGATTTTTTCTGTAGTCAAGATAGACCTTTTTTCCCTTACTTGTTTCGCTGTGTACAGCAAAATCTATCTGTGAGCTTTCCATTGCTCTGCCGTAGGAGAAGGGCCACTGATAACCCTTGAGGAAAACAAAGCTGTAAGCCTTGTGTATGTCTTCAAAGTAATCGCTTAAAAATTCATGCTCATTACCGTTTTCATCAACGCTGACAAAACGGGGGATAACCTGCATAAAACTGCCTGAAACATTCCATCGGAAATCCACTGAAGCCAAACCGTATTGCCACTGAGTGAAGTTACACATTCTCACCCCTGCTTCGAGCATAACACCTGTCATACCGTGCTGTGAGGGTGGATAAACGGAATCCTCATAAATGCAAGCAGGAGCACCTGTGGCACAGATTATGTTTTCAGCGAAGATGTTTTCGGTTTTGTTTGTTACTGTGTCAAGTGCTTTTATACCGTAAGCTTTTCCGTTATGTGTGAGTATTTCTATAACAAGTTTGTTATCTAAAAGAGGAGTTTTGTTTCTTTCAAGAACAACTTTTTCAAGTTTTTCTGTCATTTTTTTCGATGTAAGAGGACCAACAGATGTAGCTCTCACAGTATCGTCGTGGTCGGTCTTGTATCCCGGATAGCCACCGTAGGAATCTGTGGGGAAATTAACCCCGTACTCACAAAGACGAAGAAAGCACTTCTGACTGTTTACCGCTTCAAGATACATCTTTTCTCCGTCACAGGAGCCACCTGAAAACATATCGCTTGCCATTTTATAGGGGCTGTCGGGAGTGAAACCGTCCATTGAAATTTTATAGTAAGTCTGCTTGTCGCTGCCTGTATTTCTTGATGTGCCCGAAAGCCGGTTTTCTGTTACCAGGGCAATATCTTTTACGCCCTCTCTGTAAAGCCAGTCCGCTGAGGAGTAAGCCGCTGCACCGCTGCCTATTACGAGAGCCTTATAAATCTTTCTCATAAGCGCCTCACATTAAATCCGCCGTCGCAGTCTATAACTGTACCTGTGCAGAAATCAAAATTGCCCTCAGCAACTGACACAACACACTTTGCAACATCCTCGGGCTTGCCCATTCTGTTTATGGGAGTAATGCCCTCGGCTATAAGTTTTTCGTATTTTTCTTTGACTTTGGCGGTCATATCTGTCTCAATTATGCCGGGCCTTATCTCAATGACGCTTACTCCGTACTCTGCAAGTCTTGTGGCAAAAAGCTTGGTTATCATAGAAATGCCTGCCTTTGAGATGCAGTATTCACCGCGGTTGACCGAAGCAGTATAAGCTGACATAGATGAGATGTTTATTATTCTTGATTTACCATTTTTTATAAGCAGAGGAGTAAGCTCCTGAGTCATGAAAAAAGTACCCTTTAGGTTTATATCGGTAAGATAATCAAAATCCTCGGGAGTGATTTCAAGAATGTCCTTTCTTTCTCTTGGGGCAACACCTGCATTGTTTACAAGCAAATCGAGCTTGCCGAAGTTTTCTTTTGCAAAGCAGGCGAGATTTTTCCTGTCCTCTTCTTTTGATATATCGCAAGGCACAAAAAACACTTTGTCGCCATATACCTTTTCAAGCTCTTCAATTTCTCCGCTTTTATTTCTAGCGGCAACAATAACAGTAAAGCCTTTTTTCAGCAGTGCTTCAGCAATTCCGTTGCCGATACCTCTGCTGCCGCCTGTTACAACTGCGGTCATAAAATTCACCTTATTTCTTTATAACGTATTTCTGATAGTAGGGCATATAACATTCGCTGTCCTTTATAACGCAACCTGAAACAGTACCTGCACGCATAAGCTCTGAGCATTTAGAGCACTTGATACATACCTTGCTTTTGTCGAGTGTACCATTCTGGAGGTAATCCTTATAGAATGTTGGATAAGCAAAGGTCATTCTGCCGAAACCTGCGATATCACCGACGCCCTCGCTAAGTAATTTTTCTGCATAATCAACTGAATTTTCTCCCTCGAAAGTCAGAGCGGAAACGACAAATTTCATATGGGGGAATGCTGATGTAATTTCTTTAGTTACATCATAAACTCTCTTCATACCGATGTTGCCGTCTTCGGGAGATTTAACTGAATAAGGTCTGTTGGTATGAGGGATAAGATAAGGATTGCCGATTGTGAGATTTACTAGCTCTATACCTTTTTCATAAAGCTTTGAGATTATGGCTTTAGTTTCTGTAAGGTCAATTTCTTCTTTTTCATTAACTCCATAACCGTAACCGTAGGGAAAACAATCGCAGGAGTTAAGTCTTGTAGTAACAAAAGCCCTGTCGCCGACCGCCTCTCTTACAGCGTCAATACAGTTAAAGTAAAGTCTCGTTCTGTTTTCAATGCTGCCGCCATATCTGCCCTCACGGTTATATGCACTGAGTAATTCGTTGAAAAGATATCCGTGACAGCACTTGACATCCATACCGTCAAAGCCAGCTTCAAGGGCGAGTTTTGCAGCATTAGAGTACATAGCGGGGATAGTGTCGAGATATTCGTCGGTAGCTACAATAAAAGGTTGATTTTCCTTGCCCTTTTCCCAAAGCTCATTTCTGTATGCTATAATAGGCTCGGGAGCACCATTCGGTTTGCTGTAGCGTCCGCTGTGTGTAAGCTGAAGGATAATAACAGGCTCAAAGCCATGAAGCTCCTTTGATTTTGCTTTAATTTCACGGACTGTATTTTTAAAGCTGTCAAGGGTGTTTTCGTTTATGTAAAGCTGACGGGGATTAGCTCTGCCCTCGTTACATACGGCGGTAGCCTCAAACCATATTATACCCGGAGCACCCTCGGCAAAGCGAAGATATCTGCGTAAGGTAAGCTCATCTATAGCACCTTCAGCAGTTCCGTCACAGCCCTCCATAGGCTGAAAAAGAATACGGTTTTCTGCAGTTCTGCCATATATTTCTATTGGAGTTGAAATAAGATTTTTCATTATATCATTCCTTTGTTTATTTTCCTCTTAATAATAACATTATAAGGCGAAAAAAACAACATAATTTTCTCAATTTTCATTTGTGTTTTTGGATGAAATGTGCAAAGGAATTGGTGAAAAATAATCATAAAGAGAAATCCTTGGCATTTGCTTTTATATGATCCCAGCAGATTTTCTTTTTAATATTGATTTAATTTTCAGAAAGTGATACAATTCCCATATTAACCTCATCATAAAAAGAAGGAATTGAAAATGAAAAACACCTTAAATAATAAGAAGTCTGGCTTTCTGATTTTTCTTTGCTGGGCAGCATACACCTGTGCTTATGTAGCAAGACTCAACTATAACGCCTCTATGGTAGAGATACTTTCACAAATAGGCACTACAAAAGAAGAAGCGGGAATGGTGAGCTCATTTTTCTTTTTTGCATACGGTGCGGGTCAGCTTGTGAACGGTCTGCTTTCAAAGCGATATAATACTAAATATTCAGTAGCCATTGCCCTTGCGGCTTCGTGTGTTATAAACCTTTTAATGACTTTCTGTCATGGTGTAGATACGATGAAATATCTATGGTTTTTTAATGGCGCATTCCAGTCGGTTTTGTGGTCGTCGCTTATTAAAACTCTTTCAGACAATCTTGCCGATAATAAGCTTTCGAAGGCTGTTATGGTAATGAGTACAACTGTTGCATCGGGTACCTTTGCGGCTTATGGGCTTGCGGCACTTTTCTCAGCCTTGAAAATGAGCTGGACGTTAATTTTTTATGTTGCAGCGGCAATTGTCGGTATAGTTGCAGTGTTGTGGTTTGTGGGAATGGGTACCATCGAAAAAAGCGAAAGAAACACTGCGAAAACTCAGCTTTCATCGAAAAACAAGGTGTCGCTTACTCCCGTTTTTGTCATTAGTGTTGCAGTGATCTTAGTTTCTGCAATAACCAACGGTTTTATCAAAGATGGTATCACCACCTGGGTACCATCAATTATGAAAGAAGAATTTGGCGTACCATCGTCACTATCGATTATTATTACTCTTGTGCTTCCCGTACTTTCTATATTCGGCACCTCTCTGGTAAATTTCCTTCACAAAAGAGAGAAAAATGAAAATACACTTAATGCAATTTTTTATTTTGGTGCTGTAATTATTACCGTGCTTATAATTATTACTGTCAAGCTTAAAAGTGTACCCGTAACTCTTGCTCTTTTCGGTGGAGTAGCTTGTCTTATGTCAGCGATAAATAACGTTATCACAAGTATTGTACCCCTTTATTCAAGAGATAAGATTGACTCTGGCCTTTCTGCTGGACTTCTCAATACTTTCTGCTATGTGGGCAGTACCCTGAGTGCGTCACTTTTGGGCAGAATTGCTGACACTAAAGGCTGGAATGATGTGTTTATCTGCATACTGATATTCACAGTGGTATCCTGCAGCTTGTGCACAGCTTCGGCTATATTCAGCAAAAAGAAAGCCACACAATAAAATAATAAAACTGCAACTGTTCGTTAAAGAATCGTTGCAGTTTTTATCTTTGCTATTTATATAAGCTCCGAAGTGTGATGAGTCTTTGAAATTCTCGGAGCTGCTCCCGTCAGGTGTGAAATGTCTTCGTATTCAGGCAGATCGATGCCTTCAAAAATGCCCTCGGGAATCTGTGAAGTCCAGCCCTTTTCGTCAAATTCGGGTGCTTTTACTCCCAAAGCATAAAGAACAATTGCAGCCAGATCACGGATATTCATTGCTTTGATTTCACCGTTACACACGCCCTTGCCTGTAGCTGCAAAGGTCACATATTTTTCTGCATCTGACCAGCCACCGTGACTGCCTTTGCCGTTTTCTTCGACAGTACCGCCGTGGTCAGATATAATTATAAACAGTGTTTCGCCGAGTATGCCGGCTTTCTCTACAGAAGAGTAAACGTCGCCTATAAGCTTATCAACTTCGTTTATGGCTTTCAAGTGGTTTTCTGTGCCGTATCCGTTTTTATGTCCTGCACCATCTGTACTGTCAAAATGAACGAATAAAAAGTCGGGTCTGTTTTTGGTTATGTAATCGCATATAATAGGCGTGAGCTCCTTGTCTCTGGCTGTATGATGAGAAACTCCTATGAATTTTTCGACAATTCCTTTGGTAATAGGATTCCAGTCACAATACGAGCCAAGTTCGGCTTTGGGATAGGCTTTTCGTATGCGACGGAAAATTGTGGGATGCTTGGACCAGATGGGGTAGGGTATAATTGAAACTTTTTTGTTTGTCAGCTTATGCACCTCAGGGCCGACACCGATGAGCATTGAACCCCAACACTCAGCACTGATTGTAGGTTTTGATGATAAAGCTTTAAAAGTAACTGCGCCCTTTGAAAATATACGATCGAAGTTGGGGGTATCTGCATCTTTGAACCATGCACCTGCACCGTCAACACCTATTACTATTACGTGGGAATATTTTCGTGACATAATCATCTCTCCAATTCTTTATTTATCTATATGATTATACAATTTTATCTCACAAAAATCAACACAAATAAGATTGCTTTGCAATAAAACGGTTCATAACTTCTTAAATATATTGATTTTTATTTTGAAGTATGTTAAAATCACAAAGTGTATTTCTAGAGATGATATGATGAAAAAACTCATCTGCTACGGTGACTCCGGACAATGCACTCTCTCACGGCGAGGTTAAGTATATATCAAAGTTTGAGTATTTTTGTGTACTGCTTTCACATGCCGGCGGTATGTTCGGAACAACTCTTACAGGTTCATTTGCGGCAGCATTCCTTCACGAACTCTATTACGGAGCTGAAGATGTAGATGCTGGTGGTATTGCAAACATTCTCGCTTTCCTGCTCTTTGGTTATACTCTTGCAAATGCGCTCAAGGCTATTATTCTCAAAAAATCTTATGATATTGAGGGCGAAAAGAAAGAGCAGATGTACCACGATCTTGCGATAATGCGTGAAGAACGCTACAAGGAAAACGCAAGTGTTTAAGTTGAAATAAGAGATAAAATCTATATAAACATCACATATTTTTGTCAAACCAACTCGCCGCCGGGGAGATTCCTCGGCGGTTTGACTTTTATAGTATACACCCTATCGGAATCAGGGGAGAAAGTGCCGGAATTGATTTGTGAAGAGCTCGCTTATAGGCTTAAAATAAATGTTTATCCTAGTTATAATCAGGCAAAAACATAGCTGATTCTGACATTTTCGGCAAAGGTTCACAGTATATAAAAATCAGCAAACAATTGAATTAGGAGGAGACAATATGGCATGGTATGACGAAGCCGTATTTTATCATATTTACCCCTTGGGTATGACGGGAGCACCTAAGCAAAACCATTACGGTGAGCCGATGCACAGATTGAATACTTTGTTGCCGTGGATTTCGCATATCAAGGAAATCGGTTGCAATGCAATTTATATCGGGCCTCTTTTTGAGTCGGTCGGTCACGGATACGAAACCACAGATTACAAAAAGCTAGACAGCAGACTCGGTACCAACGAAGATCTTAGAAACTTTGTTGCAGAGTGCCACAAAAGCGGAATACGTGTCATTTTAGATGGGGTGTTCAACCATACGGGCAGAGATTTTTTTGCCTTTAAAGATATCAAAGAAAACAGAGAAAATTCACCCTATAAGGACTGGTACTGTAACGTAAATTTCTGGGGAAACAACTCATATAATGACGGTTTCTCATATGAAAACTGGGGCGGCTACGACTTGCTGGTTAAGCTCAATCAGCGCAATCCTGCCGTAAGAGATTATATCTGTGACGTGATACGCTTCTGGGTCAGTGAGTTCGATATTGACGGTATCCGTCTTGATGCGGCTGACGTTATGGACTTTGAATATATGAAATCTCTTCGTCAGGTAGCAAATGAAGTCAAGAGTGATTTCTGGCTTATGGGCGAGGTCATTCACGGCAACTATTCACGCTGGGCAAATGACGAAACACTTCACTCTGTCACAAACTATATGCTACACAAGGCTCTGTATTCAGCCCATAATGACCATAACTATTTCGAGATAGCTCATACAATCAAGTATGTGGATGATATGACAGGCGGCAGACTCAAGCTTTATACTTTTGCCGATAATCACGATGTGGAAAGAATTTACACAAAACTTAGCAATAAGGCGCATTTTGCCCCGGTACACATTATGCTTTATACTTTGCCGGGTATCCCCTCTGTCTACTACGGCTCGGAGTTTGGCATTGAGGGCAAAAAAGAGCGAGGCTCAGACGACTCTCTGAGACCTATGCTCAGCTTCGATGATTACAAAGATGAGATAAAGATAAATCCTTTTACAAAGCTTATTTCTGCTCTTGGTAAAATCCGATGCAATTCACCGACTCTTTGCTATGGCGACTATAAGGTGCTCGCTTTGCAGACAACTCACTTTGCCTATGAAAGAACCTTTGAAGGTAAAAGTGTAATCGTCACTGTCAACAACGGTGATAATGAGGTGAGTCTCAGTCTTCCCTGTTGCGATTTCAAAGAGTATGTATGTGCGTTATCGGGAGAGCGCGCGACGGTAAAAGACGGCCATATTCAGGTAAAGGTACCCGCGAACTATGGTGGAATCTGGATTTGCGAAGGAAGGCTCGATGTGAACTTTACCCCCGTAAAAGCTGTTGAAGTTGAGAAAAAGCCAGAGGTTACGGCAAAAACAGAGAAAGTTATGCAGCAACCCGGGAACAAAACTGCAGAAGTTCCCGACGAAAAGCAAACCGGAAAGGTTACTGTAGATTGGAATAAGCCTTATGAAGATATGTCTGTTCAAGAGCTTCAGGAGGCGATTTTAGAAAAGATGAGACGTAACGGCCCGGTAACTGACTATATGTTAGGCACAGTGCGTGAAAACACACATCAGGGCTCACTGATCAATTGGGTAAAAAGCTTTAATTGTTGAGTCTTTTCTTGACATATGACAATTGTTGGAATATAATCTCAATTAAGGATACTAAATCAGAATAAGGAGAATATGATATGAGTATAGCAACATTTTTAACCAGTATCATTCTTAGTATTTTCACTGTTTTTGCCTCAGTAATGACGCCGTCATTTGTGGCACCTGTACCCGAAATACCTCAGGATGATTTCATTCCCGTTATGCGTTTTGTAGCTACAAGCGATACACATATAGAGACTCTCGGTGACACAGGTTGTCAAAGAGCATCGGCTATGTTAAAGACGGCATATGCAATAAGTGATGCTGATGAGGACTACAAAAAACTTGATGCAGTTGTATTTTCAGGTGATATCACCGATAACGGTTACAAAAGTTCATTCTATGCTTTCACAGCTGTAACTAACAGTGAGATACGCGCCGGTACAGAGCGATTGGCGGTAGTGGCAAAGGCTCACGACAGTTATACTTATTCCAAAAACGCCCTTAACATTTACACTGAATTAACCGGTCAGGAAACAGATTTCCACAGAGTTATCAATGGTTTTCACTTTATCGGTATTTCACGTTCGTCTACACTTAAGCACTACACCAAACAGCAGGTGGAATGGCTTGATGAAAATATTGCTGCTGCAGTTGCGGCTGATCCTGAAAAGCCTGTATTTGTATTCCAGCACGAGCACGTAAGAGATACAGTTTACGGCAGCAGTAAGAGTGACGGTTGGGGCCTTGACACATTTACAGAAGTTCTCGAAAAATATCCTCAGGTGGTACACATCTCAGGTCACTCACACTTCCCTGCAAACGACCCAAGAGCTGTATGGCAGGGTAGCTTCACCGCAATAAATGACGGTGGTCTCGCATATTACGAGCTTGCAGTTGACGGCAGAAACGGTCAGTTCCCTGATGAAAAAGAGAGAATGAGTCAGGCTCTTATTATAGAGGTTGATGCTGACAACAGAGTTCTTGTAAGGGTTCTCGATGTTGATGCAGGCAAGATAATGCGAGAGTTCCTCATCGATAACATCACCGAAGAAAACAAGACTAAATACGCATTTGACACCAGAAAGGCGGTAGCGACAGCTCCCGTTTTCGCTGAGGATGCAGCTCTTACTTACAAAAAAGATGGCCTTAGACACTATATAACCGTACCGCAGGCAACAGTCAGCGAGGATAATGAAGTCTTTATCTACAGAATCACTGTTCTCAATAAAAACGGAAGAACTATCTATAAGGACTGGGCTTTTTCAGACTATTTCTTTGCAGATAAGGCTGATACAATCACTTTTGACGGCTTCATAACACTTAGCAAATCCTTCACTGTCAGGGTCTGTGCTGAAGATGTATGGGGCAACACAAGTGAAGAACTCGAAATTAAAATCTAAAAAATACAGATAAATGCCGTGGAGAACCCTGACGCCACATAAGGCAGTATTGTAAAAAGGAGAGATAATATGGAAAAACAAAAGACAGGCCTTGTTGGTAAGGCTAAAAATATTCTGTATACTGCAAAAGAATATTGGACCGAGCCACCAAAGGGGAACTATATCCCTTATAAAGAAGTGGCGAGTCTCAGCGGTGCAGGTTTCGGTGTGCACTGGATGACTACACTTGCATCGACAATCGGTCTTGATGCAAACAATTTCCTTGTGGGTGCCAGTATCGGGCTTCGCCCCATGGACTTGCAGATTATGCTTATTGTGGCAAATCTTGTCGGTATACCTATCGGTATTTTCCGTGGCTGGTACTATGATAACCATAATCTCAAGGGCGGCAAATTCCTGCCTTTCATCAGAATGATGGGCTTGCCTATAGTTCTTATTTCCACTGTATTCGTGTGGTTGCCCTTTGAAAATATGGAGTATACCGCCAAAGCCGTAGTAACCTGGTTTATTTATATGATACTAAGTATTTGCCTTGGTTTCTTCAGTGAAAGCTATACATATTTCCAACAGATTATCACCCCTAACGCTCAGGAAAGAGCAAATGTTATGAGTATCTCTCAGGTTATTTACTCACTTGCTCCCACTATCACTCAGCTTGTAATTCCCACAATTGCGGGACTTACATGGGGTCTTAATAACATATGGACTTACAGAGTTATCTATCCTGCATTTACGGTAGTCGGTCTTATCTTCTGCACCATATTCTTCCGCAAGGTTAAAGAGCGACTCATTCTCCCGAAAAAGAAGCCTGAGCCTGTCAGAATGTTTGACGCAATCCGCGAGGTTGCAAAAAATAAATATTTCTGGATTATTCAGGCGGCAGCCTGGGTTGTATTCCTTGAGTCAGGCTACGGTGTGGTACTCAGCTGGTCATTCGTTTACGGTCACGGCGGAGAGTATCAGGCATCATTAGGTCTTGCCAATACGGTTATCGGTAATGCGGCTTTATGGTCTATGCTTCTTTGTCCCTTTGCTATCAAGGCTATGGGTAAGAGAAATATGCTCATTACTGCCAATGCCATTAATATAGTTATCCTTATTGTACTTTACTTCGTATACAGAAACCTTGTGCTCATCTGCGTTCTGATGTACATAAACGGCTTTGTCAATACTTTCTGGAATATCGTACAGCATCAGATCAGTGCCGATATGAGAGACTATCATCAGTGGAAAACCGGCGTCAGAGTTGACGGTCTTTTCGGGCCTCTCGGCATAATCGGCACAGTAATTGGATTCTTCACAGGTATGTTTTACCCTGCTATCTATGAAAAGATGGGTCTTCTCGAAGACTATAACGTGCTTTACGATGATGCAATCAGAAATAACCTCTTTGAAGTGCTTATTATTTGTTCTGCTTTCGGTGCACTTCTCAATCTTATTCCATTCTGTTTCTATGACCTTACAGAAAACAAGCACAAGGCATATGTGGGTGTACTTAAAATCCGTGCAATGTTCGAAAACTATACTATTGGTGCTCTCGAAGATGATGAACTCAATGATGCTATGTCTGTTATCGTTGAAGCCAAAGAGTACTACGGTAAAGAGAAAACACCTGTAAGCAAGAGTCTTGATAAGGCTCAGCGAAAAGAGATCAAGGAAAGAAATCTCGCTATCGAACGAGCTGCAATTGTAATGGAAGACCTTAACAAATTCACATCGCCTGCCGGTATGGCGAGACTCGCTCAGGCAAAAGCCGATGTGGCAAAGGGCAAACTTTATCTCTATGATAACATTGCTGATGAGCTCAGAGCTGCTAAAAAACTTCCTAAGGGCACTGAAGCTGAAAAGGAAATCCGCAGCGATGCTATTAAAAATGCACGAATGAAGAGAGAATCAGCCTCCCTTATCAGAAAATACGGTATTGATAATCTGCGTGCTCCCGATGAGGCAGTTAAGCAGGAGATTATTGACAGAGAGTCAACAGGTTTCTTCGACAGCATTAAAATCAAGCGCGAACTCAATGCATGGCTCAATGAAGCATCAGTATACGAAAGAGCTATCAAGCCCTATACCAACGCAGAAAACCTCATTATGCAAGCCGAAAGTTATACACATTACGAGGAGCTTATGGAAAGATACGAGAGTATCAGCCTTATGTAATCAAATTCAAAAAAACAACCTCCCTGTCCGCAAAAATACGGTGGGAGGTTGTTTTTGATTATTTCTTGTTTTTTATGCCAATATCCAGTGCTTTGACGGGGCACTCTTTCACGCATAGTCCGCAACGGATACATTCAGCGCTATTTGCCTTTTCGGCAGGGTACACACCCATCTTACAGACACGTTCGCATTTACCGCAGGATACGCATTTATCTTTATCGCATCTGAGCTGCACAGCGGAAATCTTATTGAAGCAGGCATATATGGCACCAAGTGGGCAGAGATATTTGCAGAAAGGTCTGTATATAATTACCGACAGCACTATAAGCACAAGTAGAATTGACATCTTCCAGGTGTAAAGGAAGCCTATAGTCTGTCTGAGACCCTCATTCATAAGCACAAGAGGCAAACCACCTTCGAGTGTGCCGACAGGGCAGATATATTTGCAGAACCAAGGGTCGCCGAGACCGAGTCCGTCGGCAACAACCATAGGCAGTATAATAACAAACACTGCTAATATCACATACTTGAGGTATCTCAGTATTCGGTCTCCTTTAAAAGTCCTGATTTTTTTGACAAAGGGTATCTTGTGAAGCAAATCCTGAAACAGACCGAAAGGGCACAGCCAACCGCATACAAAACGCCCGCAGATTGCACCGACAAACATCAGAAAGCCTATAACATAAAAGGCAAAATGATAGTCTTTACCATTGAGCACAGACTGCAAAGCACCGATAGGGCAGGAGCCCAAGGCACCGGGGCAGGAGTAGCAGTTCATGCCGGGTACACATAAATTTTTGAGAGAGCCTGTATAAATCTTACCCTTTAGAAAACCTGTAACAAAGCTGTTGGTGGCTACAGTCCATAAGCCTTGCACAGTGTGACGCAATTTTTCGCTTTTGTTTTTGTGCTCAGCCAATGCCTATACACTCCAGACAGATTCTTACTGCTTTGGCGAAAACCGTAGCCATTTCGCCTCTGTATACGCCAAAAGCCATAAAGATGACACTAGCAAGTGCCGTCAGCAAAGCTTTAAGCGGAAAGCTGTTTTTTTGCATATTATCACTCTTTCTTTATAGATAAGACCATAATATCACAAATTATCACAAAAAGCAAAGTTATATTTTGTACGCGCTTTAGCTTTTGGTGATTATAAAGTCAAAACCCGCCATACAGCTCAATGATTTATGCATTCGCATTCGTATATGATAATGTGCAACCTTTGTTAGTTGCAAAAAAACCAATAAAAAGAAAATAAATTTTAACAAATATATTGACAATTTTTAAACTTGACAGTAGAATTAGAGAGTAGTTAAAAACTTAAAATTTACGGAGGTAAAAAATGAAAAATTTAAAAAGAGTAATCGCTGCTCTTCTCACACTTGTGATTATTTCAGGTTCATTTGTGTGTTTTGCAGTTGATAGCGAAAAACAGTTTTTTGATTATGATAAGGTGCTTCTTCTTGGTGACAGCCAGGCAAGCGGTCACACTGACTACGACTATAAGAATACAGAGTTCAGACGCATTGAAGATTCTTATGGTGCATACGTAGCAGATGCGCTTGGTGCAGAGCTTATTCCCTTTGCTTGTCCCGGTTTCAGAACAATCGAGCTTCGTTATATGCTTGATGATAACTACAGACCCAATGACAAATACCTTTTCAGCGCAAATCTTGAAGATCCACCAGAGAGAATTGTTGCAAGAATTCCTGAAATGCAGCAGGCTGTCAAAGATGCAGATGTTATTATAGTTTGCATCGGTGGTAACGACTGGGGTGGCTATCTTGGTTGGGTATTTGAAGATGTTCAGCTTGAAAATCCTCTTCCCGAAGATGCAAAAAATGCTATTGTTGAATATCTTAAGAATGCAAAAGTCGGTGACGATATAATCACAAAAATTATTGAGATCGCAAATGTTTTCAATGCAGCAGATGAGCTTATGAAAGCTATTCCCGAAGCAATTGACTATTGCTTCAAGACTATGGAAGAAAACTGGAAAGCAATAGTTGAAATCATCTACGAGAACAACCCTGATGTAACATTGGTTGCTGTTGGTCTTTTCAGTGGCTATCTTAAGACTGAAGAGGGTGCACCTGATGTAGTTGCACAGCCCAACGAACTTGCAATGCTTGTAGAGGACGGCATCATCGCAAACGGTAACAAGTTTATGGTTAAGTATCAGCCTGAGTATGGTTATATTTATGTTGCTCCCAGAAATGTAATTGTTGAAACTTCACATCCTACACCCGCAGGTCACAGAGTGATTGCAGATACAATTCTCAATGCTCTTCCTGACAAGAGATTCCAGTTTAGAGAAGATGTGCCTCTCAGAAACCCTGCTTCCACAGCCATTGAATATCTTACAATCAACGGCTATATGACAGGCACAAGCGAGACAACTTTCAGTCCTGATGATGCTCTCACAGAAGAAGCTTTCTCAAAGGCTATAAACAAGATTGATCCAAGCTACAAAGTCAGCGACAGCGATAAGAAAGTTTCAAAGCTCAAGATTATTTATAACCTTTACAAGATTACAGATAAGACAGCATTCTTTGACTTCATCGACATTCTTAACTTCAGCATCAGAGTGTTAGTTAAGTGTGACAATGACATCTCACGTGATGAGTTCGCTGGTATTTTCTACTACTACATCCAGAACTTCGTAAAATAATTTCAAAAGGGCGCCCATCGGGCGTCCTTGTTGTTTTGTACGCGGCAAAGTTAGTGCTTGAGGATAAAATGTTATCCGCAGAGTAAGTTTGATTGAATGTGGGATAGTGCTCAGCAGGGTTTAGAAAGTGGTCAATTACTGTATAGAATACTAAAGAAGAGTATAGTATTCTATACAACATTATAGAACAAGGTCTTGTTTTAGGTGATACTGATACTGACACTGTAACTGATACTGACACTGTAACTGTAACTGATACTGAGCAGCTTTTGTAAGCAGCCAAAAAAAGAGAGAACAAAATAAAAAAATATTTTTTTTATTTTATCGACAAGTCGGATTTATACGGATAGAATTGAAGTAGAGGAAAAGGGGAGGCTGTTTTATTTGGCGGGGGAAACACATTTCTTTGCCACTCGACTTTATCGCGTACCGAAGACACATTACTTGGTGGAAAAAACTTGAATTTTTCTGTGAAAAAAACTATATATTGTGTATAGGTTTTCAAAAATGTATACTAGTTGACATTTTTAACAAAAATTTTTTAGAAAATCTGCGATTTTTTTGCTGTGAAATATTGATTTATTACTAATCTAGTGATAAAATAATAAGGTATTTTTAAAACTACACTTCGAATACAAAAGGAGTATTTCTAATGGAAAGAAAAACTGGTACTGTTTCAAGAGGTATCCGCTGCCCGATTATCCGTGAAGGTGATGACCTTGCAAAAATCGTTTGCGATAGCGTTATTGATGCTGCAAACAGCGAAGGCTTCGAACTTCGTGACAAAGACGTTGTTGCTGTAACTGAGACAATCGTTGCAAGAAGTCAGGGTAACTATGCTTCTGTTGAAGCTATTGCTAAAGACATTAAGACTAAATTCGGCGGTGAAACAGTTGGTGTAATTTTCCCCATTCTCTCAAGAAACCGTTTTGCTATCTGTCTTCGCGGTATAGCTATGGGTGCTAAGAAAATCGTTCTTATGCTCTCATATCCCAGTGACGAGGTTGGTAACCACCTTCTCACATACGATCAGCTTGGCGAAGCAGGCGTTAATCCCTACAGTGATGTTCTCACACTCGCTAAGTACCGTGAGCTTTTCGGTGAAAACAAGCACGAGTTCACAGGCGTTGACTATGTAGATTACTATGCAAACCTTATCAAGGATTGCGGCGCTGAATGTGAAGTTATCTTTGCTAATCAGCCCAAGGCTATTCTTGAATACACAGACTGTGTACTGGCTTGTGACATTCATACAAGAGTACGCACAAAGAGACTTCTCAAGGCTGCAGGCGCTAAAATCGTTTACGGTATGGATGATATTCTCAACGAGTCCATCGACGGTAACGGATTCAACCCCGACTTTGGTCTTCTCGGTTCAAATAAATCAACTGAAGATACAGTTAAGCTTTTCCCGAAAGATTGCAATGAGTTTGTAAATAAGACTCAGAAGTATCTTATGGAAGCTACAGGCAAAAATATCGAAGTTATGGTATACGGTGACGGTGCATTCAAAGATCCTCAGGGTAAAATCTGGGAACTTGCTGACCCCTGCGTATCACCCGGTTACACAGCAGGTCTCGAGGGTACACCCAACGAGCTTAAGCTCAAGTACCTTGCGGATAACGACTTTGCAGGTCTCACAGGCGATGAACTCAAGGCTGCTATCTCAAAGCGTATCGCTGAAAAGGGCGAAGCAAGTCTTGTAGGTAATATGGCTTCTCAGGGTACCACACCCAGAAAGTTCACTGACCTTATCGGTTCACTCTGTGACCTTACCAGCGGTTCAGGTGACAAGGGTACACCTGTAGTTCTCGTTCAGGGTTACTTCGACAACTACACTAACTGATTTTAAGTTAGTTTTACAAAGTTAATATTTTCTGATATATAGGGAGGAATTTTAAATGAATTCAAATGTAAGACCCGAATCTATGGCTCGTATTACTACAAAAGAGCTTGCTGATGCATTTATTGCAGAGCAGGTTGAGGCAGTACGTGCTCAGGTAGGCGACAAAAAGGTGCTTCTCGCACTTTCAGGCGGCGTTGACTCATCAGTTGTTGCTGCACTTCTTATCAAGGCTATCGGCAAGCAGCTTATCTGCGTACACGTTAACCACGGCCTTATGCGCAAGGGCGAGAGCGAAAACGTAATTGAAGTTTTCAAAAACGGTCTAGATGCTAACCTTATCTATGTTGACGCTACCGATCGTTTCCTTGATCTTCTTAAAGATGTAAGCGATCCCGAAACAAAGCGTAAGATTATCGGTGCAGAATTCATTAACGTATTTGCTGACGAAGCAAGAAAGCTCGATGGCGTTTCATTCCTCGCTCAGGGCACAATTTACCCCGACATCCTCGAGAGCATCAAGCAGGCAGAGGGTAAGAAGGCAGTTAAGTCACATCACAATGTAGGCGGTCTTCCTGAAGATCTTCAGTTTGAGCTTGTTGAACCTGTAAAACTCCTCTTTAAAGACGAAGTACGCGTAGTAGGTGAGGCTCTTGGTCTTTCACACGAGATGGTATACCGTCAGCCGTTCCCCGGCCCCGGTCTTGGTGTAAGATGTCTCGGTGCTATCACAAGAGACAGACTCGAAGCTCTCCGTGAAGCAGACGCTATTCTCAGAGACGAGTTCGCAAAGAACGGACTTGCTGAAAAAGTTTGGCAGTATTTTGTAGTTGTACCTGATATGAAGAGTGTTGGTGTTAAAGACGATAGCCGTTATGAAGGCTGGCCCGCAATCATCAGAGCAGTCAACACAAAAGACGCTATGACGGCTACAATCGAAGAGATTCCCTACGAGATTCTTTATAAGATTACAAATCGCGTTACAGCAGAAGTTGAAGGCATCAACCGCGTGCTGTATGACATCACCCCCAAGCCAACAGGCACTATTGAGTGGGAATAATGAGACTAACCCCGGAACCTCTTATTTTTGGAGGGTTTCGGGGCCTTTGTTGTATACGAAAATAGCCTGCCACCCAAATGGATGGCAGGCTTTAATGTTACATATAAACTCTCTCGAAAGTAGTCGGCCCTTACAACGCCACACTGAGTGAGAATGCCTATATCATTTAGTTCTTTATTGAGTTCTTTTATAAGTCTGTAAATATCTTTCGGCTTCAATAAATATTTCTTCAATCTCATCTTGTTGGTATTCGATATCAGCATCACCAACCTTGTTCCAGTGATAAAGAGCATCTTCTACAGCGAACTCTGTATATTCAAATGAGCGATTAACGATCATTTCGGCATAAAGTCCACCGTCAGCCGCAAAGTTGATATCCTCAAAGAAAACACCGAAAAGCAGATCACTTATATCGTGTATTTTTTTATCAGCATCTATGGATAATTCATAGTTAGCTGTTTCGGTGTTATAAGCAGTTACTGTATTGGCTCCTGTATTATCGACTGTAGGACTTGCGGGTGATTTTTTTATCGCCAAAAACCAAAAGTAATACAGTACAGATAATTACAACAACTGCTGATATAGATATAATTTTGTCTTTTTCATAAGTTTTTTCCTAGACTATATTAGTTACAAATTTATTATACAATAAAATTCCGATAATTCAATATGTCTTTTTGCATTGTCTGACAATTTTTGATTTGGTTTTATTGCGAAGGAAAATGTTTATCCGCTTCTTCACTTATCCTTTACTTATTATTGCTTTTGTGATATTCTATAAAGGAAATCGAACTTAAATTCAAGGTGACGGAAAGAGCTTTGTAAAACAGCTTGACGGTGATAACGTATAATGCTTGTGTTCTGAGCTTAATTTGATTTCTGATAAATTAAGGAGATAACAGATTATGTCCCAAAAGATTCATAATATAGGAATACTTGCTCATGTTGACTCGGGCAAAACCACTCTGACAGAGCAGCTGTTGTATCTGACAGGTGCCATTCGCTCTGCAGGCTCTGTTGATTCGGGCACAACGGCAACGGATAACCTTTCCATAGAAAAACAGCGTGGCATCTCTGTACGTACAGCTACTGCTACTACACAGTGGCAGGGAGTTACTATTAATATTATCGATACACCTGGACATATAGATTTTGCAGGGGAGGTGGAACGTGCTCTTTCTGCTCTCGATTATGCGGTTGTAATCGTTTCGGCTGTTGAGGGGGTACGTGCTCACACGGAGAATATTCTCAAATCCCTTGATGCTGCAAATTTGCCGAGGCTTGTTTTTATCAATAAGGTTGACAGAGCAGGTGCCGATGTAAGCGGTGTAATAAAAGAACTTGAAGGTATCTCGTCCCAAGCCCATATGCTTATGACAGATATAGAGAATGAGGGCACAGAAAACTGCCATATTGTGCCACTTAATGACGAAGCATTCTGTGAAAGAGCTACGGAAACCCTTGCTGATATCTCTGATGAGGTTGCTGAACTTTTCCTTGATGATAAGGTTCTCTCTAAAGAAAAGGCAGATGAGCTTATCCGTAAGGAGATATCTGATTGCAGACTTACACCTGTTGTTTTTGGCAGTGCAAAATATGCTGTCGGTATAAAAGAGGTGGCAGATGTGCTTGTGAGATATATGCCTGATTCCACTCGCAGAGCAACTGATAATTTATGTGGTATTATCTTTAAAATCGAGCACGATAAAAACCTTGGCAAGGTTTCTCATATCCGCCTTTTCGGTGGTGAGATCGCAAACAGAGACGAGGTAGAGCTTTTTATCCCTGAAAAGAAGCTTATCATTGAAACCGATGCTGTCGATATTGAGGAGAAGAAATCCATAAAAGAAAAAGTGTCGCAGATAAAGAAATTCTGCGGTGCAAAAAGTACAGATACGGGTGTTGTGCGAAGCGGTGATGTGGCCGCTGTCTGCGGTTTACCGTCGGCTAAAAACGGTTTTTATATCGGCACGCCCGTTAAAAGTGAAGAAGCTAATCTGGTAAATCCATTTCTTCGTGTTAAGGTAACGCCTACAGATGGTGATCCTCTCAAGGTACCAACTCTTGCAGCTGCTCTGGGTGAGCTTTCAGATGAAGAACCATACATAGATGCAAAATGGGAGAACGGACAGAAGGAAATAACTATCAGCACCACGGGTAGAATTCAGCTTGAGGTACTGTCAAATCTGCTAAAAGAGAGATATAATCTTTCTGCTGTGTTTTCACCTCCGACAGTTATTTATAAAGAAACTCCTTCAACTGCAGGAACGGGTCTTGCAAGATATACTATGCCGAAGCCCTGCTGGGCTGTAGTTGAGTTTTATATTGAGCCTATGCCAAGAGGTTACGGAGTCTCGTATCACGGCAGATTGCCTAATAATCAGTGCTATTACCGTTATCAGTCTCACATCAGAACATCATTTAATCAGTGTTTGTCACAAGGTCTTTATGGCTGGGAGGTAACAGATTTTAAGTGTACTCTGGTGGGCGGTGAGCATCACACTATTCATACCCATCCCTTAGACTTCTTTGTTTGTACCCCTATGGCTTTTATGAACGGAATGAATGAAATCGGTTCAACTATTCTTGAACCGCTACTTAAAATCCGTGTAACTGCACCCGAAGATTTTTCAGGTAAAATATTCTCTGAAGTTGTTAAAATGGGCGGCGAATACGACAGCCCCGTTATCCGTTCGGGAATGGTTACAACCGAAGCTATAGTACCCGTTGCAACATCTATGAATTTCCCTGAAAGGCTTGCAACTCTAACTTCGGGCAAGGCAGTGCTTTCTCAGTCGTTCTACGGCTATCGTGAGTGTAATGATGGATTAGATCATATAAATCCGAGAAACGGAGTAAATCCTCTGGATCGTTCAAAGTGGATTCTATGGGCAAGAGGAGCTTATCATACAGAGTAAAATTAAAAGTCTGGTACTCGTTGTACCAGACTTTTTAGCTTTTCTGTTATTTTTCAGGATTCTTTTCAAGGAATCTGAGTGTTAATTCCGCTGCTTCATCAGCATAGTTTTCAATAAAGAGGTGTCCGCCGCCCTCGATAATATGGTATTCACTGTTTTCAGGAAGGTTATCAATAAGGAACTGCACGGCACTCTTTTTGATTACCTTATCCTTGCTGCCGTTGATGTAAAGAACAGCTGGGCCATTTTTAATTGCCTCATAGTTTGTGTCGGTGAGCATTGAGAAAGAATAGAAAATACCTTCGCCTGTACCGGGTCTGACGAAACTCTTTACTATTTCCGAGTAGTCATATGCGGCAAAATATTCATTGTCAAAGAAGCAGAATTTAACGGCTACCTTTATAATTTTATCGATAACTTTTTCGTGCTTAGCAAGGCGTTTGAGTAAGGGCACAAGAAGCTTGATAAGTTTAGGGTTACCCACAAATTTTGACATTTCAGGGGTGTTTATGTTGCCGCTGGTACCATAAAGGAGAAGATTGTTGACACTTTCAGGGTACTTATCATAAACAGACTCGGCAACAAATCCGCCCATAGAGTGGCCTGCTACATACCAGGCCTCGTCTGAAAGATAAACCATCAGAGCGTGTACAATTTCTTCACGAGGGAGTCTTTCCATTTCCATAGTATCTCTTGAAGAATATCCGAAGTTGGGAAGATCAACGAGTACACAAGTATAACCTTCGGCTACAAGCTTTTCAGCCATATTATGCCAACAGTATGTTGTGTGGGCAAAGCCGTGAAGGAAAATTATCTGACCTTTCTGTTCTTCAGCTTTCCACTCTCTGTAATGGACAGAATAACCTTTGTAATCGAAAAACTGACTATCATCATAAGGTGTTTCTGCTGAAGCAAAAGCAGTAACTGCCATAGATAAAATTAGTATTACGGATAAAATAACAGATATAATTTTTTTCATATTAAACACTCCTTTTTATTTTATTTTAGCATATTGATAGGTTTCAGTGATGTATAATTTGTAAATGGCTGAGTTGATTATATAACTTTTAGTTTTCAATATGTGATATAAAATGTATTACCTATTTATTTTTTAGTGAAAATATGATAAAATTACATAAAACAATTTAATTTGCGAGGCAATATATGAAAATAAAACGAAACATATTTGATAAGCTGAACACCTTATTATTCGGCAAGGATCTTCGTGTAACAACAGGGGAGCCTTATACCGAGGTGCGAGAGGGCGACTATTCATCCTATTACCCCTTGGAAAAATATATTGATTTTACACAACAAGCACCTGATAATTGTTACGATATCAGAGATTATGGTGCTGATATAAATGCAACTGATGAAGCCAATGCGAAAGCCATTCAGCAGGCTATAGACAAATGCCATAAAGGCGGTGGCGGTACTGTTTTAATCAGTGGTGGTATGTATATAACTACAACAATTTTTCTTCGCAGTAATGTGACATTATTCATCGATAAAGATAGCTCGCTTTCGGCTAACACAAGTGGTAAAGGATACAAACATAATGCTCTGATTTATGCCTTTGACTGTGATAATATTTCCATAACCGGTGGTGGAAAGCTTATTGGCAATGGTACTCTTTTTGGTCTTAAGCCCGTCAGTGAAAATATGTTTACTCCTTCACCTGTAATCGATGTTATTAAGATGCGTCAGGATTATCGTGCGCAGCTCAGATTTGCTCATAAGTCAAAGTATGGCTCGATTCTTCTTACTGAAAAGTGCAGAAATGTAAAGATACGTAACATTATTTTTGAAGACTCGCCTTGGTGGACATATAAAATGCTCGTGTGCGACAGTGTGAAAATCACTGATACTGTCATATGGAATAACCGAAATGTTGCAAACTCCGACGGCTTTGATATTGCAGGAAGTTGTAATGTAGAAATTGACCACTGCTTTGTGTCAACGGCCGATGACGGAATTGTACTCAAAAATGCTATCTGGTGTGGCTGTGAGAAAGAAATGCACGGTATCACTGTGAGAAACTGCGAGGTTATCTCAAGAACAAACTGCTTCAAAATCGGCACAGAAACAACCTATGATATTTATGATGTAACTGTTGAAGATTGCAAATTTTTAATGACAGACCTTTATCCCGGTGCTGTTTCGGGGGTGTCGATTGAGGCTTGTGATGGTGCTAAAGTCCACGATGTGAAAGTTAAAAATATAACTATGGACAGATGTACTTGTCCGTTGTTTATTCGTTTAGGTAACCGCAACCGAGCTGCAGAGGTAACATCTGCAACTGCAAACAAAACCGAAATCGTCAAAGAGGCAGGGGATGAGAAGCCTGTAGGCAAAAATATTTTTGACGGCAAGAGCGAAATGTATAATATAACAGTTGAAGATATAAAGGCTACAAATGTAGAGCTTCCTGTAATCGTTGCAGGTTACAAACAAAAGCTTAAGACAAAGTATTGTACTGATGTAACTCTCAAAAACTTCGATATAACTTATCGTGATGCCATTGAGATTAAAGATAACCGACTTTTTATCCCCGAATATACAAAGGTTTATCCTGAGTGCTGGAGATTCAGAAATCTTCCCGCCTACGGCATATGGGCGAGACACTGCCGAAATCTCAAAATTGAAAACTTCACTTGCAGAGGTATAAAGGATGGCCACAGAAAAGAAAAAATCTTTATTGATTGCAAATAAGTAAGACGATTATCTTGTTAAAAAACAAAGTACCTGCCGTTCTGGTAGGTACTTTTACTATATTCACCATCTTCTGTCTTTCACATTGGGACAGTTATTCTTTTTAAACGCTGCTCTGAATTCCACATAGCAACCGCATTTCATACATACACCTGATATGAGATTGTCGCAACTTTTGCACTCGCTGAGTCTTTTTTCATAAAGCTCATCGGGGGCTTTTTCTTTTTCAGATAGCTTGTCAATTCGTTCCTTTATGCTTTTGAGTGTATCCTCTTCTGCTGCCTCGTGAAGCAGACATCTTTTACATTCTGCCATATTATCTGATTACAAACTTAACAACTGAGCAGGGAGGGATTGTAGTTTTGAATCCGTCTGCGAGGATTTCATAATCGCTGAAAGCTTTTGTGTAGGCTACATTCTTGTTCTCAAAGCTGTTGTAGTTGTGGATGTCGCCTGTGAGAATTTCTGCTGAAAGATCTTTGAGATTAAAGTCTGCTATCTGACAGTGAATGTCTGCACTCTCATCAGCAGATGTGTTGACTACAGTTGCAATAATAGTACCGTCTTCTTTAACTGAAGCGCTTTCTATAAGTTTAGGTAGGGTACCCTTGTCGGCAAGGTTGGGAGTAGTGATATATGAGCCGAGGAGTGTGTTTTCCTGATGGTCCTTATACATTTTGAAAATGTGATATGTGGGAGTAAGGAGCATATCCTCGCCGTCGGTCAGAGCCACAGCCTGAAGAACATTTATGGTCTGTGCGATATTTGCCATTCTGATTCTGTCAGAGTGCTTGTTGAAAATATTAAGGGTAAGACCTGCAACAATAGCATCTCTCATAGTGTTCTGCTGATAAAGGAAGCCGGGATTTGTACCCTCTTCAACATCGTACCAGGTACCCCATTCGTCAACTATCATACCAACCCTCTTGTCGGGGTCATAGCGATTCATAATATCCCCGTGTCGGCGTACAAGTTCTTCCATTTTGTATGCATTTTTTATAGTGAGATAGTATTCGTCTTTGGTGAATTCAAGAGCCTTGCCCTTGTGATCCCAGTCGTGAGTGATAGTGTAATAGTGAAGGGATAAACCATTCATACGACCTGCTGCTTTTCTCATAAGTACATCTGTCCAGTTGTAGTCGAAAGCATTTGCACCGCAAGCAATTCTATAGATGTGATTGTTACTGTCATAGTCACGGACATAGGTTTCATAGCGTCTGTATTGGTCAGCATAAAACTCAGGGTGCATATTACCTCCACAGCCCCAGTTTTCGTTGCCAACACCGAAATATTTTACTTTCCAAGGTTTCTCTCTGCCATTAGCCTTACGAAGATCAGCCATAGGAGATACACCGTCAAATGTCATATATTCGGCCCATTCGCTCATTTCCTGAACTGTGCCTGAGCCAACATTGCCGTTGACATAAGCTTCACATCCGAGCTGTTCACAAAGCTCAAAAAACTCGTGAGTACCGAAGCTGTTGTCTTCAACAACACCGCCCCAATGGGTGTTAATCATCTTTTTTCTGCTTTCTTTTGGGCCGATGCCGTCTTTCCAATGGTACTCATCAGCAAAGCAACCGCCGGGCCAACGAAGTACGGGAATACCCATATCCTTGAGAGCATCAACAACATCTTTTCTCATACCATTGACATTAGGGATAGGGGAGTCCTCACCGACATAAAGCCCCTCGTAAATACATCTGCCGAGATGCTCCGAAAAATGGCCGTAAATCTCTTTGTTTATCTTACTGATTTTCTGATTAGGGTTGATAAGATACTTTTCCATAGGTTTCTCCTTAAATTAATTGTTTATTTGCATTTTATAATATTTAGCTTTTCGCTGTTTCCGTGAATAGTATAATCTGTTACCTTTCCGTCAGCCCATTCAATATCAACAGTAACATTTCCCTTTGCAGCCAGGCCTTTAACAGAGCCGTTTTTCCATTTGTCGGGAAGAGCAGGAAGCAGATAAATGTTTTCACCGTCAGACTGTAAAAGCATTTCACAGATACCGCTGAGTGCACCGAAATTGCCGTCAATCTGGAAGGGAGGATGTGCATCAAATAGATTCGGATAAACACCACCGTGGTGATAGTTTTCTCCGTCGGTATCAACAAGAGTAAGAAGTCTGTCCACAAGTGAGATGGCGTGGTTGCCATCACGTAATCTTGCCCAGAAGTTGATTTTCCAAGCAAGGCTCCAGCCTGTACCGTCGTCACCTCTGATTTCCAAGGTCTTTTTGCAAGCGTCAAAAAGCTCCTTATCCTTCTCATAGGTTATGAGGTTTGCAGGGTGCAGAGCATAAAGATGTGACACATGTCTGTGATGTACTTCTCTTTCAGGGATCTGCTCATTCCATTCAAGAAGCTCACCGTTTTTACCGATGCATAGAGGCTTTATTTTTTGTATGCTGTCGCAGATTTTAGTATAGAAGACATCTTTTACCGACAGTACCTCGCAGCTCTTTTTACAACTCATAAACAAATCAAGAACTATACTGTTCATCATAGCTGTACTCTTTGAGGTCGCTGATGAACCGAAGCCATTTTTGAAATTATTTTCGGGAGAGGTTGCGGGACAGATTATGAGATTGCCCTTTTCATCTTCGGTGAGAATATCAAGATAAAACTCTGCTGCTTTCTTCATAATGGGGTAAGCAGTTTTTCCGAGGAAATCTTTGTTGAGTGTGTACTCATAAATCTCAAACAGGCTACGGCACAACCAACCCGAACCACCTTGCCAATAGCCCCAACAGGCTCTGCCTTGTACGGGATATGAAAAGCCCCATATATCAGAATTGTGGTGAACCACAAAGCCCTTGGCGTTGTAGAAATTCTTTGCAGTCTCTTCACCTGTAACGGATAAGGTCTTTAACAGGTCTGTAAGCGGTGTCATAAGCTCAGGCATATTGCAAGGGAGCACGGGCCAGTAGTTCATCTGTGTGTTGATGTTTGTGGTGTAGTTACAGTTCCAGGAGGGCTTTGTGCTGTTACTCCATATACCCTGCAGATTAGTAGCCTGAGTACCAGCCCTTGAAGATGAAATCAGTAAGTATCTGCCGAAATTGAAGAGAAGCACATAAAGGCCATCATCGTTCTTGTTTTTCTGAAAAGCTTTGATTCTTTCATCAGTGGGTATCAGCTTACTGTCGCTTGAACTGAGAGAAAAAGAAACTCTGTCATAGTATGACTTATAGTCTGCAATGTGTCTATCTTTGATAGCTTCAAACCTAAGTTTGCAAGCTTTATCTAAAGTTTCAATGCAAAGATTTTTGTACTCTCTGCCCTCTACGGCAGGGTACTTGTCGAAGCCGTTGAAGCTTGTTTTTATAGTGAAGTATATGGTTGCAAAGGTTGCGTTTTTGATATCTAAGTCCGCCTTGTCTTCGGTGATTTCGCCGTCGGTATCGACCTTGAGAGCACCGCGGAACAAGATGCCTCTTTCCTCGTCTTTGTCGGAATAAATAAGGCTGTGGCAAGGATAAGACGAGTGCTGTGTGTCAGCATCACCTGGGCACTCACCATCAACGATAATATAGCCGTCAGATGTGTAAGTCTCATTTTTCAAAGGACAGTCAAGCTCAGCCTTGAAAGAGAAAGTTTTGCCGTTTTCGGACTCAATTCTATACACCATCACATCGTCAGGATGCGATACAAAGGCTGTCTTTCTGAAGCTTACTCCATCTGATTTGTATGTATTAGTTAGCACAGCCTTTGACAAATCAAGACTACGCTCGAAAGTGTCAAAATTGTCACTTTCGAAATCTAGCTTCAGGTCACCGAAAGGCATATAAGCCTGAGACCAGCAAGTGAGAAAATTCGCCTCGATTTCTTTCTGTGCCTTGACATATTTGCCCGAAAGAGCAAGCCTCTGAGCTTTGAGATATGACTCGTAAGCTCCATCTTTTTTGATAGTACGAGGATGTCCTGTCCAAAGTGTATCGTGATTGAGGGAAATCACATCTGTGCCGACGGAGCTGTAGCACATAGCTCCAAGTGAGCCGTTACCAAGGGGCAAAGCCTCCATATAGTGTTTTGCAGGTTTGTTGTAGTATAGAAGTTCGTTATACATAAAACTACACCTCTGATTTTTCAGTATTTATTATTCATTATATCAAATTATTAAAGAACAAACAAGGCGAAAATCTTTAAAATCACTTGGTGGTGATATCGAGGGTTTGAAAATGAACAACAGCCAGCGGATAATCCGTTGGCTGTCTCCGTTTTTAGTTTCATCACTCATTTCATCAATCATTTGCATTTTAAAAGTGAGCGATGAAGTTTCGTATATAGTTAAATTTCGGCTAAAATAACATTATATCGAATATCAGGCTATGAGCTTGCAGATGCAGTTCTCAAAGCAACCAATGTTTCTTATGAAAAGAAAGAGCCTTCATATTCCGATTTCAAGGGTAGAGAGTATTGGGCAGGCTGGATACTTGCATATTATCAGTGGATAACAAATCAGAGATTTGAAGATATGGTAAAGAACGGACTTATGCTTTCGACCGTATTATCTATGTATATTCTACACGAGGCTGATGAAAGTAAATTTGTTGAAACAGCAAATAAAATTATAGCCCGTAATAAAACGAATCGAAAAACAAGACTATGCTAAATACGAAAAGCAAGAGGCTTTACTTAACAGCAATTAAGTGAGGTTTCAGGTGTATCTGTCCGTATGATTCAGCTCTATGAACAACGTCAAAACGACATTAACAAAGCTCAAGTTAATATTGTTTTAAGTCTTGCAAAATCACTCGGTTGTGATGTTGAGGATTTGCTGGAGTAATAATAAACAAAGCAATAATAGGTTGATTTTTATTAAGTCTTGTGATATAATTATCGTGCTTAAACTTTAAGCGTATCTCAAAAAATAATTGATACCATCCATTTGATACCGGAGACAGAATAATGGTTGGAAATAGTAAAATCTACCCCTGTTTTGATATAAAAACAGGGGATTATATTTTGTTTGGAGAATATAACACTATCCCGTAGAAGAGCGGGAAGGGTATAGATAATTGCAAAATCCCGGCAAAATAAAGGGGGATTGAGACTTAAAAAATTGATTGATACCAAGTTGATACTATTTGTGGCTTAACGACAATATTTAACGCTATTTCAACTATATCAATAGCTTACCTACACAATTGACAATTGTGAATTAAAGGAGTAAAATAACAAGTAAGAAAATTACTTAAAGGAGATGTTATAATGAAAACGTTAAAAAAATTACTTGCAGCATATTTGGTAATATTTATGCTGATCACCTCTGCACCGCTGCAGGGATTTGTGGGGTTGGAGTTGCCGGAGTGGTTTTCTTTTGAGGCTGATGCCATTGATTCAGGTGATTTTTCTTATACTGTTTTAAGTGACGGAACAGCTCAGATTACTGCATATAGAGGTGGAGAGAGCGAGGTGGTTGTTCCTGAAACAATAGATGGAATTAAAGTTACAGAAATAGGAAATAATTTGTTTTATAATAACAAAACACTTACGTCGATTACATTGCCGTCAGGTATTCGCCGTCTTGGTGAAGGTTCTTTTTACAATACAAGCAATTTGAAAGAGATATACTTTGAAGGCGATGTCGCTTCATGGTGTTCAATGGCTATATATCCTGATAGTGCAAGTCCGTTTGTTTACGGTGGGGGTAAGTTATATATTGATGGGCAGTTTGTTGAGAACCTAGTAGTGCCCGAAGGGGTTACTTATATTGGCAGCAGAGTTTTTATCGCCTATGACCATCTTAAAAGTGTCGATTTTCCTAGCACATTAAAATCTATAGAGGCATTTGCATTTCTGCATTGCGATGGTTTGGAAACACTTGTAATCCCTGATGGTGTAACGACTTTAGGCTATGGTGCTTTCGAATTATGCGGAGCCTTAAAAACTGTAATTTTAGGTTCGGGTATAACTACAATTGATTCTGATGTTTTTTATCTATCTCCAAGTATTAGTAATGTGTATTATTCAGGAGTTGAATCCCAATGGAATAAAATTAGTTTTGGACGATATAATACTACTTTAACAAATGCAAAACGTCACTATAACTATGATATCGACAGCCACACCTTGGACATTCCAAACGATGCAATTTCATATGACGGCAATTATTACAAAGCTTTTGAGGAATCATTAGATTGGTTTGAAGCCAAAGCCCGTTGTGAAGAAATGGGCGGACATTTGATGACGGTTACTTCTAGTGAAGAACAAAATATTATTGCGGATCTTTTGAACAATTCACCTAGAGATAATTATTGGCTCGGGGCAACAGATACTGAAGTTGAAGGTGAATGGAAATGGATCACAGGTGAGCCATTTGAATATACAAACTGGAATGCAGGTGAACCTAATAATCGAGAAAGTTTAGAAGGGGAATTTGAGAACTATTTACATGTAAGCCCATCCATCAAATTTAAATGGAACGATGCTTATTATGATTTAGATGAAAGAGTTACTGGTGGAGTTAATTTAAATACAGCAGGCTTCATCTGTGAATGGGAAAATCCTCACATATATACAGATTCCTGTAAGGCAAGTGAAAGAGTGATTGTTGATGCAACTTGCACAACAGAAGGTTACACTGAAATCCGTTGCGAGTGTGGTTATGTAGGCAGAAAAACTATTGAAAAACTTCCTCATACTTTTATTGATTGGAAAAATCAATACAAAGTAGGAAATATTGTTCAGTTCGGTTCATATCCCCAATCCGAAGTAAAAGATGGTACTTTAATTGCTGAGTTGAATTCCCTTGCTCCTGAATGGGATAATTGGACAAGTTACGGTTATTATAGCGGTAATGGTAAATACGGTTCAATGGTACAAGGAGATTGGATGAGATACACCGATGTTGAATATAAGGGTAATAAATACAGAGGTGTAAAATTCACGCAGTATAGACCATATTCAACAACTTCTGCATCTTCCAAATCAAGTTCATACCAAGATGAGAATGGTTATAATATAAATACTTTGTATTGGTTCAAATTTGAACCGATTAATTGGCGTGTTCTCGATCTAAATGCAGGTTTGGTTGTAAGTGAATATCTGTTAGATACACAGGCGTACAGCAATACTGTTTACAATAACAGTAATTCAACTGAAAGCAAATACGCATATTTTAATGATTCAAACTTTACAAATTATGCAAGCGACTATGAAACTAGCTCAATAAGAAATTGGCTTAATAATGATTTCTATAATGTTGCGTTTACAGAAAACCAGCGAAGTGAAATTAAAACAACAAGAATTGACAATAAGGGCTATTTTACGTTGCAAGGTACTGCTGGATATGAAAGACTTGATGGTGAAGCTACGGATGACAAAGTTTTCCTTCTGACAAGTAATGATGTGAAAACCAGCAAATACGGTTTCAGCTCCAGCGAAAAAGGCAGCAGTACAACAAGAGAAGCACAAGGCAGTGATTATGCTAAGAATCAAGGATTGTATACGATTAGCGGTTATAACAGCTCATTCTGGTTCTTGCGTACACCAGGATATAATTCCAACAGTTGTTGCCTTGTGAACGAAATAGGATATTTTTATGGTAATTATAATAATGTTACTCAAACTGACAGTGGTGTTCGTCCAGCATTAAGTTTAACAGATTTAGCTGTAACGGATAGCAGATATGTTTTGCCTTCCTGTACAGAAAATGGTTCGATTACTTATAGTTGCAAATGCGGAGCAACTGATGTTGAAGTTATTGAGGCTACAGGTCACGATTTTGTTGATTGGACAACTATCAAAGAACCCACCACAGTGGAAGAGGGTAAAAAAGAAGCTACTTGTACAGTGTGCAACGTTGTCGGAGCAGAAAAAATTGACCGTATCAAGGTTGACTATAGTCAGGATGAAAACTACGGCATAGCAAACTTCACCATTCTTGACGCAACAACAAAAGCACCCATCAAAAACGCAAGCATCTTTGTTTCAACAGATGCTGAGGGTGAATCAACTTTCTATACTGATGAAAATGGTAAGGTTTCCATTGTTCTTCCCGTGGGCGAAAACATTATTACTGCATATGCTAAGGGATTAATCAGCAGAACACTTACTATTGACATCGTTCACGGTGAAAATGAAATTCCTGCTATCGGTCTTAGCAGTTCACCTATTGTTGAAGCTGAACTTGTTACCACACCGATGACGAAAGAAGAAATAGAAGATGCAGGTATCGATATTACCGCTCCAGGTAATAACAATGTTGTCAAGTACGAGGTAACCTTTGAATTTACTGCGAAGGAGACTTCAGGTGATAGTTCAGGTTCAGGCACAGAAGAGCCTAAAAAGGAAACTGTTACAGATACTTTCTATGTGAATGGTAACGGTGATTATTTCTATCAGAATAACAGTACCCATGAGATCTTTGGTGAGACAGTTACTATTCACCCGACTGAGCGTTTCTTCCTTATTATCACAGGTGATATTATCTGGCTTAAGGAAATGTTCCACGTACAGCTTTATGCTTACAATAATTCAAATACCGACTGGATTGAGGATACCGTTGCTACACTTAATCTGCCCGAAGGTCTTTCTCTTGCTGATATGAGCGAAGGTGTGCAGACTCTTTCTCAGCAGATGGGTACAATCCTCGAAGGCGGTCAGGCTGACTGTGAATGGTATGTCCGTGGTGATAAAGAGGGTATCTATGACCTTACAGCAACCCTCGAAGGCAGAATTATGCCTTTCAATGAAGATTTTTCAAATGAATACACTGCTGAAGAAGCAATTAAGGTATATTCGGGCAAAGCATTCAACATTACCTTTGAAGTTCCCTCAATAACTCATTGCGGTGACGAGTATCCCGTTAAGATTATCCTTAAGAATGTATCTGATAGGCCCATTTACAATGTTGCTCATGTACTTACAGGTATTTCACAAACAAAGGTAACCCACTATTCAAACGGTGAAGTTGTAGAAGAGATATATGTAAAAGAAACACTTGACAAAGCAAAGTTTGTCGATGAATTTGGTCCCGGTGATGAAATTGTTCTTGAAGTAACTGCAAAGATACTCTTTGAATCGGAAAAATACAAGGATTGCATCTTTGAACTTGTTGATATCATCTTTGGTGCTAAAGAACTTGGTGATGCAATTAATAACAACTTTGGCTTCCCCGCAGAACATGATTGGGGTGAATGGGAAACAGTCAAAGAGCCCACTTGCGGTGAAGCGGGCGAAGAAAAGAGAGTTTGCAAGAACAGCGAAGCTCACATCGAAACAAGAGAAATTGAAACTCTTCCTCATGATTGGGATGATGGTGTAATCAATCCTGTTTCAACCTGCAAGGATCACGGTATCAAGACTTATATCTGTAAAAATGATGCATCACACACAAAGCAAGAAAATGTTCCCCTTGATGCAAATAACCACATCGGTGAAACTTATATCAAGGATGCAAAAGAAAATTCTTGTGAAGAAGACGGTTATACAGGTAGCACTCATTGTCTCGGCTGTGATGTGAAGTTCTCTGACGGCGAAATCATTCCTGCTCACAGACACGATTATCATAAGATTGATGAAAAGTGCAAGGCTCCTGATTATGGTGTAGCAGGTTATGATTACTACGAATGCAGTTATGACGCTTCGCACTATTACACCGTTGAAATTTCTCCACTTGTCAAGACAACATTCACTGCAACCTTTGTTACAACAGCTCCATTCTTCAAGGAAGACAAAATTGTAGCTGAAGTAACATTTACTCAGGGTGATAAGTTTGTAGCAGAGCCTCCCGTTGATAAGTATGACAACTATACCTTTGCATGGGATGAATATGAACTCAAGGATGAGGATATTGTAATCTACGGACGTTACACCGAAATTGAAATCAACGATGTAACTGAACCTGATGCAGAAAAGAAAGTAGAGTACAATAATGGTGTTGTAAACATTACTCTTGAAGCAAAATCAGACTCAAAGAATATTAAGATTCTCTCAGAAAAAACAAAGCCCGTTGATGTTATTCTTGTTCTTGACCAGTCAGGCAGTATGGCCGAAACACTTTCAAGCAACAGAAAGACAAAGAGAGATGCTCTTGTTGAATGTGCAAATGATTTCGTTTATGAAATCTATGAAAATGCAGTAGCAACAGGTGCTCAGCATAGAGTAGCAGTGGTAGGTTTCTCTTACTCTGATTATAACGGCGGTAACTACAAAAATACAGGCATTCTTGCAACTAATAACGGCAGTAGTGTCAATTACAAATCTCTCAAGAGTTCACATTATGCATCAGCTCTTATACCTGTTGTAGCTGCAAATGGTATAAATGCAAACATAACAAAGGGTATAAATTCTGTTGTGGCTGACGGTGCTACATCTGCTCATCTTGGTCTTGAAATGGCTAACAATATTTTTGCTGTTACAGCTAAAGAAGCAGACAGAGAAAGAATTGTACTTTTCATCACCGACGGTACACCAACATCATGGGGCGAAGAAACAGATCTTGTAAAAACAACAGCCGCCAAGGCTATCACTGAAGCGTATGAGCTTAAAAACTCACATGGTGCAAAGGTTTACAGCATCGGTGTTCATGCAAATGCAGACCCGACAGCAAACTTCACTTCAGACATGTATGGTGTGAAAACTGATAACAGGGACACCTTCAAGTCCTATGACTTCAACCGATTCCTCCACGCTGTATCTTCAAACTATAAAGAGGCAGGAAGTATTGTAGTCTCAGAAATGGGTGAGGGCTCAAAGAGTTCAGGTTATTATCTCGGTGTTCAGGATACGAGCAAGCTCAGCGAAATCTTCTCAAAGATTCTTCTGAGTAGTGTTTATGAGGTTAAAACATTCGATAAGGTAACAATCGTTGATACTGTTTCGAAGGAATTTACACTCACTATTGAACAGGAAACCGAGATGAGAGAAAGACTTATCAAAGAACTCGGTATAAGAAACGAGGATATTACTGTTACAAGAAATGATGACGGAACAACAACTCTTCGTTTTGAAAATGTAAGAGCTCAGAAAATTTACAACGATGACGGAAGCAGTTATTATTCTGCAAAGGTTTCATTCAATGTATCGGCTGATAAAGATTCTCTTGGTCTTACAGAAGTTAATACCAACACAGAGGATGCAGGTGTAGAATTAGACGGAGAAACAATTGATAAATTTACCGTTCCTTCGGTAACTCTTGAACCCGACAGAAAACTTGTAGTGTTTACTATTAATGGTGTTGTTTACAGAATTGAAGAATCAAAGCTTGGCGATAATATTGTGGCTCCCGAAAGTGCTCTTGCTGAGTGGAATATACCCGAAGGAACTGTTGTTGATGGTGACTATATTGTCTTTGAAGCAAATGTTGTTGACAGTACAGAATACACTGTTACCTGGATTTCAGAAAACAGCAAAATTACAGAAACTTATATGTTCGGTGAGGAAATAATTATTCCTAAAGTTGCTGAAAAAACATATTATGATTTCCTTAAGTGGTCACCAAGTGTTCCCTCCACAATGCCTAATTACAATATTACATTTACAGCAATCTATACACCCAAACATACTCATGAGTATAATAAAACCTATTCATACGGAAAATGTACTGAGGGTATTGTAACTGTATATGAATGTGCTTGCGGTGATAGTTACGAAGAAACTGCTGAAGCAACTAAACACAGTGCCAAGGCTGTTGTTGAGCAGACGAATGACGGAACACTTATTGAAAAGGTGAACTGTCAGGTTTGTGGTGTTACAAACAGTCAACAGCTCACTTATAAAGTTACATATAGAGACGGTTGGTGGAATACAGCTGTTCTTGATCTTACTTTACTCGAAAACGATGTAAGTGTTCAGCCTGACGGAACACTTGAAATCAGATTCTATGTAGGTGAAAACATAAACAAGAACTACACAGTTTACCGTATCGATGAAAACGGAAACAAAACATCCTACACACCAAGAAAAGAAAACGGTTATCTTATTTTTGATGCTGACCATTTCAGTTTCTATGTTGTAGCTGAGCTTGATGAGGAAACAGGTGAAGTTGCAGAGAACATTTCATATGAAGAAGTATATTGCATTTCAAATGGACACAGTTATGAAAGTGTAGTAACAGCACCGACTTGTGACGAAATAGGATACACGACGTATACCTGTTCAGTTTGCAAAGATACTTATGTAACGGATGAGTTTTCTGCTCTCGGACACAAGGAAGAAATAATTAAGGGTATAGAGGCCACTTGTAGTGAAACTGGCCTTTCAGATATTGTTAAGTGTTCTGTTTGTGATAAGATATTTGTTGAACAGACTGTTATTGAAGCTTTGGGTCATACTGAAGAAATAATTGAGGGTAAGGTTGCAACCTGTACTGAAACAGGTCTCACAGATATTGTTAAGTGCATTGTTTGCGATGAAATACTTGTTGAACAGACTGTTATCGAAGCTTTAGGTCATACCGAAGAAATTGTTAAAGGTAAGGATGCTACCTGCAGAAACTCTGGTTTGACAGATGGTGTAAAATGCAGTGTCTGCGACAAAGTGTTTGTTGCACATGAAAGAATACCTGCTCTTGGTCATAACATGGGGGCATATATAGTAGTCAAAGTGCCGACTTGCATAGAAGAAGGTATTGAAAAATCAATCTGTTCACTTTGCGGTAACGAAAACAGCAGAACAATTGCTGCAAAAGGACACGACTACAAAGACAATGTTTGTACAAGCTGCGGCAAGACCAAGGCAGAGAACTGTGACCATATGTGCCACAAGACGGGCTTTATGGGCTTCATCTGGAAGATAGTTCGTTTCTTCTGGAAACTGTTCAAGATGAATCCTGTTTGTGATTGCGGTGCAAAACACTATTAATAACGGTAAAACTCACCTCGATATCGGGGTGAGTTATTATCAACATATTGCTTTTTTCTTAAACTTGCTATAATATATTCGTACTAAAGAGCAACTTCCGAGTCTCAAACAATTGATACCACCCAATTGATACCGCTTTTGATACCGCAAGCTTCAGTTCATTGTTCAAAACGCCCCTAATACTAGTTTTTTGTGCTGTATCAGTATAGGATTATTGCTAATAAATGAGCGTTTTAAGACAGTTAACAGAATATCTATGTTAGAATGATAGATTTGCAAAGGGAAATGGATTTATATATTAGAAAAATTTCTGCCTTGCATTTTTAGAATTAAAGGTGTATAATGCTATTGGTATATTTTGAAAAAGCAAAAATCATTTCATTTGAAAGGATGATTATTATGAAAACATTAAAAAAATCGCTTGCCATTATGTTGACAGTGCTCTTGCTTATTTCATCGGCACCCCTTGCCGGTTTTGTAGGCTTTGAGTGGCCTAAGTTTAAGGCTGAGGCTGCGACTGTCAGCGGCGGTTATCTGACCAGTGGCTATTGTGGGGACCCTGCCGAGGGTGACAGCAAGAACATTTATTGGGAGCTCAGCGATGACGGTGTGCTTACTATTACAGGTACAGGTAAGATTGCACCTGAAGCTTTCAACTATGACCTTCGTATTAAGGAGGTTATTATTGGTGATGGTGTAACTAATATTTCAAGTTACTGCTTCCATCAGTGCTCAAACCTTGTTAAGGTTACTATGGGTGATGATGTTGAAACAATCGGAGGATATGCATTTAATAATTGTGACGGACTTACCGATATAATTTTTTCTGACTCAATAACAACAATCGGTAGTTGGGCTTTTGGTGATTGCGATGCACTTACAAGTGTTGAACTTCCTGATTCATTGACAACCATTGGCAGCTATGCTTTTTATGATTGCTATGCACTTACAA
>JAZTWC010000056.1:0-16068 GCA_045635665.1 Acutalibacteraceae bacterium
GGCAGTAACCGCTTCATAAACACCGCGTGAATTAGATGAGGGTACGATTGTATCTGATGCACTGTGACCTAACCACATAGGTATCTTTGAGAATTTTTCGTAGGATTCCGAACCCTCATAGAAAGAAGCGTGATATCCGCAAAGAGGCATTGCAGCTGCATATTTGCCCTCATGGCGCAAAACCTGATCAAAGGTACCCGCCCCACCTCTTGAGTTACCGGTAATGTAAACCCTTGAGGTATCAACGGCATAGGTTTCGAAAACATAATCAAGTAGCGCAGTCAGAGTCGCATCAACATCATCGTCCTGCCAGTTACCGTCAGCATGAAGCTGAGGCATCAATATATAGCAAGCTGTTCCATTCTTCTTAATACCCTTCAGAAGCGAAGGTAACACGTGACATTGATTATCGTCACCTCTTTCACCAGAGCCGTGAAGAAAAATTACAAGAGGATATGTTTTTCCCTCTTCCATATTTGCAGGTAATTTGATTCTGAAAGGAAGCTCTCTTTCGTTGTAAAGAAAACGGAACCCCTCTATAGACTTGTCAAAAATATATGGTATAGGATCAACATTTACACCTTGTTTGAGCTCTCCACTTTCGGGATAAAGTCCGAATAAGCCGATTAAGAAAAGATATACTGATACGATTGCAGAAATAATACTGTTTGACATAATGTTCACTCCTTAAATTTTCTTATAAATATTTTAACACTGTCTTCTAACAAATGCAACAGAATTGACTGTTGTTTTTCGCTGCACTTACAATACTTCATTTAATTTTCAAATAAGACCGTAACTCTTTTAATTAAATTTAAAAGAAAATGAATTATTATTAATTATATATTATACAATTATTAACTATTAATTGGTATAATTCGAGATTAGCGTGAAAGGAGTGTAATATATATGTTACAACTTAAGAATATTGTTAAGACATATGCTATAGCCGATATGAGACAACATGCGCTTAAAGGTGTAAGTGTCAGTTTCCGCGACAATGAATTTGTTTCAATTCTCGGTCAGAGCGGCTCAGGTAAAACAACCATGCTCAATATTATCGGCGGTCTCGACCGATACACAAGCGGTGACCTTATTATCAACGGAGTGTCCACTAAAGAATACGGCGACTCAGAGTGGGATATTTACCGTAATCATTCTGTTGGTTTTATATTTCAGAGCTATAACCTCATACCCCATCAGAGCGTGCTTTCAAATGTTGAGATGGCCCTCACTCTCGCCGGCATATCAAAAAAAGAGCGTCGTGAAAGAGCTCTTGAAGTCCTCAAAAAAGTTGGACTTGAGGCACATATTAACAAAAAGCCCAATCAGATGTCAGGCGGTCAGATGCAGAGAGTTGCCATCGCCCGAGCACTTATAAATAATCCTGATATTCTTCTTGCTGATGAGCCTACAGGTGCTCTTGACAGCGAAACGAGTATACAGATAATGGAGCTTCTTAAGGAAATTGCAAAAGACAAGCTAGTTATTATGGTAACTCACAACCCAGAGCTTGCCGAGCAGTACTCCACCCGTATTGTAAGGCTTCTTGACGGCAAAATAATCAGCGACTCTGATCCTTATGAAGAGAACATTCAACTGCAGAAGCCTAAAAAACAAAAGAGAATATCCATGTCATTTTTTACAGCACTTGCTCTGAGCTTCAACAACCTTAAAACTAAAAAAGGCCGTACTCTCCTGACTTCAATGGCAGGCTCTATAGGTATTATCGGCATCGGTCTTGTACTTGCAATTTCGACGGGTATGACAGAATATATCAACAGCATTCAAAGAGACACTATGTCATCCTACCCTATTACTATTAACTCTCAGGCAATCGACAACAGCGCTTTCTACACTCAAGGCAATACGATGACAGGCGATATGGGCGAACAGCAAAACGTGTCTGCTCAGGATGAAGATGATGCAGTCCGCGTAGGTATATATTCTGATTTCAGCACACTACAAACAGGCAGTATGCTCAGCACAGTTATAAAAGATAACAATCTGCGTGATTTCAAAAAATATCTGGACTCCCCCGACAGCAGTATTCATCAGTATCTCAGAGAAAACGGCATTGAGTATGGCTATGATATTAAATTCAGCGTATACACCCGCAACCCCGATGGAAAACTTATGGACAGTAACGACGACCCGAAATTAGACAGCGAAGCCTCATATGGCTCAACGGGTAGCGGAAGCATCATTGATGCAATTATCTCCGGCAGTACTTCCTTCTTCTCAGGAATGAATTCAGCTACAGCAGAAAATTTCAATGAAATACCTAAAGGTATCGGTGGAGAGATGATAAATCCACAGCTACATGAAAACTACAATCTTCTTTACGGAAATTGGCCTAAAGATAAAAATGAAATTATTCTTGTCCTTGACAGTAAAAACAGCATTGCGATCGAAGATATGTTCCAGCTCGGATTTATAACCAACGAGCAGTACAATGAAGTTGCAAAGAAAATTAAAAATACCGAAGAAGCACAGCCTATTATTTTTGACTACGCAACTATATGTCAGCACAGTTTTTATCTTGTAACCCTCGGCGACCATTATATCGACAGCGGTGACGGAACATTCCATCGCATTGAAAATATCGACACTAATGAGGAAAAGCTTCTCGAAAATGCACTTGAAATAAAAATCAGCGGTGTAGTTCAGAGGAAGAAAGATGTAGACGGTGCATATCTCTCAGGTCCTATTGCTTATACAAATGCTCTGAAAAACTATATTATCGAAAAGAGTTCAGCCAGTGCTGTTGTAAAGGCACAGTTTGCATCACCGGAAATCAATGTCATCAACGGTATGAAGTTTGAAATTCCCGATGAGAGTGAAAAAATCACCGCAACAAAACAGTATTTATCATCTCTTAGCGAAAATGAAAAGGCATCAATTTACAGAATGATTTCACTGCTTAATATAACAAACGTGAGTGGCTCTTTAGGAGAAACAACCAATCCCCAAGAAGAGACCACAACAGTACCACCCACAACAGTGGCTCCCGAAGCTCCCGCAGAGCCTGAAACCGAGCATAATCAGGGTATCTTAGGCGGTGTGTTCTCCTTCGTTGGAGATATATTCGATAATATAGGAAAAACTTTTGAAGACATCAGGAGCCTATTTGAGATACTTTCATTTATAAACAATCTTTCTGAGCAATATCCTGAGCTTTCCGGCGGTAATATCGAAGATATCAGTTCTATGCTCCAGCAGTTCCAGAATATCCAGTCAGGCAACTTCGAAGATATTAATATGAGCGGTATCGACATAGAGTCAATACTCAATAAATATCTCGGTGAAGGCATGGGCAGCTTATCTTCCAACGATGCTTATTTTGCTGAAATGCTTGACAAATGGCTTGAAGATTCTCCTGATGAAAAGATACTTCTTACTGTTTATGACCAGTATATTACCGAATCAACCTATGATGAAAATCTGGAAAATTTCGGCTATGTTGATTTTGATACCCCCTCAACAATCAATCTTTATGCAGATAATTTCGAAAATAAAGACGGCATAGCACTCAGCATTGAAGAATACAACAAATCAGTTGATAAAGAGTCAACTATCTCTTATACTGACTATGTTGCAATGATTACTTCATCACTCACTTCTATCATTAACGGTGTTTCATATGTACTCGTTGCCTTTGTTGCAATTTCACTGTTTGTTTCATGCATTATGATTGGCATCATCACCCACATCTCCGTAATGGAAAGAACAAAAGAAATCGGCATTCTCAGAGCTCTCGGTGCTTCGAAGGCCAACATTTCGCAGGTATTCAACGCTGAAACATTCATCATCGGTTGCTGTTCGGGTATTTTAGGTATTGCAGTTTCTTTGCTATGTCTTATTCCCATTAACTCAATTATCGAGGCAAAAACGGGAATCGAAAACCTCGACGCTCAGCTTCCGCTTGTATCATCACTTGTACTTATTGTAATCAGCATTGCTATTACAATCATCGGCGGTCTTATTCCCTCTGTCAAAGCGGCTAAAAAAGACCCCGTAGAGGCCTTAAGAACGGAATAAGACAAGAAAAAACAACAATTAAAAACATTGAACTCCGTCACTGCTGAAAAGATAATGACGGAGTTTTTATCGTATTGTTTTAAAATACACGCTTCGAATACAGATAATAGTAAAATATAAGGAGAAGAATCACCACCACCGGTTCAATCAATGAATGAACCGGTGGTGGTGATTTAATTAATAGTGTGCTACTACGCAATCACAAGTGGGATTTGTTACTTTTGTTTTGTAGCTGTGTGCTATTACAGCTGTTTCGCTATAAGTGTAACTGTCACCGCACTTTGTGCATGTGTGGGTTGTGTAACCCTTCGATGTGCAGGTCGGTGCTGTTGCTGCTGAAGTATAATTATGACCAAGTTCAGAATATTCTACGCCACAAATATTACAGAGTTTATCACAGTTATCGTCGATATGATTTCCTGTCTCGTCGCATTCATAAGCAGCCTCAATAACATCACCGCTGTAGTATATATCCGTCTTTCTTGCATCATCCATAACCCATGTAAGACTTTCAGATGCAACGATCGGTAATTTCCGTTGCATTGTATCATCTATGTCAATTGTCGCCAAAGAAAAGCACGTGTTCAAACTAGGTGCTTTTTTCTTTTTAATGTATTTACTCCAAAAGGGATTCAAACAAGGAGGGTGAGGTCGCGAGCGCGTCTGGTGGACGTATTCATCCTGGCAGGATGCCTGAACGGCATTATCGGTAACACGCTTTTGTATGCGGGCAGAAAGCACATCTATTTCTTCGATGAGGTTATCACATTTGGTATCCATTAAATCTAATTTATATATTATTTACATTTAATTGTGAGAAAAATTGGAATATCCCTTTATTATTTATAAAGAACAGTTTATAAAGAAAGGGACAAAAAATGACAATTATTAAATCTCATCCATTTGGAATACAAAGAAAAATCGTTGCCAATATGACAGCGGACTCCAACAGAAACATCCCTCACGTTACATATATGTATGAAGCTGATGTAACAGAATTTTTTGCTCATTTCAAAGAGTTGAATGCAAAAAATCCTGCTGATAAAAAAGTTACATTTAACACAGTAATTTTAAAGGTTATTGCAGAAGCACTTAAGAAAGTTCCTAACTTAAATGCCCATCTTGATTTTAACAGAAAACTCGTAAGAGGCAAGCTGCACATTATCAAGGAAATCAATATCACAATGCCCATGATTTTTCCGAACGGAGAAATGATGACGGTAAATCTTATTGATTTCGGTAATAAAAACATTTATCAAATGACTGAATATATCGATAATCTAAAAAAGAAAATGGATAACACCAACCTAGAGCATGCAATGTTTGAAGTATCCTTAAGAGATACACTCATTGAGCTGAGTAAAGGCCATCCTATTTTAGCTTTTTACAGAGCGATAGGTTCGTTGACAGGCAAGGACAGATTAAAGCTTCTCTCAGGCAAGGAATTGAAAAAACACTATTCTATTCCCAGACACAAGAGAGTAACCGTTGATGACCTTAAGCAGGGTACTGTTATGGTAACCAACTTCGGCTCACTTTACCCGAATCAAAAAGGTGCCGGTGCTATGCTCGAAATTATTCCGCCTCAGGTTACCGCTTATGCAATAGGTGCAGTTACCAAAAAGCCTGTTGTCGTAACCGAAGACGGAGAAGATAAAATTGTTGTCCGCTCCATACTTCCCATTTGCATTGCCTTTGACCACCGAGCATTGGATTTTGATGATATCATTCCTATGATAAAAGCCTTTGATGATATTTTTTCAAATTTCGACAGTGTTTTTTCGGAATAAAAGTAATAAATTGAATGAGACAATTATGAAATCAGTTTCCGAAATAACAATGGTGCTGAAGTTACGGTTGAAATATAAAAATTACTTGCTATAAAGTTGCAAAAACGGCAGAGAAAATAATCTCTGCCGTTTAAGTTTATTTATATTCAATCAGCCACCTGCCGCAGGACTGAGAAGCCATATCTCATCTCCATCGTTAAGCTTTTTGCCTTTTCTCATACAGCGCTCACCGTTGACATATACAACGGCATCGCCGAATTTAAGCTCCTTGTGAGGCTCAAGTGCAGCATTTCTTTCAGGCCAGTATTTAAGCTTAGGATCGTTTTTGCGCTCAGCTTCTTTTTTTAGGTCCTCGTAATAACCCTCTTCCATTTTACGGGAAATTTCTGCAAAGACCTCTTTGACTGTTTTAGCTTCAAGTTCGAGAAGACCGAAGCCTGTTGTAGATCTTATAACGCCGAAAGTTTTAACCTTTACCATAAGGATATACCTCCTTTGCACATTCGGGTATCTTTATACCTAATCTTTTAAGAGTACGGAGTGTGGGTGCACCGTCTTTCCAACCGCGGATTATATAATAACTCTTTTTCATTTTATCAAGAGGTACCTTTGTTCTCTTGTCACCGGGTACCTGCTCTTCATCTGTAAGACGCTTGGGAAGAGTATCGGTGTCCTTACCTACAGGAAGACCGAGAATAATATTGGCAAGTCTTTCAACGTTATAGCCGTAAGCACCCGCTTTGATAAATGAACCTGCGGTGTAATGTAAGCCCGTTGAAGCATTAAGAACGCGTGGATATTGAACAAGAGGAATGTTTACAGCGAGTATTTCGGGGAACTGTAATGCAATATATAAAATAGGGGTTGAATATTTTAAAACAGACTGTACTGCTCTTGTCATAAGGCTTGCAGGCTTATTAACAATGAACCAAGGAAGAATTGCATATGAAGTAAACACACAGAAGCCTGCAGCGGAAGCACCCTCCATAATATTCTGGAAGGTAACTGTAAGACCTGCTTTTCCCTTTGGTGTGTATGAGTCCATGTTAAGACCGAGGCCTTCAAGAACAACCATATAACCTGCATTAAGATGGCAACCGCCACGGTTAGCTGTTGCGTAACCAAGACCGTGACCTGCTGCACCTCTCGGTTCATAAGCGGCAAGCTCAAGACCTTTAGCATGAATTGCGAAATCTTTACCGCCAAAGCGCTCACTCATTTTTTTGGTTCCCTCTGCAAGTATATCACCAATGCCTCTTCTGTAAGCAATATCATGGAAAACTTCACTTAAATTATCTGTCTTGCCGAATTCAAGACCGCAATCCCACAGACCCTTTTCATTAAGCTCCATAGCAAATGCAACACAGCCGGCTGCGGAAATTGTATCGATACCGAGTTCATCAAGCTCATAGTTCCATTTGATGATTTTTTCAATATCGTCATTCATAAGGTTGGGACCTAAAAGACCGAGAGTTTCAAGCTCGGGACCTTTGATGTTCTTGCCCTCATATCTTACTCGTCTTTCGCACTTCATCGGACAGGAATAACAGCCGCCGTTTTTGATAAGGTGCTTTGCAGCAAGCTCTTCACCTGATACCTTTTCAAAGTTTTCAAATCGACCGTCACCAAAGTTCTTTGTAGCAAGTATTCTGTGAGCCTGCATGGGAGCCACAAGTCCGGCTGTACCGAGTTTTGAAAGCTGAGCACCTGTGATAGGATGACGCTTAAGCTGCATTTTCCATTGATCATTAAGAAAGTCAAGTTTTTCCTTATCATAAATTTCGGGATACATGTGCGTACCCTTTGCTGTTACAATCTTAAGGTTTTTGTCACCGAAAACAGCACCTACACCGCCACGGCCTGCAGTTCTTTCACCGCTGAAAACACCTGCATAAAGAACCTTATTTTCACCTGCAGGACCTATAACAAGACAGCTGGTACCGCTGGAAAACTGCTTTTGAACTTCACCTGTCATCATACCCTTCATTTCGGGCACATCGTGGAAGGTGATTTTGTCGTCATCAATTTCAATCCATGTGAGCTCTTTTGCTCTGCCTGTGATAACCATAGCATCCCAACCGGCTTTTTTAAGACGTCTGCCGAAAGGACCGCCACAGTTTGAGGAGGTGAGAAGACCTGTAAGAGGTGAAACAGTCGAAATATTAAATCTGGTTGATGAGGGCGATTTACATCTTGCAAGAGGACCTGTTGAAACAACAATCCAGTTATCCTCATCGAAAGCCTTCATACCCGGTCTGATATGCTGAAGAAGAATATCCGCAGCCATAATTTTACCGCCGATGGTTCTCTTTCTGTCCTCATCAGTCCAAGGAAATTCGCTGTGAGTTTTGTTTGTAAGGTCAACAAAAAGAACCTTACCCATATAGCCTTTAAGTTTTGACATATGTACCCTCCTTAAAATTTAAGATTAAGAGTGTCTGTTTTATTTTCATCAAATATAATTATTCTGCCGCAGAGAGAATTATCTTTCGTCAGAAGATATTTAATACCTAGCGAAGCCTGAAACGAACCAACAACTCCAGCCACAGCACTTATATTATATTTTGCTTTGTTTCCTTCACAAAGCCCCGCTTCGAAAGGAGTGAGAGAAAACGATGGCACATAGATATATGCCACACCGTAAAATCCGTCAATGCCGCCATGGACAAGTGGGATATTATTTTCACGGCAGAAGTCATCAAGAATAAGCCTTGTATCATTGTTATCAACACAGGAAAATACGATATCGCATTCTTTTAAAAACTGCAAATCAGAAATATCGTTTATTTTACAATTTGCTTTTATAATTTCGCATTCGGGAGCATATTCCGAAAGTCTTTTCTTCAGCACATGGCATTTTTCTTTGCCGACATCATCAGAAGTATACATAAACTGTCGGTTAAGGTTTGTACTGCTTACAGTATCAAAGTCGCAAAGGTACATTTTCCCTATACCCGCACCTGCAAGATGTACGGCAACATTGGTACCAAGACCGCCAAGACCGATTACTGCACAGCTTTTATCCTTAAGGCTGAAGCCCTGCGTTACCTCTTTATCATTTGCCATCATAATTACCACCACAGTTCTGGGTATCTCCCGAAAGAACTTCTACTGCGTGAGGCAAAACCGGAAGAACAAACTCCAGAGATTCCCTGACAGCTTTAGGACTGCCCGGCAGATTAATTATAAGAGAGTTTTTTCGGATTCCCGACACAGCTCTTGACAGCATAGCTTTAGGCGTTATCTGCAAGCTTTTAAATCTTATTGCTTCAGCAATTCCCGGTGCTTCTCTTTCAATGACAGCCTTTGTTGCTTCAGGAGTGATATCTCTCGGAGCAAAGCCCGTACCGCCCGTAGTGAGAACAACATCTGCTTTCACATCGTCACAAAGGTAAATGAGAGCTTTTTCGATTTCATCTTTTTCATCGGGAACAAGAATGTATTCAGCTGTCTTGCCCAGATGTGAAACAAGCTCTTTAATCAGCTCGCCGCTTTTATCCTGACACAAGCCCTTTGAACAACGGTCGCTGACACAAACTATTGCAAAAATCAAAAAATCACTCTCCTTACTTGAAATATGTCATTCGCTATTATATAATAACATATAAGAAATAGTTTTACAATTAAATATACGACTATTTAAAAAATGTTTCAAAAAAATTGTTAAATCAATTTTATACTTCAACTGTGAAGTTGTAGCAAAGCTACTTAATTCATATTCCGATCCATATATTCTAAGCCTATGGTATGAAGATATGGACGTGACCGAAATAACACAACCTATTATGGTACCGGTCAAAGGGTAAAATGGGAAACTGCTTTGCCTTCCGTGATTGAAAAGGAGAAATGAATTATGAAAAAACTTCTCGCAGTACTTATGGCTCTTGCCATTGTTTTCACTCTTGCTGCTTGTGGCGGAACAAGTGAAAACGAAAACAAAATCATCCGCGTATCAACCACCACATCCGTAAACGACTCAGGACTTCTTCCTTATCTTCTTCCTGTTTTTGAAGAAGCAACAGGTTACACAGTAGAAGTTCAGTCAGCAGGCACAGGTGCAGCTATTCAGAAAGCAAAAGATGGCAATGCTGACCTTATCCTCGTTCATTCAAAGGCTTCAGAAGAAGAATTTATTGCAGAAGGCTACGGTGTGGAAAGACTTCCCTTTATGTATAACTACTTTGTTATCGTAGGCCCTGCCGATGACCCTGCAGGAATTAAAGACAGCGAAAACGCAGCCGTTGCATTTGAAAAAATCGAAGATGCGGAAACAACATTCATTTCACGCGGCGACGAAAGCGGTACACACAAGGCTGAACTTAAAATCTGGGGTGAAGATGTACCCGAAGCAGATGATGAATGGTACATCAGTGCCGGTCAGGGTATGGGCGCCTGTCTTACAATGGCAAGTGAAAAAGGTGCTTACTGTCTTACAGATAAGGCTACCTTCCTTTCAAACAAGGCTGATTTAGATCTTGAAATTATTCTTGCCGAGGGTGACGATATGAAGAATACATATTCTCTTATCGAATGTAACCCTGAGAAGCTTGACGGCATCAACACCGAGGGTGCAAAGGCATTCATCCAATGGATGACAGGTGACGAAGCTTCTGCGCTGATTGCAAAATACGGTGAAGAAGAATACGGCGAAGCTCTCTTCTTTCTTGCCCAGTAAGCTAAAATGGAAAAATTAATGGAAGCTTTTGAAATGCTTATGAGTATGGATAAGGAGCTGCTGCAGATTATCGGTGTAACACTCCGTATGTCATTTTTCAGTACTCTTATTTCCTGTTTCGTGGGTATGCCCTTGGGCGTACTACTAGGCAAAAGCACTTTCAAAGGCAAAGGGACAATCATAAAATTAACAGGAACCTTTATGGGCTTGCCACCGGTGGTGGCAGGCCTGATTGTCTATATGCTGTTTTCTAAAAACGGAATTTTCGGTTCAATGGGACTTCTTTTTACAGTCGAAATCATGGTAATAGCCCAATGCATGCTCATAATTCCCGTTGTGATAAATCTTACCCATTCCATTGCCGGTGTCAACGCTTCACCCCTTATTGAAACGGCAAAGGGACTTAACTTTTCAAAAGGCAAAACCGCCATTTTAATGCTGACGGAAAACAAAACTGCCCTTTTCAGCGTTGTTCTCACAGCCTTCGGGAGATCTATTGCCGAGGTCGGTGCAGTAAGTCTCGTCGGTGGTAATATTCAGTGGAAAACAAGGGTTATGACAACAGCAATTATGCTTGAAACCAACAAGGGAAATTTCTCCTTTGCTCTGGCTCTGGGAATTATTCTTCTGCTTATTTCATTTACGGTAAACGTAATCGCATCCTTCGCAGTAAAGGAGGATAAGAAATGATAAAGATAAAAAACATAAAAAAGACTTACGGTAAGCGAACTGTTCTCCATATTGAAAATCTTTCTTTTACAAAGGGTGAAACAGTAGCCATTGTGGGACCTAACGGAAGCGGAAAAAGCACTCTTTTGAAAATCATAGCCGATATTATTAAAAGTGACTGTGGAGAAACAGAAAGAAAGGCGAAGCTTTACTATCTTCCGCAGCAGAGTTTTCCTTTCAGAAAGAGTGTAAGAAAAAACATTCTCTTCTCTATGGAAAATAATGTTGACAAAGAGAAACGCTGTGATGAAATTCTCACTCAGCTTGGTCTAACATCCCTCGCCAATAAAAATGCAAAGGGTCTTTCCGGTGGTGAAGCACAAAGACTCTCACTTGGCAGAATACTTGTAAATGATGGTGACTTTCTTCTTCTCGACGAGCCCTCAAGTGCGGCAGATATCGAGGGTACGCAGATAATCGAAAAAGCTATCATCAACTACAAAAACAAAACCGGTTGCGGCGTAATTATGACTACCCACTCCCCCGTTCAGGCTCTCAAGCTTGCCGACAGGATAATAATGCTCTGTGACGGAAAAATTGTTGAAGACGGCAAGCCCGAAGAACTGCTGAACAATCCCAAAACCGAATGGGGCAAGAAATTTATAAGTATGTGGGTTCTTTAAGGAGGTTCGGTATGTTAAAGGTAGTATCAGTGCAGACGGCACTTGAAATTATAAAAGAAAATTTTTCTGATATCCCTATCCCTACAGAAACAGTAAGCCTTGAAAACTCCCTCGGCAGAGTCCTTGCTGAAGATATAATATCAAGGGAAAATATCCCTGCCTTTGACCGTTCAACTGTTGACGGCTATGCAGTTAAAGCCTCTGACACCTACGGCAGCGGTGAAAGCATACCCTCACAGCTTGATATCATCGGTGAAATTCTTATGGGAGAAAAAGCAAAATCCGTAATAAAAGATAGTCAGTGCATTAAAATCTCCACAGGCGGAATGCTTCCCGAAGGTGCCGACAGTGTGGTTATGGTTGAAAACACTGATAACAGCTTTGATGATATATGTCTTGTTTATAAATCCGTCAGCCCCTTTGAAAATGTAAACCGTAAAGGTGACGATATAAAAGAAGGTTCCCCTATTTTCAGCAGAGGCAGAAAAATCACATCAAAAGAAACAGGCATACTTGCGGCTCTCGGAATAAGCAAGGTCAATGTATTCAGAAATCCGAGGGTTGGTATTATCTCCACCGGTGACGAAATTGTACCCGTTGACTCTGCACCAGACTTTGGCAAGATAAGAGATATAAACAGTCATATTCTTTCTGCACTTATGAGAGAAACCGGGTGTGAAGCAACACTCTACGGTATTGTAAGGGATGAGTATGATGCTATTCTTGATCTTATGCAAAAGGCCGTAAGTGAAAATGATATTGTGCTTATTTCAGGCGGCTCCTCAGCAGGGGCAAGAGATATGACGGTGGATATTATATCAAGGCTCGGTGAGGTTTATCTTCACGGCATTGCTATGAAGCCGGGTAAGCCTACTATCGTCGGCAAAATAAACGGCAAGGCAGTTTTCGGCCTCCCGGGACATCCCACAGCAGGATATTTCGTCGCGTTAAGATTGGTAAATCCCCTTGTTAATATGATGCTTTGCAGAAAAGATAACACCCGAAAAATAAAATCAAAAATACTCTGCAATATTTCCTCTAACCACGGCAGAGAAGAAATCCTTTGTGTCAAGCTTTCCGACGAAGGTGCAATCCCTGTTTACGGCAAAAGCGGTGTGATTTCACTTTTATCCGAAAGTGACGGATATATCATCATAGACCGAAACTGTGAGGGTCTTAAAGCAAAGGATGAAACAGAAATATATTTATTTCAGGAATGATTTAATATGAAACATAATTATCTTAACAATACACCTCTCCCGAAGGCAAGAGATGAATATCTTGCTCATATCAGCGAAAGAGGTTTCAGCTATAAAACCGAAGCAGTATCCGCATCTGAAGCCTATGGCAGAGTACTTTCCGAAGCAGTTTATGCTAAAATCTGCTCACCACACTATAATGCAAGTGCTATGGACGGTATAGCAGTAAAAGCTAGTGACACCTACGGTGCAAATGAAAGCAATCCCATTGTTCTTACAAAAGATATGTATACTGTCGTTGATACAGGCGATCCTCTCCCCGATACTGCAGATGCCGTAATAATGGTTGAAGATGTGACGGAAACGGAACAGGGAAATGTCAGCATCATTTCCGCAGTTCATCCCTGGCAGAATGTACGTCAAGTCGGTGAAGATATATGTATGGGTGATATGATAGCGCCCTCCTTTACAAAAATTACTCCGTCACTTTGCGGTGCATTTTTAGCAGGCGGTGTACTTGAAACACAGTGCATAAAAAAGCCTGTATTCGGAATTATTCCCACAGGTGATGAAATAGTTTCTCCGAAAGCGAATCCCGTCAAAGGCGAGATAATCGAATTTAACTCGGCTATTTTTTCGGCAATGCTCTGTGAATGGGATGCTGAAAGCAAGGTTTACCCCATAGTCAAAGACAAAAAAGAACTGCTAAAAGAAGTAATTTCCAAAGCGGCAGGAGAATGCGATGCGGTTCTTGTACTCGCAGGCTCATCGGCAGGCAGAGACGATTATACAAGCACTATTATTGAAGAGCTTGGTGAAGTGGTTTTTCACGGTCTTGCAATCAAACCGGGCAAGCCTGCCGTTCTCGGAAATATAGGCAATGTTCCCGTTGTTGGACTTCCCGGCTACCCCGTTTCAGCAATAGTTGTTATGGAAGAAATCGTCAAGTCTGTGGCGGAACAATACTATAAAACACCGATTAATTCACGGCAAACCGTAAAAGCCGTTCTCGGCAAAAAAGTTGTATCCTCACTTAAATATCAGGAGTTTGTCAGGGTTACTCTCGGCAAATCGGGTGATACTCTCACCGCTGTGCCCTTAAACAGAGGCGCAGGCGTTATCACAAGCTTTACAAAGGCAGACGGCATACTGACAGTTCCGCAGAACTCAGAAGGCTTTGATATGGGTGAAGAAGTTGAAATAAGACTACTGAAAGAGCTTTCACAAATAGAAAGATCTCTTATTATCACAGGCAGTCACGACCCGCTCATAGACGAGCTCTCGGATATGATAAAAAAGGAGAATCCCGCCTTTAACCTCACATCAAGTCATGTAGGCAGTATGGGTGCAATAACTGCACTGAAAATCGGCCAGGCACATCTCGGATTTATACATCTGCTGGATACAAACACAGGTGAATACAACAGCAGTTATGTTGAAAAATACTTCCCCGATGGTGGTGTAAAGCTCCTTAAAGGTGTAGGAAGAACACAGGGGCTTATGGTAAAAAAAGGCAATCCCCTCAACATCAAGGACTTCAAGGATATTATTAAAGGCAGATACGTCAACCGTCAGCTCGGCTCAGGAACAAGAATCCTCTGCGATTATCTGCTTAAGGAAAACGGAATTGATAAAAAGGATGTTGACGGCTACCGGAACGAGGAGTTTACTCATACAGCCGTTGCGGCACTTATTGCATCGGGAAATGCTGACTGCGGACTCGGTATTTACTCTGCCGCAAAAATGTACGACCTTGATTTTATAGAAATCTGCACTGAGGAATATGATATTCTTATCGACGAAAAGGCTTATGACAGCGAGCAGGTGCAGATTTTACTTGCAATGATAAAAAGTGATAAATTCAAAGAGAGACTTAAAGAGATTGGAGGATATGAAGTTGGCTGATTTTACTCATCTTAATAAAAAGGGTGAGGCTCTTATGGTTGATGTAGGCGAAAAAGACATCACTCATCGTACAGCCATAGCCTTTGCCAAGGTAAAAATGGAAAGAGAAACCTTACAGAAGCTTCTCAATTCAGAACTGAAAAAGGGTGACGGTCTTGCTACAGCAAGAATAGCGGGTATTATGGCAGCCAAACACACCTGGGAGCTTATCCCTCTTTGCCATAATATTCCTATAGACAGCGTGGAAATCACCTTTGACAATAACGGCGAAGACGAGCTGTATATCCACTCACTTGCCAAATGCTCATACAAAACAGGCATCGAAATGGAGGCTCTTACCGCCGCATCCGTAACCGCCTTGACCGTTTACGACATGTGCAAAGCAATTGACCGCAAAATGGAAATCAAAGAAATAAAGCTTCTTAAAAAGACAGGCGGAAAGAGTGATTTCATCAATGATTGATTCATACGGAAGAAAGATAAACTATCTGCGAGTATCCGTCACCAAAAGGTGCAACCTTAACTGTTCTTACTGCGGTGCAGGAAAAGAAAAAGAAGAAGGTGAGCTTTCGGCTGAACAGATAGAAAAAATAGTCAAAGCCTTTGTCGATTGCGGTATAACCAAGGTCAGACTTACAGGCGGAGAACCGCTTGTGAGAAAAGATATATGCGACATTGCACAAAGAATAAGCAGAATTGACGGAATAAAAAAGCTTGCCCTTACAACCAACGGAATAAGGCTCAAGGAACTTGCAAAACCTTTGAAAGATGCAGGCGTCACAGCAATAAACATAAGCCTTGACACCACTGACGAAGAACAGTATAAAATGCTCACCGGCTATGACGGATTAAAGAAGGTCTTTGAGGGTATCGATGAATGCGAAAGGATAGGTCTTTCACCCATCAGACTCAATGCAGTTCTTATAAGAGGACAGAACGATTCGTCGGCAGAAAGTCTGATAGGTATTGCAAAAGAGCGAAAAATTGATGTAAGATTCATTGAGCTTATGCCTTTTTCAGATGACGGAGAAAACGAAAGACTTGTAATAAAAGGCGAAGAAATTCTCGGGCAATTTCCTTTCCTGAAACCTGTACACTCATCAAAA
>JAZTWC010000057.1:0-36709 GCA_045635665.1 Acutalibacteraceae bacterium
TCCTTGGCTCACAGAACGACATGGCTACGATCCGACTTCAGATAGAAAAAATTGTCAAAGCCTTTGCTGATTGCGGTATAACCAAGGTCAGGCTCACGGGCGGTGAGCCTCTTGTGAGGAAGGATATCTGCGATATTGCACAAAGAATCAGCAGAATCGACGGCTTAAAAAAACTTGCACTTACAACCAACGGTATAAGACTCAAGGAACTTGCAAAACCCTTGAAAGATGCTGGTGTCACAGCAATAAACATAAGCCTTGACACCACCGACGAAGAGCAGTATAAAAAGCTTACCGGCTATGACGGATTAAAGAAAGTCTTTGAGGGTATTGATGAATGCGAAAGAACAGGTCTTTCACCCATCAGACTCAATGCAGTTCTTATAAGAGGACAGAACGATTCATCGGCAGAAAGTCTGATAGATATTGCAAAAGAGCGGAAAATTGATGTAAGATTCATTGAGCTTATGCCTTTTTCAGATGACGGTGAAAACGAAAGACTTGTAATAAAAGGCGAAGAAATTCTCAGGCAATTTCCTTTCCTCAAGCCCGTCAGCTCTGATGGTACTGACTTTGAAAAAAGTGTGGCAAGATACTATGAAGCTGAAAACTTCAAAGGCAGAATCGGCTTCATCACTCCCATAAGCGACAAATTCTGCAGCGAATGTAACCGCATCAGACTTCTTTCTGACGGCAAGGTAAAGGTTTGTCTTGGCAACAACGAAGTAATTGATTTAATGAACGTAATCAACGATGAAGAACTTTTAAAAGAAAGAGTCAGAGAAGCGATACTTTCAAAACCAATGGAACATAAATTTTCCTGCGGATACGGAGCTTCCCACGGACTTAACAAAATAGGAGGATAAATATGGCAAAGGTATTATCAATAAACATCAGTGAAAAGAAAGGCACACCGAAAACAAAAATCAACCCGGGAGTGCTTATTGAAGATTTTGGCTTCGAGGGTGACGCACACGCAGGCAAGTGGCACAGACAGGTAAGTCTGCTTGCAAAAGAAAGCATCGAAAAATCAAAGGGACTCCCCCAGGACGGTCTTTGTCACGGTGTTTTTGCAGAGAATATTACAACCGAGGGCATTGAGCTTTATACAATTCCCGTAGGCACACAGCTTAAGGTTGGTGAATGCATTATTGAAATCAGTCAGATAGGCAAGGAATGTCACGAGGGCTGTGCAATTCAGAAACTTGTAGGCAAGTGTGTTATGCCCCGTGAGGGTGTTTTCGCCAAGGTTATCAAGGGCGGCAAGGTTTACGACGGAGACGATATAGAAATTCTTTAATAAGAGTTCTGTATCAGAGGTGATATTATGACTAAAAGCAGAACCGCACAGCTGATTTTCCAGTAAGCCTTCTGTGCAATAGGAATTATCGGTGTCATCGCAAGCTTCGGCTTATAGATTGGCGTCAAAATCTAAACTACCAAATCGGTGACAATGTGTATGTCTATTATGGCAAACCTACAAATCTAATACCACTGTTGATACAATCCTATCGATGGTGGTATTGTTGTTTTTTAGGAATTTTTCAGTTGTAGATTTTTTTTGCTTGTGTTATACTGTAGTAAATACTTCTTACAGGTGAGAAAAAATATGAAAAAAAGTGACAATAGAATTTACGAGCTTATCAATATGATGACCATTGAAGAAAAAGTGTCACAGCTGACCAACAGTGCTGCAGCAATCGGCAGACTCGGCATAGATAAATACGACTGGTGGAATGAAGCTCTTCACGGTGTTGCCAGAGCCGGTACTGCCACAGTTTTTCCCCAGGCTATAGGTCTTTCGGCTATGTGGGACGATGAACTGCTTTTTGATATTGCCGAGGTTATCTCCATAGAGGCCAGAGCTAAATACAACAAGGCAATCAGAGAGGGTAAACACAAAAGATACTACGGGCTTACCTTCTGGAGTCCCAATATCAACATCTTCAGAGACCCCCGTTGGGGCAGAGGTCAGGAAACTTACGGCGAGGACCCTTATCTCACATCGAGGTTGGGAGTTGCTTTTATAAAGGGTCTGCAGAATAACGGTGCAGAGCATCTGCGTACTGCCGCTTGTGCCAAGCATTTTGCAGTGCATTCCGGGCCCGAGGATACAAGACACGGCTATAATGTCAATGTTACGAAAAAAGATTTGTGGGAAACCTATCTCCCTGCTTTTGAAGCCTCGGTAAAAGAAGGCAAGGTCGAGGCTGTTATGGGTGCCTACAACGCTTTAGACGGTATCCCCTGCTGTTGTAACAGCCACCTTCTCAATGATATACTCCGTGAAAAATGGGGCTTTGACGGTCATGTGGTATCCGATTGCGGTGCAATCAAGGATATAAAAAAACACCATCGCTATACCGACAGTCACGAAGAATCGGCTGCGATTTCTGTGCGTAATGGCTGTGACCTTAACTGCGGTAATATTTACAAGCATCTTATTGACGCCTACGAAGAAGACCTTATCACCGAAGAAGAAATCGACAAGGCTTTGTATAACACTCTAAAAACCCGATTTAAGCTTGGTATGTTTGATGAAAACACAGAATATGACAGCATTGATTATTCGGTTGTGGCTTGTGATAAACACAGAGAACTGTCTTTACGGGCCGCCCGAGAAAGCATTGTTATGCTTAAAAATGACGGTTTGTTACCGCTGAAAAAAGAAGAAATCAAAAAGGTTGCAGTTATCGGTGTCAACGGCGACAGTAAAGAGGTGCTTCTCGGCAACTACAACGGTTTCCCCGTGGAATATCACACTGTATTCAAGGGCATCAGCGACTATGTCGGTGACAATGTCTCTGTCACCTATGAACAGGGCTGTAAGTTTTTCAAGAAAAAAAGAAATCTTCTTAAAAAGGCTGTGAGTCTTGCTGAAAGCAGTGATGTTGCCATAGTTTGTCTCGGACTCGATGCAACTTATGAAGGTGAAGAGGGCGATGCCAACAACCCCTACTGTGCAGGAGACAGAAAGACTATCGAAATAATCGATGCACAGCTTGAGCTTCTTCGTGCTGTCAGAGAGGTCAATGACAAGGTTATACTTCTTATGTTCTGTGGCGGTACAGTGACATTCGGTGAAGCAAAAGATCTTTCAGATGCAATTTTCAACTGTTGGTATCCGGGTGAGCTTGGCGGTAAGGCTATAGCTGAGCTGCTGTTTGGTGAATACTCACCAAGCGGCAAGCTGCCCGTTACTATCTATTCCTCAACAGAAGATTTGCCCGATTTCAACGATTACTCGATGAAAAACCGCACATACAGATATTTTGAAGGCGCTCCTGAATATCCTTTCGGCTTTGGATTGTCTTACACCAAATTTCAGTACGGCAAACTACAAACAGAGAAAGTTGATGACCAGGTGAAAGTTTCCGTTACAGTGAAAAATGTCGGAGACTATGACGGCAAAGAGGTTGTCAGACTCTTTAAATCAGAAAAGAATGCAGTCAATCAGCCTTTAAAATCACTTGTACGCTTTAAGAAAATAAATCTCGCAAAGGGTGAAGAAATGAAAGTCGAATTCACACTGACAGATGAGGATTTTACCCATATAAACGAAAAGGGAGAAAAAGAATATCTGCCTGCAGAACGATTTGAAATATTTATAGAAGAATAAAAAGGAGAAAAACCTATGCTCTGTAAACAACATTATGAAAAAATGATAGCTAAGCTGTCACGTTTTGAAGAAACATTAAACCCCTATCTTTTCACAAAAATCACATCTGTACCCGCCACGGCTTTTGTGGCAGACAAGCAGTATCACACCATTCCCTCAGATGTTAAATTCGAGGAAATCGGGAGTGGCTGGAAATGGGGCGGCGAGGGTGCTTACTGCTGGCTTAAGACAGACTATACCGTACCCGAAGAGCTTGACGGCAAGGATATATTTATTATGCCGAAAATGGGCGGTTATGAGGCTATGCTCTGGGTCGACGGTGTACCCTTCGGCACATTCAACACTAAAATTGTTTACACCTCCCACGGCAACCATTACTGCGGACTTGTCAGAAAAAACGCAAAGGCAAATGAAAAGATAGATATTGCCATTGAATATTATGCAGGTCACGATTATCACGGCTGCGACCCATTTTCAAGAGATCTTCGCCAGGTAAACACTTACGATTTCACCTTTGACAGCCTTGATATATGTGTCAAAAACGATGAAATCAACAAATTTTATTTTGACCTTAAAATTGTCGTTCAGCTTGCAACAGAGCTCCCCGACAGTAGTTATATAAAAGCGCAGGCTATCAACGCTCTGACCGAGGTACATAAAACTCTTTACTATTCCCCTGAAGATACTTCCGAGGAAAAGTTTTTCTCAGCAATAAAAAATGCACAGCCTTATCTTACAAAGGTGCTCTCACTTAAAAACGGTGATGCTGCACCCATAGCAGGTCTTATCGGTCACTCTCATATGGATACCGCCTGGCTGTGGCACGTTGATGAGACAATTAAAAAATGTGCAAGAACCTACAGTAATCAGCTGAGCCTTATGCAGCAGTACCCCGAGCATCGCTTTGTGCAGAGTTCCTCCTGTCACAGCGATATGGTGCGAAAATACTACCCCGAGCTTTTCGAAGGTATAAGAGAGAAGGTAAAGGAGGGCAGATACGAGCCTAACGGTGCGGTATGGGTTGAATGTGACTGCAATATAACCTCGGGTGAATCTATGATAAGACAGTTCCTCTGGGGACAGAGATTCACCGACAAATATTTCGGTTATCGCTCTGATGCTTTCTGGCTTCCCGATACCTTCGGATATTCTGCTTCGATACCACAGATAATGAAGGGCTGCGGTGTAGATTATTTCCTGACCACAAAAATCAACTGGAATGACACCAACGCTTTCCCCTATAACACATTCTATTGGCAGGGTATCGACGGCACAAAGGTTTTCTCACACTTCAACACAACTCACACATGGCCTGATGTAAAAGAGCTTCGCGACAGTCTTACAGATTCAGACCGCCATAAGGACCAGCCTACAGTTACGAATAAACGTCTTGTGGCTTACGGTTACGGTGACGGTGGCGGAGGCCCACAGTTTGAGATGATAGAGACTGCACGCCGCTGTGAAGATTTATACGATGTGCCAAAGACATATCACACAAGCGTAAGCGACTTTATGAAAAATCTTGAAAGCTCTGCAGTCAATCCCAATACATATCGTGGCGAGCTTTATCTTGAACTTCACAGAGGCACTCTCACCAACCAGCACGAAATCAAATACAACAACAGAAAAGCTGAACTTGCCCTGAGAGATTTGGAGTATCTGACAGTATGCCAAAGCGTAGAAAACGGTGTACCCTGCAGTACCAAAGAGACAAACAAACTCTATGAAACCGTACTTCTCAATCAGTTCCACGATATACTCCCCGGCACCTGTATAAACAGAGCTCACGAAGAGTGTAAGGCTCAGATGCGTCAGGTTATAAAAGATGCCAAGGCTCAGATTAAAGCTATCACAGACAGCACTGAAGATTGCATCAGTGTAACCAACACTCTGTCATTTGACCGAAACGATGTGATTTTTACCGATGATAAAGGTAAAGCTGTTGCAGATGTGCTTCAGCAGACATATACAGCAATAGACGGCAAAAACATCAGACTTATCGGTGGCGTCAGTGTACCCGCACTCTCATCGGTAAAACTTGGTTTCGGCGCAGGCAAAACAGCTGACAGCAAAGCTTTCACCTATGATAACGATACTCTCACAACGCCTTTCGCAAAGGTAAAATTTGACAAAGACGGCTTCATCTCATCCTTTATTGACACTATTGCCGATAGAGAGCTTGTAAATGAGATGCCTTTCGGCACCTTCCTTATGGCTGAGGATGTACCTATGAGCTGGGACAACTGGGATGTTGACGCTGATATCGAAATGAAGTTCAAGCCTTGTGGTATACTCCTCGAAAGAGAAGTAATTTCTGAGGGCGATGTGGCATTTATCATCAGAAGTAAATATAAAATCAGCGAAAAGTCGACTGTTACTCAGGATATGATTTTCTTTGCACATTCACCTGAAATCCGCTTCGACACATATATGGATTGGCAGGATGACCACAGATTCCTGAAGGCTGTTTTTGATACAGATGTACGCGAGGACTTTGCAAGACACGAAATTCAGTTCGGTTACTGCAAACGCCCCACCACCAGAAACAACTCAATTGAGCAGGCAAAGTTTGAGGTTGTCAATCATAAATACACAGACCTTTCCGAGCCCGGTTACGGTGTAACGGTTATGAATGACTGCAAATACGGAATTTCTGTCAATGGTTCACAGCTTGCCATTTCACTTCACAAGGGCGGAAACCACCCCGACGTCAAGGGCGACAAGGGTATGCACCGTGCAGTTTATTCATTTATGCCCCACAATTGCAGTTTCGGTGCAAAGAATGTTATTCAGCCCTCATATATGCTCAATGTTCCTCATATTGTATCCGAGGGTGTCTTCAAAACTGATGCACTCGTAACCACAGACAAGCCCAACATCATTGTTGAAGCTGTCAAACCATGCGAGGACGAAGACAAAGCATTCATTATCCGTCTTTACGAGGCCGAGGGTACCCGAACAAACTGCACTGTAAAATTCGGTGAAACTGTTAAAAAGTTTACTGTAACAAATATGCTTGAGGAAGAAACAGACCCTGCAACCGACGGAAATATTTTCTCTACACAGTTCAGACCCTTTGAAATAAAGACAGTCAAAGCTTATTATTAAAAGAGGTTTATATATGAATTACCGCACACCGCTTAAATATCACTACGCCACCAAAAAAGGTTGGGTAAACGACCCTAACGGTCTTGTATATTTTAATTGCTATTATCATATTTTTTATCAGCACGCTCCGAATTTTGAAAAGCCCTGGAAAGAAAATATGCACTGGGGACACGCCAGAACAAAGGATTTCCTTACATATGAAGAATTGCCGGTTGCCCTTTATCCCGATAAGCCTTATGACAAAGACGGCTGTTGGTCGGGTACGGCTATTGTAAAAGATGGTAAGCTTTTTCTGTTTTATGCGTCTATTCATGATGGTGTTCAGTCTGTCAGTGTTGCTTATTCCGATGACGGTATAACCTTCCAAAAATATGAACACAATCCCGTAATCGCCTCATTTCCCTCTGACGGCTGTCCGGATTTCCGCGACCCTGCAGTGTGCCACTCAAAGGGAAAATACTACTGTGTAATGGCTTCGGGAAATCGTGAAAAGAAAACAGCAAACCTGCTTCTATATGAAAGCGAAGATTTGCTTGAGTGGGATTATAAAGGCGTTTTGTGTCAGTGGGAAAACTCAAAATTTGCCGAGTGTCCCTCTTTTATGGAATCAGGAGACAAATATCTGCTTACGGCATCTGTGTGCACAGAAAGCAGTCACCGTTTTTCAGTAATGTACGGCAAGTTTGAAGATTGCAAATTTACCCCCGAATATATCGGTGAAGTTGATAAAGGTCCCGATCAGTATGCAGGCCAGGTTTTTCTTGATCATAAAGGCAGAACAATTCTTATTTCCTGGCTTCCCGGATGGCAGTATGCAGGATATAAGAAAAAGGATATCGGCTGTATGTCTGTGCCACGTGAAATCAAACTAATTGACGGCAAAATTTACGGTTATCCCGTCGAAGAGGTACAGCACCTGATGAAAGAAAGCGATTCAGGCCTTATACGAAAATCTGATGGCTTTAAAATCAAGCGTTCTCGCCGTAAAAGTGTAGTTTACAAGGGCGAAATTAAAGATCTGAAGATTATACGTGACGGATATATTATGGAAGTATTCGTAAACGGTGGAGAAGAAATTTATTCAGTTTTGCTGTAATTTTACATACATTACTAAAAAATGTCAGCATTGCATTAATAGTTATAGTTCAATAAAAAAAGATACCAACACTCTTATGGTGTTGGTATCTTTTTTGTCAATCTTGTAAGCGAGGGTTTCACGCAAGGTGTTATTATCACCTCAAATCAACTTATCAGAATCTTGTCCAGAAATCTACACCCCAGGGATGCTTCTGCTCTTCCCATTCATCACGATAGAGAAGTAATTTTTCGCGCATCTCTCTGACCTTACTATTATAATTTTCATCATCGGCCAGATTTTTTGTTTCCCACGGATCATTTTTAATGTCATAGAGGAATGTCCATTTATCCTCTTCACTATCACCGTTACGGTACTCGATGAGCTTGTAGTTTTCATCCTTTACACCGCGTACAAACTTATCAAAAATAAGATAAAGCTCATCACGGAAACTTTCACCGTGCTGACAGTCAAGAAGTTTTGCAAAGCTCTTTCCGTCAACGGATGAGGGTATATCAATGCCGACTTTTTCACAAAGAGTCGGGAAAACATCGTAAAGGTAAACATAGGCATCATTTTTCTTATTTTCGGCAATACCGGGGCCTGCCATAATAAGAGGTATGCGCACTCCGTGCTCATAAATATCTTCTTTACCCATCCATCCATGCTGTCCCACAGCAAGACCATTATCACCTGTGAAAACAATGATAGTATTATCTTCTTCACCTGACTCTTTGAGAGTGTCGAGCAGTCGGCCAATTTCATAATCGAGATGAGTAATCATTGCAAAATACTCTGCAATATGACGCTTTATCTCCTTTTCGTCGCGGGGATATGCCGCAAGACTTTCGTCACGGTGTACCATAAGAGGATAGTTTGTATCAATAATCTGCTGAAAGTTGGGTGGCAGATCAATCTTTTCCGCGTCATACATCTCACGGAATTCATCAGGCATTGTGCGTGGGTCATGAGGTGCAAGATAAGCCAGATACATAAAGAAAGGCTTATCCTTATTTGCGTTTTTCTTCAGCAGATCTATAGCAGAATCTGTAAGCAGTGTGCTGGAATGTTTGCCGGGTTCAAACTCATCACAATGCTGTTTCATCGGTGAATTATCATTGAAAAAATCAACCACAAAATTGATTACATTATCGTATTCACCGGTCTGATCATAACGGCAGGTAGGCACATTCCAGTGGTCCCACATACCGCCGAAGAAAATCTTTGCTCCCTGAGTAAAGCTGCGCGCATAAGCAGGTGGTCCATTATGCCATTTACCGAGACCGATTGTTTCGTAACCGTTATTTTTAAAGGTTTCAGCGATAGTTTTATGTTCATCTGGAATGTTCCCGCCGAGCTCCTCAAGATGGAAAGGGTTTCTTCCTGTCAGAATCATCGCGCGGCTGGGCATACACACAGCACCACAGGTACCGCCTGCAATGTGGGCGCGTACAAAAGAAGTGCCCCTTGCCACAAGCTTGTCAAGATTTGGAGTAATAATCCCGCTGTTTCCGAGGGCACGAATTGTGTCAAAACGTTGATCATCGGTGACAATAAAAAGCACATTAGGTTTTTGATTCATAAATACACCACCTGTAACATAATAAGACTTCTGTTACAGAATATCATAAAATCAAGAATAAGTAAACAATTCTGTTCCACAAAAAGTCTCAATCCGCTACTATTTTTTCTATGTAACAAAATAAAAGAGGGCCTTTAGCCCTCTTTTATTTTAATAGTGAATTGCACCACATTCGCAATACTTCTTCATTCTCAACAACTTATAGAAGAATCTGAGTACTTTCCAGATAAATTTGGTAATGAAACTCTTGCTATGACATTTACACGAACAGTTCTCTGTTCTGTCGTCTCCGCAATTGGTACATACACCGTTTTGATAGTTATGACCGGTTGCAGCAGTTTCGTCAGCAATATAAGTGCTATTACATATCTGACAAATATATGTGGTGTAACCGTTTGATGTACACGTAGGTGGTGTTACAAACGGGTGATAGGAATGAGTACATTCCGTAACAACTACTTTTCCACAAAGAGAACATATCTTTGTGAGTCCATCGCCTGCATCAATCCACTTATGACCAATAGGCTCAGTGATATCCGAAGAATAACCTTCACCACAAGCTTTACATGTATATGTGGTATATCCGCCCGCTGTGCAAGTAGGATTGGTTACAACTGTCTCATAGTCATGACCCTTTGCAGTTATGATATTAGTCTGTTTCTCATGACAAACAGAGCATTCTCTATACTCTTCGCCATCGGTTTCACAAGTAGCGTTTACACTAATCTGCCAATCTGAGAATTTGTGTTCACAGCCAGTATTTTCATTTACGAAGACACTGCATACGGCACTCACACCACTGAATGTTTCAGTTACTGTAATTTGTGCCTGACCGGCAGCATTTGCATATATATTGCCATTATCAACAGAAACTATCGATTCATCAGAAGAAGTCCACTCGAAATTCTGTAAAATAGCATCGGCCTTATCGACATTGATATCAAGAGTTTTACTTTCACCAACCATCATATCGATGTGGTCTTCATTAAATACAACTGATGAAATCAGATCTTCGGCATATACTGCATAAATTGTAACATCTTCATCAGGCATAACAAATGATGTAACACCAAATGCTGCGTCTTTGAATTCAACTTCACCATCAGCTACCCACATAACAAATGCAGATTCTGTTTCACGGTTCGCGATAACTGTAACTTCTTCACCGGGAGCGGCTTGTTCTACGTTTGAAATACCGTCTACAACTGTAATCTTATGAGTTTCGCCCTTGGGAAGAAGAGTATCAAAATCGGTTTCAATTTCTTCACCGTTACAGTACAGTGAATATTCCTCTTCTTTGTCGAGTATGCCGGCTGAGATTTCCTGTTCGTACTTCAAGTCATCTTCGAGAGGTACATTGTAGAAGCTTGCGGTTCTTGCGAGACTACCCTCACCGTCAAACTCATAGATAGTATAATCCATTGTACCTTCATCGCTACCAATCCATTCGAGTCTGTAATTATTTTCATCAAGAATAACTATTTTCTCATCACCAATTACACAAGCAGGAATATCATTGAGTACAACCTCATCATCAATAATACTTGCAACAAGTTCACCATTTTCATCGTACACATTAAGATCAACAGGACAAGCACCTCTTACCATCTTATTGAAGATTGAGCCGAAATCGTCTGCACTTTCATAGCCACACTCCTGAAGAGCAGCCATGTAGTACGTTGTATAATGTGCATTTTTCAAACCTGAGAAACTGAATGAATAGCTGAGTTTTTCGTACTTATCGGACCAACCAGGAACAACACTGATTATAATCTTTTCTACCAGATCTTTTATAAAATCTTTAACCGCATCTTTGATCTGACCTAAAAGAATATCTACAATATTATCAACAACATATTTCACGATGGTTCCTATGTTTCCAACTACTATACCTACAACAAGAGCGACGAGACCTAAAATAACACCGCTAACATAAATATTCTCAATTGTTAATTCGAAATTATCAACATAATAGGCAATTATTCTTGAGCAAAGCTCTCCTGCGCTAAGATTCAGACCACTATTCATCAAGCTGAATGCATACATTACTGTCGACTGTAATGAGTGCTCATAAAATGTTGATGAAGGAATAAGCAACGGAGCAACGCCATAAACAACTATTTCAATAAACGCAAACTGTTCAGGTGATACACTATAAAGATCCTTCACACCTTCAAATTTAGCAAAGGTACCTGACACATTGCTTGCTATCGGCAGTACTAATGTATTACCATATCTACCATAACCCCATGCATCCAAAGCAACCTGCGGAACGAAATCCAATGGGCTGATAATGTTGAAGATATTTGAATCATCAACTGTTGATTTTTCGGGGTCATATGCACCTCTGGGTGTTGCAAATGTATAAATATATGCATCCTCAATATCATATGGCACTCCACCTACAACACCAACAGAGTTAAGGTTGTGGGCAACAAGGTTGGTCGTTGCAGCACCGCGGCTGTAACTGGTCATCCAGAGTTTGAGTTCACCCTGAATCTTATCCTGCTCCTGAAGAGAAGCAACATAGCTATGGAAATCTGCGGTTACTTTCTTTGCTGCATTTGAGAAACCGATATGATCTCGATTACCTGTAGCTTCTTCTGAAACATGGAAGTTACTTGTCCACTCTGAGCCGTAATTACCGCCTCTTACAAAGAGTGCCACAAGAGTATCAACTGTACCATCTTCGTTGGTAATATACTTCTTAGCCATTGAATAAGCTACTTTATCCGAATAGTCGGAAAGTGTTACATCGTAGTTTCTGAACTCAGTGTCTGTAAATCCAAGCTGTTTATATGTTTTTAGGACATTAGTTGCACGTGAGTTGTTATCACTTTCGAGGTTAGCATAGAAACCATCCTGATATGCGGCATCACCATAGGCGGAAGCTGCAACGCCAAGTGAGAGTTCGGCCAGATCTGCATTGTATGTACGGCTATCTGATTTGAAGAAGTCATCACTATATACATAGCTGTGCGTCTTATCCATACCGTATTCAACAGTACTGTATGTGATTGTTGCTTCCTCAAGTGAGTTTTCATCAGCAAAGTAATAATCATAGAACAATTGATTATTAATATCAAAGTCGACTTTTACATTAGGATTGCTAGGATTGTAAGTGAAGTAATCAGTAAGCTGCTGATATACATATTCCTGTTCTGTGCGTCTGCGCAATTCAGAATCAGGCAATTCATCGCGCTCTGCCTTTTCTTCTTCAGAGAGATTTTCTATCTTCTTGCGTTCATCATCTGAATCACGAATAACTTCAAAGTTATAAACCTTGTAGTACGCAATAAGCATTTCACCGGGACCGAGAATCTTAATATCATCCGGATCTACCTCGGTTCTTACTCCGTCCTTTTCGATGTAAGTCTTGCCTCTTTCTGTAATTGCTTGCGGTACAGGTTCCCCATTAATTTTAATTGTTACATTACCATCAGTTGTTATAGTGGGATAGTAAATATCTGAGTCGCAGATATTTCTCATACCAATATTGTAATAAATAACATTCTGGAACTTATACTGTGTACCGATAACTGCAGTGTCATCTTCCTTATCAGGATCATTGATACTAACAGGGAAATCACAATTTTCGTCGGGATTTATGAAGATATATTCCGGAGTCTCAACAAGTATTGAAATGGTATCTTCCATCGCTCTTACATTTACAGACTCTTTAAATTCCGCTTTTACAGGAGCCTTGAATCTTTCGAGAATACCTGTGAATGTTGCTGTAAGATCGTAATCACCTGCTTCGTCACCACGAAGTATCCATGTTGCTGTAGATGACTTCTGGCCGTCAATTACAGTAGCAATGGGTTCATGAGAATATATTGCTAAACCTGATTCAGGTGAAATATCAAGGCTTGCAAGACAGTCCACAATCTTAAAGCCGGGATCAGCATTGTTGAGAATATAGAGACTTGCATAATAGAACTGTTTAAGATATGAAGCTTTGACGGGAATGTCGAGAGTTGTGATAATCTCAACACCATAATCATTGGGAATATAAACGAATTCCGGAATTCGTACGTTTCCGCCGCCGCCTGGAATGTATTCGCCACCTCCGGGTACAACATAACCATTCTGCTGAATAATACCTCTGTCATTTCTTATGTAGTTAATTACCATCTGAGTCTCGCCATATTCAAGATGAACAGTAACAGTGTATATCTGTTGATTATTTTCATCTTTAGGATTAATACCGGCTGCAAGAATTTCATCGATTGTCATTTCTCTGACTTCAAATACACCTGTAATAAGGTCCTTCTGAATCAAAGTAATCTTTTCTTCAACTGTTGCACCGGCAAGTACATTAACGTTAACAGAGGCGGGCAGATAGTTAGCTTTACCGCTGTCGTCATAGCGGAATGAGCCGATTTCATGGAAACCTGCAGTCATTGTAGAAGTTACATAGCCATATCTGTCGGTAAGTAAGATATACTGATCATCTGTACCCATATCGAAGTATACCGGCATTCCTGAAAGAGGCGTACCGTTATTGTCCAATACTCTTATCTTTACAGTACCGAGCATTTCTCTTTCTTTTACAACGATATCTTTACTAACAGAAGCTGTGTTACCTTCGAGGTCTGTTATCGTAAGTGTAACCGTATAATTACCGCTCTTATCATAAGATTTAACCGGATTAGGTTCTGAAGATGTTGTACCGTCACCAAAATCCCACTTGTATTCTGTAATCATATTAGTTGAAGTTGAATTTGCTGAGGAGAACTGTTCCTGAACACCAGCTTCAAAGTATGATACACTATCAATCTTAGGAATAATAACGATTACCTTTTCAACATACAGTGAATCTGAGTAATAGCTAGCTGTATTACCGGCAACATCTATAGCATCAATACGATATGTATATGTGCCCTCACCAAGAGTTTCTGTGAATGAATATGAATGAGAGGATTTGTATGAGAAAGATTTAATACGCTGATATTCTCCGTCGTTATTTGAACGATATACGTAGAAACCGGCTAAATCACTTTCTTTGTTGTCACTCCAACTTACAGTAACCTTATCTGCCTGAGCCGATACGTTGAGATTACTTACGGAAGGAGCTGTTCTGTCGACAGTGTAAACATATTCGGAACTGTAATCTGATTTGTAACCTGAAACATCTTCACAGTATGCACGAATATAGATCTTTTCTCCGTCACCAAGACCATTTATGGGAAGCTGAGTATTAAGAACACCCTCAGAATTGTTTATATCTGTTTTTGTTGCAAGAACAATATATCCATCGTCTTTATTAGTCTTATACTCAAGAACAATCTTACTAAGCATATTATTATCATATGCTTTTACGCCGACTGATTTTTTGCTTTCACCAACAAATGTGCCTGAACTTGGTTGTATACTGAAAATCTCGGGCTTCTGTGTATCTATCATCGCTTTGACTGATACTGCTTCAGAAAGCTCGCTCATATTATTGCAGTAGTCATTGACTGCAACTTTATAATAGTAGGTCTTACCTCTTTCAATATTTCTGTCGAAGTAATTGAGTGAATTTACATTAGATTTAATCAGAGCGAACGGACCTTCAGCTGAATCTGAACGATAAACAAAATAGTTATATCTGTCAACTTCTGTTGAATCGTTCCATTTAATCTCAATATAACCATCCTTAGATAAACCAACTATGCCAACAGGAGCAGCAGGAGCTGTTTTATCAACAAAATACTGTACGAAAGAAGCAGTATTGTCTGTAGTACTTGACTGATTTTCACTATCATAAGCAATCGCACGCAGATAGTATGCTCCTTCAGGAATGTCAGCCAAAGAAATATTAAATGTTTCTTTTCTGGTTTTACTTATACCGGTAAATGTTCTCGTATCTATGGCAGTCCATATTTTACTGTCATATGATTCCTGAACAACAATCGAAGCGATGTTATAGTCATCCTCGGCTGTTACATTAAAGTTAATAACTGAATTATAACGTCCGGGACTTGGCGATAACGACTTGATATATGGGGCATCTTCATCTTTTACTGTTGTCAGTGAGAAAGGCTCAGAATATTCGCCCATATTTCCAAATTCATCCACACCGGCTACCGAATAAGTATAGGTTGTTTCAGGAGTAAGATCAGTGAGATAATAACCTGTTGCTTCGGTTATATTATTATTTATGATTATATAAGAAATCGTATCACCTGTAATAATTTCTCTTCTGAGAACAAAGTGATGAACATCTTTTTCTGCAGTATTCTGCCATGACAGTGTTGCTCTTGAGGAATAAATTTCGATTGCTGTAAGACCTGTAATCTTAGCAGGACCTGTATTATCTATACGATACTGCTTTGTAAGACCAACTTCATCACAGTTACCCATAGCATCATAAGCAGTTGCCCTGAAATCATAAATACCATCTTCAACAGTTCTTGTATCAAAGGAAATTGAACAGGTGGTTCCTTCTTTTTCACCTATATAAATCCATTCTTCAGCACCCTCTGCTCTGACATAGAGCATATACTTACTTATACCTATATCGTCTTCTGCGTTGAGGTTGAATGATACAGTACCTGTTATAGTATCTTTTATAGATTTATTTGCCTCTAACTTAATAACTCTGGGAGCGGTTGTATCCGAGAGTGCTACTGCTGCAACAGCTTCGCAGAACTCACCTTCGACACTGTCTTTCATTGCTCTTACTTTATATAAATACTCATAACCGGCAACAACATCTTTATCTACATAGGATGTTGTATTTCTGGAATTGATTACCTTGACCTTTACATATTCACTATCTTCGGGGGCTTTTCTGAATACTTCATATCCTGTTACAGATACTTCAACAGCTTTGAGCCATGAAAGTGAAATTTTGTAAGCTTCGCCTGTTGCATATAAACCGTCAACAGGTACAGCCGGATCAAGAACTACATAGCTCTCATCACATCTTATACACTCATAAAGTGTGTATCCATCCTTATCGTTTTCAGCATCTATATGCTTTGATTCATATTCGTGACCAAGAGCTTCTGTAGCTGCATCTTTAAAGGTGTGTCCACATACTGAGCAGTTATGCTCTGTATAGCCGTTGTCAATACAGGTTGGATCATAAACTGTATCCTCATAGGTATGTTCAACAGTCGGTGTTTCGAGATTCTTTTCTGCACCACAGACTGTACAGATATGTATTTCCTCACCTTTTTCAAAACAGCTGGGCTCACGTACAACAGAATCAAACTCTAATATATGCTGACTCTGTGTGCTGAATATGTACTTGCCGTTTTCTTTAGTTGTATCCGTTGTGGAATATGAATGAGTCCATACAGCAAAATCATTGCCATCACTGTCAACAGAACAAAGTGTTACATCATATGATAATACAACAAGTCCTGAAGCATCTAATTTGTGAATATAGGCAAATGGTACACCTTCGCATTCAATATCAAATGTAACAGAATTATTGGATACAAAAATATCTTTGCTGCCTATCTCAAGGCTCATATTATAAACCTGGCCATCTTCTGTACGGCTGAATATGATAATCTCACTGTTACCTTCACCCGGTATAGCCATTGCACCTGTATCGAAATTTAACTTCCAGCTTATTGTATCCGGCATATCACCGTCTGTAAGTTCTTCAAGACAACGGGTACATTTTACTTTAAGTGTGCTGGTTTCATAAACATCACACTGAATCGGGAATTCTGCAGGCACAGCAACAGTAACATGACCGAGAGCAGGAACTACATCTCTTTCGATATAGTCGCAACGTGAACATCTCTTGACATTTTCACCATCAGCCATACATGTGGGTTCCGTCTCTACATTCCACTCTTCATCAAGATCATGTCCAAGAGCAGGGATTTCGCGGGTACAGGAGTCATCATAATAACCCACTGCTGTAATTGAATCAAAGCTGAAACCATATCTTACAACTGAATAGTCTGTTGTAAGCTTGATCGAGAAACTGTCACCTTCGAGCTCAATTTCCTTAGAAGCGAGCTGTGAATCACAGTATTTTCCGTAAAGGCTGCCATCAGCCTTATAAATATAGATGTAATCGTAGTTGTTTTCTGTGTTTGTTTCTGCCGAGAACTTGAGGATAAGTTTCTGGGCTCCGGGATACGAGAAACTATAGTTATATGTCTGGCTATTAGCGTAATCGTGAGGTGTTTCAGGGTATGTTGAAGGATCACATACAATATAACCCATGAGCTTATTATTACATCTTGAGCAATACTGTATTTCTAGACCCTTTTCAGTACAGGTAGGTTCGGTTTCAACAACCCACTCGCCTGAAGGAGCATGTCCGAGAGCTTCGATTGTTTCTGTTTCAAAATACTCACACGCTGAACATGTTCTTATTTTTTCACCATTGTTAATACAATCAGGCTCAGTAGTTACTTCCCAATCACTGAAATCGTGACCTGTTGCAGGAACAACTGAATCTGTATACTCATCACCACAAACTGAACAAGTGTGAGTAGTATAACCGTCTGTAATACAATCAGGTTCTGTTACAACGCTTTCGTAGTCGTGACCTGTTGCTTCGATTACTGTTACATCTATTTTATCTTCACAGCGTACACATTTATGTGACTTTGAGCCAGGTTCTGTACAGGTTGGTTCAACATCAATAAACCACTCATCGCTGTGTTCGTGGCCAAGAGCAGGAATTTCACGAGAGTACTCATCGTCATATAAACCAACAGCTGTAATTGAATCAAAGCTGAAGCCGTATCTTACAGCAGAACCATCGGTTGTTAATTTGATAGAGAAGCTGTCACCTTGCAGTTCTATCTCCTTAGAAGTGAGCTGTGAACCACTGTAATAACTATGGAGACTGCCATCTGCATTATAGATATATATGTAATCGTAACCGGATTCTGTGTTTGTTTCTGCAGAGAACTTGAGAATAAGCTTCTTAGCGCCGGGATAAGAGAAGCTGTAATTATAGGTCTGGCCGTTTGCATAATTGTGAGGTGATTCGGGATATGTTGAAGGATCGCATACAACATTTCCGAATAATTTCTTTTCACATCTTGTACAGTACTTGACTTCAAGACCTGCTTCAACACAGGTTGCCTCTCTTTCAACAATCCATGTTTCCTCGTGGCCGAGAGCAGGTATATCTTCTCTGCCAACTACCCATCTTTTACAGAAACTACAGTATGTACCTGCTGTTGCACCGTTGATGATACAATCAGGTGAAACTTCTTCATAATCTTCGGTGTTATTGTGAGGACACTCAAGCTCTACAAATGTTCTTCCATAATTTGTAGCATATGTGTATGCAGTTGAATTTGCATAACCATAAATCGTTGCAGTACTGCTGATTGTATCACTGTAGTTACTAATAGATGTTTCGGGGTTCAGGAATGTTATTTTCTGCAGTGCATCACAGGAATAGAATGCATAAGTGCCAATAGTTGTTACACTCGCAGGGATTGTGATTTCTGCAAGTGCATTACAGTCATAGAAAGCCCCATTGACAATAGTCTGAAGCTGACTGTCCTCTGCAAAGGTTACTGTTTTAAGGTTTCTACAGTTATAGAAAGCCTCTTCGCCAATAGTTGTTACACTCGCAGGAATTGTGATTTCTGTAAGTGAATCACAGTAACGGAATGCACAATCGCCAATAGTTGTTACACACTCAGGGATTGTGATTTCTTCAAGTGCATCACAGTTGTTGAAAGCATAATTTCCAATAGTCTGAAGCTGACTACCCTCTGCAAAGGTTACTGTTTTAAGGTCTCTACAGTCGCCGAAAGCACCATAACCAATAGTTGTTACACTCGCAGGGATTGTGATTCCTGTGAGTGAATTACAATAGCAGAAAGCATAATTTCCAATAGTCTGAAGCTGACTACCCTCTGCAAAGGTTACTGTTTTAAGGTTGTTACAGCTATAGAAAGCCTCTTCGCCAATAGTTGTTACACCCTCAGGGATTGTGATTTCTTCAAGTGCATCACAGTCACAGAATGTATTGCTGCCAATTGTCTGAAGCTGACTATCCTCTGCAAAGGTTACTGTTTTAAGGTTGTTACAATAACGGAATGCATAATCGCCAATAGTTGTTACACTTGCAGGAATCTCAAATGTTGTATTTACCTTCTTCTGCGGATACTGAATAAGAACAGTCTTATCCTTACTGTAAAGAACGCCATTTTCCGAAGTATAAACGGTATTCTCAGGATCAACGTTAATTTCCTTCAGACCTGATTCAACAAAAGCACCTTCGCCGATAGTTGTTACACTTGCAGGGATTGTGATTTCTTCAAGTGCACCACAGTATGCAAATGCATATACGCCAATAGTCTGAAGCTGACTACCTTCTGCAAATGACACTTCAGAGAGTTTATAGCAATCCTCAAAAATAGCATGTCCGATTGATATTACACTTGCGGGAATGCTTGCTGTTTCAAGATTATAACAATAGTTAAAAGCACTATCGCAAACAGATGTTATACCCTCTGAGATAACCACAGACTTGATTATTGCTCTGTGTCTGTACCAAGGATAGGATGTAATTGCGCCTAAGCCGTTGATAGTGAGCACACCGTTTTCGTCAATTGACCAGGTGATACCCTCACCACATACAAGTGAAACTGAACATACATCACAGACATTGTCTGAATCTGCATCAACGTGCTGTGCTGTTGCATAGGTTGTTTCACGACGGTATCCACCGCAGACAACACAATCAAATCTTGTTCTACCGTCAGCACCACATGTTCTTACAGTCTCAACTGTTTCTATGTAGTTATGTGCACAGCTGAAATATATATATATACTACCATAATCATACTCATAGTCGAGGCTGATACCTATGTAGTAGGTGTTACCGGCTTCATAATTATAGGTATAGGTTATATTTTCATTTTGCGCAAAATACTTTTCATCAAGCTTGTTCATGCCGTCATCGCAAACAACAACTGTTCTTGCAAAGCCATTAGCATAACTGCTTGTTAATGTTATAGGACCTGTGGCAGCAGGAACATATTTAACATATGATGTTTTTCCGGCCAAAAGCCTGATACGTGCTGTAGAGTTGTAAGTTACGGTAAGCCAGTTAACTGTAATCTCATATTCTGCTGTAAAGTCTTTATATGTAACTACAACAGTGTGTGTGCCGGCTTCGTTGGTATTGTTACCACTTAAAGTAAATCCGCCTGTCTTGGTAACACTTGTACCATCTGAATAATTGATAATCAGAGACACATCACTTGTATTGAAGTTTTCATACTGGGTATATGTTGTTTTTGTTTTTGCTCTATCAATTTCAATAGATTCAATAGTTATATCGTCGAGATATTCTATCTGAAGTCCAAAATAATCCGCAAAATTCTCAGCCGATGAATTGGGATAACAATAAATCACAGGGCTATTGGAGAAATAGATGTTATATCCCCAACTGAAATCTTTGCATAAGAATGTAATAGACTGAACCCTGCTGTTATAAAAAGCACCATACTCAATATAGGTGACTGTCTCAGGCACAACAACTTCTGTTATCGCTACGGGACAACAAATAAGAGTTGTGAAGTCGGCATTATAAAGAACACCGTCCAATGATGCATAACGAGTATTACCCTCTTCAACATTAATGGCTACAAGGCTACTACAACCCATAAACGAATAACTATTAACTGATGTAACGCTGGCAGGGATTGTAATTGCTGTAAGTACATTACAGCCGGAGAACACATAATTGCCAATAGTTGTTACACTTGCAGGCATTGTGATTTCTGTAAGTGCATAACAGTAAGAGAAAGCATAATCGCCAATGTTCTGAAGCTGACTGCCCTCTGCAAAGGTTACTGTTTTAAGGTTGCTACAATAACGGAATGCATAACCACTAATAGTTGTTACACTTGCGGGGATTGTGATTTCTGTAAGTGCATAACAGTAATCGAATGCATAATTGCCAATAGTCTGAAGCTGACTGTCCTCTGCAAAGGTTACTGTTTTAAGGTTGTTACAGCTAGAGAAAGCTCTAACACCAATAGTTGTTACACTTGCAGGCACCTCAAATGAACTGTCTTCTTTATATCTTGGATACTGAATAAGAACAGTCTTATCCTTACTGTAAAGAATGCCGTCTTCCGAAGTATAAACGGTGTTTTCAGGATCAACATTAATTCCGCTACGTGCAGAGTCATAGAAAGCGCATTCACCTATTGATGTTACACTTGCAGGAATTGTAATTTCTGTAAGTCCATAACAGCTAGAGAAAGCATAATCTCCAATAGCCTGAAGCTGACTGTCCTGTGCAAAGGTTACTGTTTTAAGGTTGTAACAGTTATAGAAAGCCTCATCGCCAATAGTCTGAAGCTGACTGTCCTGTGCAAAGGTTACTGTTTTAAGGTTGGAACAGTAATAGAAAGCTTCTTCGCCAATAGTTGTTACACTTGCGGGAATGCTTGCTATTTCAAGATTATAGCTATTGTAGAAGGCACTATCGCAAACAGATGTTATACCCTCTGAGATGACCAAAGACTTGATTATTGCTCTGTGTTTGCTCCAAGGATATGACGTAATTTCACCTGAGCCGGCAATAGTGAGCTTACCGTTCTCGTCAATTGACCAGGTTATACCCTCACCGCATACGAGAGAAACTGAGCACACATCACATACATTGTTTGAATCTTCGTCTACGTGCTGTGCTGTTGCGTAGTGAGTTTCTGTAGTAATATAACCACAAACCGAACATGTGCGTCTGATGCTTCCGTCAAAACCGCAGGTAGTTTCAGATATAACTTCATCAGTATAATTATGTGCACATACCAATTGAATATGAAACGAACCATAATCATAGTTCAAGTTTGTGCTTATGCCGATGTAATATGTTTTTCCTGACTCATAATCATAAACAAAGCTCAACATTTCACCTTCAGTGAATACCTGTTCAGTAAGCTTATTCATACCATCATCATAAACTGCAACAGTTCTTTCAAAATAGGTTGAATAACTAGAATTCAGACTGTATGAGCCTGTTTTCTCCGGGGTATACTTAATGTATGTTATCTTATCTTTACAGAAATTAATATATGTATAACTATCAAGTAATATTTCCGGGCAACTTACTGTTATTTCATACTGAGCAGTTACACCTCTGTACTCTACTGTTACCTGAGAAGTACCAAGATCAGATGTATCAAATTCAACCGCTTTAATTCCAGTGGTTTTGACAGCACTTGTGCCATCGGAATAGTTTACTGTTACAATAAGTCCGCTCAGCTCAATAGCTTCAAACTGATTGTAATTAGTCTTTGCATTTGCAGTATTTACTTCAATTGATTCAACGGTAATACCTTCGATATATTCAAACTTACGAGAATATTTATCGGCATAAGCCTCTGCTGTTGAGCCTTTATAACCGTAAATAACTGCACTGGGATTGATAGTGTATGAATCGTCATAAATTTCGCAATCAGGATTAAGAATTTTTACCTCAGCAAGTTTATTGCTCACAAGACCATTGTATGCCCCTCTGACTCTTTCAACTGTTTCGGGTAAAACGATTGAAGTCTTGCCTGAAGGACAGCTAATCAGCTCAGTGATATCCTTGTTGTAAAGTACGCCATCAACAGAAGCATAGGCTTCATTGTTCTCATCAACGTTAATCGCTACAAGATTATAACATTCATAAATGCTCATTTCGGACATTTCAAGATACATCACTTCGCCATCGAATTCAAGAGGGATGGTATTACCGATGTTGATTGTCTCAAGAGAGCTACAGCTCATAAATACAGCATCACCAAGTACTACAACAGTATCAGGAATGGTTATCTCTGTAACTGTGCTGTAATTTTCAAAAGCACAAGAATTAATAGCTACAGTGTTTTCCTTGAATATTCCAGCTTTTGCTTCAGGCTGTTTTAAAAGCATATAGAGCATCTCTGTCTCTGTAAGAGGAATAGTCTGATAAAGAGAGTCTTCATAAGTAACAAGAGAATCGTTACCTTCTGCTACATTTATAACTCTTAAAGGCGCTGTACCTGTATACCAGCTCAACGTATCATACATTGTAAGACTTGCAGGAAGATTGATAACTTCAAGACCTGAATTGTAGAAACACTGTTCACCGATACTTATCATACCCTCAGGCAGTGTAACTTCCTTGAGGTTTTTCATATTGTAAAAAGCACCATCTGCAAGATTAGTTATAGCAGAACCGTCTTTGAACTCTACATTTTCAACAAACGTAGCCATAGTGCGATATCTCGAATCTTTAGGAACTTCCATTTCGCCCTGACCATCAAAAATAAGTGTTCGGGTATCTGTATCAAATGTCCATGTAACATCTTCACCGAGGTTGCCGCCAAGTTCAAAACATACACAAGCTTCAGACTCACCGATGATAGTGTGACTGATTGTGTTTTCCTTGCAGTATGTATGCTGTGCAGACTCTTCTGTACAATATACCATAGTGAAAGCGGCATAATTGACATCTATGATGTGTTCTTCTATAGATTCCATCAACATTTGTACATCTTCTACAGAAGCAGTATCCGGATCATAATTTGTTCCAAGATTTTCATTGGCATATATAACTATATCTTTTATTGCCTGAGCAATTGTATAATCAAATATTTCCAATTCCTCTCCATACTCGGCTTTATATGCACAAATATTAAAATATGCATATGCATCTGCATATTTTACATCATCAAAGCTCATCTCCATACCATGGTCAAATACAGTTTCATCAGAATTATTGACCAACTTTTCAAGAGCTATAGGATAAGCCCCTATATCATTAATGTAAATTATAGCTCCACCAAGTTCTAAGGATGACTCAAATTCTTTAACTGAATACAATGAATCAAAAATATAGTCCCCTGTGTTTTTAATGCTACTCGGCAATACGACTTTGGTTACATCCACACACATAGTAAATGCACCTTCACCAATTGAAACAACAGACTCGGGAATAATAATTTCCTTAAGACTCCAGCAAAGTCCAAAACAGTACTCGCCTATACTTAAAAGAGAATCCGGTAAGTCTATATTCTCAAGATCCACGCAGTAACAAAAAGCATACGCACCTATTTCGATTACAGTGTCCGGAATAACGACTTCTGTAACATTGACACAAAGCGCAAAAGCAAAGGCACCGATATAGGTTATACCTTCACTGATAACGATCTTTTCGATCTCCTCAGATATGCCAAACCAAGGAGTCTCAACTGAAAAATCGTCCACAGCCATATAATCATCCATTGGTCCGACACCGCTGATTGTCAGGGTATGGGTAGTCTCGTCATATGACCATTCAACTTCAGACTGTGGCTCTTCCGGTTCAGTTCCGACATCTCCGCCACCAGGGCCAACCGACACATCCGGCTCTTCTGTATCCGGCTTTCCGACAATAATACCATCGCCACTTTCGTCACTCTTACCGTTACCAAAAACTTTATCATTGAAGCTTTCAGCTTTAGCCTGAGCCTGACCTCTGATAGCCTGAAAATCAAGTTTATCCTTTATCGGAGCATTATCAAGCACCGTTCCGTCAGAACTGATATCAGGAAGACTAATATCCGAAGATGTTTCCTCCTTTCCGTCGATTGCTGAGGATGGAGCGGAGAACCAATCAGATGGTTCAAGACCCGCAAATCCTTGCACCGGTACCGATGTAAAGACCATCAATACCACTAAAAATACTGATATGATTTTTCTTAGCTTTTTCATATGTTTTCCTCCTTAACCAAAGCTAATTTATCACTTAATATAATATCACGTTATTTGTAATAATGCAATATAATTAATTAACTTTGCCTCGTTTTTTAAGCTATATTATCCAATATTTTTTTGCTATAATCTCACATACGCTTAGATAAGACCAATGCAAATCCTTTCTCAATTAATATAATCTTTGTACTAAGAACCATTCAACAAATAAAAGACCGTTGCCCGCCTGAGCAACAGTCTTTTTACTATAACATTAAATTTTATCTCTTGAAAATCCTCTGAAAAAACATAACAACTTTCATATATATTGAGATGAAAAATGCCTTTATTCTTTCCAGGAGGTTGGGCTTGACCTCAGGAGCACTTACACCACTGTCAGCAGGGAGATCAGAGCCGAAACAGATATCATCAATTGAGATTTCAGCACCACCGTTGTTTGCATCTGTAAATCTGAACTCAGCACTCATGACACCGGTGAGACTGTCAGAGGTCAAGGTATCGGAATATACATTACCGAATGGGTAAAGTCTGTTCATATCAAGAGTGATTGTATAAACATTACCGTCAGCTTCGATTACAGCACCTGTGCTGTTTGTATCTTTGACAGCAGGCATAACCCAAAGGCTGTCGTTGACTTTAATCCTGAGCCCGTCAAACTGCAGAGCACTGCCCGAGTTTACCTTAACCTTAAATGTGAGAGTCCCATAATCAGACCAGTTGCGGTCCACATCGAGAAAACGTGTCTCTTTGCCGTTTTCCTTGTAAGTGTTGTTGGGCATAACGGAAAACTCTTTACTACTGCTTTTTATGTACAGGGCGTTGCCACTGTCAATATTGCTTTTTGCAAATGATATCTGAGCACCGTCTGCCTTCCATGTATCATAGTAACCGCTAAATTCATTGGTGTGACAATGCCAGTACTGTGCAAAATCACAGGTAGTCCAGAAATCATGGTGCCAGAAATGTTTGCAATAGTTCATATTGGTGATAAAGGGTGATACCGCAAGAAGCTTTTCACCATTTCTTGAGGCGTAAAGGTTAGCGTAATTGTTAGTCTGAGAGTAAGCATATGTGGCACTGCAGGGATTTTCAACAGATTCGCTGTAAATTCTTATTGTATTATCTGATATAAGTTCTGCCTTGGCTGCAAAATAAACTCCGTCGTTGCCGCATATACTGAAGCCTCTGAGGGTGTCACCGTCAACTATCAGCTTATCACCCACATCACGCAAGGTAACATAAATACTCTTGTCTTTGATTTCAGCTTTTTCAACTGTTGCAGTTGTATAGCTATCATACATACCGTATACAAGACCTTTGGCCGCATAAGCCATCTTGTCTCCGACTTCCTTTTTGCAGATGGGATGTATTGCGTGTACCACAGGGTCATAGTCAAGGGGTACATCGAGAATGCTCGCAAGGGCACGGCTGTCAGGTCTTTGCTGCTGTATATCCGCAAACTCTGCATTGAGTCTCTGGAGCCAGTCCATATCTCCGTATGCGTATGAAACAAGCTGAGTGAAAACAATTGGAAGTTTGCCATCTTTATAGTCGAAAAGCTCAGTGTATGTATCCTGCATCGAAGTGAATGCTCTTGCATATTTTCCGTATGTATGGTTTATATCAGATTCGCCCTGATACCAGATCATACCTGAAAGACGCATATTTCTCAGAGGTGAAATTGTTTTATTAAAGTTTGCTGTCATACCTGAATAATGATCTACCCCTGCTTCATTCCAGCTTTCAAGAGGTATGTATCGACCGTAGCCTACTAAATCGGCAAGCAGCTCAGGATTGCTTTCAATTGCCTGTCTTGACAGCCACGAATAAATCGCTGAGCCGCCAAGGTTAGCGTCAAGAAGACCCACAGGCATATTAAGCTCGGCAATAAGGTTTTCAGCAAAATAATACGCAACACCGCTGAGCTCGTATACTCTGGCATCACTGCCTTTATACCACAGATTTGGGTTTTCGAAATCATCCTGGGGTACTGCAGGCACGAGATTAGGTGAACCCTTGTAGTTGGCGGGGTGAGGAATATCCAAAAAGCGCAGTGCGTCGCTTCCTCTTTTGTTTTCTGCCATCATCTGTGCGCCTGTTTTTGATGCCCAAAGTGACAGCTGCATATTTGACTGACCGCCTGCAAGCCACAGCTCACCAAAAACAACATCCTCAAGCTCAGCGAAGACATTTCCGTTTACAGTAAGAACTAATCTGTACTCTTCAAAACTGCCCGCAGGAGCAAGGAAAGACAAATTGAAAATACCATCAGGTGCAGTAACGGTTTCAGCATAAGCCACACTCTCACTCTTAGAATTGTAAAGAGTGCAGGTAATCACACTGCCTGCAGGGGCTTTACCGCCAAGTACCGCATCGTCATTTTGTTTGAAGAGCATATTGTCTGAATAGTAGTTGTAAAGTGTTGCTGTATCATCGCCTGCCGAAACCATAAAGCAGGAAAAAATAGCAATAACCGTAAAGACAAAAAGTGCAAGTAATTTTTTCATAATGCATTCTCCTTTGTTTTTTTATATTGTAACAAATCAAAGATAAAAAGTAAAGACTTGTCAAAAACAATACTGCGGTATTATAAACGCGTATAAAAAAGCCTGCCTTAAATACATAAGGCAGGCTGAATGTTTTATTTGATCTGAGCTTCTACAAGGCTGCCCTGGCAGTACTTTTTGCGAAGTACAGGCTTTTCAATTTTGCCTGTTGGGTTTCTTGGCACCTTTTCAAAGATAATCTTTCTGGGTCTCTTGTATCTTGGAAGTTCCTGACAGAACTCGTTGATTTCTTCTTCGGTGCAGCTGACGCCCTCTTTAAGCTCAATAACTGCAAGAGTCTTTTCACCGAGACGCTCATCAGGGATACCGATAACTGCGACGTCCTTGATTTTTTCGTGCTTACGAAGTGCATCTTCAATCTGTACGGGATAGATGTTTTCACCGCCTGAGATAACAACGTCCTTTTTACGGTCAACAAGATAAATGAAGCCGTCTTCATCTTCACGGCCCATATCACCTGTATAAAGCCAACCGTTTTTGAGAACTTCCTTTGAAGCTTCTTCGTTCTTATAATAGCAAAGCATTACGCCGGGGCCTTTGACAATAAGCTCACCGATATCACCACGGGGTACTTCCTCGCCATTTTCGTCAACAATCTTAGCTTCCCAAAGGTAACCGGGTTTACCGATTGCTCCGACTTTGTGGATATTTTCCACGCCGAGATGTACACAGCCGGGGCCGATTGACTCTGAAAGGCCGTAGTTTGTATCATACTGATGATGCGGGAAGATATTCATCCAACGCTTGATAAGGCTGGGCGGTACAGGCTGAGCACCGATGTGCATAAGTCTCCACTGTGAAAGAAGATAATCGTCAAGGTTTACTCTGCCACTTTCGATTGCATCAAGCATATCCTGAGCCCAGGGCACAAGAAGCCATACGATTGTACATTTTTCTTCTGTGATTGTACGAAGTATCCATTCAGGTTTAACACCGCGAAGAAGAACCGCCTTGCTACCGCTGAGAAGACTTCCGAACCAGTGCATCTTTGCACCTGTGTGATAAAGAGGAGGAATGCAAAGGAAAACATCATTCTCTGTCTGTCCGTGGTGGTTCTGCTCTGTCATACATGATGAAAGAAGAGCCTTGTGGTTATGTAAAATAGCTTTGGGGAAGCCCGTTGTACCTGATGAGAAATAGATAGCAGCATAGTCTTCCTCTTTGAGCATAATTGGAGGAGCTTCAGATGAACAGAAATTCATCATAGCACAGCAGTCTTCACTGTAAGCGGGGCCGTTTTTACCCACATAAAACATAGTCTTGACATCGGGGATATCATTTGCAATTGTATCGATACGCTCAATAAACTCCTTGCCGAAGATGAGCACTTCGCAGTCGGCAAGCTCGAGACAGTATTTGATTTCATCGCCTGAGTAACGGAAGTTCATAGGCACAGCGATGCAGCCTGCCTTAAGAATACCGAAATAAAGGGGAAGCCACTCAAGTGAGTTCATAAGAAGGATTGCAACCTTTGTGCCTCTCTTGAAGCCACGGCTTAAGAGAAGGTTGGCAAAGCGGTTAGCTCTGCGGTCAAAGCTCTTCCATGACATTTCACGGCGGTACGGGGTACCTGCATTTGCACTCTCAATAAGACTTGCCTCTCTCCATGTTACGGCACTGTCTCTTTCTTCTGAGGGGTTAACCTCAACAAGAGCAATTTCCGAGCCCTTAAATCGGGCATTGCGTTCAAGTAAATCTGTAATAACCATTTTATATTTTCTCCTTCAGGTTGTTGTATAAGTCCTTTACATAATACCAATAAAAAAATCCTCCACTTTTTTCAAAGCAGAAGGTCAAAGCTTTTCATATACCATCTCTTATGACAAAGAACCGTGATGTTTTATCGGATTTTCAGTATAGCTTTATGTTTCAACCAATATTATTGTTTTTTCTTTGAGGTATTCAATTTCTTTATTAATTTAACACATAAAAGCGTGAAAGTCAAGGCTTTTTTTGAAAAAATTTAAACTTCAATCAAAATAAGTGCAAAAGCCCCTCAACCGACGAGTCTGACCCTTTATATATTCGTATAGTTATCTGTCTTCATCCTGTCTCATTATTGATTTTTATCAAGTTTTATTATATAATTCTGTTGAAAACATTATAAATAAAGGAGTGTTTATTATGGCGAAAACAAAAACAGCCTCAGGTCTCAGCCTGAAGCACAAAATCGGCTACGGTCTCGGCGACGCAGGCGGTTGTATGACCTTTGCAATTATGGGCAGCACCTTTGCTATGTACTGCACCGACGCACTCAAGGTTGACACAGAGTTACTTGCTATATTGCTGGTAATCTGGAATGTATGGGACTTTATCAACGACCCGCTTATGGGCGCATTTATGGATAAGGCCTTTGCAAAAAAGCATAACCCTAAGGGCAAGTTCCGTCCCTGGCTTCTCAGAAGCTCTCCGCTTCTTTGTGTAAGCTTCATCGCTCTCTGGTGTGTACCCACTCTCTTTGAGGGTCTCTCGCTTATCTGTGTGCTCTTCGGCCTGAAGATAATCTATGAGGGCGCATACACAATGTTCAACATACCTATGGGCTCACTGCTTTCAGCTATGGCAGATAACGATAAAGACAGAGCAACCCTTTCATCAGCTCGCGGCTTCGGCTCAGCTGTGGGTAATGCTATCCCCGTTGTACTTATGCCTATGCTTATCGACAAATTCGGTCAGACCAACTCAAAGGGTTACGCTATCGGTGCGGCTCTTTGTGCTGTTATCGGCTTTGTGATGTGTCTTGGTCACTACGCATTCACTGAAGAAAGAACAGTAACAACTTCAGATGAGTCAGAACAGCAGAACATCAAGGTTACGGATATTCTCAATGTTTTCCGCGTAAACAGACCTTTCCTTGCACTTTGCATACACGGTCTTTGCATCTGCACAATGCAGTATGTCAGCAACACCATTACAAACTATATGTTCTCGGCAGTGTACGACGACCTTAAGCTCGTAACTTATGGCTCAATCGTATCCGCTCCCTTTATGGCAGTGACACTTATCGGTGGTCCATTCTTCGCTAAAAAGTTCGGACTTGAAAGATTTATCCGTTTCGGCCTGCTTATCGGTGCTATTATGTATGTCGGCCTTTTCGGTATGCATATGGTTATGGATGTCAACCCTTATGTGCATATGATTCTCAGCAACTGCGCTATGGGTCTTGCAAGTGTATCAATCTATATGCAGTGGGGTCTTGTAAGCGAAGCTATCGACTATAACGAAATGATTACAGGCAAGAGAACAGAGGGTTCAATCTACGGCACATTCAACCTTTCACGCCGTGTAGGTCAGACTATCGGTAATTCTGCAACTGTTCTTATGCTTGGTTGGACAGGCTATAATGCTGACCTTGCAGTGCAGTCCGCAACCACAGTTTCCGGCATCAAAATTATAGCTGTACTCCTCCCCGGTATCTTTGTTTTCGGCTCATGGGCAGCATTCAAATTCCTCTGGAGCATGGACAGTGAAACAAGACGCAAGATTGACGAATTCAAAAAAGCACAGAAGGAACATTAACTTATGGAAAAGATAATTTCTACACCTTGCGGTGATATAAAAGGTATAGTATCTGATGGCACAGCCGATTTTAAGGGTATCCGCTACGCCACAAGCAAAAGATGGACTTACCCTGAGATTGTCACTCAGTGGGATGGCATATACGATGCCACAGCTTACAAAAATTGCTCATATCAGCCGAGAGCTTTTTATAACGAAGAGGAAAACCCCGGCAAGATATTTTACTACTACGAGTTCCGTAAAGGTGAAAACTATAACTATGATGAGGATTGTCTTTTCCTCAATATACGCACTCCCGAAGATGCAACTCCCGACAGCAAGCTCCCCGTTTTAGTATACATACACGGTGGTGGTTTTACAGGCGGTTGCGCTCACGAAAAACACTTTGACGGCCCTGTATGGGCGAAAAAAGGTGTCATTTCAGTAACTATAAACTACCGTCTCGGCCCTATGGGTTTTGTTTGTCTGCCCGAGCTTAAAGATGAAGCGGGTCACACAGGCAACTACGGACTTTACGATCAGATCACCGCTATCAAATGGGTAAAGAATAACATCGGTGCCTTTGGCGGTGACGGTGATAAAATCACAATCATGGGTCAGAGTGCAGGCGCTATGAGTGTACAGCACCTTTGTCAGAGCGATTATACCGACGGACTTTTCCGCAGTGCGGTTATGTCAAGCGGTGTCGGTATGGGCTCATTTATGACGGGTACCCCCGAGAAAAAATATGACTTCTGGAAAGAGGTTATGAAAAACACAGGTGCAACTACTCTTGAAGAATTCAGGGCTGTACCGCCCGAGATACTTTTCCGCGAATGGAAAAAGGCCAAGGGCTCGGCTATGTCAGCTTTTCCCGTCAAAGACGGCATACTCATAAAAGACAAACCCCAAGTTCAGAAGATACCCTATATGGTCGGTTCCACAAGCCATGATATGGCACCCGCTATACTCTATCAGCTGACTAAAAGCTGGGCAAAGAAAAACGGCGCATATATGTGGCTTTTTGAGCGTATGCTTCCCGGTGACGATAAGGGTGCATGGCACAGCAGTGACCTTTGGTACTGGTTCGGCACTCTCAAAAACTGTTGGCGACCTATGGAAGAAGCCGACTATCTTATAAGCGATGAGATGTCAACCTATCTTTGCAATTTTGTCAAAGCAGGCAACCCTAACAGTAATGACACCAAGCTGACTAATTGGAACAAATGCAAGACTGATAAAGACGTTATGAGCTTCGGTGACTGCGTTTCATCAAAGGGCAGAATGAAAATGCTCATATATAACACTCTCACAAACAAACCCGTCGGCGAATAAATAATCAGCTCACATCTTTTCGGTGTGAGCTTTTATGTTGATACACACCCACTGACAAGCTATATTCGTTGACTTTTATTTTTATCTGTAATATAATTCAGTTGTAAACAAATATGTTTTTTGTAAAACTAAATCTGAAGAAATATGAGGACAACACAATGAAACTTTTCTCTATCAAAAAGAATAAGCCCCTAGGCAAAACAGTACTCAACTGCGGTGACATCAACATACGCGACCCCTTTGTTGTGTGCGAAGACGGTAAGTATTATCTTTACGGCACAAGAGCCAAAAACTTCGGCAAAAATACTGCAGGCTTTGATGTTTATGTGTCAGAAGATCTTGTGAACTGGTCACAGCCTCACGAGTGCTTCAACTCCGAAAAATACAATATGAACTATCAGGTCAACTGGGCACCTGAGGTGCACAAATATAAAGGCAGATACTATATGTTTGCCACATTCACAAGAAAATCAAACAATCTCCGCGGTACCTTTGTGCTTTCTTCAGACAGCCCTATGGGACCCTTTGTCCCCCACAGCGACTCAGCTGTCACCCCCGAAGAGTGGGAATGTCTCGACGGTACCCTCTATGTAGATAAGCAGGGCAAACCCTATATAGTTTTCTGCCACGAGCACACACAGATTATCGACGGTACAATATGCTATGCACCTTTGAGCGACGACCTTAAAACTATGGCAGGCGAAGCCGTTACCCTTTTTAAAGCATCTGAGCCATATTGGGCAGACGAGAGCAAGTCTCCCACTGAGCACCGCATCACCGACGGACCCTATATGTACCGCACAAATGCCGACGAGCTTCTGATGCTTTGGTCAACCTTTATCAAAAATCAGTATGCTCAGTGCCTTGTACGATTTAATGGTGGAGAAATAGGCACTGATTTTGAGCATCTTCCTCCCCTCGTGGATAATGACGGTGGTCACGGTATGCTCTTTAAAAATATTGACGGCAACCTGACTCTGACATATCATACCCCAAACACCCAGGGCTCCGAGCACCCCTATTTTGTATCAGTCAAAGACACCGGCAATAGTATAGAGATAGTGTAAGCCTAGGTTTGGCACTGCAAAAGCAAAATAAATTTCTGTTTTTTAATTAAAAAATATTAAAAATATGCTGTTTTGCTCCTATTTGCACCACAATCGTGCTAATATATAACTACAATATGAACAATATTGGAGGTTTGGAATATGAAAATAATCAGAAAAACTCTATGCATTATTCTTGTCGCACTCACGATTTCAGGACTCTTCTGTCCTTTAGCTTTTGCAGCAAAAGACTTCGGTCATCTTCCACAGATTTATGTTGCAGGTCTCGGCTCAAAGCCCGTATACTATAAAAATGACCCCGACAAAACCTCTTTGTTTTACCCCGTAGACACAGACAGACTCATAGCAAACATCCCCAATCTCAAAAATCATCTCCTTGACTCAGTAAAGAGCCTTGACCCGAATATCGTTTACAACTGCGTATATTCCTATCTTTGGGACTGCTTCGGTATGACAGCTCTGAATCCCGACGGACTTACATATTCAGATGAGCTGACTACAGGTCCCGATAAGCTCTCTTATGTCGGCAATGGTAAGTATGACTTCAACTATGACTCACGTCTTGGCCCTGTTGACCTTGCTCATAAGCTTCACGAATACATCGGCTGGGTGCAGGAAGATTCAGGCAGCGAGAAAGTCGAAATCGTCGGCTCAAGTATGGGCACCGCCATTGTTATGGCTTATCTTCAGATGTATCCCGAAAGCATGAAATATATCGACTCTGTGCTTTTGTGCGTACCCTCGGTTATGGGCGTAGACTTTATAAGTGAGCTGTTCACAGGCAAGTTTGACGTTGACCCTGATACATTCCAGTCCTTCATCAATATGCTCGCAGCCAACGAAGACCTCAATCTTCTGCTTTCAGTACTCAATAAAAGCGGTATACTCGATATGTTTATCGCCTTAGGTCTCGAGCCTTTTATGAGAGCGGCTTTGTATGATGCACTTATGGACATATTAAAAGACGTTTTTGCTACTATGCCTGCAACCTGGTCAACAGTACAGCCCAAGGAATTTTATCCTGCACTGAGAAAAATGTTCGGATGGAATTATTGGAGTCCGAAGCACGAATACGCAGTGCTTATTGATAAGGTCATCTACTACCACGAAAACGTTATGAAAAAGACCGATGAAATTTTCCGCGCCTGCGAAGAAAACGGTATCAAGATAAATATAGTATGCAAATACGGCAGACCTACAGTACCCCTTAGCAAAGACGGTAATGTTATGAGTGACGGTCTCGTTGAGCTTGAAAAGTCAAGCTTTGGTGCTACTTGCGCTATGTTTGGCGAAGCTCTTCCTAAATATTACAGACAACCCTTACATAAGCAGTATAATTTTATTTCTCCCGACAGAAGCCTTGATGCTTCCACCGGAGCTCTGCCTTTCAACACCTGGTACATCAAAGGTCTTGAGCACGGCACAAAGAATAAAGATTACTACAGTCTTCTGGATGCTATCATCTATGAGGATCTCGACATTTTCTCAGACCCGGATTATCCTCAGTTCCTTGAGGTTTCATCTGAAAACAAAAATAAGCTTGTTCCCACTAAGGCTATCGAAGCCCCCAAAAAGACAAGCCTTATCACAGATGTAATCAATCTGACTTTCCGACTGGTTAACATCGTTGCCAATGCAATTAAAGACAATATCTGATATCAGAAAAGCTAATTTAACAGTACAATGACTCAGCGGGCAGAGGAAATCCTCTACCCGCTGAATTCAGTATTAAAACTATGGTTTCATAAATTATACTCTGACAACACATAAAAAGGAGACTCCGAAGAGTCTCCTTTTTTATCAGCCGTAGATGGGGCCGTATTTCTCGCAAGCCTTGTAGTCTGCACTCTGAGCATCTTCTGTGCCGAATGCTGCCCAAGCGTGAGGACGGAAGATCTTATCTTCGGGTACGTTGTGCATATTTACGGGGATACGAAGCATTGATGCGAGAGTGATAAGGTCAGCACCAACGTGGCCGTAAACTGTTACACCGTGGTTAGCGCCCCAGTTAGCCATTACTGAGTATACATCCTTGAATGCGCCTTCGCCTGTGAGGTTGGGAGCAAACCAGGTTGTGGGCCATGTGCGGTCTGTACGAAGATCGATAGGTGTATGCGCTGCATCAGGAAGGTCAGCTGTGTAACCCTCGGCAATCTGCATTACAGGGCCGATGCCGTCGATAATGTTTACTCTGAGCATTGTTACGGGCATTTCAGCCTTGCAACGGAAGTGGCTTGAGAATCCGCCGCCTCTGAAGTATTCATAGTTAGCTCTGCACCAGTCTGTAGCTTCAAGACAAGCCTTGATGTCAGTATCTGTCATTTCCCAGAAGGGCTTCATGCAGCCTTCGCCGTTTTCGTTTTTAGCGGCACCTGAACCGTCAAGTGCTGTTGCACCTGAGTTGATAAGGTGGATGAAGCCACCCGCTGCTTTGCCTTCGGGCTTAACGCCTGTAACTCTCTCACAAGCTTCGGGGCTCCAGTATGTACGAACGTCGTGGAAACAGGGAGCACTTGCAGTAAGAAGAGTACCGAGAAGCATTGAAACACCGTTGAGGTTGTCGTTTTCTGTTGCAAAAGCTGTGGGTACCTTTGTACCGTTCCAGTTAAAGGTTGAAGCCATAATAGCCTCTGTAAAGTCAGCGTTGGGGAGCCAGTCTGTCCACTGTCTCTGACCCTGGAAACCACCTGCTACAGCATTTCTGCCGAGAGCTTCTTCGTGCCAGCCGAGTTCGTCGAGCTTCTTGTTGCCGTAAAGGATATCCTTAACAATGATAGTGAATTTAGCAATGAATTCCCAATCCTTATCAGCGGGAACAACCTTGGACTTCTTAATGATTTCGGGAAGATCCTTGCCTGCGTTTACATCGAAGCCTTCTTTGCAGTTAGCCTTGATCCAAGCAAGTGCCTTTTCATATTCGTCTTTATCATAGATTTCAAGTGTGATTCTTCTGATGATATCGCTCATATCAACCCATTCAGCACGGATACCGAAATACTTCTGGAACATTGATGCATCACAGTAGCTGCCTGCAATACCCATTGAGATACCGCCAAGGTTTACATAAGCCTTATTCTTCATCCAACCTACTGCTACAGCACTTCTTGCAAAACGGATGATTTTTTCTTCAACGTCAGCAGGAATTGTATTGTCATCGATGTCCTGAACATCCTTGCCGTAAATTGAGAATGCGGG
>JAZTWC010000058.1:0-6805 GCA_045635665.1 Acutalibacteraceae bacterium
TTTGCTTACCTTCGCTCTGAAATCCTTATGCCGAATGAACTTAAATTCAAATCAATAAACCTTTATGACGAAATAGAAAGGAGTGATAAGGATGTTCGACTTACTCGGAAAGCTGAAAAGCCTCGTAGGAATAAGCGATAACTTCGGTGACGGTATGGCTGTTCCAAAGTCTGTTCAGGATGCAATAGATATAAGAGCAGTTTATCCCGATGGCATTTTTCGTGTCGGAAAAGACAGATATTCAAAGGTCTTTAAGTTTACCGATATTAAGTATGCCGTAGCAAGTAAAGAGGATAAGGAAACAGACTTTTTTAAGTACAGTGATATTCTTAATTCTCTTGAAAACGGCGTTTCAAGTCAGCTTACAATCATCAACAGAAGAATAAAGAGTGAAGAGCTTAATAATCTTCTGCTTACTGAAAAACAGAATGATGGTAAGGACGAGTTTCGCCGTGAAATCAATGAAATGCTCACAGGTCTTGCCAACAGTACAAGTGCCATTGTTCAGGATAAGTATATTACTCTGACAATTCAGAAGAAAACAGTTGAAGAAGCAAGAGCACACTTTAACCGTGCCGGTACTGATTTGATTGCCCATTTCTCACGAATAGGCTCAAAGTGCAGAGAACTTGAGCTGACGGAAAGACTTCGTATTATTCACGATTTCTGTCGGCCTGATGACGATACGGATTATCAGTTTGACCTTCGTGACACAATGCGAAAGGGTGAAAGCTTCAGGGATTATATATCTCCCGACAGCTTTGAGTTTAAGGGAGATTATTTCAAAGTCGGTGATAAATTTGCCCGTGTGCTTTTTGTCAGGGGTTATGCCTCTTATGTCAAGGATGAAATCATCCGTGTAATTACAGATTCCTGTAAAAATATGATTTTTAACTTTGATATTGTTCCTGTGTCAACTCAGGAAGCACAGAAGTTTGTTGAAAAGCAGGCACTCGGTATTGAAACAAATATCGCAAACTATCAGAGAAAACAAAACTCAAACAACAATTTCTCTGCAATTATTCCTTACGATATGGAGCAGCAGAGAAAGGAAATCCGTGAGTTCTTGGATGATATTATGACACGTGACCAAAAGATGTTTAAGGTTGTAATGACCATTATGCACACGGCTGACACTCTCGAACAGCTTAACACCGATACTGAAACTATTGTAGCTGCAGGCGGTAATACCTGTCAGATTGGCACTTTAAGATTTCAGCAGTTGGAAGGCTTTAATGCAACGCTTCCCATAGGCACGAATAAGATCCTCGCAAGGCGTACTCTCACAACAGAAAGCCTTGCTGTTTTTATGCCCTTTAAGGTGCAGGAAATTCAGCATAAGGGTGGTGTCTGTCAAGGTGTCAATGTGATTTCTAAAAACCTTATCGTTGTCAACCGTAAGGAGCTTCTTAACGGTAACTGTATTATCCTCGGTGTTTCGGGTAGTGGTAAGTCCTTTACAGGTAAGGAAGAAGTGTCAACACTTCACCTTACTACCGATGCTGACATTATCATCATCGACCCGGAAAGAGAATACAAAGCCTTGGTAGAAGCATTAGGCGGTCAGGTTGTTCAGCTTTCTGCTACAAGTAAAAATCACATTAACTGTCTTGATATTAACCAAGATTATGCAGACGGTGACAATCCAATAGCTCTTAAATCAGAGTTTATTATGTCGCTGTTTGAACAGATTATAGGCACAGACAAGATTGACGGTAAGCAGAAATCAATTATTGACCGTTGCCTTACAAATGTTTATCGCAACTATATCAAGAGAAAGTACAAGGGCAAACCGCCCACACTTCTTGACTTGGTTGCAAATCTTAAAGAACAGCCCGAAGATGAAGCTCAGGAGCTTGCACTTAATATGGAGCTTTTCACAACAGGCTCACATAATACATTTGCAAAGCAGACCAATGTCAACAGTGAAAACAGACTTCTTTGTTATGACATTCACGACCTTGGCACACATCTTATGCCTATCGGTATGTTGGTTGTTCTTGACAGTATTCTCAACCGTATTACAAAGAACAGAGCAGTGGGCAGAGAAACATATATCTTCATTGATGAAATCTATCTTCTGTTCCGTCATCAGTACACGGCTGATTTCCTTTTCACTCTTTGGAAGCGAGTAAGAAAGTACGGTGCTTTCTGTACAGGTATCACACAGAATGTGGATGATATGATGCAGAGCCATACTGCAAGAACAATGCTCGCTAACTCAGAGTTCATTATTATGCTCAACCAAGGCAGTACGGACAGAGATGACCTTGCTAATCTTTTACAGATTAGCGATGACCAGATGAAGCACATCACAAATGTTGATGCAGGTCACGGTCTTGTTAAGGTAGGCTCTGACCTTGTTCCTTTCGAGCGTAAATTCCCTAAAAACACACAGCTCTATAAGTTGATGACAACTAAAATGGGCGAATAAATCCAATAATATTAAAAATCTAAAAAAGTGAGGTATTTTCTTATGTTTAAAATCAATAATTTCACAAATAACGACGATGTTAACATTCTCGTTGAAAAAGGTCCCTTTACTGTTATCGAATACAAGAGGGATTTGAGTGTTACACCATCAACAGCAATGGCAGCTTTCTTCTGTAACGAGATGAATGTTCGTAAAAGACAGATAGTATGCGACCTTTCAAAAGTAAGCGGTATTACTTGTCAGTCAGGTGCGATGCAGTGGTCAGCAGGTAATGTAAATGCTACAACGGGCATTAAGGGCGTCGGTGATTTCTTCGGCAAGGCTATGCGTGGCAAGGTAACGGGAGAAAGTGCAATCAAGCCCGAATATACAGGTGACGGCACACTTGTCCTTGAGCCGACTTACAAGCACATTATTCTCCTTGATACTGCCGATTGGAACGGCTCTGTTGTTCTTGATGACGGCCTTTTCCTCGCTTGTGATTCAGCTCTCAAGCAGAAGGCAGTAATGCGTTCCAATATTTCCTCGGCAGCTCTTGGCGGTGAAGGTCTTTTCAATCTCAGCCTTAACGGCAACGGTATTTGCTGTCTTGAGTCAAGATGTCCGCAGAATGAGCTTATCGAAATTGAGCTTAAAAATGATGTTCTCAAGGTTGACGGCAATATGGCTATTGCATGGAGCAGTTCACTTGAATTTCTTGTTGAGCGTTCAGGTAAAACACTTATCGGCTCTGCTGCTTCGGGAGAAGGTCTTGTAAATGTTTACCGTGGTACGGGTAAGGTTCTTCTCGCACCCGTAAGCAAACTTCCCTTTGAAACAATCTGACAACAAAATCTCACTAACCCGTCGGTTAATCCCGGCGGGTATTTCTTTTAAGGAGGCTTTATATGGCTGAAAAAAAGATAAAAACCCGTGAGGTTGTTGAAAAGGTAAAAGAAGCGGTTACACAAACGTCAAATGCACAGAGCAGAAAATCATCCTTAACTAAATCTGCCGTATCAAAGGCAAAGACTAAAACCGAGGAAGAAGCTGAAAGGCAAGATGCTTCAAAGGACGATAATCCTTCACCTGAACAGTATGCTACGGATAAGGTAACTGAAACAGGTAAAAATGCGGCTGAAAATCTTGCAAGCGGCACGGCAACAGTAACCAAAAAGGTTGCTCGTAAGGTAAGGAACAGCCACAGAGCAAAAAAGGAAGCATCTGCTGAAGGTGACAATCCACAGACAGAGGATATTCCCGAACAGCCACAGATAGAAGCAACAAAGCAGGAGCCTCAAAGGCTGGAGCTGAAAAGCTCTGCCAATATGGAAAAGCCGACTGGTGAAACGCCTAAAACTGAAACAAAAAAGCCCGTTGCTGATAAAAAGCAACAGACAAAATCTAAAGCAAAAACTGTTAATGAGGATAAACCCAAAGAAAGGTCTAATCCCCGTACCCGTAAGCAGTCTGCACCAAAGCAGAAAGCAAAGCGTGAGATACGCAATGTTCGTTCAGGTGACAAAACTATCAAATCTGGTGATGCGGGAATAAAGCAGAGTGCGAGAAGTCTTGAAAACACATCAAGACAGATTAAGACTGCGCAGAAAGGTACAGAAGCCGCAAAGAAAAGTGCTGAGGTCACTGCAAAGGCGACTAAAAAGGCTGAACACTCGGCAAGAGTTACGGCTAAAGCAACTGCGAAAACTGCAAAGAAAGCGGCGGAGGCAACTGTTAGAGCTGTAAAAGCCACCATAGCGGCTGTTAAAGAGCTTGGAGCCTTGATTGCTGCAGGCGGTACAACGGCAGTAGTTATAATTATTGTTCTTTGCTTACTTGCGGCAATAGGCGGTACTTGTTTTGGCATATTCCTTTCCAATGACAAAGCAACGGGAAGTGATATGACTATGACGCAGGCTATTTCTACTCTCACATCAGAGCATTATGCAAATCTGACAGCATTTAAAGAAGGCTTTACCTACGATACCGTTGAAGTACAGGGCGACTCCAACATTGAATGGAAGGATGTGCTTGCTGTTTATGCGGTAAAAACAACAACCTCAGAGGACAATGCCTTTGAGGTTGTAACAATAAATGAAGAAAAGTTAGACTTGCTCCGTGACATAATGAGTGATATGAATAAGCTGACAGGTGTAGTTACACCTAAAGTAGTTGCTCAAACCGTTGTTACCACCGATGAGGAGGGCAACTCAATCAAAACTACCGAATATGTCACTAAAAAGGTGCTGACGGTTAATATTATCCGTTTGTCGGCAGAGCAGATAATCGAGCTTTACAACTTCAATAACGAGCAGAAAAAGCAGTTAAACGAGCTTATGAGTGACGATTATACTGACCTTTGGGATGAGCTTATAGGCGGTAGCGGTGAAATTATTATGTCGGGTAGTTCCTTTGTAAGCAAAGGCTACTTTACATGGCCCTTGCCCGAAACCTTTACCATAACATCATATTTCGGTACAAGAGTTGACCCCATTTCAGGTGTTGTCAAAACTCACGGCGGTACTGATATAGCTGCTCCCGGTGGTACACCTATTCTTGCGGCGGCTGATGGTACGGTAGTAGTGGCAAGCTATGATGCAGATGGTTACGGCTTCTATGTAAAGTTAAAGCACGATGACACGTATTCAACTATTTACGGTCATTGTTCTGCACTTCTTGTTTCGGCTGGTCAGACAGTAAAGCAGGGACAGATAATCGCAAAGGTTGGTTCAACAGGTTACTCTACGGGTAATCACCTTCATTTTGAGGTTATTCAGAACGGTGTGAGAGTGGATGCCTTAATGTTTTATAATTCAAACTAAAAAAATAATTCCTGCCGCATAATAGTGGCAGGAATTGTAAAGCTAAACTTTTTACATAATTTCAAATGTTATTATGATTTAGCAATGTATTCAACCTTAATCTCATCGTTATAGTCGTTGTAGTATGATGCTATGTAATTCATATACATCCACCAATTTTTATTATCAGCCTCTAAATCATAATTCCTATAATTCCAAGGCTCAAACATCTCAACAGTCGTAAAATATTTCATTTTTGATTGTCCTTTTTCATCAAGGACTTCAATAAGTTTCTCATAACATTCAGGTGCGATGCCGGGGAGAATACATTTTCCTTTTCCACCAGTTATTTTCGGATATTCTTCTTCATTATCGTAAAACACCTTTTCAATTTCCTCAAGTTGAACATCAAATATATATTTATATCCTCGTTCAAAAACTAAATAAAACTTTTGCCCTTTAGTTTCGCCTAAACATTCAACAGCATCTTTACTTGTATTATTTAAGTTCAGGTCATCGTAAATATACATTGTTGGTTGCTTGGCTTCTTCATCAAAAAGACGGTCATTTGCCAAAGCTTCAAAAGATGCTAAAATTATATAGCAAAAATCTTTTATCGGGAGTTTACTTTGAACACATATCTCTCTATAAAACATATCTTCGTAGTTTCTCAGTGAAACAGTAAATTTGTATATTTTACCTCTCATTTTTAATTCCTCACTTTGTAAAGACTTTATTTGAAAGTAGGATATAATAATTTTTACATATAAATCAATAATTTTGCAAAAACGCTTCGATTTTCGACAAAAACGTTGGATTTTTTGAAGAATTGGCAATAGAAATCATAACATAGTCCAGGAATATACAGTATTATCCGTTTGTTTTTCTCGGTTAATACCTTTGTTCATTATATAAATTTCTATCGAATACAGAGCAAAATTTTAAAAAATCATACAATATATTGTGGTTGATGATGTTTGTTTTTGGATTATATGGTATGATTTTTATTCTTTATTCGTTGTGATGATTTATGCAGTAAAAATTATACATTGTAATTCCGATTATTTTTAGTTTCATTTGTATATTTTTTCACAAACCCCTTTATTTCTTTTGATTTTTGTTGTATAATGTAACCACACAAAACACGGAAAGGTTGACAGGTCTTATGAAGTTTTCGAAAAACTGTCAGACAGATAAACAGACAGACAGAGGTAACTCTGTTTATTTCCGCACGATATATTTTTGGTAAATAACCGTTCAAGGTTCCTATGTTTTTACGGGCTTGGACGGGTTTTATATTTGTAATTCTATCCCCGAAAGGAGAAAAAACAATGAAAAAAACTTTATCAATCATCCTTGCAATCTTAATGATTGTGACAACTGTACCTTTTGCCTTTGCGGCTGAGGAAATGACGGTTTTAACCGAGTTCTGTGTATATGAAAATGATTATAGTTATCCCGGAGGATGGAATAATGATAGTGAAGAAAACTACCATCTCGGTATTCAGGATGAAGGTAAAACCGCTTGGGAAGAAGGCGATGAAGTCTTAATTATCTTCGATGAATATGATGCTGATACATGGGAAAAAAT
>JAZTWC010000059.1:0-3419 GCA_045635665.1 Acutalibacteraceae bacterium
ATTACGCCGTGGTCAAAGCTTTCAATGAAAACTCTGTATTCGCTCTGATGGATATATCTCATATATATTGAGAAAACCACTGCAAAAAGAGCCACGGTAACAGTGAAGAAAAACCAGAATTTCTTTTTCATATCACAAGGGTATCCTTTCTTATTCAACAGTAAGAGACGAGATTATGTTGGAGTAAATTCCCACTGCATTGTTGAAGAAGTTTTCCTTAACAATTTCAATCTGTCTTTCATCAGCAACATAAAGTGTTATTTTCAGAAGCTCGGTCTCCACATCGAGAATGGTGAAGGTGACATGATATCCGTGCTCAAGCTTCTGAATATCAACCTTGCTTTCCTTTTTTATTCTGTCTCTTGTGAGTATCTTGAGAGCTGATTTCACAGCCTTTTCTCTTATGCTTTTAGGCAGTGAACGCTCGATACGGGCAACATCTAGTCTTGACTTTGAGGTGATGGATATAACCTCATCACCGTCTGTAATTTCAGACACAACCTGACCGCCGTTTACAAGCTCACTGATAGCGCCGTTTACCTCAAAGTAATTGGCAATTCTGTATTCCTGCAATATCTCATTTATCTGAGTTCTTGTCAGGGCTTTATCTAAAGTTTTAAGCAGATAGCAAACCAATAATTTTATCTCGGGCTGCTCACGAAGACCGCCGGGAGCAATGCCTTCACAGAAAGTTGAATTCTCCATATTTGCATCAGCAGATAACTGCTATCCTTTCCATATAATTATACATATTAATTTTACCACAAGTATCAAAAAAGTAAATAGCAAATAGCAAAATTAATTAAATATTCCCTATAATTTATCATTGACAAGACAAAAAACCTTTAGTAAAATCAAATAGAGGATGTGATAAAATGAAAAAATATACTACCATACTCTTCGATGCAGATGAGACTCTTCTTGATTTTAATAAAGATGAAACTCAAGCTCTCATAAAAACTCTGACAAATCACGGTGTACCCATCACAGAGGAAAACATCAATATTTATAAAGAAATCAACCAAGGGCTTTGGAAAGCTCTCGAGAGAGGTGAAATCGACAAGCCTACCCTCAAGCAAGTCCGCTTCCGTCTCTTCTTTCAGAAAATCGGTTTCGAGACCACAACAGACCCTTTCACTATCAATGAAGAGTACCTCTCAAACCTCGGTGACGGAGGCAACCTTCTGTCATATGCGAAAGATCTTCTCAACAATCTCAAAGCTGAAGGATACGACCTGTATATTGTCACCAACGGCATCGAGCACACTCAGAAACGCCGACTCACCAGGGCGGGTATACTTCCCTATTTTACGGATATCTTTGTCAGCGAAGCTGTCGGCTATCAGAAGCCTCGCAAAGAGTATTTCGACTATGTTCTCAGCCACATCAAAGAAAAAGACATCGGCAGGGTACTGCTTATAGGCGACTCTCTCTCCTCTGACATCAAGGGTGCTGAGTACGCGGGTATAAACTGCATCTGGCTAAGACACGACGCGGCCGCCGATTGCGGTGAACGTAAGCCTGACTATATAATCAGCGACCTGAGAGAAGTTGAAGAAATACTTAACAGCTAACAATAAACTTTGGCGGATAGGATGAACTCCTACCCGCCTTTTTATATGTTCATTTAATCGAAGACCCACATTTTTACTACAGCCAACATTTCTCTCATATAATTCATAGGAATTGTATACCATATTATGTTTGTTCCCAGGTGCGCTACTTCTGTGAAGCCTTCATCTTTTGCATAAGATGCCGCACGATAAACATGATAACCGTTAGTGACAAACACAACTGATGACAATGAAAGCCCCATTTCATCCATTATAGCTCTTGAATAGCGGAAATTTGTTATGGTCGATGTAGACTTATCTTCCATAATTATTTTATCTTCGGCAATTCCCTTATCAACAAGATATCGCTTCATGGCCAAAGCTTCAGGAATATCTTCCTGAGGCCCCTGCCCGCCCGACACAATAATCATAGCATCAGGGTTATTTTTGTGGTACTCTGCCGCCTTATCAAGGCGTTTCGCAAGACCTACACTGACTCTTTCACCTCGGATGCCGCAGCCTAAAACTATCACCGTCTGCTCACTGTAATCTGCTGTATCTCTGCCACCATAAACAGCTAAAAATGACCCGAAACTGAGAATCAGAGCCAAACCTGAGGCTATTATAATATGTATGAATTTTTTAGTTACTATCTTGTCAAAAAGCAAACCGTAACCGAGCAAGACAGCTCCGAGACCAGCCACGGGTACAAGACCGAAATTAAGATTAGAAATAGTCAGCATCAAGGCCGTATTACCTAAAAGCAACGCACCTGCAATAATACTCAGTATTTTCACTGTCTTTTTCATAGGACTGCTCCTTTCTCTTTCTGTCGATAGTTTATCATCTGTGAAACTTTAAATCAAGGTGTAAGTGAAATACTTAAGGAAAATGTAAGAAATGAGCGTATACAATATCATACGCGACCGTATCGGCGGAATAAATCTTCCGCTCACTCCCCTATCTCACCGCCTACAAAAAATCTGAAAAAAAGCCAAAAAAATTTTGAAAAAAACTATTGACAAATACATAAACATAGGGTATACTGTAGTCAAGTTAATGATAATGATTATCATTACTAACAAGAGCAAATAACAAAACAATCAGAAAGGCGGTAATCTTATGGCTACCTTACGTAACAGTAAACAAAGAGATGCCGTGCTTCAGGATTTGCAACTCAGGTACGATCACCCGACAGCTGAAGATGTTTATTTAAGTGTAAAAAAAGCAGTTCCGTCTATCAGCCTTGCAACGGTTTACCGTAACCTGAAACTCCTAGAAAGCGAGGGACTGATCCTCAGAATTCCCACCTCAGACAGCGATAGATATGACGGTCACACTCATAATCATTACCACTTCACCTGCAAAGACTGCAGAAAGGTACTTGATCTTGACATTGCTGACCAAAGTCCCGTTACTGAACCTAAGGATTTTGACGGTACCATTACCGGCCACTCTCTTATGTTTTTCGGTTTATGCTCAAGATGTAAAAAATAAAAATAAAATTTTGGAGGAAACAAATTATGAAAAAGTATTATTGCCCCGTATGCGGTTGGGAAAGTGACGAAGCTGTAGAAAGATGCGCTATCTGCAAGGCTCCTATGAAGGAAAGAGAAGTTGGCGAAATGACTTGGGCTGCTGAGCACATTCTCGGCGTTGGCAAAGAGTCAAACGTACCCGAAGAAATCATTATGGGTCTTCGTGACAACTTCAACGGCGAATGCCCAGAAGTAGGTATGTATCTCGCAATGGCTCGTGTAGCTCACAGAGAGGGCTACCCTGAAATCGGTCTCTACTGGGAAAAAGCTGCTTATGAAGAAGCAGAACATGCCGCTAAGTTTGCAGAACTTCTCGGCGAAGTTGTAA
>JAZTWC010000060.1:0-13991 GCA_045635665.1 Acutalibacteraceae bacterium
AACAACAATCGGTAGTTGGGCTTTTGGTGATTGCGATGCACTTACAAGTGTTGAACTTCCTGATTCATTGACAACCATTGGCAGCTATGCTTTTTATGATTGCTATGCACTTACAAGTGTTGAACTTCCTGATTCGTTGACGACAATCGATAGCTGGGCTTTTGGATATTGCTCTGCATTTAAAACCGTCAATATCCCAAAATCAATAACAAAAATTAACAACTCTGTGTTCTCTAATTGTGGCTTAACCGAACTCACTCTCCCTGAAACTGTTCAGTCCTTCGACCACGCTAGCTGGTCCAAGCTCAAAACCTTCACAATTCTCAACCGTTACTGTGAGTACACAAGCACATCTGCTCCTACATTCGCTAAAGATTGCACAATCCGTGCTTACTGTGGCTCACTCGGTCACACCTTCGCAACCAAGAGAATGGTTAACTTTGAGTCAATCGGTCACACTTACCTCGACTGGTACGTATATCAGCCTGCAACATTTGAAGCTGACGGTATCGAAAGACGTGACTGTGCTTACTGCGACGGCTACGATGAAAGAATCATTCCTAAGCTCGAAAGCGATGTATTTACAGCTACTTTCGTAGCGGGTGGCGAAGTTGTCGCAACTGTAGACTTCCCCAAGGGTACAACATCAATCGCAGAACCCAAAGTTCCTGCAAAGGACAGATATATGGGCGAGTGGGAGAGTTACACTCTCGCTGATGCTGATATCACAATCAATGCAGTTTACACCCTCATCAAGAGTGACGATGCATCAGAAATCGAAACTGAGTCCGAAGCTATCCACTATACCGACAAAGACGATGTGCTCTTTAAGTTCAAAGCCTGGGCAGATGCTCTTGTTGTAAAATCAACTGTTTCTAAGTCGGTACCCCTTGACATTGTGCTTGTTGTTGACCAGTCAGGCTCAATGGACGAGACTCTCGGCGGCAGAACAAAGAAAGTCGATGCCCTTAAAGAAACAGCTAAAGACTTCGTTAATACTGTGCTCGAAAACGCTAAAATCACAGGTGCAGACCATAGAATTTCACTTGTAGGCTTTGGTCTCTCTGGTCACTACAGCGGCTTTGAAAAGAATGAAAACACAGAGCTTCTCACATCAGCTAAAGGTATTGTGAAGTTTGACGATATCAAGACAACAGACTATGCTTCATCACTTCTCAGTGTAAATGTTGACGGTGAAGTGAACAGCAAACTTATCACAGCTATCAACAGTATTGCTGCAAGAGGTGCAACTGCAGCAGACCTTGGCTTCGAAATGGCTAAGGGTGTATTTGCAAACACAGACTCAACTGACCGTCAAAGAGTTGTTATCTTTATGACAGATGGTGAGCCTACATACAATAGCGGCTTCCAGACATCTGTTGCAAATGCTGCTATCTATAACGCTTCACTTCTCAAGAGTGTATATGATGCATCGATCTATTCAGTTGGTGTGTTCTCAGCAGCAGACAGTAACAACAGAAACATCAACAAGTTTATGAATGCTGTATCATCAGGTTATCCTGATGCGATATCAATGAATTATATGGGCAAGGGTGTTGACGGTCAGTACTATCTCACTGTTAACAACACAGACTCCCTCACATCAGTATTCAAGACAATTTCAACTGAATCACTTTCACACACAGCTCCTTTCGATAATCTGACTTTCATCAAGACTCTTTCTGAATATGTGACAATTACATCAAAGCAGGAAGATCAGCTTCGAATCGACCTCATCAGACAGTACGGCATCACAAACGATGATATTATTATCACAAAAAATGACGACGGAACAACTACTGTTCAGATTAATGGTCTTACACCTTATGAGACAACTGATAAAAATGGTAATGTTATCTATGAAGTAGGAGTTGAATTCTTCGCCGCACTCAATGAAAAAGCTGCAACTGCAGGTGACTACGTTGTTGATACTGAAGACAGCGGCGTAATGCTCGGTGAAGATGCTAAGGGTTATGAAGCTACATTTGATACCAACACAATTACTCTCACATCAAAGAAGACAAGAGTTATCTTCACAGTAAATGGCGAAGTTTATGAGGTGTCAGAGAACCTTAATGGTGGCTATGCCGTAGCTCCCGAAATCGAAATCGGTGAAAACTGGGTGTTCAGCGGTTGGGATACATCAAGCAAAAAGGCAACAAACGGTCTTGTGCTTGATGCAACTCTCACTAAGGCTGACAGAACTATTACATGGCATACAGCTGATGGTGACATTGTTCAGTATTATGCAGCAGGTGCTATCATCACAGCTCCTACTGTTGGTATGACAGCTCAGGGTGATATCTTCCTTAGCTGGGATAAGAGTATCCCCACAACAATGCCTGATGAAAACCTTGAGTTTACAGCTATCTACGGTAAGCACGTACACAACTACACTTCAGCGGTTACAAAGAAAATGACCTGTGAAACTGACGGTGTAAGAACATATACCTGCTTCTGCGGTGATATATACGTCGAAACAATTACAGCTATCGGTCACAACTACGAGGCACTGACTCCGTCTCTTGAAAAAGAAGATGCTAAGTGTACATTCTGCTGTACAAACTGCGGTGATAAGTACGATTACGCTCTTAACTATGAGGTTGTTGAATCAACAGGCAAGAAGACAAGAGTTCTTTATGAATTCAGCCTTACAGATGATGAGCTTAATACAGAGATGCAGCCTGACGGTGCTATCCAGATAAGAATTCCGCTTTCAGAGCTTCACGGCAGTGCTGAAAAGGTAACTGTTATAAGAACAAATGATGATGGTACAAAAACACAGGTTCCTGCAGTACATGAAAAAGGCTTCCTCATCATTACTTGCGATCACTTCACACCTTATGAGGTTATCTTTGATATTCCTTGCGACGGTCACGTACAGGGTGAGTGGGTAACAGAAAAAGAACCTACCTGTGCTCAGGAAGGTCTCAGATATGCTCTTTGCACAGAATGCGAAAAGAGAGTATATGAAGAAGCAATTGAAAAGCTTCCTCACAAGGACGATGTCCTTGACGGCTTCTGCGATGAATGCGGTTTAGAGGTTGGTAATTGCGACTTCTGCCACAAGGCACACGATGACATCTTTAGCAGATTACTTTGCTGGTTAATTAATTTCTTCGATCTTCTTGGTTTATTTCTTAGCTCAAAGTGATTGAATAACAGATTGTTAAAAATGCACTTCCTCACGGAGGTGCATTTTTTGTCCAGAACTTTACAAAATAAAAATACTATAGGAAAAATAATTTCTAAAAACAGCTGTTTTGACGCATTTACACGCAAAAACACATATCGCAAAATTGGGAAACAACCTCATGGTTGATGTTACTGGCCAATGTGCTGTTGAAGAAGCTAGTAACTAAAAGGGTTTTGATACTTTTTCACATCTATAGTTCCAATCATGTAACAGTAGATTTTGCTTTTTAGCATCGAAACTTAACAACAGCTCGTTGGCTGTGGAATATCAGATAGCTTTTGCTTTCTATAGACTTGAATTGCCGATTTGAACAAATTACATCAACGTAATTTAGCAGTTTTACTAATTGATTTTATCACATTAAAGGGGTATTATATTAAAGTAATAACTGTCAATGACAGAGAGGAGATTCACAATGAAAACATTCAAAAAAATCGTGTGCACAATTCTTGTTGTGCTGATGCTTGTGACCTCTGCCCCAATGCAGGGCTTTGTTGGTCTTGATATTGACCTGCCCGATTGGTTCAGCCATAAGGCGGAAGCCGCGAACATCGGTACATATTGTGCAACAGTTGCTGTTGACTATGCTAAGAAATATGCTCTGAGCTATAATAAAGAGTGGTATTTCTACGTAAATGGTGGTGATTGTGCAAACTTTGTTTCTCAAAGCTTGTTTGTTGCCGGTGTACCTATGACATCTAATTGGCATAGTTATGACTATAACTCAACAGCATATGTAATGAACAACAACTATACTTGGATCAGAGCTCAGGAACTTATGGATTATCTTATTTCCATAGGCGGCGTTCGAATTGACAATCCTTCACCTTCAGATTTTTCATTAGGTGATGCTGTTTTCTATAACTGGAATGGCGGTAGAATTGACCATTCAGCTATTGTTACTGCTATTGAGGGCGGTGTGCCGAAGGTATCTTGTCACTCTACTCCTGAAATGGAGAGTAAATTAAATGCACACTGGACATTAGGCAAGAACAAATCATGTGCAGTTCTCATCAAGCTTGGCGGTGAGACTTGTGTTGCTAACAATGCACCTGATTATGATATCTATAAGCTTCATACAAGTACAGGTCTTTACTCAAATCCTGGCTCAGGTTTTATTACAACTGTAAGCTACAGACACACTGTCAGGGTGATTGAAAAGATTAATTTTGGCGGTACAACCTGGGGTAAGTTCAACTATAAAGGCACTTGGGGTTGGATTGATCTGTCAAAGGGTACTTATAAAGGACACTTTGATAGAATGCAGGCTTCTCACTCGTTTGGAGGTTGGTATACTGTAAAGCAGGCAACATGTGTTGATAAAGGTCTTGAAAGAAGAGACTGCTCACGCTGCGGATATCAGGAAGAAAGAGAAATTCTTGTTGGCGGACATGTTGGTAAATCACCTGCTACATGTACCACTGCCGAAGTTTGTAAGGCTTGTGGTATAACAATAACATCGGCTTTAGGTCATGATTTCACCGACTGGAAGCTTATAACTGCACCAACTTGCATTCAGGTGGCAGTTTATGAACGTACCTGTATGCGTTGTGGCAGAGTTGAAACCAAGAACGGTGATAAGGGTAACCATAACTATATGGCAAATGTCACAACACCCGGATGTACAACAAGTGGCGGTTCAACGATGAAGTGTACATATTGCGGCGATTCATATATTGAGGATAGCGGTAATGTCTGGAGCGGATGGACAACAGAGGTTAAATCAGAAATGATCTCTGATCCTAAGCTTTATGAGACAAAGAAGCAGTATAGATATATTGATAAGCAGACCCAGGAAGTTAATGGTACACCAAACGCTAACTATACAATCAGTGGATGGAGTGTTGAGTCCAAAGAATCATATTGGGGTGATTACGGAAATTGGAGTGGTTGGCAGGATGCTCCTGTCACAGAAACCGATACTAGAGATGTAGAGGAACGCACTGTTGAAGTTTCCCCGGGGCAGACACTTTATAGATACGGCAGAAGCTATAACGGCAAAAATCATAGTACATTCTGTCCTCATGCTTACCATGAAACTGCTTTATCGACATATTATGATGATTGGACCGGATGGTCAACAACTCAGGCTAACCTTGTTGATAATAAAAATAATGGTATCAACAATCCTGATTGGTCTTGTTCTATCTGTAACAATACATGGTTTACTTATCAATTCTCGGGATCCAGTAAACACTATTATTGGGTAGAGACAAAGACAAGTGAACCCGAATATAAAACACAATATAGATACCGTGACCGCCAGATGCTTTATAACTATGTATTCTATACATGGCCTGCTTGGACTGATAACTGGCAGGACACCAAGGTAACAGCTTCATCGACAAGACAGGTTCAGGAACGTACACTTTACCGCTATAAGCTTGCTGCACTCGGTCATAACTTTGGTGCTCCTGAAGTTATTGCTCCCACCTGTACTGAAAAAGGTCATACAGAGAAAACTTGTCAGCGTTGTTCCTTTGCATATAAATATGATTATAAAAATGCTCTCGGTCATAACTGGGGCAATTGGTATACAGTAATTGAAGCAAAGCCCGGTCAGGCAGGTCTTGAGAGAAAAGACTGTCTGCGTTGCGGAATCTTCGAAACACGCGGACATAATCTTGTAGCTACTGTAACAGCTCCTATTTGTACTGAAAAGGGTTATACTACTTATAAGTGCAGTGATGACGGATGTAAAGTTGAATATGTAGACAATTATGTCGATGCTCTCGGTCATGATATGAGAGACGAAGAAACCGAAGTGATCAAATATCCTACTTGCACCGAAAAAGGCGAAGAAAAGATAACCTGCAAAAGATGTGATTATTTTGAAACAAAGGATATTGAACCTCTTGGTCATGATTATGACAGAGATGATGATGGAGATGTTGATGCAGGCGATGCAGCAAAAACCGTTGATGTAACTTGTCTCAAAGACGGCTATCGCTATTTTGAGTGCGAGAATGCAAGTGAACATAACTATAGAGAAACTATTGCTGCTGTAGGTCACGATATGTGTGACTGGATTGAGGTTGTACCTAATACCTGTGGTGATGAAGGTTACTTCTGGAGAGAATGTCAGAATGAATTCTGCGATATTTCTCAGGAAATCCGTGGTAAATCAAAGAGATATTATGAAGAAAAAGACAACTATTTCTTAGTACACCAATACGGAGATATCATTGAAGTTGATGCTACTTGTACTGAAGATGGATATGCAACTCAGACCTGCGAAATCTGTGGTGATATCATCCTTTATGAAGGTGAGGATGCTCTTGATCACGATTGGAGCGATTGGTACGAATTAACTGCTGAAACTTGTACTCAGGAAGGCATCGACAGAAAGACTTGTCAGCGTTGCGGTATACATGATGATATTGTTACTCCTCCGCTTGGCCACGATGATATAAGTGAGGTATTTAATGCAACATGCATTGCTGAAGCAGGTGTAAAGAATACCTGTCAGCGTTGTGGCAGAGTTGAGATTATTTATGACGGAGATGTTGATCCTAATGCACACGATATGGGTGAATGGTATCTTGAAATTGCTCCCACCTGTACAGAAGTAGGATATAACAGACGTGACTGTCAGAGAAGTTGCGGATATTTCGAAAGAGAACCGATTAATGTTCTTGGTCATGATTATAAAGAATCATCAAGAACTGAACCTGATTGTGAAAATGACGGTGAAGTAATTCATAAATGTCAGAATGATGGCTGTGACTCTGAAACTAAGGAAATCCTGATTAAACTTGGTCACGAGTTCGGAACTACAGTAGTTGACCCAACTTGCACAAGTGATGGTTATACACTTTACGATTGTCAGCGTGAAAACTGCGACTACAGTGAAAAGCGTGATGAAAAAGAAAAGCTTGGTCATAATATGGGTGAATGGTCAGTAGTAACTACACCTACAGCAACAACCAAAGGAGAAGAAAGAAGAGATTGCACACGTTGCGATTACTTTGAAACAAGAGAAATTCCCGTGCTTGAAAAGCTCACTGCAACCTTTGTTGCTGATGGTAAAGTGATTGCTAAGATTGATTTCTATGCAGGTGATACAGAGCTTAGTTATGTCCCTGATGTTCCTGGAAAGGACAGATATGATGGCAAATGGGAAGATTACCTTCCCTTAGGTGACAAAGATATCACAATCAATGCCGTTTATACTCTTATTCCTCCTGACGGCCTTTCAGAGATAGAAACTAAAAAAGAAGCTATTCCCAATGAGGAAACACGTGATGTTACTATTAGGCTTTCCGCTTCATCAGATGCTGAAACAATCATCACTGAAACAACAGAAAAAACACCTCTTGATATTGTATTGGTAGTTGATCAGTCAGGTAGTATGGTGGGTACTAAACTCAAAGAACTCAAAGACTCAGTAACTGCAATTTCTGATTTGATTTTTGAAGAAGCAAAGTTAAATGATGTTGATCATAGACTCGCTATTGTTGGCTTTGCAATGGGATCATATACTCAAGACTCAAGAAATTATCCTGCATTTATGAATTCGGAAGTACTTTCAGTGAAAGGTGGTCCGGTTCAGTATAGTAGCAAGCCATCAGAAAAGCTTAACAATGCTTATAAGAATGCATTAGTTTTAGTTAACGATAACGGTGTAAAGAATGATATTATTACTAATGCTATTGAAGCAATTGATGCAAATGGTGCAACTGCAGCAAATATCGGTCTCACAATGGCAGCAAATATTTTTGCTCAAAACAGTATTGAAGGTACCAATAGAAACCGAGTTGTAATTTTTATGACTGACGGTGAGCCTACATCTTATTCAAGTTACGATGAAACAAATGTTGCAAATCCCGCAATAAAACAGGCAAATCAGCTTAAGAGTAAAAGCTGTGGTGCAACAATTTATAGTGTAGGTATTGATTGTAATACTAATATCAACAAAAAATTCCTTAATGCTGTTTCATCAAACTATGACTCTGTAGAGTCTATGCAGAGTAAGATTTCAACAGAAACGAATGACTTCTTCTTCTATTCAGATAATGTAGAAGATCTTAAAGAAATGTTCAGTGAAATCGTAATAAGAAATATGATTAACACAACTGACTTCAAGGATATCACTCTTGTTGATACTATTTCTAAATACTTTACTCTTACAACACAGCAAGAAGCTGCACTCAGAGAAAGTGTAATAGCTGAATACGGCATTTCTAACGCTGATATTATTGTAACAAGAAATGATGACAGTACAACAACAATTAAGATCATGCATTTAGATCCTAAACCTATTACCGGTGCTGATGGTAAAGTGGTTTATAAAGCTTCGGTTGAATTTACGGCTTCAGCAAATGCAAATGCTCTCGTTGCCGGTACATATGAAACAAACACTGAAGATGCCGGTGTAATTCTCAGCGGAGCAGAATTATATGAAAAACTCTTTGATAAGCAGACGGCAACATTTACAGAGGATAAAGGAGCTGCCATTTTTAAGATAAATGGTGAGATTTATCAGATAACATCTGTTGAAATAGGAGGTAAAGTTCTTCCTCCTGACTATAGAATTGAAGCGGGTTATTCCTTCAGTGACTGGGATGTTCCTGAAGATTATATCCTTAACGGTGGTTCTGTAGAATTTAATGCTGATCTCGATAAGACTAAGTATACTGTTGCTTGGAATATAGGTGAAGAAACAATTACTCAGGAATATTATCCTGATGATTACATTTATGCTCCTGAAGTAGATAAGGTTCTTAATGGCTTGACATTTATGGATTGGAATACAAAGATTCCTGCAACAATGCCAGAGAAAAATCTTGAGTTTACAGCTTGCTACGCAGTGCATACGCACGCTTACATTACTGAAACAACTAGACAAGTTACTTGCACAGAATCCGGTGTGCTTACTCATACCTGCTATTGTGGTGATACTTATACCGAAACTGTTCCTGCTGTTGGTGGAGAACATGATTGGCTTGCTATTACAGGTGTAGCAGCTCTTGATAATCTTTCGCTTGAAGAATTCAGATGTAATAAGTGTAATGCTTATATGAGCAAAGCTCTGGTTTATGAGGTTGTAAAGAACGAAAGTGCTTATAGTGAAGGTCAAAGCCAGGTAATCTATGACTTATCTATGTATGATGTAACCGGTAAACTTATACAGCCGGGTACCAAAGTTAAAATTTCAATGCCTGTTCCTAACGGAATGGAAAATGCAAACTCGATAACTGTATACAGAATTGATAACGGTAAGAGAGTGAAACTTACGTCCGATTACAGTAGACGCAATCAGACGATTACATTTGAAACTGATCACTTCTGTGAATTTGTATTTATTTCAAGCTACGATTGTGAAAGCGGTTTTGGACATCCAGATGAAAACGGCGACAGTATCTGTGATGATTGTCTTAAGAGTTTCAGATGTTCAATGTGCGATTTTTATGAGAAGCATGCTGATGATACATTGTTGGGTAAATTCATTGCATTCATTCACTATTTCATCCACATGGCACGTAATATCAGCCTTAGAACATAATTTTTTTGATCACCTCGGAAAAATCCGAGGTGATTTTTCTATGATGATTGGTTTTTATGCTCAAATATTGATGCCGGACTCAAAATAATAGTTGGAAACGATAAAATAACCCCCTTGTTTTGACACAAAAACAGAGGGGTTATATTTCGTTTGGAGAATATAACTCTGTTTCGTAGAAGAGTGCGAAGATATCCGCATAATTGCAAAATCCTAGTAAAATAAAGGGTCTTGAGACTAAAAAATTGATTGATACCATTTTTGATACACGACTATTTATATAAAGATAAAACCTCTCTAGTTTGAATATTTAGTTCGTTTGAGAGAGGTTACTTTTATTCCTATAGTTTTTATGTTGTTAGCCTTTGTGTATTCAGCTTTTGCGTCTCGAATTTGAAAGCAAAATGATTAATAAAATTATTGCTATATCTTTATGAAGAAACGAAATATACTTATTAACTGAAATTTATATTGGTAAAATAAGTGATTGATTATTTATGCAGTTTTGCTAATTGATTTTATCGCATAAAAGGAGTAGAATTAAGTGGTAAAAACTGTCAAGTTATAGGAAGGAGATTCTTTATGAAAATACTCAAAAAAATGCTATGTACAATTCTTGTTGTGCTGATGCTTGTTACATCTGTACCATTGCAGGGTTTTGTTGGTCTTGATATCAGTCTGCCCAATTTCTTCAGCAGTGAAGCTAAAGCGGCAGGTGTACCCGGTTATAGTGCGGGAGCTGCTGTTAAGTGGGCGATAGATCACTATAATGATATCGACTCTAAACTCACAGGTAAAGGATATTGGTCTGAGGGTGGCGATTGTGCTAACTTTGTGTCTCAGTGCGTCTATATGGGCGGTATTGATATGAAAACCAAGTGGTACTCAAACGGTTACTGGAGAGTTTGGGATCCGTTTACCTGGATAAGAGCTCACGAGCTTTATGAATATATGGTTGAACTTGGTGGCAAATCAATAAATAATCCTAAGGCGTCAGATGTTAGTATTGGTGACTTGATTTTCTATAAAACAAGATCAGATGGCAAGATGCATCACAGTGCAATTGTTGTAGATATTGAAAATGGTGTACCTGTTATCTGTGCACACTCTGTCTATAATAAAAATACCGGTAAATATGAAAAGTATAAGAAAAACAACTGGACTCTTGACTATTCAGGAAGCAGAATTTATCTTGTAAAAATGAACGGAGCTATGTGCACTGCGGCAAACCCAAGAAACTTTACAGTGTATACTGCGAAAGATGGTGCAAGAAAAAATCTCTATTCATCTGCATCTACATCCAGCACTAAAGTCGGTTCGGTAATGTCAGGATCACATACCTTTATCCATGTGTATGAAGAGAAGACTGTAAACGGTGTAAAATGGGGTAAAATGCAGTGGGCAGGTACATGGGCATGGACTCAGTTAAGTGGGTACAATAAAAAATCTCAGATATCTTCATATATCCCGACCCATGATTTTGGAGCTTGGAAAACTATTACAACAGCTAACTGTATAAATGACGGTATTGCTGAAAGAGTTTGTAAGCGTTGCGGTTATACAGAAAGAAATACTACCCCTAAAAAAGGTCATGTTCCCGGAGCTGCAGCTACTTGTCTTGTAGCTCAGACTTGTACCGTTTGTAATGCTGTTTTAAAAGATGCTCTCGGACACAATTTCGAAGGTGGACTTAAAATGCCAACCTGTACCGAGGCTGCTTCAGGTTCTTACAAATGTACCCGTTGCGGTATTTCGTATGGTGTATCGGAAAAATGGACAGAATACACAGTTCCGGTTCAGCAATATAACGGACACTATTATCAGGTTTTCAATGATGCAATGTCGTGGACAGAGGCTAAAGCTCTCTGTGAAAGCCTGAGAGGTCATCTTATTGTAATCAATAATGAGGCAGAACAGGAATTTATGAAAGGGCTTATGGCCAACGCTGTCAGAGACAATATCTGGATAGGCCTATATACTGATGATGGTTCAACTTGGAAGTGGGTAAACGGCGACCCTGTGACATATACACATTGGGGTACAGGTGAACCGTCAAAGACGGTAAACGAGTATTATGTACACACATATTCACGTTATTATTATGAAGCAAAAGTTGCCGGTGACTGGAATGATATGCAAAACAGCGGTGTCGGCAGCGAAGGTGGGGACTATTATACACCGTCTAACTATGGTTTTATATGTGAATGGGATAGTTATGAGGATTATCCCGCTGTGTGGAAAAATACAAACGGTGCTTCCGTTAAAAGTGAAATAGGTTACACATATAGAGGCAAGAGTAAGACCACATCGTATGAAACCTCTCTTGACGGGTATATCCAAGATGGTGGAGAATGGATTAATTTTAATTCCGGTACAATAGATTACGTTTCTTCGTGGCCATCAGGATTCAATACTAGCCACAGTTTATATTCAACCTATAACAAAACTCCAAGGACTGCTTCTGAAACAAACAGAACGAAAACAACTGTTACCACAACTACCAAAAGTTATCTTTTTTGGCATTGGTGCAGAGGCGATAGCGAAGGCAATATAAATAGAAAAATTAATGATACCAAAACCAGTGAGTTTGATACTTTCCATGCTTTTGAAATCACTAGTGTTCCTGGTAGTTATACTAGTTCTGCTAATGCTTATGATTTAGGTAAGGGTGTAAGCCGTGGAGGTTGTAAAGATACATATTGGTGGATAAGTGCCGGAGCCAGAACATCCGATCTTATTTCTATTAAAAGATGCACATGGGTATATTACGAAAAATTATTCAACTATTATAAATGGTCACATTATGACGGGTACGCAATAAAATCTAAGTTGCCGTCAGAAATTTTGGCAATGGTTAATGGTGGTGCTAACTCTGAATTCCAGTTAGGTGACACCAAAACATTGTATTCATACCGACTCGATGCTCTTGGGCATCAGATGGGTGAGTGGTATACTGTTAAAGTTGCAACTTGTCTTGAAAAGGGTTCTGAACGCAGAGACTGTCAGCGATGTGACTATTATGAGTCAAGAGAGACAACAGCTCCTTGCGTTATAGTAAAAGATGAAGCTGTTGCAGCGACTTGTAAGGATACTGGCCTTACCGAGGGCAGCCACTGTGGTGTATGCGGTAAGGTAATAAAAGAGCAGCAGATTATTCCTAAAACAGAGCATCCTTTCGGTAATTGGAATGAGGTTTATCCTATTTCCTGCGGCAAAGACGGATTAGAAGAAAGAGTTTGTTCTTTCTGCGGATTTACAGATCAGAGAGCTATTGTCAATCCAAATCCCGATCATCTTGGTCCTGTAACTGAAAAAGTTTTTGCTCCCGGTTGTGAGCATTTACATGCTCAGGGCTGGACAGAGTATCATTGTGAAAAATGTGATGAGCAGTGGACAGATAATTATACCGACCCACTTGTCGCTGTTTGGGATGAGTGGACTGTGACAGCACAGCCTGATTGTTCACTTAATCCTTCGAAGGAGCCTGCTGAAAACGGTGAAAGAGAAAGAAACTGTCAGCTTTGCGGAATGATAGATAAGGAACCTATTTTAGCTGAACATAACCTTGTAGCTTATGATGTATCATCAAGCTGTACAACAGGCGGTAAAAAAGGTGAAAAATGTACTGTTTGCAATCAGATTTGGACTGATGGATTAGATCCTCTCGGACATTTGCTTTATGACGATTGGTACATCGTAAACGAGGCTAAATGTGATGAGCCGGGCTTAGAAAGACGTGATTGCAATAGAAACGGCTGCGAATATTTTGAAACAATAATCATTGATCCAATTAATCATGATTATAAAAATATTAAAACTGTTAAAGCAACTTGCGATAAGCAGGGATATATCCATTATGTCTGTAACAATGACAATAGCCATGTTTTCATAGATTATAACGAACCTGAGTTAGGTCATGTTGCTGATAATGTTTGGGTATTAATCAAGAGTCCAACCTGTACCGAAAAAGGCGAAGAACAGTGCAAGTGTATCCGCCATGATAATGGTTTAACTTGTAGTAAGACTTATAGCCGAGAAATTGATGTTGATCCAGATGCACACAACTGGGACAACGGAATAATCAATCCTGAATCAACCTGTAAAGCGCACGGTACAAAGACATTTACTTGTAAGAATGACAGCAGTCACAAGAAGACAGAATCAGTAGCTCTTAATCCAAACAACCATAAGGGTGAAACTTACATCAAAGATGCAAAGACTGAAACCTGCACAACAGACGGCTACACAGGTGATAAGTACTGCTCAGACTGTAGTGCACTTCTTGAAAAAGGT
>JAZTWC010000061.1:0-22009 GCA_045635665.1 Acutalibacteraceae bacterium
GATTACTTCGCTGTTTTATTATGTTTGTGCAAATCGGCGAAAAAAATCATCAAGTTTATCATAAAAAACTTTTACTCAAAATATTGTTAAGGTGAATGCCTTGTGGTATAATTACAATGAATGAGTTTTCGAAAGGATGAAGAACAATGAATTATAAAGAGAAATATCAGCAGTGGCTGGCTTTCGATGAAGATACAAAGGCAGAGCTCAGTGCTATCACTGATGAAAAGGAAATCGAAGACAGATTTTATAAAGACCTTGCTTTCGGTACAGGCGGACTTCGCGGTATTATGGGTGCAGGCTCAAACCGTATGAACAAATACACTGTCGGTAAAGCAACCTACGGTCTTTCAAAATATATCAAAGCTAAAAATGATGGCGAACTCAGTGTAGTACTCGCTTATGACTCAAGAAACAACTCAGCCTACTTTGCAAAGGTTGCAGCCGACATTTTCTCAGGTCAGGGCTTCAAGGTTTATCTCTTCGAGTTCCTTGTACCCGTACCCGTGCTCTCATTTGCTACAGCTCATCTCGGCTGTACTGCAGGTGTAATGCTTACCGCATCACACAATCCCAAGGAGTATAACGGCTATAAGGTTTATGACAGCAAGGGTTGTCAGTTCTGCACTGAAGATGCAAAGGGTGCTATCGAGTGCATCAATGCTATCGAAGATTACACATCAATTCCCTTTGAAGGCAAGGCTGAAAACATCAACACTGTTGGCGAAGATGTGCTTTCAGCATTCCTTGCTAAAGTTAAAGAGCAGAGCCTTTACGAAGAAGCATCAGATCTCAAGATAGTTTACACACCTCTCCACGGCACAGGTAACGTACCCGTAAGAAGAATGCTCGAAGGTATGAATGTAACTGTTGTCAAAGAGCAGGAAATGCCTGATGGCAACTTCTCAACTGTAAGAAGTCCTAACCCCGAGGAAAAGGATGCTCTTACAATCGCTATTGAAAAAGCTAAGGAAATAGATGCTGACCTTGTGCTTGGTACTGACCCCGACTGCGACAGAGTAGGTATCGCTGTAAAGAGCGGCGATGAATATGTACTTTTCACCGGTAATCAGACAGGTGCACTTTTAGTTAAGTTCGTACTCGAAATGAAAAAGGCATCTCTTTCATCAAAGAGCACCCTTGTAAAGACTATCGTAACCTCAGAGCTGGGTGCAGATATCGGCAGAAGTTACGGCTTACAGTGTGAAGAAACACTCACAGGCTTTAAGTATATCGGTGACAAAATCAACAAGTATGAAGCAAGCGGTGAGCAAGAGTTTATCATCGGTTATGAAGAGTCCTACGGTTATCTTGTGGGCACTCATGCAAGAGATAAGGATGCAGTTGTATCATCAATGCTTATCTGTCAGATGGCAGCATACTATCACAATCAGGGCAAGACTCTCGTTGATGCTCTGGAAGATATCTATGCTGAATACGGCTATTATCTCGACCATCTTGACTCATATGTGCTCAAGGGTAAAGACGGTGCTGAAAAGATCAGCGACCTTATGGTTTACTTCAGAGACAAGGGTCTCGACCTTTTTGAGGGCCTTCAGGAAGTTGTGGACTACAGTCAGGGTATTGCAGATCTGCCTAAGGAAAATGTTCTCAAGTTCTTCTGGAAGAACGGCTCATGGATGGCAGTAAGACCCTCAGGTACAGAGCCTAAGATTAAGGTTTACTACAGTGTTCAGGCTGAGACAAGAGACGAGGCAAAGGCAAGACTCAGCGAGTATAAGAGTGTCATTGACGCAGTAATTAAATAATCAGCGAGGCTTTTGTCAAGCTTTTTCAAAAAGCTTGCGGGGCATCGTCGCCGAAGTGCCGCCAGTGGCGGACGAAGCAAGGCGGCGATGGCGTAGCGGTCAAAATTCATAGGCGCTCTAAGCCGTAATGAATTTTGGGAACCGCAAGAGGTAATGGGCAGAGCCCTGCAACAATATTAATAATGTAACAAAAAATGCGAGTAGGAATTAACCTACTCGCATTAGTTTTTATCATGATTGCTGATTAAAATGAAATGCCTGCGCCATGAAAAGAAGCTTCGCTTCATGAATTCACTCGCGAGTGCATTTTTTTAAGCGTTGAGCACGTCATATGCAACGTCGGGAATGTCTGTCATAATACAGTCTGCGCCGATATCTTTGAGCTGTTGCATCATAGCAGTATCGTTGATTGTCCAATACTGCACAGCAATGTTGTGTCTGTGAGCATAGTTGACAAGACGAGCTGTTGCAAGGTCGAGAATTGAAAGGCCTGAGGGAATCTGAAGCGCGTTGAATTTGTATACGCCCTCTTTTTTGTCGAGACCGAGAAGTGAGTTGAAGTAAACCTTTACAACCTCGATAATTGATGCTGAACGGGGCATATCGGGGTATTTCTCGTCAAGATAATTTGTAACGCTGTTCTGGAAAGTGCCGACAACTACGTTGTCAAGAAGGTCCATATCCTTGAGAGTTGCGTAAAGGATATCAGCTGATTTCTTGCCGAGTTCACCACCGTTTTTGATTTCGATGATGTAACCGAAGTCGCCTTCGCTCTGAAGATAGGAAAGTACATCCTTAAGGTTTGATACTTTCAGTGAGTCGGGTACATCTTCGCCTCTGAGACCCTGATATGGATGTTCACCTTCATCGGTTTCAAAGTTTTCACCAAAGTTGAGAGCGCGGAGCTCTTCGTAAGTGTAGTTCTCGGGTCTGATGTCTTCTTTGCCGAAGTGTTCAACGGCGTCAGTTGTTCTGTCGAGGGTGTCATCGTGGAGAATGATAAGTTCATCGTCACCTGTGATGTGAAGGTCAAATTCGAAAATATCTGTCTTGAAAGTGTCTGAGTTGATACAACCCTCGAAAGCCATCATTGTGTTTTCGGGGAAGATGCCGCCACCTGAACGGTGAGCTGAAACGAGAGTTGTGCCGAGTTCTGTGATGTTCTGATTGTCTGTGTCATAATCCACATATGTGTCCGGCCATTTGTGAGTCATAAGCAAAACAAGTGAAGAAGCGAGTGCAATTACCACTACTAAAACAACACATATTGATTTGAGTACAGGGTGATTTTTAGTCTTTTTGTTCTTTTTTTTCATAATGTCAGTCCTTTTCCTAGAGCAAAAAATTTTCTATAATTTACTATCTAAAACTAAAATCTATATGAGGAAAATATTACAATTTTGTAAACTTTACATTTTGGAATTACATATAGCGACAAAAATCCCCGATTTTAAAGGATTCACTGCAAGTAAAAAATAAACCCATCGGAGAGTTTCCGATGGGTTTGTACGTATATAATAGAAACAATATTATTGCTCGTCGAGGGGAGTAATCTCAACTCTGACCTTGCCGATACGTCTGTCTTCGACGTCGAGGATGGTGAACTTGAGATTTTCATAAATAACCTCGTTCATATCGCCGTCCTGAGGCAGGAAGTCGAGAAGACTGATGATGAAACCGCCAAGGGTATCATAGTCGCCTTCGGGGATAATATCACCCACGAGCTCATTGACTTCTTCAATATATGTTGTGCCGTCGATGGTGAAGATGTTTTCGCTTTCTTCTACGATTTCCTCTTCTTCGTCATCGTACTCGTCTTTGATGTTACCGACGATAGCTTCAACAAGGTCTTCCATAGTTACGATGCCTGCAGTGCCACCGTATTCATCAACAACAACTGCCATCTGAAGACGCTTTTCTGTCATTTCGTTGAAAAGCTTACCGCAGTTTTTGCTTGAGGGCACATAATAAGCTTCACGCATAAGTGTCTTTGGGGTTTCATCCTGAGGCATAGCTTTTGAAACATACTGGAGCAGGTCCTTGACATAGACAATACCGATGATATTATCCTGGTCTTCGTGATACACGGGTATACGTGAGTAGCCGTGTTCTATTGAGAGATTAACAAGCTCTTCGAGGGTATCTGTGTCTTCGACAGCAATCATATCTGTACGGTGAGTCATAATGTCCGTAACATCGATATCGTCAAACTCAAAGATGTTGTTTATCATTTCTTTCTGTATGTTTTCGATTACTCCTTTTTCTTCGCCTACGTCAACCATCATTCTGATTTCTTCCTCGGTAACAACGTCATCGTTGGCATTGGGGTCAAAACCGCAAAGGCGTACCACTGCATTGGTGGAAATAGAAAGTATTTTTACGAAAGGTGTAGTTAATTTTTTAACCACAAGCAGTATGCCTACAACCTTGTAAGCGATTTCTTCAGGCTTCTGCATACCCATACGCTTGGGAGCAAGCTCGCCGAATACCAATGAGAAATATGACATAATCACTGTGATAACAACAACGCTTATGCCTTCGATAATTCCTCTCGGGAGAGTGGGTATAGCTTTAAGCACAGCATCAGCAAGCATCTCAGCAAATGTGGTTGAAGCACTGGCTGATGTAAGGAAACCTGCAAGGGTTACACCTATCTGTATAGTGGATAAGAAATTGCTGGGATTTTCAGTGAGCTTCTTTATAAGCTTTGCCTTTTTGTGGCCTTCCTCAGCAAGCTTGTCAATCATATTATCGTTAAGCGAGATGATAGCGATTTCGCTCATTGCAAAAAACGCATTGACAAGAATAAGAACAAATAACAGGACCAGTTTGAAGATTATACTTCCGGGGTCATCCATTTTGGATATATCTCCTTTCGGGATTTGAAATATTATTTATATGCCACGGCATATATTGATTAAATATTATACTATATTTTTGGGTAAAGGTCAAATATTTTTTATAAATTATTAATCTATTATATACATTGAAAATCATTGACTTTTCGGTGTAAAAATTATACAATATATTAAATATTGCATAAATGAAAGGATGTTATCATGGCAAGCAAATGTCCCAATTGCGGCGAGAAACTCAAGATTTACCATATAAAAGCTGAGTGTCCCCACTGCAAAGCAAATATCCCCAACTATAATTGGGAAGCACGTCTTGAAGAAGACAGTGCAATCGCTGAAGCAAAATTCGCTTCACTTTACAAAAAACTCAATCTCCTGAAGTATTCTGTTTTCGGCACAAAACTGAGAATCGCAAGAATTATTATGTCTCTTATCCCGGCTATCGGTTTTATCCTTCCCTGGGCGAAGATTGTCAGCGAAAAGGATACTCTCAATTTTGATCTTCTGGGTCTTTTCACAGACGGTACCAACACAATCAGTTTCTTCGGCATCCTTTTCAAAGATATCGGCGGTATCCTGTCGAGTCTTGAAGGCGCTGTGCTTTACATAATGGGTGGCTTATTACTTATGCTTCTGAGCATAGTTGTTATCGTAGTGGCATTCTTTATGCCTCTTGTCAGATTTACAAAACCAAAGACAAATGCAGGTTGGATTACTGACTTTATCAGCATTCTTTTTGCTGTGGGTGCAGTGGCTATGTTTATTATGGCAGGCACTCCCGCATACGAGGCAGGCGGCTTTAACATCGGTACCCTCGAGTTTGCAGCAAACGCTACTGCAGATGCTGCATGGGGTCTGTTTGTATATATCGCACTTCTTGTTGTTGCTATGGTTGGTAATCTTCTCGTAAGCAGAGCTGAAGTGACAAGTGAAGAAGACCTTGAAATCGAAAGACTTGCAAAAGTCAGAATGAAAGAAGAAAAAGAAGAGGCTGAACGCATCAGAAAGCAGGAAGCCTGGATTGAAGCCGAAAAGAGAAAAGAAGAAGAGCATGCTGAAAAAGTCAGAAAAGCAAGAGAAGCTCTTGAAAATAACAAATAAGAGAAAAGGAGTGATAATATGTCAGATACAGTAAACACAAGCTCTCTTCAGGAAACTGAGGCTACTGAAGAAGTTGTTGATAAATTAGCTTACACTAAAAAAAGATATCTCAGACCTAAAGAAATCGCTGCCTTCGTTCTCGTTAACTTCGGTCAGAAGAACCTTTCACAGTTCATCGGTACTGAAAAGCAGTTCTTCCTCATCCAGTATGCAGGACTCAGTGCTCAGCACTATGCTAACATCGAACTTTTTGCAACTATATATGACGCCCTCGACGATACAATCTCAGGTCTTATCATCGACCGTACAAGAACACGTTGGGGTAGAGTAAGACCTTTCTTTATCCTCCCGCTTCCCCTGTGGATACTCGGCGGTATGATGCTCTTCTCAACACCCGGCATTTCAGGTGTTGGTCAGGCTATTTACGTTGCAATCGCTACAATTATCTACGGCCTTGGTATGAGCTACTTCGGCGCGTGGAACCTTATGACTTACAATATTACGCCCAACATCAATGAGCGAAATAACCTTATTACAACCACAAAATTTGTGGAGCTCTTCGGTACATTTATACCATCGATGCTTCCCATATTGGTTAAGTTTATTCCCAAGATCAATCCTTCCATTACCAACGCAGAAGTATATAAGGCTTTCTCAGTGTTTATGCTTCTTTTCGCTGCATCATTTGCTATCTACGGCTTCTTTAATATGCGTGAGAGAATACCTCTTCAGAGCCGTGAAGAAATGAACAAGACCTCAGTCTGGGGTTCAATGAAAAACATCATCACCAACAGACCTCTTCTGACAATTATCCTTGCAGAGTTCTTCAATAACTTCAAGGCAGTTGGTGGTTCAACCGAAAGCTTCTTCTGGCTCAACAACTCAGGCAACTATGCTTATCGTACAGTCTGCGGTCTGTTTACAGGTCTTCCCAACTATGTTATGGTACCCTTTGCAGCTAAGCTTGTAAGAAAGTTCGGTGCAAGATCAACAGCTATCGGTGCAGGTCTTTTCGGCCTTGGCGCTTATATGCTCATGTTTGTTCTCGGTTATCCCAACGGTGCAATTTTCAGTGCAAACTTTGAAGATAAGAGTATCCTCAACTTTGCAGTTATCGTTGTACTTCTTACAATTGCAGGTCTTCCCAACAAGATCATCAACGTATGTAACCCTATTCTTACAGCCGATGCTCTCGACTATATGGAATGGAAGCACGGCCTTCGTAACGAGGCTCTTGTTACTACAGTTCAGGGTTATTTTATCAAGCTTGCAACTGCTTGCACAGGCTGGCTCTCAGGTATGGTGCTTCGTTGGATTGAATACGTGCCCATGAAAGACGAACTCGGTCACGATATCGCAAACAAAGACCCCGGTGTACTCAAGGGTATCTGGATAGTATTCTGTATTCTTCCCGCTCTTGCAAGAGGTCTTTACGGTATCTCATTTATCTTCTATCCCATCCACGGCAAACTTCAGCAGCAGATGATTGTTGAGCTTGCTGACAAGAGAGCTGCAGCTCTTGAAGAAGTGTGAGAGTGATATCTGTCCGTCAGGACGATACAAAAAGATAATAGTTTTATCGGGACGCGGGGCAGTTGCTCCGTGTCCTTTGGTTTTAACCCGCCTTTTAAATTTTCAGTGAGAGTTTTTACTTGCTTTTCCGTCTAATAGGTGAAAAGCAATTTCATCAGCTTTTCGGAAAGGAGAAAAATCAATGGATAATGGTGCAAGTAGCTACCGCCGTTACCTTGACGGTGATGACACCGGACTCAGAGATATAATACGAATATACAAAGACGGTCTTACGCTTTACATAAACGGCTATACTGATAATATTTTCATTGCCGAAGATTTAATGGAAGAGACTTTCTTTAAGTTGGCAACAAAAAAACCACATTTTTCAGGCAGAAGCACATTTAAAACCTGGCTTTACACCATAGCGAGGAATGTAGCCCTGGATTATCTGAGAAAAAACAGCAGGACAGTCGGCACTTCTATAGATGACCTGAGCAATTTTATTGCGGAAGAAAGCGATGTCGAAAGAGAGTATCTTATCAAAGAGCAAAAAATTTTTCTGCACCGTGTAATGCGTGAGCTGAAGCCTGAGTATTTTCAAGTGTTATATCTGGTTTATTTCGAAAATTTCACCAATGAAGAAATTGCTAAGATAATGAAAAAGAATAAACGGCAAATTGAAAATCTAATTTACCGCGCAAAAAACACTCTCAAATCAGAGCTTGAAAAGGAGGGCTTTGAATATGAAAAATTATAACGAAATAGCTCAAAATGTTTTAGAGCGAAGAGATGAATATCTCACTCAGCAGAAATTAAAAAGAAAAAAGATTACCCAAATTACATCAGCAATCGGATGCTTTGTCCTTGTGGTTGGAATAGGATTTGGTATGAATATGGATAAGTGGGTAAGAACTCAAGTTATTGACCCTCACGACCTCGGCGGAGCGGTATTTCCTACTGCTCCTCTTACCACCAACCAAGGAAATTCCACAGAAATTTTTACCACTACCTCACCGGAGACAACATTCCCGGCAATAGATTCGACTGAAAATTGGACAACGTCGCCCACAACCAGACCTGACATTGATATGACAGAAAATCTCACTACAACCAAGCCCGTCACTAATATTACTGACAATATCACCACAACAAGTAGGGAGCTTTATCATGAAATTGATTGGGAAAGGAAATCCCTCCCGGGCAAATTCCGCTCGGTGGTTTTAGAGCGTGAGGAATATGACTGTTTCGGTGAGTATGTCTATCCTTTTAGACCTGTTGAAGAGCAGGCAAGTACAAGAAAAGCAACAAAAATAGTGTCAGACAAGTTAATCGAGCAATATACACCCGACGGTAAAGTGCACGCAGTATATGCAGACTTGTTTTCACTTGAGGGCTTCAGTGAAGAGTTGGTTATCGGGGTTAAGTTTTCAGGCGATGACAGAATTTTCCCGTATATCAATGTGTTTTATCAGCCTGAAACCTTAGGCGAATTGCTTGAGGCTATAGACTATGATAACACTGTAAACTTCGGCTCGATGACTCTTTTTCGGGGGAATAATTTCCCTGTCAATGATAAAAATGCCAAGGATATAAAAGATTATCTTTTGTCTGATACTGACAGCAAAAATCTGTGGGATTTAACAGTCTCGGATAACTATGTCACAGCTAGTATCTATTGCCGTGAGCTTGGCATTGAAAACAAGAGCTTCAAAATCTCCGAAGACGGATATATCACCACTAATATAATAGGATACCAATATGTCTTTTACGTGGGCAAAGAAGAGGTTGCAAACTTCCTTAAGGACAGCTATAACATAACCTTTGAGCAGATTAAAGAAATGAGAAGTAACCCTGCAACTACATCGGCACAAACGGATAAGGCAGAACCGATAGTTAGCGAAAATGCTGTAGTTGAAGTAACAACTTCATGGTGGTGCGGAACAGGAATGTAGTAGAAGTCTGAAAACGGCTCTGCTATCAGGGCGGTATCTGTGGCAAAAGGTACAGCGTTGGAAATAATAAAAAAGGCGGGCAGGATTTAACCTGCTCGCCTTTGCTTTATTGTTAGTTAATGGCCAGGTCGATATGTTGCTTCACGGCAATTCGATATATTTGCTCAAGCAAATGAGACGTGTAAAGGAGAGTTATTATGAAAATTTAATGATTGTTTTTTCAGAGCCTAGCCTAAATTTGTAATATTGAACATATACACCGAAATAAATTTGTGATATACTTTTAGTTGTATTGTATCCCGCTTAAGGGAATAATAACAAGGAGGTCATATTTATGGCAAATAACAAAACAAAAACAACCAAACTCGTGCTACTCGGTCTGTTGACAGCGATACTTTTCGTCATGTCATACACTCCACTGGGCTATCTGAAAATCTTCGGTATTGAAATTACTTTCAACGTAATTCCCGTAGCAATTGCAGCAATAGCTCTCGGCACATCAGGCGGTGCGACTGTCGGAGCCGTTTTCGGACTGACAAGTTTCCTGCAGTGCGTTCAGGGCACAAGCCCCTTCGGTGCAACACTTCTGGGCATCAACCCTGTCTTCGCAGCTATCGTCTGCTTCGTACCCCGTATACTTGCGGGTCTCATCTCAGGTGCTCTGCACAAGCCCTTAACCAATAAGCTCGGCAAAAAAGTGCCTTGCTTCATCACAGGTTTCCTCTCAGCTTTCCTCAACACCCTTTTCTTTATGACTGCGCTGATTCTTCTTTTCGGCAAGACAGACTATATTATGGGTATGCGAGGCGGTGCAAATCTCATTGTGTTTGTTTGCACTTTTGTCGGCATAAATGCTGTTTTTGAGATGCTTGCTTCAACCCTTATCTCAGGCGCAGTAGGTTCGGCTCTTTATAAAGCAAAAGCTATAAAGTGAGGTAACAGATATGATTTTAGCAATAGACATCGGTAATACAAATATTGTACTCGGCTGTTTTGACGACGACAATATCATTCTTCGTGAACGCATCTCAACTAATCATACAGCAACAACTATCGAGTACGCCGCAACAATAAAGACTGCTTTTGAAATGTACGGTATAGACCGCAAAGAAGTTACGGGAGCTATAATCTCGTCAGTTGTACCTGCAGTGACAAACACAGTCAAATCAGCTATCGAAAGATTTTTGGGCATAGATGTGCTTGTTATCGGCCCGGGCATAAAGACGGGTCTGAGTATTGTTATTGATAACCCGAGTCAGCTTGGTAGCGACCTTGTAGTTGATGCTGTGGCAGGTCTTAACGAATACCCCGTGCCTATGATAATAATAGATATGGGCACAGCTACAACTGTATCCGTCATCAACAGCAAAAAAGAATATATCGGCGGTATGATTGTACCGGGTCTTGCTATTTCACACGACGCTCTTATCAGCAGAACATCTCAGCTTAGCAAAATCGCTCTGGAAAAGCCTAAAAAGGTCATCGGCAGTAACACAGTTGACTGCATCAAGAGTGGTTTGCTTTACGGTAATGCAGGTATGCTCGACGGTCTGATTGAGCGCATCAACGAGACTCTCGGTGAGAAGTGCACAGTTGTTGCAACGGGTGGACTTTCGACAATTATTGCTCCACTTTGCAAGAGCGAGATTATTGTTGATGAGGATATGCTCCTCAAGGGTCTTAAGGTTATATATAATAAAAACAGATAATAAAATGGCGGTGAAGAAATGTCTCTTCACCGCTATTTTTGTTGCATACAATATTAAACATTAAACAAGAAGTGGACAATGTCGCCGTCTTTCATAACGTACTCTTTGCCTTCACTCTTAACAAGACCCTTTTCCTTAGCTGCAGCAAGTGAACCGAGCTCCATAAGATTTTCAAAAGAAATAACTTCAGCTCTGATGAAACCTCTTTCAAAGTCTGAGTGAATCTTACCTGCCGCCTGAGGAGCCTTTGTGCCTTTTTTGATAGTCCAAGCTCTTACTTCAGGCTGACCTGCTGTAAGGTATGAGATAAGACCAAGAAGGTTGTAGCTTCTCTGGATAAGAAGATCGAGACCGCTTGACTGGATACCTAAATCCTCAAGGAACATCTCTTTGTCTTCTTTTGAAAGTGATGAGATTTCAGCCTCAAGACCTGCACAGATGGGGAGTACTTCACTGCCCTCTGCAGCTGCGATTTCGCATACAGCCTTGTAGTTTTCGTTGGTGTCGATACCGTTGACAAAGTCGTTTTCACTCATATTACAAGCGTAAATTACGGGCTTTGATGTAAGAAGTGCAACTGTGTCAAGGATAGCCTTTTCATCATCGTCACACTCGATGCTTCTTGCTGTCTGCTCATTTTCGAGAGCCTCTTTGACTCTCTTGAGGAACTCATATTCGCCTGCAAGGCTCTTGTCGCCCTTCATAGCTTTTGATGTTCTGTCGAGACGTCTCTCAATCATTTCAAGGTCGGAGAGTATAAGCTCAAGATTGATAGTTTCGATGTCGCGCTTTGCGTTAACACTGCCGTCAACGTGGATAATATCGTCATCTTCAAAGCAGCGTACCACGTGGATAACTGCGTCAACCTCTCTGATGTGTGAAAGGAATTTATTACCAAGACCTTCACCCTTTGATGCGCCTCTTACAAGACCTGCAATATCAACAAATTCGATAGTAGCAGGTGTGAATTTTACGGGGTTGTACATCTCAGCAAGCTTGTCGAGTCTTGCATCGGGTACAGCAACAACACCAACATTGGGCTCGATAGTGCAGAAAGCATAGTTAGCTGACTGCGCGCCTGCATTTGTGATTGCATTAAAAAGTGTACTTTTGCCTACATTGGGCAAACCAACAATACCAAGTTTCATTTTTATACCTCTTTTATTTATAATGCACCGTAGGTGCAATTCATGGCGTAAGCCAATTCATGAAGCAAAGCTTCAATTCATGACCGTAAGGTCAATTCATTCGCCCTCGCCGGGCAGGCGTTACTTTTCCTAGCGTGGAAAAGAAACCAAAACACGCTGTTATTTTTTATTTTGTAGCTTCTACAAGTGCCTGCTCAATATCAGCAATGATGTCTTCTACATCTTCAATACCAACTGAAAGACGGATAAGGTCACTTCTTACACCTGCTTCTTCAAGCTGTTTGTCTGTAAGCTGTCTGTGAGTAGTTGATGCAGGGTGAAGAACACAAGTCTTGCTGTCTGCAACGTGTGTAACGATAGAAGCGAGTTTAAGTGAATCCATAAACTTTGTTGCAGCCTCTCTGCCACCCTTTACACCAAATGAGATAACACCGCAGGTGCCGTTAGGCATATATTTTTTAGCCATTTCGTACTGGGGGTCACTCTCAAGACCGGGGTATGATACCCATGATACAAGGTCGCTTTCGCTGAGATATTTTGCAACGGCTGTAGCGTTTGAGCAGTGTCTTTCCATACGAAGAGCGAGAGTCTCAAGACCGAGACCGAGAAGGAAAGCATTCTGAGGACCGGGGATTGAGCCGAGGTCTCTCATAAGCTGTACAACGCACTTTGTGATGTATGCGCCTTTACCGAAACGCTCTGTGTAAGTAACACCGTGGTAGCTGTCATCGGGAGTAGTGAGACCGGGGTACTTATCAGACTTAGTCCAGTCGAAGTTACCGCTGTCAACGATTACACCGCCAACCTGAGTTGCGTGACCGTCCATATATTTTGTAGTTGAGTGTGTGATAATGTCAACACCGTAGTTGAATGCCTGACAGTTGATAGGTGTGGGGAAGGTGTTGTCTACGATAAGGGGTACACCGTGGCTGTGTGCAGCCTTTGCAAACTTCTCAATGTCGAGGACCTGAAGTGAGGGGTTGGAGAGTGTCTCACCAAATACAGCCTTTGTGTTATCTTTGAATGCTGCATTAAGCTCTTCTTCAGTGCAATCGGGTGTTACGAAAGTAAACTCGATGCCGAGCTTTCTCATTGTTACGTTGAAAAGGTTGAATGTACCGCCGTAGATAGCTGTTGAAGCAACAACGTGGTCACCTGCTGAGCAGATGTTGAAGATAGCGAAGAAGTTAGCAGCCTGACCTGATGATGTGAGCACTGCTGCAACACCGCCCTCAAGGTCAGCAATTCTTGCAGCAACGCAGTCGTTTGTGGGGTTTTGTAATCTTGTATAGAAATAGCCTGAAGCTTCAAGGTCAAAGAGTTTGCCCATTTCTACGCTTGAGTCGTATTTATAGGTTGTGCTCTGACAGATGGGTATCTGTCTGGGTTCGCCGTTTTTTGGTGTGTATCCGCTGTGGATACATTTAGTAGCAATTTTATAGTTACTCATATCTGTACCTCTTTTCTGAGTTTTTGATCGATATTTAATTATATTACATTATAGTTCTCAAGTCAAGGAAATTCGGAATTATGAATTCGGAATTGCGACAAAGTCACGGCAAGAGGGCAGTATCTACCCGCCAATTGCATTAGCAAACTCACCCGGTGCAAACCAACTAAAATATCTCAACCAGCGGCTATCGAATGTCGGAAAAAAGAGATGGTAAAGACAGCAACGCGTGGCAGACGAGAACAGACTATGTGAAAGCGATAAAGTAGCGGTCAATTGGCAGAGAGTAGTTTTAAATAGAGATGCGCGGGAAAGAGCTCCCTTGAAGCAGAGGGCAGAAACTGAAAACATCACCGTGAGAAGCGAGCTGAAATAGGGCGGTCACTTCCCTTTTGTCCCACACTGAAAGACACATAAAGAGGTCGGCGGTGATTTTTCAACTTTCGGGCCTCAGGCACTTCAGTGCGTTTTTGCTATTTTACGCAAGTAACAAGGTTCTTGAGCGCGTTGTGCGAAAGGTTCTTACTTTTGTCGCACGGGACAAAAGTAAGAGCCCCCGCGGCTTCAGCGGAAGAGAGTATAGGTCAGATAAAACTTCCCATAAATAATGAATTGACCCTGCGGGTCATGAATTGGCTGAAGATATGAATTGAAGCTGTCGCTTCATGAATTGCAACTGCGTTGCATTAAAATAAGGACGGACGCGGCACGCCGTGTCCCTACGGTAACCCGAAAGGTAAGTTTGTGCAGAGACTAACTGTGGTACCAACCTCAGGTCACAGCTCAGTCGATATGTTGCTTCGCAACTCGATATGCAATCTTCGATTGCTCGATATATTGCCTGACGGCAATTCGATATGTTTGCTGAAGCAAACGAGATGCAACTGCGTTGCATAAAAAAACTCCCCATTCATAAGAACGGGGAATGATTTTTTAGTCGATTTCTACTGAAATCTTTGTGTCGCTTCTGTTTGCAGTCGCACGCATTACTGTTCTGATAGCTTTTGCAATTCTGCCCTGCTTACCAATAACTCTACCCATATCATCCTGAGCAACATGAAGGTGGTATACAACTACACCCTCTTCATTAATGTCGTCAACCTCAACAGTCACCTGATCCGGTTCGTTAACCAAACCGCTGGCAATTGATATAAGTAAATCTTTCAAAGTGTGATCCTCCACCAATTATTTAATGATGTCGCACTTTTTAAGAAGAACCTTAACTGTGTCAGTGGGCTGAGCGCCGTTAGCAATCCACTTCTGAGCCTTTTCTGCATCGATTTTGATTTCAGCGGGTTCTCTCATGGGGTTGTAGTAGCCGATTTCTTCGATGAAACGACCGTCACGGGGATATCTTGAATCTGCTACAACTACACGATAGAAGGGAGCTTTCTTAGCGCCCATACGACGAAGTCTGATTTTTACTGCCATTTTGAATTACCTCCAAATTTTAATTTACATTTTTAATATTCTAACACTTTCGTGCTGTTAACTTGTTTGGTACGCGTCTTAGTCACGCGCTGACTTTTAGAAGCCGAAACCGCCGGGTCCGCCCATACCGGGAGGCATCATACCTGGCATATTTCTCATGCGCTTCTGCATTTTCTTTGATTTTTTGCCGTTCATCTGTTTGAACATTTTCTGCATCTGTCTGTATTGACTGAGCAGCCTGTTTACATCTTCAACCTGCATACCTGCACCGGCTGCGATACGGCGTTTTCTTGAGGGGTTGATGATGTCGGGCTTTTCTCTTTCCTGAGGAGTCATTGAGAGAATGAGAGCCTGTACGCGGTCAAACTGTCTTTCGTCAACCTCTACATCGTCAATCTTCTTGCCGATACCGGGGATCATCTTAAGTAAGTCCTTGATTGAACCCATCTTGCGTACCTGCTGAAGCTGGTCAAGAAGGTCATTAAGGTCAAATTTATTTTTTCTGAGCTTTTCTTCAAGTTCAGCGGCTTTCTTTTCGTCGAGTTCCTGCTCAGCTCTTTCAATAAGAGACAGCAGGTCACCCATGCCGAGGATACGTGAAGCCATACGGTCGGGGTGGAAGACGTCAAGATCACCGAGCTTTTCACCGGTACCAACGAACTTGATAGGCTTGCCTGTAACCGCTCTTGCTGAGAGGGCCGCACCGCCTCGGGTGTCACCGTCAAGCTTTGTCAGCAGAAGACCGTCAATGCCAAGTGCGTCATTGAATGATGTCGCAACATTAACTGCGTCCTGACCTGTCATTGAGTCAACAACAAGCATAATTTCGTGGGGGTGAACTTCACTCTTGATATTTTTAAGCTCAGTCATAAGCTCTTCGTCAACATGAAGTCGACCGGCTGTATCAAGGAACACATAGTCAAAACCGTGGTCCTTAGCGTGAGCTACTGCCTTTTTAGCAATTTCAACGGGGTTTATCTGACCCAGCTGGAATACGGGCACGCCTGCTTTTTCACCGACAACCTCAAGCTGTTTGATAGCTGCAGGTCTGTAAACGTCACAACCGACAAGAAGGGGTCTGTGACCTTTATTTTTAAGCATAAGAGCAAGCTTTGCACTGTGAGTTGTTTTACCGCTACCCTGAAGACCGCACATCATTACGATCGTTGGGGGATGGTTGGCGGTGTTGAGTCGGGACTTGGTACCGCCCATGAGATTTGTAAGTTCCTCATTAACGATTTTGATAACCATCTGTGAGGGAGTAAGGCTTTCCATTACCTTCGCACCGATAGCGCGTTCGGTAACTGTCTGTGTGAAGTCCTTAGCAACTTTGTAGTTAACGTCAGCTTCAAGAAGAGCAAGACGAACTTCTCTCATGGCTTCCTTTACGTCGCTCTCGGTAAGTGAGCCCTTACTTCTGAGCTTTTTAAAGGCGGCTTCCAGTCTGTCTGAAAGACCTTCAAATGCCATTATATCATTCCTTTACTCGCTGATTATTTGTGTCAGAGCGGAAATTCTTGCTGTTGCGTCATTGATTTCTCTTGAGAGAATGGTGTTGCGGTTAACTTCATCAATAAGCTTGACAAGCTCGCTGATTTCGCTCAGACCGTTTTTTGTTTTCTCCAGACGCTTGCAGAGCCCTAAGTGCTCTTCGAAAGTGAATAGCTGAGCTTCTGCACGTTTGATTGCATCACGGACACCCTGTCTTGTGATGCCTTCATTTTCTGCAATTTCCGCAAGGGAAAGGTCATCGTTGTAATAATAGCCGATAAAATCCTGCTGTTTCTGAGTGAGCATATCGCCGTATACATCAAAAAGCATAATCACGTCAAGATTTTTAGCCATTTTTACATCCTCCTCCCTTTGGTGTAAAGAGTAATAACTTTACAGCCTTGACATTATACTAAAGATGTGTGTAAATGTCAATAGCTTTACAGCGAAAAAATAAAAAATTTATTCGCAAGAAAAGAGACCGGTTCAGAAAGTTTATCTGCAGTGTGTATTTCAGATGTCGGAATGGTTGGTGAGAGACAGTATATCTGATGAAAATTGGCTAGTGGCTTGTTAAAAGCTAAGTTTTTTTCTTTTTCACTGTATTATCGCTTTAAATTGTGCAACTTTTGTTGACAAGTATAATTTGCCGTGGTATAATACCTTAATTAAATTTTTTTATAATGCAGATTTATACGCAAAAAGGAATAGAAAAATGAAACTTACAGGTTCACAAATTGTTATAGAAACCCTCATAGAGCAAGGTGTTACCGATGTTTTTGGCTATCCGGGCGGTCAGGTGCTGCATATCTATGACGAGCTTTATAAGTCTCAGGACAGAATCAACCATGTCCTCACAGCTCATGAGCAGGGGGCAGCCCACGCTGCAGACGGTTACGCAAGAGCTTCGGGTAAGGTTGGCGTTGTTATTGCAACATCGGGTCCCGGTGCCACAAACCTCGTCACAGGTATCGCTACAGCTATGCTTGACTCAGTGCCTATGGTTGCCATTACGGGTAACGTGCCTACGTCTCTTATAGGTAAGGACTCATTCCAGGAAATCGACATTACGGGTGTCACACTTCCTATTACCAAGCATAACTATTTCGTCAGAGATGTTGCCGAGCTTGCTGATACTATCCGTGAAGCATTCCGCATCGCTAAGAGCGGAAGACCCGGCCCGGTGCTTGTGGATATTCCCAAGGATGTGCAGTTAGCCCTTGCCGAATATGAAAAATGCGATGTTGTGGAAGCTTTCCCCGACAAAAAGGCGAAGGAAAAGTACATAGAAAAGGCAGCTCAGCTTATCAATGAAAGCGAGAGACCTTACATTTATATCGGTGGCGGTGTACTCGGCAGAGATATCGCAAAGCAGGTTGAGCAGTTAGCTGAAAAGACAGGCGGTTACATCGGCTGTACATTTATGGGACTTTCGGCACTTCCTACAGATTCAGAGCGTTTCCTCGGTATGCAGGGCATGCACGGACACTATGCATCTTCCATGGCAAATAAAGAGGCTGACCTTGTTATCGGTATAGGTGTACGTTTCAGCGACAGAGCAACGGGTAACACTGCAAAATATGTCAAGAATACCCAGTTCATTCAGCTGGATGTTGATATATCGGAGCTTGGTAAAAATCTCAGTGTTGATGTTGGTGTACACGGGGATCTTAAGGACTCACTTGAGAGAATAATCGCCCGCGTGGAAAAGAAAGACAGAACAGCCTGGAAAGAAACTGTGGACTCTCTTATAGAAAAGCAGAAAGAGATTGCCATCGAAGCTGAAAAGAAAGCTAAGGCTCCCATTACCCCGAAAAAGGTTATGGAGATAATCAACAGCATAAAGAGCGACTCAACAGTTGTTGCAACAGACGTCGGTCAGCATCAGATGTGGGCTGCTCAGTATCTCAACTTCAAACAGAACCGCACATTTATCTCAAGTGGCGGTCTCGGTACTATGGGTTACGGTATGGGCGCTGCAATGGGTGCGGCATACGCCAAGGGTGATAGAACAGTACTCGTCACAGGTGACGGCTCATTCGGTATGAACCTCAATGAGCTTGCTACAACCTCAATGTATAATATCCCCGTAACAGTTGTACTTCTCAACAACAACGTTCTCGGTATGGTAAGACAGTGGCAGACTCTTTTCTTTGGTGAAAGATATTCCAACACTATGCTTACAAGAAAGACAGACTTCATAAAGCTTGCAGAGGCTTTCGGTGTCAAGGCAAAACGAGTTGCCACTCCCGAAGAGTTTGCAGAGGCTTTCAGAGAAGCTTCCGAGTCTCAGGGCGCATATCTTATTGAGGTGCCCATCGACAAAGACGAGTTCGTTCTTCCGATGCTTCCTCCCGGTGGCTCAATTGACGATATTATCGTATCAGCAGAAAGGGGAGAATGATATGAAAAAATTTGTAATAGCTGTTCTTGTAGATAACAAGCCCGGTGTACTTATGAGAGTAACCAGCATGTTCACAAGACGAGGCTTCAACATCGACTCACTTACAGTTAGCACAGTTGAAGACCCTGACTATTCCCGTATCACTATCACCATAAGCGGTGATGAGAATACAAAAAATCAGTTCATCAGCCAGATGAAAAAGCTCTACAACGTCAAAAAAGTTCAGGAGCTTGACGATGAGGTTACTGTGAAAAGAGAGCTTATGCTCATCAAGGTGAAAAACTCACCGGAGACTAGAGCCGAGATTATGGCAGCGGCTGAAATTTACAGAGCGAAAATCATCGACTATTCAACGGATGTAATGAGTGTTGAGCTTACAGGCGAACCTATCAAGCTTGACGCTTTCATCAAAATAATGATGCCTCTCGGAATTCTCGAGTTGTGCCGTACAGGTATCGTTGCCATCGAAAGAGGCACAAACACAATGTTAAATCAGGAATAATTTAAATTTAAATAAAGGAGACTTTATCATGCAGAATATTTACTATCAGCAGGATTGTAATCTTGCTAAACTTAACGGAAAAACAGTTGCTATCATCGGTTATGGCTCACAGGGTCACGCACACGCACTCAACCTCAAAGATTCAGGTGTAGATGTTATCGTTGGTCTTTACGAAGGCTCAAAGAGCTGGGCTAAGGCTGAAAATCAGGGCCTTAAGGTTATGACAGCTGCTGACGCTGCTAAGAATGCTGATATGATTATGATTCTTATCAACGACGAAAAGCAGGCTAAGCTCTATAAAGAGAGCATCGAGCCCAACCTTACAGAAGGCAAGACTCTCGCTTTCGCACACGGCTTCAACATTCACTTCGGTTGCATTAAGCCTCCCAAGAATGTTAACGTTGTAATGATCGCTCCCAAGGGCCCCGGCCACACAGTAAGAAGCGAATATCAGGTTGGTAAGGGTGTACCCTGTCTTGTAGCTATCGAACAGGACGCTACAGGCGACGCTCTTGAAATCGCACTCGCTTATGCTCTCGGTATCGGCGGCGCTCGTGCAGGTGTACTTGAAACAACATTCAGAACAGAAACAGAAACTGACCTTTTCGGTGAGCAGGCTGTTCTTTGCGGTGGTGTTTGCGCACTTATGCAGGCAGGCTTCGAGACTCTCACAGAAGCTGGCTACGACCCCAGTAACGCTTACTTTGGGTGTATCCACGAGATGAAGCTCATCGTTGACCTTATCTATCAGAGCGGTTTCGAAGGCATGAGATACTCAATCTCAAACACAGCTGAATACCGCGACTACATCACAGGTCCCAAAATCATCACAGAAGAAACCAAGAAGGCTATGAAGAAGGTTCTTAAGGACATCCAGGACGGCACATTTGCTAAGGACTTCCTTCTCGATATGTCAGATGCAGGCTCACAGGTACACTTCGGTGCTATGAGAAAGATTGCTGCTGAGCATCCTTCAGAGGTAGTAGGTAAGGAAATCAGAAAGCTCTATTCATGGAGCGATGAGGATAAGCTTATCAACAACTAAAATTTAAAGCAAAAGGCTGCTGTGCACTTGTGCAGCAGCCTTTAATGAATTGAGAGAGCATTAGCGCGTTTTTGTTACTTTTGGGCGCTAGCAAAAGTAACGCCTGCCCGGCGAGGGCGGTGCTATTAAAATCGTGATAAATCTTTGAGTCACAGCCAGTCGATATGTTGTCTGCGACAACTCGATATGCCTGACGGCTCGATATGTTGCTTCGCAACTCGATATGCACTTCGTGCAAGATATCTAAAGGAGGAAAATCCCCAATGATTAAAGACACAATAGTAGACGGCTTTCACAATGCCCCTCACCGCAGTCTCTATCACGCTTGCGGTCTGACAAATGAGGAACAGTCAAGACCCCTCATCGGTATTGTAAGCTCATTCAATGAAATCGTACCCGGTCACGTAAATCTTGACAAAATCGCTGAGGCTGTAAAGCTTGGCGTTGCTATGGCCGGCGGTACACCTATAGTTTTCCCGGCAATTACAGTCTGTGACGGCATCGCTATGGGTCACACAGGTATGAAATATTCTCTCGTAACAAGAGATCTTATTGCCGACTCAACTGAAGCTATGGTTATGGCTCACGGCTTTGACGGTCTTGTTATGATTCCCAACTGCGACAAAAACGTGCCCGGTCTTCTTATGGCTGCGGCAAGACTTAATATCCCCACCATTTTCGTATCGGGTGGTCCTATGCTTGCAGGCAGAGTGGGTGGCAAAAAGACAAGCCTTTCAAGTATGTTTGAAGCCGTAGGCGCATACAAAGCAGGCAAAATCGACGAAAAACAGCTTAAAATCTGCGAAGAGGACACTTGCCCCACTTGCGGTTCTTGCTCAGGTATGTATACAGCTAACTCAATGAACTGCCTGACAGAAGTACTCGGTATGGGTCTTCAGGGTAACGGCACAATTCCTGCTGTTTACTCAAAGAGAATTGAACTTGCAAAGCACGCAGGTATGCAGATTATGGAGCTTGTCAAGAAGGACATCAAACCTCGTGACATTATGACAAAGGCAGCTCTTAGAAACGCAGTTACAGCTGATATGGCTCTCGGCTGCAGTACCAACAGTATGCTTCACCTTCCTGCTATCGCTAACGAGTGCGGTATCGAGTGGAATCTCGAAGATGCAAATGAAATCAGTGAAAAGACTCCTAACCTTTGCCATCTTGCACCTGCAGGTCCTACATATATGGAAGATCTCAACGAAGCAGGCGGTGTATACGCTGTGCTCAAGCAGATTGCTGACATCGGTCTTCTTGACACATCTGTTATGACTTGTACAGGTAAGACTCTCGGTGAAAATATCGAGAATGCTGTCAATAAAGATGATACTGTTATCCGTACAGTGGACAACCCCTACTCAAAGACAGGCGGTATCGCTGTGCTTAAGGGTAATCTTGCACCTGACGGCTGTGTTGTAAAGAGAAGTGCAGTAGCTCCCGAGATGCTGGTACACGAAGGCCCTGCTAAGGTTTTCGACAGCGAAGAAGACTGCATTGCAGCAATTTACGGCGGTAAGATTGTCAAGGGTGACGTAGTTGTTATCCGTTACGAAGGCCCTGCAGGCGGTCCCGGTATGAGAGAGATGCTTTCACCCACATCAGCTATAAGTCGGATCGTAGCCATGTCCATC
>JAZTWC010000062.1:0-6672 GCA_045635665.1 Acutalibacteraceae bacterium
GCTCTATGTAAAGGGCAGACTCGTTAATATTGTTGTAAAATAATAAATTTTTAGGGAAATATGTCATTATTGTTATGCATTTTCTATTGACAAGACAGAAAGTATATTGTATAATAGTTGGCGTATCCTTAATGGAAATAATAACCCCTGCTAACAGGTAAGGGAGGGAAATATAAATGAGTCAGGTAAAAGTTAAAGAGAACGAGTCACTCGACAGCGCTCTCAGACGTTTTAAGAGACAGACTTCACGTGATGGCATCATCCAGGAGGTTCGTAAAAGAGAACATTACGAAAAGCCTTCAGTTGCTAGAAAAAAGAAGTCTGAGGCTGCTCGTAAGCGCAAATTTAAGTAATTAACGAAAATCACCCGAGGGCTTCCTTTGGGTGATTTTATCGTTAATGCGGAATTATGAATTCGGAATTCGGAATTGCGATAAAACAGAGACATAAACTATAATTATTGCCCCGCAGGGCGAGTAAAGTTTTTTGATTACTTTTTTTCAAAAAAAGTAATGCCTGTCCGGCGAGGACATACTTAAATTGAAAATATATTCGGTGGGATGAAGGTCGGTATCTGATGGGATTTACCCACGATTCCGAATTCTGCATTCCGAATTCCGAATTTTCCGAAAGGTTGATTATAGATGATTAACAAGCTCAAAGCTTATCTTAAAGAAAAAAATGCTGCTGCTCTTATTATGAGTGAAGAAAACATCTGTTACTTCACATCATTCCATTCTTCTAACGGTTATCTTGTGGTAACGGGGGAGAAAGCAGTTTTCCTTACAGACTCACGTTATATTGAAGCCGCAGGCAACAAAATCAAAACCTGCGACGAAATTCTTGAAACCAAAGGTATGGCTAAAAGCCTTGTACCTACAATAAAAGCTCTGGGCATCAGGACTCTTATGCTCGAAAGCGAGAGAGTTACAGTTTCAAGATATAACGAAATCACAGCTCTCTTCGACGGTATTGATGTAATATGCGATGGCGATTTGGATAAAACTATAAGTGATATCCGTATGGTGAAAAATCGCAGTGAAATTGACAAGATTATCACAGCTCAGCGCATAGCCGAAAGAGCTTTTGACCATATACTCGGTTTCATTCAGGTTGGTAAGACCGAAAAAGAAGTTGCTTTAGAGCTCGAATACTTTATGCTTAAAAACGGTGCTGACGGACTTTCATTTGAGACTATTGCGGTCAGCGGTAAAAACAGCTCACTTCCTCACGGTGTGCCCTCAGATAAAAAAATAGAGAGTGGTGACTTCGTGACTATGGACTACGGCGCAATCACTGAGTTTTACCATAGTGATATGACCCGTACAGTGGCTGTGGGAGAGGTCTCAAGTAAGCAGATTGAAGTTTATGAGACTGTACTCGAGGCACAGATAAAAGGTCTTGAAGCTGTAAAAGCAGGTGTCAAAGGCAAAGATGTTGACGCAGTTGCCAGAGAAATCATAAAGAATAAAGGCTACGGTGACTATTTTGGTCACGGCTTAGGTCACGGTGTGGGTGTAGAAATCCACGAGCTTCCGTCACTTAATCCAAGTGGAGAGATTGTCCTTGAAGAGGGTCACATTGTGACTGTTGAGCCGGGCATTTATCTTCCCGGTGAGTTTGGTGTGAGAATTGAAGATATGGCAGTTGTTACAAAAGACGGCTGTGAGAATCTGACTGTTTGCGAGAAGAAACTCATAGTATTATAAAAACAGCAACAGCGCGTTTTTGGTTACTTTTTTGGCGCTGGCAAAAAGTAACGCCACGCGGCGAGCGGAAAAATATCTGCTTAGCAGATGCGATATGCACTTGATGGTGCAAGAATGAAATGGCTTCGCCATGAATTGAAACGAAGTTTCATTAAAAACCGGAGGTTTTTATGTACGAGAACGAAATAAAAAAAGAATACGCTCTGCTTGTCAGTGTAGACACAGGTGAGTTTGATGCCGAGGTGTCTATCGACGAACTTGAAGAGCTTGCACATACAGCAGGTGCTGAGGTAGTGGGCAAAGTTATACAGAAAAAAGAAGCACCGGAAAAGGCCACTTTTGTCGGTGTTGGTAAGCTTGCTGAGATTATCGCTTTCTGCGAAGCGCAGGATGTTGACCTGCTTATCTTTGACAGCGAACTTTCACCGTCACAGCAGAGAAACCTCGAAAAGCTGACTAAGGTGCGAGTTATCGACAGAACCATGCTTATACTTGACATCTTTGCCGCAAGAGCAAGAACAAGTGAGGGTAAACTTCAGGTTGAACTTGCTCAGCTTAAATATTCACTTCCGAGACTTGCGGGTCAGGGTATAGCTCTGTCTCGTCTTGGTGGTGGTATCGGTACAAGAGGTCCCGGTGAAACTAAGCTCGAAAGCGATAAGAGACATATCCGCCGCAGAATTGATAAGCTCCAGGAAGAGCTTAAGGCTCTTGAAAAGCGTAGAAACCAGATGCGCAAGAGACGTGAAAAAGATGGGGTACAGACTGTGGCTATCGTCGGTTATACCAACGCAGGCAAGTCAACTCTTATGAATGCACTTACTAATGCAGGTGTACTTGCTGAAAACAAACTCTTTGCAACTCTTGACCCCACATCAAGAGGTCTGACTCTGCCTGATGGCAGACAGGTTATGTTAGTTGATACAGTTGGTCTTATCAGACGACTTCCTCATAAATTGGTCGAAGCCTTTAAGTCTACTCTTGAAGAAGCTGCTGAAGCTACGGTTATACTCAATGTATGTGACGCAAGTGACGAGCACTCAGCTGAACATCTTGAGGTTACAAGAAAGCTCCTTAACGAACTCGGCTGCGAGGGCAAACCCATTATCAGCGTTATGAATAAGTGCGATCTTGTTGGTGATATATATGCTATGCCTACCTTTGGCAAGACTGTTATGATTTCTGCCAAGGAGCAAAAGGGCTTTGACGAGCTTCTTGAAGCTGTACTCAAAGAGCTTCCTCCTACAAGACGCAAGGCTGAACTTCTTATACCATTTTCTATGGGTGCTATGGCGGCACGTATACGAAACGAAGGTGTAGTGGAAGAAGAAGAGTACAGACCTGAAGGTCTTTATATGAGAGCTATAGTAGAGATGTCGTTACTTGACACAATTAAAGATTATATAATAGAATAACATCGCGTTTTGGTTACTTTTCCGCGATAGGAAAAGTAACGCCATGCGGCGAGCATATATAAAGATAAAAGCCAGATAATATTATTTGTTTGCAGGGCGTCGCCCCGCACCCCACAAACTTTTATAAAAGTTTGACAAAACTTTAATTGCTTGCAAACCCAACCATAAATCCACCCAACTCAATATTTGATATGTCTCCGCCAACAACTATTCCATCATATACGAGTATGTTGCCTCTTATACAGTCGGTATTTTCATAAGAAGGGTAGTTCTTTATGGCGTAGCTCCACATTTTGACTCGTTTGCCCTTGTATTTAGATAAATCAAGACCCTGAGACTTCTGAATATTATTGTATTCCTCATAGGTTTCGTCAAATTCCGTGGGGATAATTACCTCTTTTACCTCGATGGGATCTTCGGAAATCTCAAAACCGAACTGAGAGAAAAAGGCGACCCTTTCCTCATTTGTGGAAGCTCGCATATTGACTCCGCTTACCTTGGCGGCAGGGGTACTGTCACTTGAAACGCTGATGATACCGCCTATTATAGTGAAAACGCTTACGACGGCGATAATTAGATATTTTGTCAGCTTTTCAGATTTCATTGATATTACAAACATAATTATTCCACCAATCAATTAAACTTGTTAATAACTATGCTTTTATAAAAACATTTATCCCATAATCGGAGGAAAATATGGATTATATCCCATTTAATTCCAGAAATACTTTACATAAATCCCATTTCGGTGCTGTAAAAGAAGGTCAGAACTTTGTTTTTAAGGTTGTGCTTCCAAGGAGTATCGGTTGCAGTGGGGTGAGCCTTGTTATCAAAAAAGACGGCGAGGACTATAAATATATTCCCTTTTCGTGGCTGAGTATGCAGGGCGACAGCGAAGAGTGGTGGGCTTTAGGGTACACTGCCGAAGAGGCAGGTATTTACTTTTACCATTTTCAGTGCACTACGCCTTGGGGCAGTATGATTATACGACATAACGGTGATTGTCTCGGCAATCTTACCTTAGGTACTCTCGACTGGCAGCTTAGTGTTTACGCTAAAGATTTCGCTACTCCCGATTGGCTCAAGGGTGGTATGTTTTATCAGATATTCCCTGACAGATTTTATTTTTCAGGCAAGGCTAAGAAGAATATTCCCCACGGCAGAAAGCTTCGCAGTGATATAATGGGTGAACCCGAGTGGCGACCTACAGAAGACGGCAAGGTGCTGAATAATGACTACTTCCAGGGTGACCTTAAGGGTATAGAGGAAAAACTTGACTACATAGAGAGTCTGGGTACCACCTGTATATATCTTAACCCTATCTTTGAAGCTCAGAGCAACCACCGCTATGATACTGCGGATTACAGCAAAATCGACCCCTTGCTCGGTACGGAAAAAGATCTTAAAAGCCTTTGTAAAAGGGCAAAAGAAAGAGGTATCTCCGTTATTCTTGACGGTGTTTTCAGCCACACGGGGGATGATAGTATCTACTTCAATAAATATGGCAGATACGACAGTGTAGGTGCTTATCAGTCAAAAGAGTCGCCTTATTATAAATGGTATAAATTCATCAACCACCCCGAAGATTATCACTCTTGGTGGGGTATCAGTATACTGCCTGAGGTTATAGAAGAAAGCCCCGAATTTATAGAGTTTATCGCAGGAGAAAAGGGTATTGCCAGGAAGTGGCTTAAGTGCGGTGTACGCGGTTGGCGACTCGATGTTGCAGACGAATTGCCCGATGTTTTTCTCGATGAATTCAGAAAGGCTGTCAAAGCAGAAAACCCTGAGGCTTTAGTTCTCGGTGAGGTATGGGAAGATGCTTCAAATAAGTTCAGCTACGGCCAGAGAAGAAAGTACTTCCAGGGCGAAGAGCTCGACAGCGTTATGAACTATCCTTTTGCTGACGCTATTCTCTCTTTCGTCAGAAGCGGTAAGGTGGAAGGTTTCACCTCAAAGATTATGACTATACTTGAAAACTACCCCAAATGTGTTATAGACGTGCTGATGAATCATATAGGTACCCACGATACAATGAGAGCTATCACTGCGTTGGCAGGTGAAAGCTGCGAATACAGAGACAGACAGTGGCAGAGTACTCACAGTCTGAGTGAAGAAGAGTACAACAGAGGTGTCAAGCTCTTAAAAATAGCAGCCGCTATTCAGTATACTCTCCCTGGTGTGCCTTGCCTTTATTATGGCGATGAAGCAGGTATGCAGGGTTATAAAGATCCCTTTAACAGATTCTGCTATCCTTGGGGTAATGAAAATCAGGAACTTATTGAGTTTTATAAGACTCTCGGTAACATAAGAAAAAATACGCCTTGTCTCAAAGAGGGACAGTACGCCACAGTATCTGAGATGCTCTCTTGTCTTGCATATGTCAGATATGACGGTGACAGCAAACTGATGGTTATTGCCAACAGAAATGAGCATGAGATTGACTATTATCTGCCTGAGGACTGGCATAATGCTACGGCACTTTACGGCAACTTTGTGGAAGAAAATAAGGTTAAGGTAGAGGGGTTAGGCGTAGCAATTCTGACGAATTGCAACTGAATTCGGAATGTGGAATTCGGAATTCGGAATTGCGCCGGAAAGTTCGCTGAAGGATAGATATGGCCCGCAGAGTTAATGTTTCGAAGGGTTTCATATATAAGGAAGTTACTATATAATAAAATAATCAAACAAAACAACGAAAGGAGACTCGGCGGTGTGCGAGTCGGTAGTTTGACGGGTCTGACCCGCAATTCCGAATTCCGCATTCCGAATTCCGAATTTAAAACAATGAGTGACTGGACAGAAGTAAAAATCAGTGTGAATGCTGATGATGTTGACAAAGCAGGGGACATAGCCTCAATGGTTGTACCCTATGGCATATATATCGAAGATTACCGTGAACTTGAAAAAGAGGCCTGGGAGATTGCTCACATTGACCTTATCGACGAAGACCTCTTAGCTAAAGACAGAAGCAAGGCTATTGTTCACGTCTATATCTCACCTGAAGAGAATCCTATGGAGGCTGTTGCTTTTCTCAGAGAGAGGTACACTGCCGAAAATATTGAGAATGAGATTATCTTAAATCAGTGTAAAAATGAAGACTGGGAGAATAACTGGAAGCAGTATTTCCATCCCATTCCTGTTGGTAATAAGCTTCTTATCAGACCTACATGGGAAGATGAGTTTGACCCTCAGGGCAGAGCTGTGCTTAATATTGAGCCGGGTCTTGCCTTTGGTACAGGTACCCACGAGACAACCAGACTTTGTCTCGAGACTTTGGAAAACTATATCAAACCCGGTGTAACTGTCCTCGATATCGGTTGCGGCAGCGGTATATTGGCTATTGCATCACTTTTACTCGGTGCTGAAAAGGCAGTGGGTGTTGATATTGATGCTCTCGCTGTTAAAACTGCAAAGGAAAACGGTGAAGTGAACAATCTTCACGAGCCCAGATACACTGTATTTCAGGGTAACCTCACCGATAAGGTTGAGGGCAAGTTTGATGTTGTTGTGGCTAATATTGTGGCTGATGTTATCATTATGTTCTG
>JAZTWC010000063.1:0-10310 GCA_045635665.1 Acutalibacteraceae bacterium
GTTCTGCCCGTCTCAAGTCTCACTCTCACCACAGTGTAGTCCTTACCCGTCTCAATAGCCTCATAGTGAGTCACAGCATAGTCGCCTCTTTCATCTACAATTCGGTATGTCTTAATGGGGTCAGGTCGGTATATAGGCTTATCGATGGTACCGCCCTGAGTGTAGACGCCTTTTACAATGGCAATGTACTCTTTATCAAACCTGCCGACAAGTCTCGCCGCAGAATGGGCATTAAGGGCGCAAATAACCAGTCCTGATGTGCCCTTGTCCAATCTGCCCACTGCACGGAAAGTGGCGCTTTCGCCCTTTTTAAGAAGATATCCGGCAACCGCATTAGCAAGGGTATCGCCCTGATGATTGTGACTCTCGTGCATAGCAAGAGTCGGAGGTTTATTAATCAGCATCACATCGTCGTCTTCATAAGCAATATCAAGAGGATAATCAATAGGTATCGGCGCTGTTTCATCATCGGGTATATTGAGAGTAATAACATCGCCCGTGTGGATTATGTCGATAGTCCTGCCCTGCTTGTCACCGAGCATTATACCGTCAGGTATACGCTTAAGGGTACGCATAAGACGGGTAGAAATCTTCACATAACCCCTAAGGAAATTATATATCTTTTTGCCGTCGAAGCTTTCGGTCACCGTAAATTCAATTTTTCTCAATTGCTTTTACCTCAGTGTGATTTTCTTGAGTACTCGTCAAGAAGTCTGTTCTTTTCTGCCCAGAGCTTTTCTGAAAGGTCAACATAATATGTATGAGGATTCTCAAAACGTTTTACTTCATCCCAAAGAGTATTGTCTACCTGATCATCACAGTATTTCTTGATATCCTTGATGTCGGGACAATCATAACAACACTCACCCTTGTCAAAGATCTGCACAAGCAAGGGCTTGGCTGTATAATTTTCCACAAGCTTTCTCTTCCATGTGTAATCGGGATCAAAAAGCTCATAGGGCTTGCTGTCATCGATTTCCTCATCAATAAGTGTAATAACATCGGCAATAGCTTTGCCTGACTTATTATCGAAAAGTCTGTATACCTTCTTAGCACAGGGAGTTGTGATCTTCTGTACATTTTCGCTGAGCTTGATACGGGGTACGGGTACATCGTCTTCTTCAACTGCAACAATCTTATATACGCCACCGAAAACAGGTGTCGATGCCGCAGTAATAAGTCTCTCGCCAACACCAAATGAGTCAACCTGAGCACCCTGCAAAATCATATCGCGGATAATAAACTCATCAAGTGAGTTACTAGCAACAATTTTGACATCCTCAAAACCTGCCTCGTCGAGCATTTTTCTCGCTTTCTTTGAGAGATATGTAATATCACCGCTATCTATTCTGATGCCCTTGGGTCTGAAACCTCTGGGTAAAACTTCTTCGTTGAAAGCCTTGATGGCATTGGGTATGCCTGATTTGAGTACATTATATGTGTCTACGAGCAGAGTACAATTGTCGGGGTACTGTCTTGCATAAGCTCTGAAAGCCTCCAGCTCATCACCGAAAAGCTGAATCCAAGAATGTGCCATTGTACCCACAGCGGGGATACCGAAATCTCTCTCATCAATAGCGCAGGCAGTAGCGTCGCAGCCACCGATATAGGCAGCTCTTGCGCCGTAAATTGCACCATCATAACCCTGAGCACGTCTTGAACCAAATTCCATAATCATTCTGCCACCGGCAGCTCTCTTGATTCTGTTTGCTTTTGTTGCAATAAGACTCTGATGGTTAATCGACAAGAGCACCATAGTCTCAATAAGCTGAGCCTGGATAACGGGACCTTTTACAGTGAGAATAGGCTCACCGGGGAATATTGGAGTACCCTCAGGGATAGCCCATACGTCACATTCAAATTTAAAATCTTTGAGGTACTCAATGAAGTCCTCGCTGAAACCTTTTCTTCTGAAAAGCTCCAGATCTTTCTGAGTAAACTTAAGATGCTTAAGATAGTCCACCAACTGACGCAGACCTGCCATAATTGCAAAACCACCGTTGTCTGGCACCTTTCTGAAAAACATATCAAAATATGCTACAGTATCTTTCATGCCGTTAGCGAAATATCCGTTAGCCATTGAAAGCTCATAAAAATCCACCAACATAGTGAGATTTCTTGATTCCATTGTGTTACTCATATGTGCACACATCCTTCTTTTTGTGTCAAATTGCATAAGTGTATATACATTTGTTATTATACTACTATTTTCATATTTTTTAAAGTACTTTTTTACTTTTTTAACGTTTAAATAATCGACAATATTGTATTTTCTGTCAAATAATGGCATTTTTTACCATTTCTTTTCTTTGTTGGAAATAACTTTGTATAAACTGTTATTTTTATTATCTTGACAACCACCGAGGTGATATGTTATCATAGATCAAGGTGAAATCCTATTGTTTTTTAGGGTTTTATAATTATAGTAAAGGTGAGAAATACTATGAGAATTAGAAAACAACCTCTCGGCGATCGCAACATTGTTGGTGCGAGAATTGAGGCAAAAAGAAAAGAATTAGGAATCAAGCAGATTGACTTGCTTACACAGCTCCAGATCAAGGGTGTTGAGCTTACCGCATCAGGTCTCTCAAAACTCGAAGGTCAGATCAGAAGCGTAAACGACTACGAATTAGTAGCTATCGCTGAAGTTCTTGATGTAACACTCAACTGGCTTGTAGGAAAAGAAGACTAATTAAATTCTTCCCGCCACCCTTTCGAAGGGTGGTGTTTTTTTATATCAAAAATGCAGAGGAAACAAATCCTCTGCATAAATTTTTTATTTGAGTCCGCCTAATATTTCCTGCAGTCTGAATTCGCTGTCGCAGTCATTATGGCTGAAGCCGTATCTCTTGCTGAGTATTATCTTTCTCAACTTGGCTTTCTGCATTGTTATATCGTCACTTCCGTAGAAGATACCGAGAGCATCCATAATCTTTTTCTGTTTCTGCAGTCTCTTTACAAAACCGCCGTAATCCTTGACACTCTCATCTGACCATCCCGTTTCAGCAAGAGCAAGACCTCTGTTAAAAATCTTGAAGAACAACTCATTTTCTGTTCTTGTCCACTCTGTCCAGTTTTCACCCTCTACACCGAGCACATTACCCTTGAACTCTTCGGGAACCTTGGCAGCCTTATAGTCAAAGTTATATGTACCCTTGGGTGTACAGTAGCTGTAGCACATATCAAAATAGAAGTACTTGTGGTTCGAAAGGATAATCTTACCACCATTTCTGATGTGCCTGATTACATTTTCATCCTCTCTCGGAGTCCAGTACTGAGCAACTATATCCGTATCCGCTTCGCTTGCAAGCACTTCATTCCAGCCTACCATTATCTTACCTTTGGATTTAAGATAAGCATTGATTTTATTGGTAAACCAACCTTGCAGATCTGTTTCGGTTTTGATGTTTTCTTTCTTCATTCTTTCCTGACAAGCGGGGCACTTCTTCCACTCATCTCTCGGCACCTCATCGCCACCTACGTGGAAGTACTCAAAGGGGAAGAGATCTGCAAGTTCGCCGATAACATCAAACACAAAGTCGAGAACCTTATCTTTACCCATACAAAGAGGTCTGTTCCAGTTCTTCATACCCTGAAGTTCAGCAAGTTTGTTACCGCAGAAGTCAAACACCTGCCAGGGGATTTCACGGCAAGCAAGATAATTATATGCCGCTATAGCTGCCGCACAATGGCCGGGGAAGTCGATTTCAGGAATAATCTCAATGCATCTGTCTTTAGCATAGGCAATAATCTCTTTGATATCTTCCTGAGTGTAATGGCCCTCGTGAGGTGTAGGATCTTTCTCGGTACTGCTCCATGAATGAAGTTGAGTACCGTTTCTCTTGCTACCGATTTCTGTCAGAAGCGGATATTTCTTTACTTCAATTCTCCAACCCTGATCATCAGTGAGATGCCAATGAAAACGATTCATCTTATACAGCGACATAAAATCGAGAAGCTTTTTGACTGTATCCTTACCGAAGAAGTTACGGCTCTCATCAAGATGAAGACCTCTCCAACTGTAAAGCGGCTTATCGTCTTTTATTTCAACGCAGGAGGCTGTGAGATTTTTATTGTCAATGATATCTGTCTTATAAAGCTGTCTGATAGTAGCTACCGCGTACATAGCACCCTCATAATCTGAGGCGTAGACTCTGATACCGCTCTCACTGATTGACAAACTGTATGCGTCTTTACGGGCTTTTGAGTCATAAATAAAACTGATATCCACGCACTTATCCGGCTCAACCGCAGTGATTTTCAGAATCACGGGAACGATATCCTTAAGACTTTCCAGTTCTTTATCAAACTGCAAAGCTACGGCATCTCTTTCTATAGAGTAACCGCCCTGAAATTCTTTTACACTTTTAGGCATAGGTATAAGATTAACCATAATCATTTCTCCTTGCTTGCATATTTTCTTTTTACGTTTGCATTGTCTATTATATTGTGAAGACTATGCCAATGAAGAGGTCTCCTCTTCCAATAAAGGGCTCCTGCTGTTTTTCTGAAAAATCCCGGCATAGCCTGATTTTTCTTTGCTGTATCTATTCCGTAACCTTCAATCAAACTATAGTAACTATCAAGTTTTTCTTCAAATTTTGTGTAATCTTTTTTATCTTTAGCTGTCCATGCAGTTTCGCTGACAGCTCCGAGCCTCGGATAAGTACAGTAGCCTGCGGTTTTCATTGTGGGTACATATTCGCACCAAAGACAGCCCTCAATGCCGAGGAGATTTTTCTCGCCCTCAGATGTTACGCCATCGAAAACAGGCTCAAATTCATAACACTGCTTAAGATTCGTAACCGCATAGGGGAAGTTGAGATAATAGGCTTCATTGGCCGATATGATAAACTTTCTGCCACTGTTTAACTCTTTTGCCACCTCGTCCTTTTTCATCTGGGTATCCCAGAGTTGCCATGCAATATCTTTGCTGACCATTTTATCTTTGATGCGGTCATTCCACATAACTGTTCCGACGCCTTTGCTTTTCAGGTATGCACCTATCCTGTCAAGATAATATCTATGAAGCTCTCCTACATCTTTGAGACCTTCGGCTTTCATTCTCACCTGACAATGAGGACAAATCTCCCACCTTGTTGTGGGCACCTCATCACCGCCAAGATGGAAAACTCCATCGGTGAAAGTCTCAAGAAGTTCATCAAAGACCGACTTCATAAAATCAAAAGTGCTCTCCTTGCCGATACACAGCACATCGTGCTTTATCCCCCAATGGGTCGCCACAGGAAGTTGTCTTTCAAAACAAGAAAGTTCAGGATATGCGGCTATCATTGCCACTGTATGACCGGGAGTATCTATCTCGGGGATAACTTTTATACACAGATTGTGAGCGTACTCCACTATCTCTTTCATATCGTCGACGGTGTAGTAACCTTCGTGCTTTCTGCTGTTAAAGTTGGTATGGCTTCTGTATGAGCCTATCTCTGTCAGCAAAAGCTTATCGAGCACCTGGGCTCTGAAACCCTGATCTTCACTGAGATGCCAATGGAAAGTGTTCAGCTTGTGAAGAGCCATCATTTCAAGGAAAACCTTTACAGCCTCGACGGTAAAGAAGTATCTTCCGCAGTCAAGCATAAACCCTCTGTACGCAAAACGAGGTTTATCTTTAATTGTGATTTCGGGCAAAGTCAGTTCGCCTTGAAAAAGCAATTGCTTTAGGCTCTGCACACCGTAAAATACACCCGCTTCATCCTTGCCGATAATTTCGACATTGTTACTCTTAACAGTTAGAATATAGCTTTCATTGTCCTCTAAGGTCTCGTCGGTTCTGAGTATAATCTTACCTCTACCCGTACCCTCGAAACTCATAGAAAAGCTGTCACTGAGGAATTTTGTTAAAGCATCATAAGCCTTGCGTGAACGGTTGTCATACTCCACTTCGCAAAAGGAAGTAAGGGTAAAAGCACTGTCTTTACCCATCGTCATATATAAAGGTTCGGGAATAATACTGTATTTCATATTGTTTCTCCGTCAAAAATCACACTTTTAATAAAGCACCTTTGAAAGTATAAAGCAAGTCCACAGAGCGATTACAAAAAGACCCTCTGCAGGAATTGCGAGCTTTGTATAGGGGCACTTCCAACCCTTGTCAACAAAGAGGAAAATTGTTCTTGTTACAAACACTGTTGTTGCGAAGAAAAGACCGCCAACAAGTGAGTGTACGGGAGTGCCTGTGGCATATGTAAGATAGAGTAAGAATGCGCCCAGAGCAAATGAGATGCCGCCATAGTAAACGCGGATTTCGGTTTTACCCGCATTGTCTACGGGTTTCACTGAAAAGCTTTCAGCATTTTTGATAGGGTTTGTGATGAACACAATTGCCATACCGAAAAAGTAGAGTGCAAGACCAATTACAGCCACAGCTGCTGGAATGTTTGACATAAGGATTTCTTTCATATTTATTACTTCCTTTCAAGTTTGTAAATCTATCTTACCATAAAAATTTATGTGGGTAAAGACTTTTATTTGTTTTTAAGAGTATGTATTGTTTTCTCACTGCAGAAAAGCAGGCCTGCACACAGTGCTACGAGGACGAAAGGTGTTATCTTAAAGGTTGTTGCCGAAGCTACAAAGCCGTAAATCAGCTGTATGCCAAAACCGATAGCATAGGCGCCGCCCATGTGGTAACCGGTAATATCTGCACTGTATTTTTTGCCGAATCGCTCAGGCACAGCGTGAAGTGTGCTGGGGAATATGGGACCGAAGCCGACACCGATAAGCAGAAGACCAACAAGTGAAGTCGCACCTAATGGTAACAGCAACACTACCATACCTGCAAATGAGACAACAATACCCGCTCTGATAAGACTGTTGTCGCTATACTTCATAGAAACAAAGCCTGCAATAACTCTGCCGAGCATTATACCGCCATAATAAAGTGATACCCACATAGCCGCCGTATCGGGTGAAAGTCCAAGAGTGTTGACGATGAATGTGGCACCCCAGGTACCAAGCAAAAACTCCATAGAACAGTAAAGTCCCAGCGACAGTATACTCGTAACCATACCCTTTGTTTTAAGAATATCAATTAAAGTTTTATCGCCTTTTTCTTCGGACTCTGCCGACACGGGTGCTTCAAGCTTTTTCCACTTGGGCAGGGTAAAGAGCACCAACAAAGCAAAGACAACCTGCATAGCGGCCACAACTCTGTATCCGTTTCGCCAGGCACCTGTCTCGCCTGTGAGAAACTGCGACATAATCATAGGGCTGACGGTTACACCGATACCCCAGAAGCAGTGAAGCCAGTTCATATGCTGAGCTTTATAGTGGAGCGACACAAAGTTGTTAAGACCCGTATCAATAGCACCTGCACCGTAACCCATAATAACAGAACAAATCAGCATCACAACCACATTGGGAGCAAAACTTATACCCACAAGGCCGAGAGCTGTGAGAAAAATCGAAAATAGGGTAACCTTACCGGTGCCAAATTTGCGTATAAGCCAACCTGAAACAAAGCTGACACCACCGGTACACACGCTGATAATGACACTGTAAACCGAAGCGAAGCTTTCGGGGAGATTAAAATCTGTATGTACCACAGGCCAGGAGACTCCGAAAAGACTGTCAGGCAGACCAAGCGAGATGAAAACAAGATAAATTACAATGAGGAGTAGTAACATAATATTTGTACCTTTCTTTTACATAATCATCATTTTTTAGGTTTATATGATGCGAGAATTTCGCATATATCCTTTTTGTAGATATTACTTCCGAGAATGTCACCGTTGGCGCTGAAACATATTGCGTGCACATCGGCAGGATCTTCCCAATAGGGATTTTCATTCTCCGCCATAGGCTTAAGATAATCGCTGAGATATTTCAGCGCATTGCCTGCTGGGAATATCACATTGCCCTCATTTGAACCAATACCCATATCCGCAAACTCAGCGAGCAACTCTTTGGTGCGTCTGTTATAGGGGTTATCATCATTTTCGCTTACAAGCCATGCAGGTTGCACTCTTATAGGTACTCCTGTTTCCATCACAGCCTTAGCAAAAAATTTCACGCACTCCAGCGGTATCGTCTCCTGATGGAAGGCATCAACCGAAAGGAGAATATCATTAACACCGCACTCACCTAACCTCTCAGCAACAGCTTTGATTTTAGCATTATCTTTACTGAAATAGCCGTTAGTTATCAGCTGTCGGTGAGAGATATTCATTTCAGTAGCAGTTTTATGTATCTCGCAGACTGTGTCAGCACAAAGCAAGGGCTCACCGCCAAAGGTCATTACAGATTCAATATGATATTCCCCCGCAATTTTACGCACAGCATCTGAAGCCAGAGCTTTATCTATACTGTCAGAGCTTTTATGTTCGCCCTGAGAGCAGTGTTTGCATTTACCCGTACACGCCATAGTCACCACAAATTCGATACGGTTGAGGTTTTTAAGATAAGTGTTCATTTTATCACTCCGATATAAGAGTTTTTCTACGGCATAAATTATACCACACCAGCTCATCAACATCAAGTCTCAACTTATCACTGACTTAGCGAGGCATTTCTTACTGTTTACCGCCTGTTAAGTCGCCTACAAAACCCATTGCATAACAAAGACCTATAATTATTTTTAATAAATATATCACCTCTCAGATAGGATGTTTTATTGACAATTTATAAACTCAGTATTACAATAATATTGCTAGGATATCAATATTAAAGGAGGCTTTTTACCATGAAAAAATTCTTAGCATTATTACTCACACTTGTAATGGTATTCACCATTGCAGCACCTGTTTACGCTACTGCTGATACTGACGCAGTTGAGGAAACAATAAAAACCGAGGTTACAGATGTTTTAAGTTTCTTTGAGAGACTTTATAATGACATCCACAATCTTCTCCATCAGCTTGTAAGAACCTTTGGTTTCAGATGTCCTTTCTGCAAAAAATGTATCATCGTAGTCAGCCCCGCTAATATCGTAGAGGCTCTCGATGACGCAAACGAAGGCGATATCATCGAACTTAAAGCCGGCGATTACGGCAAAGTTGAACTCGGCGAACTCGAAGGCGTTATTATCGACGCTCTCGGCGAAGCAAATGTTGGTTTCGTTACAACCGCTGAAACAGACATCACAGATGTTACAATTACAGGTCTCAACCTCAGCATCCCCGACAACAGCGCAATTAACGCTCTTCTTATCAACGGCGATGCAGCTATCGAAAACCTTGTAATCACAAATTCAACTTTCACAGGCGCAGGTTCAAAGGCTGGTCGTGCAATTTACGGCACAAACCCCAATGCAACTATCACCATCACAAACTGCACATTTGATAATATGGGTTATCCCATTTACACAATGTCAAACAACGGCGGTTTCGCAGGTCTCACTGTTGACAGTTGCACATTCTCATACATCAAGTCATGGACAATTATGCCCCAGTACGGCACATTCTCAGGCGACCTCACAGTTACAAACAACACCTTCACAAACTGCACAGGCGGTCTTGTTAAGTCAGGTGCTATCGCTGAAGGCCACACCTTCACATTTGCTAACAACACAATCATCAATTCAACAGAGCATCCCTCAAAGAACTGGTTTGATGTTAATGCAAAAGCAGGTACTGCTATTGTTGAAGGCAACACACGTGACGGCGTTGAATGGATTCCTGGCGCAAGCGAAAAGCTTTTAACTGCATAATCGCACATAGTTTATCAACAAACGAACCAAGGTTATTTTAGCCTTGGTTCTTCTTTTTTATCAGATTTCCTTTTCCGTGGCGATGTAAATCTCCATATACCTCTCACTCACCCGTGTACCAATAAGCAAAAAAATAATCCGATAACCGCTGTAAATCACAGATAGTTTCGGATTATTACTTTTTGGTGGAGACGGCGGTAATCGAAACCGCGTCCGAAAACTCGTCCACACAACTTTCTCCGGGTGCAGTCAGTCTTTTGACATTCCCTCGCACACACGCCGATTGACAGGCTTATATGCTCAGTATCCTCTGATGCGTGACGGCATACGAGGATGCTCTGCCGTACACGTTCACTGCTAGTCGACGCCTTTAGTTAAGCCGCAGTACTCTTAACCAAGACGGGCCGCAATTAGGCAGCCTTTAAAACTGTATTATTGTCAGTTAATTTTAAATGTGTGACCTTTTAAAGCGATTGCCACAGCGCTACCCGCTTATCGTGCTTCAAAACCCCCGTCGAAATCCTTTCATCCCCATATGGATTTTAAAGCTTTTTGCTTTGTTATTATAGCACTTGATTTTTTAAAAATCAAATGTAATTATTACCTGTTTTTTGCCGCTCTTTCCATATCTCTCTGGGCATCTCTT
>JAZTWC010000064.1:0-15635 GCA_045635665.1 Acutalibacteraceae bacterium
CTTAACACCAAGTCTCTTTGATTCAGAGTCACGACCGTTACGGGTTGAACCCATACCTTTTTTGTGAGCAAATAACTGGATATTTATCTTAAGCATTTGTTACACCTCCGTATTATTCTTAAACAGTTTCTGTTTTGCAGGAAATATATTCACTATAGTCCTCTGCAAGTGATTCGAGATGAAGTTTTAAACCTTTGAGATGATTCTCGCTCTCTTCAAGCTTATCTGTTACGATAAATCTGAAATATGCTTCCCTGAGGTCGATATCAGCCTTAGCACCGACAATCTCTGTCAGAGTGTTGGCTGTCAGATACGCTGCTGAAGATACGCTTGCACAAACAATGTCATATCCTTCTTCATCATAACCGCTGTGATCTTTAATCAGGAAGCCTCTGAGCTTCTCATCCTTTTCGTAAAAAACTACCTTCGTCATAACTTAAGCGTTGATAGCTGAGATTTCAACCTTAGTGTAGGGCTGTCTGTGACCCATCTTACGCTTAGAATTCTTCTTGGGCTTGTAAGTAAATACTGTGATTTTCTTACCCTTACCGTTCTTGATTGCCTTTGCTGTTACTGTTGCGCCGTCAACATAGGGAGCACCAACTTTGATGCCGTCGTCTGTTGCAACTGCGATAACTTTGTCAAAGGTAACTACAGAGTCTGCTTCTACGTCAAGCTTTTCGATGAAGAGAGTATCGCCTGCTTCAACCTTATACTGCTTGCCGCCTGTTTCGATAATTGCGTACATTTTTTCTTTCCTTCCTTTATTATGGACTCGCTGATGAGAGGCAGATAAGATTTATCTTTTTGGCATGACAAATCACGCCGCCTTTTACATGCGGTATGAATGAGTATATCATAAGAGTCTCTGTTTGTCAACGAAAAACTGAAAGTTTTTGTTAAGATTTTTTTAACTTTATGGTACTGCCCTACTCTCTTATAAAGGGCAACTTAAAAGCCACGGAATTTACCGTGGCCTTGAGTTTTATTTCTTTTCAGCTTCCTGTTTTTCGAACTTCTCAACTGCCTGCTCTGTGTGGAAGATTGAGGGTACGAAGGGAACGAGCTTCTTAAGCTTAGCAACGATAATGAGTGTTTCAACACCTGCAAAGAAGAATACGCCACCAACAATAATGAAGAGTACGTTAAGGGGTACAAGGTGGAAGAGGAAGGGTGAAGAAGCAACGCATACGCCGTTTAATTTGCCCCAATAAGTATGAGGGAATGAGAACTTCTTGAACTTAATCTGTGAAACAAGAGCTGCTGCAACGAATACTGCAACTGTTACGCCAAGGAAAATAAGGAACCAACCGGGGATAAGCTTCTGAACAACAAGCACCTTAACAGGTGTGAAACCGATGAGACCGTCACCGATTGTGTCGAGGGTAACACCGAGTACACTTGAGATATTGAGTCTGCGTGCAAGGAAACCGTCGATTGCGTCTGTTGAGCAGAAAATTGCATAGAGGATTAAGAATTTAGGTGTAAACTCATTACCAACATCTGTGAGAAGAAGATAAAGAGCACCGATGATTCTGATGATTGAGAAAAAGTTCGCACAATTTTTTCTGATAAATTCTTTCATAATAAACATCCTTTTCTTGTAATATTTTGTTTGGATTATTGATGTCGATATATTATACCTTAAATCAGCTTAAAATGGAAGTAACTTTTTGTTTGTTTTACAATTTGTTTTATTTTAAAAACAACAACAAACAAACTATATTCCATATCATAACTAAAAGCTTTTTTGTACCCATCTGACCTGAAAGTCTGACCTTTAAAGCAAATAAAAAGCACGGATTAACCGTGCTTTTCGATATTATTTTTCAAGATTTTTATTTACATGGAATACTGAAAGTACATCCTGGGCTTCTTTACTTGCAATCTGAATGTAGATGATTTCAAGAACATTAATTGTTGCAGTAACAGCTATCGCAACTACCCAAGCAATAACGGGCATAAACTGAACCATAATAGGCAGAACAAAGACTACAAAACCTAAAAGCTTTCCTATGTATGTGTGGGGAATAAAGAATTTCTTGAATCGCTTAAGAGCAATAACAGCACCTAACAGAGCAACACCGATATCAACTAAGAGCCAGATAACAACCCAACTTGGAACAGCCTTCTGAACTACGAGAATCTTAAGCAAAGGCAGATAAGTCATACCATCACCGATACTGTCAAGAGCTGCACCAAGCTTGCTTTCACAGTGATACTTTCTTGCGATTTTGCCATCGAAAAAGTCAGTAGCCGCACAGAATATATAAATCGCCAAAAATTTAGGATCATAAAAATCGTTGAATGTAAATAGGAAACTAGCAGCAATTACTCGGCTGACGGAAAGTATATTAGGTACAAATTTCATAAAGTTTTTCATATTGCTCCTCCAAATAACTTCTTATCTATATCTTGGGTATTTTATCATAAATTCGTTTTTATATGTTAAAAGATTGATTAACATTTTTTGAATGTTCCTGTAATTTTTGACATATTTATAGGTCATTTTGTTGCTCGAAGTGTTTTTTATACACGATTTGTTAAAATTTGAGCACTATATATAAACAAATAAAGGCTACCCCGTACCAAACGGAATAGCCTTTAAAATCAGATGTTACATTTATGCGATGTTGTCATCTGCCTTTGCAGCAAATGCCTTTTCGTCTTCCTTAGAGATGTTGTAAATAAACTTCATTGCAAGGAATGCGATAAGTGAACCTGCAGCAAGAACTACAAAGTAAAGTGACTTAACCTTATCGCCGAAGTCAGCAGCCTGAACTGCGCCTTCGCCCTCGATGAAACCGATAGCGATAAGACCCCATGAAACAACTGCCTGACCGATACCCTGAGCGAGTTTACGGAAGAATGAGTAAAGAGCATAAAGTGAACCTTCTTCGCTCTTACCTGTCTTGCGGTAGCTTACTTCGATACAGTCAGCAACGATAGCCCATACTGAAATCTGGAACACTGTGTTACCGAGGTTGAGACCCATAAGACAAACGATGTAAATAAGCATACCTGTCATATCGCCTGACATAGGAACGAAAATTGAAACAAGACCTGAAACAGCACCGATAAGCATAGCACTTACAATAACATTCTTTTTACCGTATTTTGCTGTGAGCTTGCCGACAAATGCCATGAAGATAATCATAGGAGCGTATGAACCGATCATAGCCATACCAACCTTGCTGGTATCTTTGAAGAAGTACTGGAATACCATGTTGTTAAGTGACATTGTTGAGTTGAAAAGAGCAACTGAAGCCACTGTAGCAATTGTTGCACCAAGCATAGCTCTGTTTGTGAAGAATGAGTGAACAGCTGAGAAAATTGCTTTCATACCTGTTGCGTTTGCACCTGTATCTTCGCGCTGCACTCTCTCCTTAACGAGTCTTGTTGTACCCCAAAGAGTTACAAAAGCAATAACTGACATAACAAGAGCAACAGGAAGAAGCATCTCACCCTTGAGGATTTCTTCTGTGATACCTGTTTCAGGGTTTTCAACCTTATTGTAAACGATGCTGGGAAGCACGATCATAATTACAACAGCAGGAAGAGCTGCACCGATGCTACGGAAGGTTGAAAGTGCTGTTCTTTCATTTGGTTTATCTGTAATAACACTGTGGAGTGAACCATAAGGTACGTTAACCATTGTATATGCGATTGACCATAAGCAGTATGAAATCAGACACCAAGCATACTTGCCTGCATAGGGAAGTGATGTGATAGGTGCGAAAATCATAGCATTGAAAATGAGAAGCATAAGTCCGCCTGCGATAATCCAGGGCATATACTTACTCTTTTTGCCGAGTCTCTTTGTGTCAACAAGGTTACCGATAACTACGTCGTTGACAGCGTCAAATGCTTTTGAAATAAGGATGATTACAGCATAGTCGTTGGGTGAAATGCCGATGTACTGCAGATAGAAAAGCTGCATAAATGATGATACGAGCTGGAATGAAAATCCGCAACCCATATCGCCCATAGCATAGCCGAGTTTGTCCTGCCAGCCAAAGGGTCTGATTGTGTTTGTCTTACTCATTGGATTTGTTTTCCTTTTTAATTTTCTTTTTTTATTTCAGCAGGCAAGTACTCTCCTCACCTGCTTTATTCCTTTTGTATCCCGCTCGCCGCGGGGCGTTACTTTTTCCTACCGCGAAAAAAGTAACCAAAAACGCGGAGTTACTCGGCGGGTTAAGAGTTGTTTTTTCAACTCACTCGCCCGCAATTCCGAATTCCACATTCCGAATTCCGAATTTATCTCTGCACTCTGCCGCTTGCGTCGCCGCCTGCAAGTTTTTCAACCTCAGCAACAGTTACACGGTTGTAGTCGCCCTCGATTGAGTGCTTAAGAGCTGATGCAGCAACTGCAAATTCGATAGCACTCTGTGACTCCTTACCGCTGAGAAGTGAGTAGATGAGACCACCGCCGAAGCTGTCACCACCGCCTACACGGTCAACAATGTGAAGATGATACTCTTTTGAGAAGCAGTAGTTTTCGCCATCGTAAAGCATACCAGCCCAATCGTTGTCATTAGCTGAGATTGATGAGCGAAGTGTGATAGCAACCTTTTCGAAATTGAAAGTATCCATAAGCTGTTTAGCAACACTCTTATAGCCTTCTTTATCGAGCTTACCGCCATAGATGTCGGTGTTTTCAGCTTCGATGCCGAATACGTCTTTAGCATCTTCTTCGTTTGAAATGCAAACGTCAACATATTCGCAGAGCTTTGTCATAGCCTCACGAGCCTCGGCTCTTGTCCAGAGCTTGCCTCTGTAGTTAAGGTCACATGAAATCTTCACGCCCTTAGCCTTGGCAGCTTTACAAGCATCGATACAGATTTCCACAAGATTAGCACCAAGTGCGGGAGTGATACCTGTGAAATGGAACCAATCAGCACCGTCGAAGATCTTATCCCAATCGAAGTCTTCTCTCTTAGCTTCCTGAATAGCTGAGTGAGCTCTGTCATAGATACATACTGAGCCTCTCTGGGACGCGCCTTTCTCGAGGAAGTAGATACCGACTCTGTCACCGCCGCGTACGATATCTCTTGTATCAACGCCGAGACCTCTGAGTGAGTTAACAGCACCCTGACCGATAGCGTGTGCAGGAAGCTTTGTTACGAATGAAGCATCCATACCGTAGTTTGCAAGTGATACAGCAACGTTAGCTTCACCGCCACCGAAAGTAGCCTGCATTGTATCGTTCTGGAAGAAACGAAGATAGCCTTCGGGAGCAAGACGAAGCATAATTTCGCCGAATGTTACAATTCTTTTAGCCATAATTATATACCTCTCAAAAATTATTTATTTAGTCTCTATGCAGATTTCAAAGCCTGCAATTGTATCCTTAAGACCGAAGCAACTTACATTGCCCTTTTTGTCGTACCAGATATCGGGATCAATTTCAGCGCCCATTCTCTTAAGATAAGCCATAGCTCTGTTGCCGTTATTTGTGTTGATTACGATGCAACCCTTAGCGTCGCTTTCTTCCTTACCGAAGCATACACAGCCTGCCTGTACACCGCACTCAGTCTCTGTGCAGTCAAAACCAAAGAGTGACGCAACAAACTTAGCATTCTTTTCTGCGTTGGCACTGTCGCCGTAAATGCAGATTTTTCTGAGCTCAAAGCCGAGCATAACCTTGATAGCTTCCTTACACTTCTTTGTGATGCCATCCCAGTTATTTTCAGCGATATCAGCACCTGTTGCAAGCCATGTACCGCCACAAGCAATAATGCGGTCAAATGAAAGATAATCGTTGAGGTTCTTTGCGTTTACACCACCTGTGGGCATCCACTTAGCTGCCTGATAGGGGCCTGCGAGAGCCTTAAGCTTAGCAACACCGCCATTAGCTTCAGCAGGGAAGAACTTGATGTTGGTAAGCCCCATGCTCATAGCCTGCTCCATTTCACCGGGAGTAGCAGCACCGGGCATCATGGGAATGCCGAGTGACTTGATATAAGCGATCATTTCGGGGTTAAAGCCGGGGGTAACGATAAACTTTGCACCTGCAGCCACAGCTCTGTCAGCCTGTTCTTTTGTAAGCACAGTACCTGCACCTACGAGTACATCGGGGCACTCTGCAGTAATTCTTCTGATTGATTCTTCAGCTGCAGCTGTTCTGAAAGTGATTTCAGCAGCGGGGAGACCGCCTTCACTGAGAGCCTTTGCAAGAAGCACAGCCTTGTCGGCATCATCAATAGCCACAACGGGAATGATACCTAATTCATAAATTGTCTTGAACATATCCATTTTATTTCATCTCCTGAAAAGATTTGGTTTGTTGAGTATGCCCTCGCCGGGCAGGCGTTACTTTTTGCTTTTCGCACAAAAAGTAACCAAAAATGCGCTGTTATTCGGCGGGAATAGAGTTGTTTTTTTTACCCTACTCACCCGCAATTCCGAATTCCGCATTCCGAATTCCGAAATCCATCATACTCCTGAGTATGATGAGAAGCCACCGTCAACGGGAAGTACAACACCTGTGATGAAGCCCGCAGCATCGTTGTTGATGAGGAAAAGAAGTGCACCGTCAAGCTCGTGAGCTTCACCGAAACGACCCATAGGAGTAGCGGCAAGAATCTTGTCTGTACGTGGTGTAGGTGAACCGTCAGGATTCCACAGAAGAGCCGCATTCTGCTTAGTTGAGAAGAAACCGGGAGCGATAGCGTTAACTCTGATGCCCTCTTTTGAGAAGTGAACTGCAAGCCACTGTGTGAAGTTTGAAACAGCAGCCTTAGCACCTGAATAAGCAGGAATCTTTGTAAGAGGTGTGAAAGCGTTCATTGATGAGATGTTGATAATATTGCAACCCTCTCTGCCGAGCATCTGCTTAGCAAATGCCTGAGTGGGAATAAGAGTACCGAGGAAGTTAAGGTTGAATACGAATGAAACACCGTCAGCATCAAGATTGAAGAAGTTCTTGCAGTCTTCATCGATGTCACCGCTGAAGTAGTATTCTTTATCTGTAGTAGCTCTGGGGTTGTTACCGCCTGCACCATTGAGAAGAATATCACAAGGACCAAGGTCAGCTAAAACAGCTTCAGCTACAGCATTACAACTGTCTTTGTCGAGTGCGTTGCACTTATAAGCCTTAGCAACACCGCCCTCAGCCACAATTTCATCAGCGAAGCCCTTAGCAGCTTCTTCGTTGATGTCGAGAAGAGCAACCTTAGCGCCTGCAGTAGCGAGAGTCTTAGCAAACGATGAGCAAAGCACACCGCCTGCACCTGTTACAACTGCAACCTTACCTGTAAGGTCTGTACCGAAAACGTTTTTGTTCATTATAGTATCCTCCTTATTTGTTAGCTTTTTCGCAAGCCTCAAAGAGACCGTTGATGTATGCTGCACCGAGTGCTCTGTCATAAAGGCCGTAACCGGGTCTGCCTGTTTCGCCCCAGATCATTCTGCCGTGGTCAGGTCTTACATAACCGTCAAAGCCTGTTTCAACGAGAGCTTTTACAACTTCGTACATATCGATGCTGCCGCACGAAGACAGGTGACCGCTTTCTTCAAATGAGCCGTCTTCCATATTGAGTACGTTACGGATGTGCATAAATGCGATTCTGTCCATAGCGCTGTATTTTCTAACCATCTTGGGGATATCGTTGAAAGCAGCGCAACCAAGTGAACCTGTGCAAAGGCAGAGTGAGTTGGCAGGTGAATCAACAATCTTAAGGAAACGGTCGAGGTTTTCTTCGTTTGTGATGATTCTGGGAAGACCGAAGATGGGATATGGAGGATCATCGGGATGAATAGCCATTCTTACACCACATTCTTCAGCAACGGGGATAATCTTCTTAAGGAAGGTTTCGAGGTTCTTCCAGAGACCTTCTTCGCCGATTTCAGCATACTTCTTGAAGAGCTCCTTGATTTCATCCTTAGTATAACTTGCGTCCCAACCGGGAAGATCGATATCATCAACGAGGGGGTCGAGACCCTTCATCTGCTCCCAATACATAACAAGGCTTGTTGAACCGTCGGGAGCTTCTTTATCGAGCTGCGTTCTTGTCCAGTCAAAAACGGGCATAAAGTTATATGTTACACACTTAACGCCATACTTTGCACAGCGTCTGATGTTTTCGCAGTAAACTTCGATGAGTTCATCAGCATTAGCTGAGCCGAGCTTGATATCCTCGGGTACGGGGATTGACTCAACGATATCAAAGATAAGACCATTCTTTTCGCAGTCATCTTTAACTCTCTTGATGCTCTCCTCAGGCCATACCTGACCGGGTTTAACATCGTACACAGCTGAAACTACAGATCTCATATTAGGGATCTGGCTGATGTATCTGAGGGATACGGGATCGTCCTGACCGTACCATCTGAAAGACATTTTCATTTTATTTTACCTCCAAATCAAAAAATCTTTTAGCGTTATAGAAAGAAATATCTTCTGTAATCTGAGCGAGAGCCTTCATATCATTGGGGTACTCGCCTGCTTCCACCCACTGACCAATTAACTGGCAGAGTATACGGCGGAAGTATTCGTGACGTGTGTAGCTCAGGAAACTTCTTGAGTCTGTAAGCATACCCACAAAGTTGCCTAAAAGGCCGAGTGAAGCAAGGCTTATCATCTGCTCGCGCATACCGTTTTTGGTATCGTTGAACCACCATGCGCTACCGTGCTGGATAGTGCCGGGATAGCCCTCTCTCTGAAATGCACCGAGAAGTGTATCAATAAATGAGTTATCGCCTGCATCAAGTGAATAAAGAATAATCTTAGGCATCTTGCCCCCAAGATACATCTTGTCAAGAAGCTTAGCGAGAGCCACTGAGCCGTTGTGAGGTCCGATAACATCGAAACCTGTGTCAGGACCGAGCTTTTGGAACATAGCAGTGTTGGGGTTTCTCATGCAGTTATAGTGAATCTGCATAGCCCAACCACGTTCGGCATACTTCTCACTGCAGAAGAGAATCATCTCAGTCTGCACAGCTTCAAGTTCTTTTTCGCTTACTTTTTCGCCTGCCATAGCCTTGACGAGAGCGCTGTTCATTTCATCTTCGCTCATTTCACAGTAAACAGGATAGTTGATACCGTGGTCACTTGCCTTACAGCCGAAAGCATCGAAGTGCTTCATTCTCTTATAAAGAGCCTCTTTGAGAGAAGCGATGTCTTTAATTTCAACGCCTGAAACCTCTGAGAGAGTCTTTATGTAACCGGGGAAAATATCTGCATTAAGATTAAATGCTTTGTCAGGTCTGAATGAGGGAGCAACGATTGTCTCAAAGCTCTTATCCTCAGCGATTTTGCCGTGCCACTCAAGAGAGTCGATGGGGTCGTCAGTGGTACCGATAAAAGCAACATTGCTCATTCTGATGATACCGCGTACGCTCATATGTGCTTCCTTGAGCTTTTCACAGGTGATATTCCACACCTCTTCAGCGGTGTCAGCATTGAGTATGCCCTCATAACCGAAGTATCTCTTAAGCTCAAAGTGGCACCAATGGTACATGGGGTTGCCGATGGCTTTGGGTAATGTTTCAGCAAACTTCAGGAATTTGTCTTTATCACTTGTGTTCTTGCCTGTGATATACTCTTCGCTGATGCCGTTGCTTCTCATAAGACGCCATTTGTAATGGTCGCCATAAAGCCAGAGCTGTGTAATGTTTTCAAATCTTAAGTCTTCATAAATCTCCTTGGGACTTACGTGACAGTGGTAATCGATGATGGGAAGCTTAGCCGCATAATCGTGATAGAGTACCTTTGCCGTGTCAGTATCAAGAAGAAAATCCTTTGTCATAAACTCTGTCATTGACATAGTCCTCCTATTTTAGTATTTTAATTTTACCACAATATTTTCACAATGAAAATTGCATAAATTGCTTGACTGATTGTTAATATTGCTATATGATATATGAGAGGTGATTTTATGCAGGTTTTTGACCCAAGACAGAGTATGTCGAGCCCTACTTTTGAGATTTTCCACTATCGTGACGCCAAGTTTGAGGGCGTTGCCGTACACCAGCATGACTTCTACGAGGTTTACTTTTTTATCAGCGGTAATGTAGAATACAGCGTTGAGGGCAAAAGTTATCTTCTAAAACAAGGTGACCTGCTTCTAATTAACCCTCTTGAGCTTCATCAGCCGAGAATTGCACCTGACCAGAACGCATACGAAAGAATAGTTTTATGGATAAACAAAAATTATCTTTCTCGTTTATGCACAAATAATACAAGTCTCAGTCAGTGTTTTGATAACACTAACCCTCAGCATACAAATTTGTTGAGACTTTCAAAATCACAGCAAAAATATATATCATCCAAACTCGATGAGCTTATTGAAGAATCCTCAAGCGGAGATTACGGAAGTGACCTCGCAGCAGAGGCAATACTTACAAGATTTCTCGTTGAGCTTAACCGACTGACTCTTAATGCAGACAAAAAGGTTGAAACCGATAAGACGGACTCCCCTATTATCCCTGATGTGCTCTCATACATCAATCAGCACTATTGCGAAAAAATTTCTCTTGCATCCATAGCCGATGAGTTTTTCATCAGCAAGTATTATCTCTCTCATGCTTTCAACAGCGTTGTCGGCACATCAGTTAACCGATACATCACCCTTAAAAGGCTCATCAATGCAAAGCAGATGCTGTCTAACGGTATAAAGCCTACAACAGCCGCTTTACATTGCGGGTTTAATGACTATGCGGGTTTTTATCGCGCTTTTACAGCAGAATATGGTATAACTCCGAAACAGTTTGCATCTGTGACATATGAATTATAAACAGCAAAAGCCATCCCAGAATTGGGATGGCTGATTTATTTGCGGCTTACAACCGACAGAAATTATGTGATTTCTTCACAATAAGTAATAATTACGGTACTGCCGCTACCTTTACCGGAAAGTCTGACATAAGTCATACCCGCCATATTTTCCGTTGCATCGGAGGGAGTAAATGTATAAAGACCATTGTCATAAACAATGCCGTATTCGGGCTTGCTTGCCTTATTGATTGATATGTTGTGCATAAGCTGATGATTTGCATCATAAACGCACAAACAGCAACCTTCAGCACCGTCTAAAATAAGTCCCTTTACTCTCAACACAACGTCGGATTCGACCTCAAAATAACCTGTTACCGTGAATTTTTTCTTATCGGCTTCTACACCGCTTTTGTTAATAATACGACCGTCGAGATATCCGCCTGTGCCGAAATCAGCGCCGCTTTCATCCATAGCATAGCTCATAATGTTAGTGTAGCTTATCATAGGCGGAGCTAAAACTACAGTCTTACTTGCGTCTATTTTTTCGTTGACGGTAACAATAAGATTTTCACCTACACCTACAGTTGAAACTCTGAAATAGGTCATACCCGTAAGGTCGGCACCTGTGACTTTAGAGGGTTCAAAGACAAGAATACCGCTTTCTGTAAATGATACACCTGAATTTACTTCGCTGTATCCGTTGAGAGCCTTTGAATATATCAGACTGTGATTGGAATCCATAAGCAGAATGTAGTTACCTATAGAGCCGTCATAAGTACCGCCTGAAACTCTGATAGTATCATTGATACCTGCCTGCATATAACCAGTATGGGTGTAACCCTTAAGGAAATAGATGTTGTCGGCTGATGTAAGGCCGTAGTCATCAACATAACCAAGTTCATTACCATAAGATGAGTTGATACTGCTCAGACTCAAGGGAACAAGGTTGGTGTATTCAAACACTTCATCTTCGCCGTCATCATCTTCTCCGCCTCCGTCGCCGCCTTCTTCTCCCTCGTTACCTTCATTGCCACCTTCGTTACCGCCTTCGTCTCCCTCATTGCCTTCATTACCGCCGTTATTTCCACCGCCTTCGTTTTCGTCATCATCCTCGGGAATTTCTTCGGATACGGTGCCGTTAATTATAATTCTGTCCTTACCTGCACCGTAATGCAGAACGTTGATGACACCTGTTGACTTATCCAGTACCACAACACAAAAGGCTGTATCATCGGCACTGCAGGCGGTTTTGCTGAAGGTCATTTCCTCAGCGTACTCTTCGTTGGCTGTATTGGAATACGCCGGGTCTGAATAGAAATTGTTGTCGTAAAGAGATGCATTTGGAATAGCGATGAGAGGAATCTTTTGGTCGGTGATGAAGTTGACTCTGTAATTATGAAGATGGCCGTGGAACTGAGCGAGAATTTTAGCTGAGTTTTTACCGCTGAAATTATAAACAATATCGGTGGAATCAGCCAGGGTAAAATTCACATAACCACCCTCGACATATTTTTCAATAATACTCTCAGCTGCCACGAATTTATCGGACATATTGACAGGGTGATGACCCATAAGGATAATGCCCCACTCATGGCTGTCTGCCTTGGATGAAAGGTCGAGAGCACTGCAAAACCATCCAAGCTGATCAGAGCCCATAAGTGCTGTCTCTGATGTAGGGGTAAGCTTATCGCCCTGAGTGTCAGATGTGTTAAGACAGATAATTCTGAGCTTTTCTTTTTCAAGATCCATATAGCCGTACCCTCTGAGTTTATCACCATAGGTATAATCAGCATTGTCATTCCATCTGCCGATAAATGAATAAATTTCTTCACTGTCAATGTAGTCGCCGTTTCTGTAGTATGCTCTGTGAAGATTATCTTCGCTGCCGTGACATCTCAGTGACGGTACGCGTGAAAACACAGGGTGAAGATAACTGTTGACAGCCATAAACTCTTTCTTAGCTTCAGTGATACTCTTATCGCTTCCGCCTGCTGTCATATCACCGAGATAACCCGCAAAATCAATGCGGCAATTTTCTGCAACAAGTCTCATAGCCTGAGACATATGCTTTATGGAATTGTCGCTGTTGTAATCTCCGGTTTTAAGATGAGCATCAGAAGACATCATAAGCACAACTGAGTTTTCGTCAATAGTTTCACACAGTTTGAGAGAAAGTCTGCCGGCTTCTTTTCTGACGTATTCGGGCATATATTCAGCATCGCTTCCGTTCTCTTTCATATAGTCGATGCTGTCATTTATATCCCTGAGTATAATCTCCAGCTTTTCCTGCTGAGTTGGTTCAATTTCATCCAGGATATTCTGTGGCTTAGGTCTGGGTCTTACGTAAAGCACTGCTCTTTTTACGCTCTCGCCCTGCTTATCATTTTCGCTGAGATATATCCAGGCAAAAATATCCGCGCCAACCCTGAGAAGCTCGTCGGGGATATCGGCAAAGCCTGTACCATTTTCGCTTTCAGCCTCAACAACAATCGCTTCATCAGAGCCTCTCGACGAAAAATGAACCTGAAATTTTTCCGGCAAACCCTCCCATATGATTTTTAGTTTCTGCCCCTTGTCCCACTGAGTAAGACCAAAGGCTGATGTTTCGTGGGTACTGCCTGAGAAAGTTACTTCTATCATTAATTCAACTCCTAAAAAAATATTAAGTGCCGTCACAGAATGTGATAGCACTTATCTTTGTTAACTTTATAACAGTATCCCTTTTTTTGCACTGCAGTTCATCACTACAATTCCATTCTATGAGATATTTTTGCCTTTGTCAATAGCTTTAAGAAATAAATTTTCAGCTTTTTTCTCAGCCATTTGCACAAATTGGCAGTGCGATTTTTGTCACAACATATGAAAAGATAAAAAAGGCTTTATTTATCCGCGACAATCAGCTATAATTTAATGTGAATAATTGTGTAAAGGAGAAATACATATTATGGCAAGAAATCATGAAGTAACTGAACCACGCGACCTGCTCAATCCAGATGGTACTTTGGCAGAACCCGGTTGGTCAAAATCACTTATACAGAAGTATGACAGAAATGCTATCAGGGCTCCCAAATGGCGTATCAAAGAGTGGGATTACTATCTCGTTTTAGCTGATAAGCACGCTGTGGCTTTCACACTTTCAGATGACGGATATATCGGTATGCAGTCAGCTTCACTGCTTGTGTTTGACGAAAACAATCCTTGGGAGCAGACAAGCTCAATCTTAAACTTCTTCCCCATGGGCAAATATAAGCTCCCTGCTACCTCCGACGAGGGTGATATCAGATATCACGACAAAAAGCTCGATCTGGACTTTATCAAAGGCAAAAACGCAAGACATATCTTCGGTGAGTACCGCGACTTCAAAGACGGCAAGACACTCAAGGTTGACATCACACTTGAACAGCCCCCTATGGATACAATGGTTATCGCTACTCCCTGGGCAGAGAATAAAAAGGCTTTCTATTACAATCAGAAAATCAACTGTATGAGAGCTTCAGGTTATGCTGAGTTTGACGGCGTAAGATATGAGTTCAATCCTGAAACAGACTTTGGTACCCTCGACTGGGGACGCGGCGTATGGACATATGACAACACCTGGTACTGGGGCAGCGGTAATGCCGTAATCGACGGCAAACCTTTCGGCTTCAATATCGGCTACGGCTTCGGTGACACATCAGCCGCAAGTGAAAATATCCTTTTCTATGACGGCAAGGCTCACAAGCTTGACGATGTAACCTTTAATCTCCCTGAAAACGGCAGTTACACCGATCCCTGGACATTCACTTCAAGTGACGGCAGATTTGAAATGGACTTCGTGCCCGTAATTGACAGAGCTGCTAAAATCAGCCTCAAGCTCATCGAAACAGATCAGCATCAGGTATTCGGCAGAATGTCAGGTAAGGCTATTCTTGATGACGGCAAGGTCCTTGAACTTAAGGATGTTATGTGTTTTGCAGAAAAAGTAAGAATGAAATATTAAGACAAGTGAGGATTTGCCTTTATGAATATTATCGTTGCAGGTGCAGGTGCCATCGGCGGTACCGTTGCAGTATTACTTAAAGAGGCGGGTTATGATGTGAGCATTATGTGTCACTCAGACGCGTCCAAACAAAGAATTGAAAAAGAAGGCTTTTATCTTAGTGGTGCAAAGGGCGATCATTATGTTAAATTTGATTGTTATTCAAGCGCCGAAGACCTTGGAGATAAGAAGTTTGATATTGTTATTATTGCTACTAAATATGCTCATATGGCTGAATGTGCAAAGACTATGCTCCCCTTTGTGGCTGAAAACGGTCTTGTTGTCGGTATGCAAAACGGTCTTTTAACTGAAGAGCTTGGCGAAATCGTCGGCAGGGATAAGGTTGTGGGCTGTATGATAGGCTTCGGAGCCACAAGAAATGATGTAAATAATGTTACAATGACAAGCAAGGGCGAATTTTATGTTGGTATGCTCGACGGCAGAAGACCCAAAAATCTTGAGGTTTTCGCTGAGATGCTCAAAACTGTACTCCCCACTGAAATTTCAATGGAAATTCAGCGTCAGCAATACAGCAAGCTCATCATCAACTCTTGCATCAATGCCGTTGCAGGTATCACAGGCAAGGTGCTCGGTGAAATTTTAAAGGACGACCGCGCAAGAGACCTTTTCCTGAATATTGCAAGAGAGGGTATGGCTGTGGCTAAGGCTATGGGTATCAATGTACCAAAGTATGGCGTTATGCTTGAATATAAGCTTCTTGCTCTTGGTAACAACAAGGTTTACAATAGTATCTGCAAATTCGTTGTAAGTATGGTAGGTAAGCTTTATTCTGATGTTAAGCCCTCAACTTTGCAGTCACTTGAAAAGGGTGAAAAGACTGAGATTGACATTCTCAACGGCTATTTTGTTCAGAACGGCAACAAATATGGTGTGGCC
>JAZTWC010000065.1:0-17097 GCA_045635665.1 Acutalibacteraceae bacterium
TACACCGTATTCTTCAAACACTTTCACGTTTTTGTATGTTTTAAAGGCAGTTTAGTATGTGCTATTGATTAATTTGTCAAATAAGAGTATAATTTAATACAACGCTGTCAAAGCGATGTTGTTTTTGGCAGGTAATATGAATTTCAGTCTCCCTGCCTACTTGGTGGGGAAATTTTTATAGTATCGTACTAGCGAAGGAGATTTATAAATGAATTGGACAACATTTCAAACTCATAATGAAGCGCCCGAAAAAGCGTTTGAAACACTTTGTAACCAACTATTTGAAAATTGGTGTGAAGAAGAATATGATTCACAAATTAAGTTTTTTAATATTGTTAATGGATCTGGTGGTGATGGTGGTGTAGAGTCTTATGCAACGCTTGTAAATGATTCTGTTGTGGGGTTACAAGCAAAATGGTTTCCATCAAGCATGTCAGCTTCTCAAATTAACCAAATAAAAAATTCGATAAAAACTGCAGTTAAAATACGCCCTAAGGTTAAGCGTTACATCGTATGTGTACCTAGAGATTTGGCGTCTTTGACCGGAAAAGGTGATAACACTGAAGAATCACGATGGACTAATATGATTTCCGATATTAAATTAGACTATCCGGATTTAACTATTGAATTATGGAACGAAACAAGGATACTATTAGAATTGCAAAAAGATACCTCAGCAGGCATTTATAAGTATTGGTTTGAAAACGCTGAAATATCTGAAGAATCAATTAAACTTGCTTTTGAAAAAAGCAAAGCGAGTTGGTTACAAACGAAATATGTGCCTGATTTGAACACATATGGAAAAATACACTCCAAAATCATTTTGGGATTAGGCGAGTTTTCGCACAAACAAAACTTATATAACAGAGTTTTGAGAGGCATTGACTTGTGTGAAAAATTTGTTGATGTATCTGAACAATTAATTTCTTTGATTGAAACTGAACTGCCGAAATTAAAAGAAGAATTATCGACATCAATTGAAAGTGTTTTTGAATTATTAGAAGAATGCAAGAAAATCAAAACAGCCATACTATTTGAAAACAAATCAGCATCAAAAGCAAATTCAAGATTAACCTATATTGACTTTAATAATATATGTGAGCAAATTCGTGAAAGTAATTGTTCAATGCGACACTTTTTTCACTCATCAGAAGTAACCAATGTATTACAAAAACTGATTTCTGTTGACTTTTATCGTTTGTTTAATGAGTATAATGATTTGTTGGATAAATCCCCTTTGATTTTTGTAGGTGAACCGGGAACAGGAAAAACTCATGGAGTAGCGTCTGTATCAGAAAAAATAATAAAAGAAAAAATACATAGTGTTATACTTGTACAGGCTCGTAATATACCGAAATCATATACTTGGAGAGACATAATCATTTCTAGTTTGGGATTATCGTCGTCTTGGAGTGAAGACGAAATATGGCAGGCATTAATATCTATGGTCAACAGGCATAAATGTGATGTCGAATGCATAGAGAGTGAAACAAAAATTTTACCCAAAGTGCTTGTTATTATCGATGCCATTGACGAATGCCAACCATATGATAAGTGGGTGGATAGGATTCAAGAATCTGTTGTTATTACAGAAAAATATCCACAAATCAGATTTTGTTTTACATCAAGAATACACGCAATTCCAAATAAAATAGAGAACGCTAATAAAATTCGTATTAGTTCCGACGGAGATGCTCCTGTACATGAGCTTTTCGATAGTTATATGGTTTCATATAATATTACAGCTACAAATAAAGGGTGGTTAAAATTTGCTTTAACATCACCTTTGGCATTAAAACTGTTTTGTGAACTTAACAAAAACCAAACTATAGATTATGCCCAAAACACAGATGTTTCCATAACAAAACTCTTTAGAGAAAAAATTGATTGTATTGAAAATGAGTATTCACTAAAAGAAAGTGTTCCGAAAGAAAATCAACATATTTTTAATGTTATTATTGCATTATCTCAAGAGTTTTTAACAAATACTAAATTAGAAAGAAAAGCTCTTTTAGATAATGTTTCAAAAAATACTTCAATCCCTTCAAATCAACTCGAAAAAGTGATTTTGTACTTGGAAAATTATGGTGTATTGGCATCTTACTGTAAACAGGGAGAAGGTTTGTCCCCTGATGAATATTATTACATCCCCGGTATACAAGGATATTTTGATTATGCAATGACTTTGCTTGTGCTTCAGGAGTATAATCACCCCAAAGATATTGATTTTAGCAAGAATTCAGCTATTGATAGCAATGCATTATATACAATGTCGGTTATTTCTATGCAAAAATACGACTATTTAATTACTAGAAACAAAACATTGTCATCAATTATAGATGCTTGGAATATCCAAGATTTACAGTTTTATGCCTTGCGACATACATCGCATGAAAACGGGAACTTATTTAAAGACAGAACATTGGAAATAATGTCAGTAAATACAGACTCATTATTAACAATAACTAATAATTTAATTTTGCCGCTATCAAGAGATATTGGTCATCCTCTTGGTGTTCAAGTGCTTGACGAATTTCTGCTTTCTTTTGAAAAACCGGCTCAAAGAGATTTAATTTGGTCTGTCCCCGGATTTCTAAATGCACCGGAAAAATACAAATGGTCAACAACCCAAAATCTTAATTTAGAAGAGGAATTTCATTTAACTAAAGACGATGTTTTTAATGGCTGTCCCTCAATATATGTTTGGGCTCTTTCAAATTTAAATAATTCCTTTAGAAAACAAAGCAGAGACGAACTCATGCGTTGGGCGAAAACGACTCCTGATGAATTCTGGAAATTGTTTCTTAAATATGCGAACGTAAATGACCCTCAAATCAAAAGTGATTTGCTCTCCATTCTTACATGTTTAGTATATGACGGTGCAAATGATACACTTATAAAAAGTGCATCTGATTGGGTTTGTGCTAATATTCTATCTGCTGATAAAATTGAACAGTTTATGGATGTTTCGTTGCGTTATTATTCGATTGCTATAGTGAAAAAATCTATAATGTGTGGATTAAACAGCGAATCAGATGTTACAAAATATTTGCCACCATATCATTCACAAAAATATGAAATTGCACTTAACAAAGACGCACTATCCGGAACATATATGGGCGGTTATTGTGAAATAGACTACGATTTATCAAGATATGTGTTAATCGACCACTTTACTTCTGATTTTTCAAATTATGGTACGGATAATCAATTTAAAAAATTGATAGAAAAAATTGGAATAGTTCAGCCTGAATTTAAGAATATTGAATTTTATCAATTGGTACTTTCGGCAGCATATGCATATATTCTAAATATGGGATGGTCTGAAAAGAATTTCTGTAGTCTTGAGTGTGATTCAGAAGGAAATAAAGAATATATTGGCTTAGATGTTTCTATCAGACGTATGCATCGTTCTGCAACACACGGAGCTCAAAGCAATATTATGACTGTTTGTGAAAAATACGTTTGGCAATTCAGAAACTGGTTTAGCGGATTTTTATCTGACAGAATTAAGTATATTAATAACGGAAATCCCGAAGACATTACCGATTATGGTTTGTTGGATGATTTCTTGATTCCTATTCAAGAAATAGAACAAATTGACCCGGATAATTTGCCTGAAGATAATCCTTGGCACATACCCGAAAAAGAAAACGCTGTTTTAGAAGCAGAAAACAATAGCAGCTCTGATGTAATCAACAGTGTCATTAATGCTCCTGATTTTGATTGGCAGAAATGGATTTTACTTGACAATACTGATAGATTATACAAGATAGAGAATGACTCATTATTAGCATTAAGTGGTTATTCATGCTTTTTCGGCAGCGCCATGGTTGAAACTTGTATCTTTATTAGTTCAATTATAGTTGATGATGAACAGGTAGATTCTTTTGAAACTCAAATATCTGCCCTTGTTAAGTCTTCCAATATGTTAGCTAATCCTACTGATTGGACGGGAGGTCTAATAACATCATGTTATATTACGCCAAAAGAAGTTTGTTGGTTCCCTTGGAAGAAACGGTATGATAGTAGTAATGTGGAAGATTTTTCTGAACTTAATATCAATTCTGCCGTAGATGAATGTTGTTATAATTTTCCTGAATATGGAGATGTTCATTATGAAATACCATCAGAGCCCTTAAGAAAACTCTTGAATATCACGGATTCTAATGGCTATGTATTCTATGATAGCAACCAACAAATAAAAGCCCAATACACTGTTACCGGAGAAAAATGGCGGACATATCAAGATTATTTGCTTGTTGGAAAGGACGAATTATTAAGTTCTCTTCAAAAGAACAATAAAAATTTAGTTTGGATTATGCGTGAATATAGAAGAGAAGCCGGAAAGGGAACTGAAAAATACGGTGAATTTTGGGCTGTAAAAGATTGTTCTTATATCGGATATTTTAAAAATGATGAATTCATTTGCAAAAGAATAAATAATGAAATATCTCAGTCAGTAAAATAAGAACATTGATAGTAAAAAAAATAAAGTTCTATCAATTTGGAGATAGAACTTTATTTTTCCTCAACACGAACTTTAATTTGAGAAAACCTATTGACAAGTATGTATCAGTTCTGTATACTTAAGGCACAATTTAATACAAATAACTTTGTAGCGCGTAAGCGGAGCAATTTATATTGACTACCCAAGCACCGTATGAAGATAAGAACAGAGGCAATCTGTACTTATTTCATCGGTGTTTTTTGTTTGTCTTGCGTGATACCGACAGTAAAAGTCCTTTCCTCTGTTCATCGGAGGTGAGGACTTTTTTGTTTTTATGCACCTTGACAATTGAATGACCGTCTGAAAGTGATACGACTTTGCGATGATACGTGCAAGGCAACGCTGCGGTGTGTTTCCGGGGCAGGAACTATTTCAGGTGAAACGGCAAGAAATTTGTAGAAAATCATTGACAAATGAACAAATGTTCTGTATAATGGTAAATTGGTAAATAATGTATTTGCCCTACAACTTAATACAAACTGAAACACATATTTTTTTACTTATTGGCTTTATGCCACACATATTATCTGACCTAAGAAAGTATAGTCCGATGCTCGGTCAGTAACATACGGACAATCAGTGCTTAAACTTTAAGCTGTTACATAGTTTCAGTGCAAACTGTGCGAGAGGATGAAATGTCTTCCCGCTATTTGTGCTGTCTATGTGACGGCTTTTTTGTTTGCAAAAAACTTTTTCTGAAAATCAGGAACAATTTTATGTGGCTTATTCCCATTACTTATAGAGGCAAATTCTTTATATAATAACTGCCCCCACCAATGAAGCTATGTATAAAGGATACTACAGCCACCCTTACATAGCGAAGCTCGTCTGCGGAGTAATCCGCAACTAAAGTTTGTCGCTCCCTTGATAAGCGAAAAATTTTAGTTTATGAGCCTCGCAGAGCCCACTGACATCTTTGCAAGGTGAAGCCTTGAAAGTGTCATAGTGGGTTACGTACTTTGAAAAAAGTGCGGAACAAATAAAGCAGTAATGCAGAAAGGAGGTTAAACCTATGTCAAAGAAAAACTACAGTGTAGCAAGAGTTGTCACTCACACACAAAGCACAATCGGTAAATGTGAAAGGCACAACGAGAGAAAGAATGAGTCTTACGCAAATATGAATGTTGATACGGCTCGGTGTGATATGAATGTGCATTTCAAAGGTTGCAGTGAACTGACCTACAATGAACAACTGAATAAGCTAATAACCGAAAAGAGAGTCTGTATGCGAGGTCTTAAAGCTGATGCGAAAGTATTTGATGAAATGATATTCGATGTAAACACAGACTACTTTGAAACTCACGGCGGTTATGAGTATGCCAAAGAGTTTTATGCAGAAGCCTACAGATTTGCAGTTTCCTTGTATGGTGAACAGAATATCATATCTGCCGTAATGCATGCTGATGAACTGAATGTTGCTCTCACAGAACAGTACGGAAAACCTGTGTATCACTATCATATGCACCTTGTTGCTCTACCCGTAGTTGAAAAGCAAATCTTATGGACAAAGAGGTGCAAGGATAAATCTCTTGTGGGTACTGTCAAAGAAACTGTCAATCAAATCAGCCATTCAAAGAAGTGGAAATCACCTCAGGCAGTGGATGAAAACGGCAATGTCATATTCAACGAAAAAGGAAAGCCTGTGCTGATTCCCTCTTACAGTATCCTGCAGGATGACTTCTTCAACCATATGCAAAGAGCCGGTTTTAATGATTTCATCCGTGGTGAAAAAGGCAGTACGGCTGAGCATCTGTCTTGTCTGCAATATGAAATACAACAAGACAAAAAGAGGCTTGAAGAGATTAAAAGTCAGGTTGAAAAGGAAGAAATCCGTTATGACAACGTTCATACGGTACACAAAACCTTTATGGAAATTGACAGTATGGGTAAAAAATCCATAACCGGTAAGGTTACTGTTTCTACGAAGGATTTTGAAGATTTAAGCACAATGGCAAAGCAATCTGTTGCAGCAAAAAGCAAGATTTTTGACCTTGAGGGTGAAAATGAAAGGCTCCGAAAAAGAAATTGGGAGCTGCAAAGCAGTATAAACAGACTGAGTGCAAGACTTCATGAGCTTGAACAAGTCTGTGCACCGTATCTTGAGGCGTTAAGGCTGATGCCTGAAAAAGTAAAAGTATTTATCTCGGATGTGCTGAAAACTGTCCGAAAAGAGAAACCAAACAAAAATATTGAAATGAAAAAAGAGAGGTAATTAAATGAATAAAGATGAAAAATTTGTTGAAGAGTTATTTGGAAAAGCAGAAGAAATAGAGGCTGTAAAGCCTCAAACTACAGAAATTGTAAATATGGCTGTAGGAAAAATCGTTCCGAATTTCAGGAATCCGTACAAGTGCCGTGAGGAAGATATGAAGCCGTTGGAAGACAGTATCCGTGAGAACGGTATTATACAGCCTCTTATGGTACGAAAGGATGATAATGCAGATGTATTTGAAATCGTATCCGGACACAGAAGATACCTTGCAGCAACAAGGCTTGAAATGACAGAAGTCCCCGTTGTTGTCTTAGAGATAAGCAAAGAAGAAGCGGACATCATTCTCGTTGACAGTAACCTGCACCGTGAGCATATTCTGCCAAGTGAGAAGGCATACGCTTACAAGATGAAAATGGATGCTCTTAAAAAGCAAGGTAAACGCACAGATTTAACTTCGGACCCGGTGGGTCCAAAGTTGAGTTCGGCAGAAAGAATCTCACAGGATAGCGAAGACAGTGCAACCCAAATCAAAAGGTATATCCGCCTGACTAACCTTGAAAAATCGCTTCTTAACCTTGTGGATGAAGGAAGAATCGCAATGCGACCTGCGGTTGAACTTTCATATCTTACTCCCGAGGAACAGATGATGATTTTTGAAACCTATGAGAGTGATGAGGTTACACCTTCACTTGCACAGGCACAGAAATTGCGAAAGCTCTCAGAGCAGAATCAGCTTAATGCTGATACGGTGTTAGCAATTTTAACAGTTCCCAAACCTAATCAGGCAGAGGCTATAAAAATCCCTGAAGAACGTATAAACAAGTTCTTCGGTAAGAATTACACCAAACAACAGAAAGAAGAGCATATCTTAAAAGCACTGGAATATTATCACAAATATCTTCAGCGACAGAGAAACAGGGATGCGAGGTGATGTGGATGAAGAAACTTTCAATCGCTCCCAAGCTTGTTTCAAGAAAAGGTTTAGGCAGGATAAATGATGATATACCCGTTGATTTTATGGAGCATGTAATTCCTAAGTCTGACGAAATAAAGCAAACAGAAGAACTGCACATTGTTCCTGATGAAATTAAAGTTTCTGAACAGATACACGGCATTATTTATGATGTAACAGGTGTCTTTGACGGTAAGATAAATAAATCGATGTTACAGCAGTTTAAAGAAATTATACTATCGGAACAGATGTCATAAACTACACATTTGAAAAATGGCAGTCGGGCATTGTAAAATAGAAATACCTAATGCAATGCTCGGCTTCCGGAAAGGAGTTATAATTATGGCAAAGAAAGCCGAGAAAAATATTAATGAAAAAATAACCGCTTTATACTGTCGTTTGTCCGTTGATGATATAAAGGATAAAGACAAGGATAAGGATAACAACAAGGATTCCGAATCCAACAGTATCACCAATCAGAAGCAGATTCTTTCTGATTACGCCAAAAAGCACGGGTACAAAAATACAATGTTCTTTGTTGATGACGGTATCTCAGGTACAACCTTTGACAGACCTGATTTTCAGCGTATGGAACGCATGATAGAAACAGGTGAAATCGGAACAGTTATCGTAAAGGACTTGTCCCGCTTTGGTCGTGAGCATATACTGTTTGACCACTATACTCAAGTGCTTTATCCGTCTTTAGGTGTAAACTTTATATCTATTCAGGAAAATGTTGAAACTATAAGCGGCAAGGGTACAGAAATGATGCCGTTTCACAACCTGTTTAACGAGTGGTATGCTTCACAAACAAGCAAGAAAATCCGTCAGGTGTTGCAATCAAAATCTGACAATGGAGAGCGAGTTTCATCCACAGTTCCGTACGGATATAAAAAAGATGCTGATAATCCTAAACAGTGGCTAATTGATGAACCTGCCGCAAAAGTAGTCAGATATATTTATCAGTTAGCACTTGAAGGTTTAGGTGTTACAAAAATTGCTCGAAGGCTCGAACGAGATGAAATCTTAACACCAACAGCATATTATGCTTCATTAGGACGAAAAACAAGAAATCCTTTCACAACATCTTATGCTTGGGCTGAAACAAGTATTGAACACATTCTTGATAATATGCAATACACAGGTTGCACTGTAAACTTCAAGTCAACAACAGTAAGCTATAAAGTTCATAAGAAAATGTATAACGATACTGAAGATTGGGTTATCATACCGAACACTCAGGAACCAATTATTGATATGGATACTTGGGAAAGAGTTCAGGAAATAAAAAAGCACCGCCGCAGGAATACTGCAACGGGCAGAGAAAGCATATTTTCAGGATTGGTTTACTGCGGAGATTGTGGTTCAAGATTATATTTCTGTGCAGCTAAAAGTATAAAAGAACATCAGGAGTTCTTCCGATGTTCTGCTTACAAGGAAAACAGAGGTAGTTGTTCTATTCACTATATTAGAAATGTAGTGTTAGAGAAAATGGTGCTTAAAACCATACGAGAAGCAGCAGAATATATTACTGAATATGAGCCTGTATTTCTTTACTTGTTTACAAAGGAACACAGATTAAGCATTGCGAACAACCTTAAAGAAGCAAAGTATGAGCTTGAGAAAAACAAGAAACGCATACAAGAGTTGGATAAACTCATTGAGGCGGTATTTGAACAAAATGTTCTTGGTAAACTACCTGATGCTCGCTATAAACGTATGCTTACCAATTATGAAAATGAGCAGAAGGATTTAATGCAAAAGGTTGAGGATGCCGAGAAACTTATTAATACCGCACAGCAAGAAAACATTGATGTCAGAAATTTTCTTTCTAACATTCGTCAATGTACTGACTTGAAAGAACTTACACCTTCTATTGTTAATAAGCTCATTGATAAAATTGAAGTCTTTGACCGAGTAAGAGGAGCAGACGGGAAGAAACATGTTCCTATAAAAATACGCTTTGTGGGTGTTGGCGTTATACAGTTCCCCGATGCTGAAATGTTAGAAAAGACAAAAGAAGAAATGAAAGCCTATTCCCAAAAGGCTTCGTAAAAATGAAAACACGGTGTAGCCGTAACTGACTACACCGTATATTTCACCTAAACTGTCCTTAGCCACCTGTGGCTAATCCTACCCGTTTTTTATTATCCGGTGAGTCAGCAGACTAAAAATATACGTCAAAAAACTTGTCTAATCGGATATACTGTGATATAATATTATGAAAACTTATATTCAGGGGAGGGGAAATGATGAATCTTACAGCTGAGCAACTGCAAAGCCTTAAAATATGCGAAAGAGATATGCTCGCTTGTTTCGTGGATATCTGCAATAAACACGGCATAAAATATTTCGTACAAGGTGGTACACTTTTAGGTGCGGTCAGACATTCAGGTTTTATCCCTTGGGATGATGATGTGGATGTGAGTCTTCCAAGAGAAGAGTATGAAAAATTCCTCGCTGTTGCACCGCAAGAGCTTCCCGAATACTACTTTCTGCAGACTAAAGATACAGACCCCGAGTACCCCAACAACTTTGCAAAAATCCGTGACAGCAGAACTGCTTTTATAGAGACAAGTGCCCGCAACCTGAATATCAATCACGGAGCTTATATAGATATTTTCCCTCTTGATAACTACCCGAATGGCTTAAAGGCTAAGATTTACGAGTTTAAAAAAGCATTGCTTACCCGAAGAATATACAAGGCTTTTTATATGCCTCATATGAGTCTTATAGCTAAAATAATAACTATGATTACGATGATACTTTTCCCCTCGCTTAAAGGCGCTGTCGAAAAGCGCGAGAAACTCTTCAAGTCCGTACCACCAACCGACAGAGTTGTCAACAACTCAGGTGCCTGGTTAGATAAAGAGATTATTCCAAAAGAGTGGGTCCAAGGCACTATAGAAATGGAATTCGAGGGAATAAAGGTCAACGTCTCTGACAAATATGATGAGTGGCTCAGCTATGTTTATGGCGATTATATGTCACTGCCTCCCGAAAATGAGAGGGTAGGTCATCACTATGTTGACATTTTTGATATGAATAAATCCTACACTGAATATATAAATGAGGTGCGATAATATGAACACTTTTACAGGTAAAACTTTACTTATCACAGGCGGTACCGGTTCATTCGGTAATGCTGTGCTTAAGAAATTTCTCACTACAGATATCGGCGAAATCCGCATATTTTCACGAGATGAAAAGAAGCAGGATGATATGCGCCACGAGTACCAGGCAGCGTACCCCGAGTATGCAAACAAGCTTAAGTTTTATATCGGTGATATCAGAGATATCGCATCTGTACGCAACGCAATGCACGGTGTGGATTATATCTTTCATGCTGCGGCTTTAAAGCAGGTGCCCTCTTGTGAGTTCTTCCCTATGGAAGCTGTACGCACCAATGTTATCGGTACAGACAATGTACTCACCGCTGCTATTGAAGCAGGTGTAAAGGTTATCATCGGCCTTTCTACAGACAAGGCGGCTTACCCTGTAAATGCTATGGGTACATCAAAGGCAATGATGGAAAAAGTAATCGTTGCAAAGTCACGCACCGTATCACCTGACAAGACAAAAATCTGCTGCACAAGATACGGCAACGTTATGTGCTCAAGAGGCAGTGTTATTCCTCTTTGGATTGATCAGATTAAAAACGGCAAGCCTATCACTGTTACAGAGCCTAAAATGACACGCTTCATTATGGCTCTCGAAGAGGCTGTTGACCTTGTACTCTTCGCATTTGAGCACGGTGTATCAGGTGATATCCTTGTACAGAAGGCCCCCGCTTGCACTATTGAAACCCTCGCTCAGGCTGTAAAAGAGCTCTTCGGCAGTAAGGATGAAATCAAGGTTATCGGCATACGTCACGGTGAAAAGATGTATGAGACACTTCTGACCAACGAAGAGTGTGCCAAGGCTGAGGATATGGGCAACTTCTACCGTGTACCCTCAGATAAGCGTGACCTTAACTACGATAAATATTTCTCAGACGGCGACACAGAGAGAAATGTTCTTACGGAATTCAACTCCAACAACACTGAAATCCTCGACGTTGAGCAGGTAAAAGAAAAGCTTCTTTCCCTTGAATATATCCGCCAGGAACTTGAAAATTGGGAGAATAAATAAATGAAAATTCTTGTGTTGGGTGCAAAAGGCTTTGTTGGCAAAAACTTAGTCTGTGCCCTTGAAAACATAAAAAACGGCAAAGACAGACGCTTTCCTGAGCTGATAATTGACGAGATAATGTCATATGATATCGACTCTGATGAGGGTACACTGCCGAAATATTTGAGCGAAGCTGATTTCATTTTTAATTTTGCAGGTGTCAACAGACCCAAGGATACTGCTGAGTTTATGGTCGGTAACTGTGATTTTTTAAGTGAAGTACTCAGTATCCTTAAGGATAAAGGCAATAACTGTCCTATTGTGCTCTCAAGCTCAATTCAGGCGTCGCTTATGGGCAGATTTGCCGACAGCCCTTATGGTCTTAGCAAAAAGGCAGGCGAGGATACTCTCATAAAATACAGTGAAGATACCTCGGCTAAGGTTATGATATACCGTTTCCCCAATATTTTCGGTAAGTGGGCAAGACCTAACTACAACAGCGCAGTTGCAACGTTCTGCAACAATATTGCTAACGACCTGCCCATAACTGTCAACGATGAAAGTACCGAGCTGGAGCTTCTTTACATCGATGACCTTGTGGAAGAGATGCTTTGTTGCCTGATGGGCAAAGAGCACAGAGACGGCAAATACTCGAGATTTTGCACAGTGCCCGTGACACATAAGGTGACCTTGGGTGAGATTGTGCGATTGCTCGAGAGCTTCAAAGCTTTCCCCGATACACTTATGATGCCGTCGATTAAAAATGACAGCTTTGCATATAAGCTCTACTCGACTTATCTGTCATATCTGCCGATAGACAAGGCTATCCACGGCTATGATACAAAAAGCGACTCCCGCGGGTCATTCACAGAGATTATGAAAAGTATCGACAAGGGTCAGTTCAGCGTCAATGTGTCACTGCCCGGTGAGACAAAGGGTAACCACTGGCACCACAGCAAATGGGAAATCTTCCTTGTGGTATCAGGTAAGGCTCTTATAAAAATGAGAAAAATCGGCTGTGATGAAGTGGCAGAGTACTTAGTCAGCGGTGACGAACTCAAAGCCGTGTATATGCTTCCCGGGTACACTCACAGCATAACTAATCTCTCAGAGGGTGAAAACCTTGTGACTCTTATGTGGGCAAATGAAACCTTTGACCCCCATAAACCCGATACATATTTTGAAGAAGTATAACATCGCGTTTTTGATTCTTTTTCCGCGATAGGAAAAAGAATGCCTCCGCGGCGAGCGGAAAAACATCCGAAAGGAAAATAATATATGGAACTCAAACTTGACTATTCCGATATAAAATTCAAAGATAACGGCAAATTAAAGCTTCTTATCATCGTGGGTACACGCCCCGAAATTATAAGACTTTCAGCTGTTATAAAAAAGTGCCGTAAATATTTTGACTGCATCCTTGCACATACAGGTCAGAACTATGACTATAACCTCAACGGCATATTCTTCCGTGACCTTAGTCTCGATGAGCCTGAGGTGTATATGAATGCTGTAGGCGATGACCTTGGTGCAACGGTGGGTAACATTATCAACTGTTCATATAAGCTGATGAATGAAATCAAACCCGATGCACTGCTTATCTTGGGTGACACAAACTCTTGCCTTAGTGCAATTCCTGCCAAGAGATTGCACATTCCTATCTTCCATATGGAAGCAGGTAACAGATGCAAGGATGAGTGCTTACCCGAAGAGACTAACCGCAGAATTGTTGATATCATCTCAGATGTGAATATGGCATACTCGGAGCATGCAAGACGTTATCTTCAAGAGTGCGGTTTGCCAAAGGAGAGAACCTATGTTACAGGCTCACCTATGGCTGAGGTTTTAAGAGCTAACTTAGAAAGCATCGAAAAATCAGATATTCACGAAAGATTAGGTCTTAAAAAGCAGGGATACATTCTTCTTTCTGCTCACAGGGAAGAGAATATCGACAACGATAAAAACTTCCTTTCACTTTTCACAGCTATCAACAAAATGGCTGAAAAGTACGATATGCCTATACTTTACTCATGTCACCCCAGAAGCAAAAAGAGACTCGCTGACAGTGGCTTCCAGCTTGATAGCAGAGTTATACAGCATGAGCCCTTAGGCTTCCACGACTATAACTGTCTGCAGATGAATGCTTATTGCGTGGTGTCTGACAGCGGTACTTTGCCCGAAGAGTCAAGCTTTTTCACTTCAATCGGCAAGAGCTTTCCTGCAGTTTGCATCAGAACATCAACTGAAAGACCTGAAGCTCTCGACAAGGCTTGTTTTATCCTTGCGGGTATAGACGAAAAGAATCTTCTTCGCAGTGTTGATACAGCCGTATCAATGAATGAGAGCGGTGATATTGGTATCCCCGTAGAAAACTATACCGACGAAAACGTTTCAACCAAGGTAGTAAAAATCATCGAAAGCTATACAGGTATAGTTGACAAGTTTGTTTGGAGAAAAGGCTGATATTTATGTTAACTCAGAGAAAAAATCTCGATGCTGCTGATGTGCTCAAGTACGTGCTGTCTATATTGATTGTGTCTACACACACCTCATTGTTTGAGGGGTACATCACACCTTTGGTGCGACTTGCGGTGCCTGCTTTCTTTATGATTTCGGGCTACTTCTTTTTCAGCAAAATCAATAAATGTAACAGTGAAGCAGAGCAGACGGCATACCTTAAAAAGAGTGTGACACACAACCTGAAGCTTTATCTTTTCTGGTTTATAGTGCTTCTGCCACTGACACTTTATATAAGAGGCTATCACAAAATGGGCGTGCTGCAGGGAGCGTTGCATCTTGTCAGAGACTTCCTTTTCGGCTCAACATTTCAGAGTTCCTGGTACATAACGGCATTGATAACAGGCTTTGCAATTGTGCTGTTTTTGTCCCGTAAGCTTCCTCAGTGGGCTCTTGTGGTTATCGGTGCGGTATGCTATATGCCCTCACTTTTATCATCAAACTATGAGTTTGTCATTCAGTCGTCTGACACTCTTAAGGCAGCAGGGGATAATCTTTCACAGATTTTCCTTCTTCCCTGCCGTAACTTCTCTGTCAGCATCCTTTACATAGCAATCGGCAAATATCTCGCTGAGAAAAACTATGAGGGCAAGACGAAGAAATACACAATAACATTCATTTTTGCTTTTGCGGGTCTTGTGGCGGAATATCTTCTGCTCAGATACAGTGGAGTTGAAATCGAGAATACTGACTGCTACATTGCAGTGCCCTTTGCGGCTTATTATCTTTGCAAGGTGTTTCTGACTTTAGATATCACTTGCAAACACTCCTTTGTACTAAGAAAAATCAGCACTGTTTCATACGTTGCACATATGGCTGTGTTTATGGTCGTGGGAAAAATATTTAAGATTTTTGAGTTGCCTGATTGGCAGAATATCTTACATTTTGCAGTAACTCTGATAGTGACACAGGTTTTGGCTCTTGTGATTATTAAATTTTCAGATTGCAGATACTTTAAATTCCTTAAATATTCATATTAAGAGGGTTCAAGAATGAAAAAGTTTTTCAAAGGTTTACTGATAACTTTGCTTGTTTTTGCTGTTGTATCGGTGGGCGGTATTTACCTGCTGGTCAATCACATTGCCAAAAGCATAGAAAAAATAAATAACGAAGAACTCGTCACCGTTGCCCCGGATATGGAAGATTTTGAAGTGGAAGACACCACCTATACGGGTACAACTGTGAAACCTGAGAGTATTACTATAAAGTCAGTTGCACCTATTGAAGCTGACCACCTGATTAACATATTGCTTGTTGGCCAGGACAGACAAGAGGGGCAGGGCAGACAGCGAAGCGATACAATGATACTTTGCTCCTACAACCCCGATACTAACGAGGTGTCTCTCATCTCATTCCTCAGAGACCTTTATGTATCCATCCCAGGAGGTTACTCTGATAACCGACTCAATGCAGCTTATGCTTTTGGTGGATTTCCTCTTTTATACAAGACTCTTGAGCAGAACTTCGGCGTGAAAATCGACGGAGGAATTGAGGTAGATTTCAGCGGCTTTATTGAGCTTATTGACCTTATAGGCGGTGTGGATATTTATCTTACAGCCAAAGAGGCTCCCTATGTGGCAACGAACTGTAAAGAGGGTATGAATCACCTCAACGGCAGAAAAGCCCTCAATTATGCGCGTATCAGAAAAATTGACAGTGACTTCGGTCGTACCAACCGACAGCGGACACTGATTCTTGCAGTTTTTGATAAGCTAAAGCATTCGGATACAGCGACACTGACGAGTCTTATGAATAAGGCTATGACTATGGTTACAACTGATATGACGAGTTCGTCCATAACTCACCTTGTTACTACTATTCTGCCCAAGATTGCGACGGTGAAAATCAACACTTATGCGGTGCCTTTTGACGGCTCATATAAGAGCACTTATGTCAGGGGTATGGCGGTGCTTGTGCCTGATAACGAGGTTATAAGAGAAAAGTTAGCAATGGAATACCTACCGGTATAAAAGCGAGAGCGCATTTTGGTCACTTTTGTGCGCCAGCAAAAGTTACGCCCCGCGGCGAGCGATAATAAATGCAGATATGCAAGTTGCTTTGCTGCGATTACATTTCTGCGAAAAAAAGAAACGAAAAGACGACTTCAACTGAAGCCGTCTTAATTTTATGTTTTATTGCCCTCGCCGGGCAGGCATACTTTTTGCTGGTGCGCAAAAAGTATCAAAAACGCGCTGATTAAAACTCGGCTAAGTTATCCGATGTCATTTCTCTCTTGCCCTGCTCAATCTCGTGAATCATCTCGACAAGCTTTGTGTTAACAGGGGTAGCCACACCGTATTTGTTACCATTCTCAACAAAATAGCCGTTGAGAATATCAATCTCAGTAAGTTCGCCCTTTTCAAGTGACTGAAGAGTCGACGGCTTAACATCGCTGTAAAGTTTACCAACCATACTTACAACAAACTTGCAGATGCCGTTGTAAACCTTGTTGTTGCCGAGAGCGAGAAGCTTGTATTCGAGCATCACACCGTACTTGGGCACGTTGATTCCCATAGCCTTAGCTACAGCCATACCCTCTCTTGCAATGTTAAGGAAGAGGTCTCTTGCGCGGTCGTCTTTTAAAATTTCACCGAGTACCTTGCCCGTGATACCTGCAACAGCATTGATGCAGGAGTTAATGATGAGCTTACTGTACTGCTGACGGTGAATTTCCATTGATATTTCAGTGGGGAGAACAGTTCTGAGCATCTCTGCAAAAACCTCAAGATTTTTTGGCTTTCTGCCGTCGAGCATACCAACATAAAATTCGCCAAGGCTTGTCATAGTTACATGGTT